>NZ_AP025144.1:1378201-2067302 GCF_019977755.1 Vibrio penaeicida | reverse complement strand
TTTACTGCCACTTTTGTTATCCATGAATCAATATTACTTCTCTCTTAATATCACCTATCAAGAATTTCTCAGCCACTACTCAGGAGCGGCAAGTTCAGTAATTGTCTTCACTGACCAAGGTTTAAAAATTCAATTACCTGCATCTCGTTTCAGACCCTTTCTTAGTCAAATTGGTGTAAAAGGGCGCTTTAGGCTAACAACTGACCAGAATAATAAACTTCTAAAGTTGGAAGTTCTGTGAATCTGTGAGTTTTCAGATGTTTAAATAGGTACCTTAATCACAGATTCAAACTTTTTTCATAATCCTACCCGCAATTCATTTAACCTTTTATCAATATTGCTTTTACAATATAGATAGCCTGTTGTTCTAGTCAGGCTAAGGCATTACCAAGTTGCATTAAGCAACACCCTACAAAAAATTCTAAGATTGGAGCGTTAATATGGCCGCGCGAGAAAACGTTGTGCCGGTTCTTCTTGAAAAAGTGTACAAACTGATTCAAGACAAACTCGAGCTTGCCCACCAACCTTTAGTAACAAAACTTGCTAAGCACCTCTTTAGTACGATTGGTCAGGAAGACCTAGTACAGAGAAATGAGTCAGATCTCTATGGTGCTGTTGTCAGCTTGTGGCATCACATCAGCGAGAAGCAACCTAAAGAAATTTCGGTAAGAGTATTTAACCCTACGGTAAGCCGACATGGATGGAAGTCTACCCACACGATCGTCGAAATCGTGGTACCTGATAGCCCATTCCTTGTGGACTCGGTAAAGATGGCGCTTGCGCGTCTAGATCTTTCTAGCCACTTAATGCTCCACGGTCCGACGCGAATCGCTCGCGACAAAAATAATAAAATCACAGGCGTAAACGAAAAATCCGGCGATGACCTGTCGCTTTTCCATATAGAAGTCGACATGTTGGCAGACAAAACCAAAATGTCTGATTTGAAAAGCGAACTTGTATCCATTTTGACGGATACGGGGTTGGTTGTTTCTGATTGGAAGCCAATGGCAGCCAAGCTAAAACAAGTGATTAAAGAAATTGAAGATCAACGCGTATCTCTTCCTGTAGAAAAAGAGCGTGTTGATGAAACCATTGCGTTCCTTAAGTGGTTAGGCAATCACAATTTTACCTTCATGGGCTACAAAGAGTACGACTTAGTTGCCGTAGAAGGGGATCACGAGCTTCGTCCGACGGAAGAGACCGGTTTAGGTATTCTTTCAGTAGATAGTCGCGTACGTAGTGTAAAACTTTCTGACCTTGCAGATTCTGCACGCTTGGAAGCCAAAAAACCTTACTTGTTGATTGTGACTAAAGGCAATACTGCTTCACATATTCACCGCCCAGCTTATACCGACTATATCGGTATTAAGAAAATTGGTAAGAACGGCAAAGTAATTGGAGAACACCGTTTCACCGGTCTTTACACTTCGGCTGTTTATAACCAGAGCGTATCGAGTATTCCGCTAATTCGCGATAAAGCGAATCGAATCCTTGAGTCTAGTGGTTACATGAAAGGGGCATACTCTTTCAAAGCACTACACAATATTTTAGAAAACTTCCCTCGTGATGAGTTGCTTCAAGCGACAGAGCAAGAGCTACTTCAAGTCGGTTCTGGTGTTGTTCAAATGCAAGACCGAGACATGCTTCGATTGTTCATTCGTAAAGACCCGTTTGGTCGTTTCTTCAGTTGCATGGTTTATGTAACCAAAGAGCGTTACAACACCCAGCTGCGTCGTCAAACTCAGCGCATACTTGGGGATTACCTCAACTCTGATCAAGAAGTAGAATTCACAACGTTCTTCTCGGAAAGTCCATTGGCGAGAACTCACTACATTGTCCATGTGAAAAACAACAACATTGATGTCGATGTTAAAGAAATAGAGCAAAACCTTATGGAAGTATCTTCGTCTTGGGATGACCGACTACAAGAAGCGATCATTGCTAACAACGGTGAAAGTACGGGTTTGCCTTTATCAAAAGAATACCTTCGTGCTTTCCCTCGTTCATACAAAGAGGCGATGTTGCCAGGTTCTGCAGTTGCGGACATAGAACGATTAGAAGCACTTAAAGATGCTGAAGATCTGGGTATGCTTTTCTATCGCCCTCAAGAAGAGAGCCATGATTCCAAAGCCGTACACTTAAAACTGTACCATCGTGAGCAACCAATTCATCTTTCTGATGTACTCCCTATGTTGGAAAACTTGGGACTGCGTGTTATCGGTGAAGCGCCGTACGAAGTTCGAAAATCCAATGGAGTAACGTATTGGATTCTTGATTTCTCAATGTTATTGAGTGCGAGCGTATCAGTTGACTTACGTGAAGCGCGAGATCGTTTCCAACAAGCTTTCGCCGATATTTGGTCAGGTAAGCTGGAGAGTGACGGGTTCAACAGATTGGTTCTTGGCGCAGGTCTATCGGGGCGTGAAATCACGATACTTCGAAGCTATGCGAGATACATGCGTCAAGTCGGGTTCCCATTCAGTCAAAGTTACATTGAAGAAACGCTGTCGCATCACCCTGATATTGCCAAAGGGCTAGTTGATTTATTTGGGAAACGTTTTGATCCTAAATTTAAAGGTGCCAAAAAGAATCAAACAGAGCTGATCAACAAGATCAATGAGCAACTGGATGAAGTTGAAAGCCTCGATGATGATCGTATCATTCGTCGCTACACGGATATGATTCTTGCTACGCTCCGTACGAACTATTACCAGCTTGCTCAAGATGGCCAGCCGAAACCTTGGTTAGCGTTGAAGCTAAAACCCACCGATATTCCAGAAATTCCTCAGCCTGTACCCGCGTTTGAGATTTTCGTTTATGCCCCTGACATAGAGGGTGTCCATTTACGTGGTGGTAAAGTGGCTCGTGGTGGTCTTCGTTGGTCAGACCGACAAGAAGATTTCCGTACAGAAATTTTGGGCTTGGTGAAAGCACAGCAGGTCAAGAACACCGTAATTGTTCCAGTTGGTGCGAAAGGCGGCTTTGTTTGTAAGCGTCAACCAAATTTGACCACGCGTGACGAGATCTTTGCGGAAGGTCAGCGTTGTTACAAACAATTCATTCGCGCATTGCTCGATGTATCCGACAATATTGTTGAAGGCAATGTTTCCCATCCTGAGAACGTAGTTCGACATGACGAAGACGATGCGTATTTAGTCGTTGCGGCGGATAAAGGCACAGCGACATTCTCGGATCTTGCAAACTCAGTTGCTGATGAGTACAACTTCTGGCTTGGTGACGCATTTGCTTCTGGTGGTTCTAATGGTTACGACCACAAAGCAATGGGTATTACTGCGAAAGGTGGTTGGGAATCGGTAAAACGTCACTTCCGTGAAATGGGGGTAAACTGTCAAACCACAGACTTTACCTGTATTGCTGTTGGAGATATGGCGGGCGATGTATTTGGTAACGGTATGCTTCTTTCTAAGCATATTCGATTGCAAGCAGCGTTTAACCATTTACACATATTTATTGATCCAACACCAGATTCAGCGAAAAGCTGGAAAGAGCGTGATCGCTTGTTTAAATTGCCACGCTCAAGTTGGGAAGATTATGACAAGAAGCTGATCTCGAAAGGTGGGGGCATTTTCTCCCGTCGTGCTAAGTCGATCGACTTGACGCCAGAGATCCAAAAAATGCTGGGTACACGCAAAAGTTCGATGGCTCCCAATGACTTGATCAAAGCGATCTTGCATATGGAAGTCGATTTGTTCTGGAATGGTGGTATCGGTACCTACGTTAAGGCTTCAACTGAAACACACACTGATGTTGGTGACCGTGCAAATGATGCGTTGCGTATCGACGGTAAAGACATGAGAGCCAAAGTTGTCGGTGAGGGTGGTAACTTGGGTATGACCCAACTTGGTCGTATCGAATACGCTTTGCGTGGCGGTCGAGTGAATACCGATTTTGTTGATAACGTTGGCGGTGTTGATTGTTCAGATAATGAAGTCAACATTAAGATCTTCCTGAACAGCTTAGTCGCTAACGGCGACCTTACTGTAAAACAAAGAAACCTTATCCTAGATAAGATGGAAGACGAAGTTGGCGAAATCGTACTGAAAGATGCCTATTGGCAATCTGAATCCATTTCAGTCAGTGAACAGCAAGGTTCTTCTTTGGTGAAAGAGCAAATCCGCTTTATTCACACAATGGAACGATCAGGACATTTGGATCGAGCTTTAGAATACATTCCAGATGACGAAACTCTACTAGAGCGTGAAAAAATGGGGCAGGCGCTGACCCGTCCTGAGCTTTCGGTACTGGTAGCATACGGTAAAATGGTTCTGAAAGAACAGTTGGTCAGTGATGAAATTTCGAATGATGAGTTTCACGCACAGCAATTAGTCAATTACTTCCCATCAGAGTTACGCCGTAACTATTTATCACAAATGGATACCCATCCCCTAAGAGCAGAAATTATTGCGACATGTCTTGCAAACCAGATGGTTAACGAGATGGGTTGTAATTTCGTTACTCGAATGCAAGAGGAAACGGGTGCAACCGTTGTTGATATCGCAAATGCTTACTCTGCTGCCCGCGAAATCTTCGAGCTTGGCGGAATAATGAAGCAAGTGAGAAGCTTCGACAATACAGCAACCACTATCGCTCAGTATGATCTTATGTACTCAATTCGTCGTATTTTACGTCGACTTAGCCGCTGGTTATTAAGGAATCGTTCAAACAAGTCAACAGTTAATGAGCTTGTGGCTCTTTACCACGATGATGTTCAAGCGGTAATGAAAGATCTTGATAACTTATTGGTTAAAGATGAAGTTCAAGAGCACAACGATCTTGCCGATCTTTGGATCGAGCAGGGTATTGAGCGTCCTGTAGCAAACTATGTCTCTCGATTGTCGAGTCTGTACTCTGCACTGGATATATCCTCAGTAGCCCGTGATGAAGGTAAATCTGTCAAAGAAGCGGCTAAGATGTACTTCACATTAGGTGATCGCCTGTCTTTGCATTGGTTCCTCAAACAAATCAATAATCAAGCGGTTGAAAACAACTGGCAAGCCCTTGCTAGAGCGTCATTCAGAGAGGATCTTGATTGGCAGCAGAGATTGTTGACTGCGCAAGTTCTTCATTGTGACTGCAGTGAAGGTAAGGTTAATGTGGATAAAGCTCTGGACGAGTGGATTGAGAATAATGGGTCGTCTTTGGTTCGTTGGGAAAACATCCTTAACGAGTTTAAAGTGGGTTCAGTCCATGAATTTGCTAAATTTTCCGTCGCTCTGAGAGAATTAACGTTATTAAATTTGAATTGTGCTTCAAATGAGTAAATAATACAGCCCCGTTTAACGGGGCTTTTTTCTTTCGGAGGCACAATGCTTTACCGTCTAGCCAGAACTGGCTTTTTTCAACTCGATGCCGAAAAGGCACACGAGCTCGCAATAGATAACTTCAAACGCTTCAACGGCACTCCTCTTGATCTCTTCTATCGTCAGCAACTTCCTCACCGACCAGTAGAATGCATGGGTCTTACGTTTAAAAATCCAGTTGGCTTAGCGGCTGGCTTAGATAAGAACGGGGAATGTATCGATGCGTTTGGTGCGATGGGTTTTGGTTTTGTAGAAGTAGGGACTGTTACACCCAAACCTCAACCAGGTAATGACAAACCTCGCTTGTTCCGTTTGGTTGAAGCCGAGGGCATTATCAACCGTATGGGCTTTAACAATCTAGGTGTGGATCATCTTGTCGAAAACGTAAAAAAATCAACTTATGATGGCGTCCTTGGAATTAACATTGGCAAGAACAAAGACACCCCAATTGAAAAGGGAAGTGAAGACTACCTGATCTGTATGGAAAAAGTGTATCAGTATGCCGGTTACATTGCGGTAAACATTTCTTCTCCTAACACACCGGGACTTCGCTCTCTTCAGTATGGCGAAGCGCTTGATGAATTATTGTCTGACTTGAAAGCCAAACAAGCAGAACTTGAAACTGAACACGGAAAATACGTTCCACTTGCATTGAAAATTGCTCCTGACCTCAGTGACGATGAAATCGTTCAGATTTGTGAATCACTCATCAAGAATAAAATTGATGGCGTAATCGCGACTAACACAACGTTAGACCGTTCGATTGTTGAAGGAATGAAAAACGCAAACGAAGCGGGTGGGCTAAGTGGGCGACCAGTACAATCGAGAAGTACTGAAGTCGTTCGCAAACTTCACGAAGAGCTAGGCGACAAACTTCCTATCATTGGAGTGGGTGGTGTTGATTCCTATGTTGCTGCAAAAGAAAAAATGATTGCAGGCGCTAAGTTGGTTCAAGTCTATTCAGGTTTTATCTACAAAGGTCCTGGTTTAGTCAGAGATATTGTGAAAAACCTATAAATTTTCTTCTGAAAATCACATCATATTCACAAAAACAAAAGGGGATTTTTCCCCTTTTTTTTTGTCGATCGCTTTGTAGAATAAATGAGTAAATGGATTTTAGTTCAGTGACTTGAATTCTAAATTACTGATCACTACGAAGATTGAAGAGACGGAACATGTTGAAACCAAGCGACAACTGGAAGTGGTACTTTGATAAAAAAGTAAGCGCCCTGGTATTAGGGCTTGATGACGGCATGGCTTTTAAAGTAGAGATTCCTCAAAAGTTTTTAGTGGACTGCGCATTCAGAGACAGTGAATTTTCTGTTGATGACGCTTCAGTATTCCAGCAATTTAAGGAATCCGTACAAACTCTTCCTCTAACAGAGCCTAGGCAGGCTCAGTTGGTTCTGAATTGTGTCGCAACGCACCGCTATCATAAGCCTGTGCAACCTAAAAGCTGGTTTTTTGACTATCAAGGAGAAGGGCATAACCCTTCGCAAGGCGAATTAGTTTATTTAAAAAATGAATTAAATAGCGGTCTTTTTGTAGTTGTAGAAGTTTGCGACAACGCCAGCGTATGCGCTTCAGTAGAATTAGATGGTTTTCAACTGACTGCATCGAAATCTCTCAGTTTTTGTCAGTCTGTCAAAGTTATGCATGATCGCATAGCAAGGGCAGAAGCATTTGACAACTATGCGCCGATAGCTCTGGTAGGCTAGTACGCGTTTTTACATCCCTAATGAAATCGTTCCTTCGAGCTATTGGCATTGCCAATGGCTCTTTTTTTGTCTTTATTTCGCGCAATTTCTCTCGTCTCAGCCAGCCTCTAATACACCGAATCCGGTCCTAGCTGATATCAGTTGTGAGAAATTTGAACACCATCAAATAAAAGTTTTCCCAATTTTAGCTTCCGTTTATACCTAAATTCCCGTTTATAAGGTGCAAAAATTCCTGTTTTAGCCCCATATGTACCTAAATTACATCACCATCCGATGTCTGGTATATACCAAAATTGCAGCGAATAAGTATGCACTATCATTATTTCCCCTTTAAAAGCGTCAGTTTTACTGTCACTAAGTACTTACTGACCAAAATAGAAGTAATTTGCTGAAAGGCGTGCGTGAATTGTTTGAAAAACGTGCACTTAGATTGCTAAGACTAATTTTTGGAAAGATTGAGTTCGGTTTGTGCTTCTTGCTCAGGTATAATCGAGCTCATTTTTGTTACCAAAAGACCAGTATGAATCAGTATTTAGCCGTCACTTCCAACGGGCTTGAAAACCTACTTGCAGATGAATTGAAAAATTTAGGGATTGAAGACCCAAAACCAGTTCAAGCAGGGGTAAAATTTAAAGCGACCAACGCGCAAATCTACAGAGTATGTTTGTGGAGTAGGTTGGCATCACGTTTCGTTCGTATTCTTTCTGAATTCAAATGTCAGGATGATATGGACTTGTACTTGTCGGTTGCAGCGATTAACTGGTCATCGCACTTTGATAGCAACAAAACATTTGTGGTGGACTTCAACGGTACAAACCGAGAAATTCGCAATAGCCAATACGGTGCTTTAAAGGTAAAAGATGGCATCGTTGACTCGTTTAACAAAAAGAACCTATCAAGACCGTCGATCCAAAAAGATCATCCAGATCTACGTGTGCATGTTCGTCTATTTAAAGACAATGCATTGGTTGGCTTTGATATGGTTGGTTCTGGGTTGCATCATCGCGGTTATCGAACTGAGGCTGGTAGAGCACCACTTCGCGAAACACTGGCTGCAGCCATTATTTCGCGTAGTGGCTGGCAGCAAGGGAATAACTTGTTAGATCCCATGTGTGGTTCCGGTACATTGTTGATTGAAGCAGCAATGATGGCGGCTAACATGGCACCGGGCGTAAATCGCAAGTATTGGTGTTTTGAATCACTTTCTGATTTCGAGCCTGAAAAGTGGGCTGAGATAAAATCGGAAGCCAATGTGCAAGCGCGTAGGGGTGTTAAAAAGGTTGAATCGAAGTTCTTTGGGTTTGATAACGACGCACGTGTTCTAAAGACGGCGCGTGAAAATGCTAAAAGAGCAGGTGTTGAGTCACTGATTCAGTTTGCGAAAGAGGATGCCGCGCAGGTTAAACGCCCTAAAGAGTTTGATGATGGAGTTATCGTATCAAACCCGCCTTATGGTGAGCGTTTGGGCACACAGCCAGGTCTCATTGCCTTATACACTGCTTTTGGAGCACAATTAAAAACAGAATTTGGCGGTTGCCAAGCTTCTATTTTCTCTTCATCTGATGAATTGCTTGCCTGCTTGCGTATGCGTGCCGAGAAACAGTTCAAACTGGCGAATGGTGCGTTACAATGTCACCAAAAGAATTATAGTATCAGTGAAAGAAGCGCTACTTCACCTGAATCCAACCAAGAAACAAAGCAAGAAACCTTGGTTGCCCCTGATTTTGCTAATCGCCTAAAGAAAAACTTAACAAAACTGAGTAAGTGGGCGAGAAAAGAAAAATTAGATTGCTATCGTGTATACGATGCGGATTTACCTGAATACAACGCGGCGATTGATATTTACCAAGACCATATCGTAATTCAAGAATACGCGGCGCCCAAAAATATACCTGAAGAAAAAACCAAACGCAGATTAACCGACATTATTCGAGCAACTATTCAAGTAACAGGTGTAGAAGCAAACAATGTCGTGCTTAAAGTAAGAGAGAAGAAGAAGGGAAGCAGCCAGTATCAAAAACTCAGCCAAAACTCTGAGTTTATACAGGTAACGGAATATGGAGTGGATCTTTTAGTTAACCTCCACGATTACCTTGATACCGGCTTATTCCTTGATCACAAGTTAACACGTCGTAAGCTGGGTCAATTAGCTGGTGGTAAAGACTTCCTAAACCTATTTGCTTACACAGGTTCTGCGACGGTACATGCAGCTTGTGGTGGCGCCAAATCTACAACCACAGTAGATATGTCCAAAACTTACCTAGAGTGGGCTCAAGAAAACTTAGCCATAAACGGCATTTCTGGGAGCGAGCATCAGTTTGTTCAAGCCGATTGCCTTCAATGGTTAGAGCAAGCAGATGGTGAGTTCGATCTTATTTTTATTGATCCCCCGACGTTTTCAAACTCTAAACGCATGGAGCAGTCGTTCGATATACAACGTGATCACATTCAGTTAATGAAAAACTTAAAGAGGCTGTTACGCGGTAACGGTACAATTGTTTTTTCGAACAACAAACGTCATTTCAAAATGGATTTGGATGCGCTCGCGGAGCTTGGGTTGAAAGCTGAAAACATTTCATCACAGACGTTACCTCAAGATTTCTCGCGTAATAAGCAAATCCACAATTGCTGGATCGTCACTCATCAAGGATAAGGTGTGTTAACACTCTACAGTACTGAAGGATGCCATCTATGTGAGATGGCATATGGCTTATTAGGGCAGGCTGGCGTGATTGAACACGTCAAAGTCGTTGATATCGCTTTTGACGACAACCTATTTCAACGTTACGGGGTCACCATTCCGGTTGTTTCAATAGTAGGTTCAGAGCCTTCAGAATTGGGGTGGCCTTTCGATTTACAAGAATTACAACAATGGTTAGAAAAACATGGCATTAATTACCATTCATAATGGACAACTTGCGTTCGGCGATCACCCATTACTTGATCACGCAGATTTCGCACTTCAGGAAAATGAACGTGTTTGTTTAGTAGGGCGTAATGGTGCGGGCAAATCAACACTGATGAAAGTGTTGGCGGGCGAAATTATTATGGACGACGGCAAGATGCAAGTAACGCAAGACGTTGTTGTATCCCGTTTAGAACAAGATCCGCCGCGCAATGAGTCAGGTACTGTTTTCGATTATGTTTCAGAAGGTCTGGCTGGAGCAGGTGAGCAACTTAAGATCTATCAAGATCTGCTCGATCTCGTTGCTGTCGACCCAAGCGAAAAGAACATAAATAAGCTCGCTACCGTACAAGAGCAACTCGAGCATTCTGGTGCTTGGCGTTTTGAAGATAGAATAAAGAATGTTTTGGGTGCGCTGAGTCTTGATGGACATACACTGCTTTCTGATTTATCTGGTGGCTGGCAACGAAAAGCCGCGCTAGCGAGAGCACTTGTCTGTGAGCCAGATGTATTGTTACTAGATGAGCCGACCAACCACCTAGACGTTACAACGATTGAATGGTTAGAAGGTTTCCTGAAGGACTTTCGTGGGTCCATCATTTTCATTTCGCACGACCGCGCGTTCATAAAATCTATGGCAACGCGAATTGTGGATTTGGATCGTGGTCAGTTAGCCAGTTTCCCTGGTGATTATGAAAATTACTTGGTTGAAAAAGAAGAAATGCTTCGCGTTGAAGAGATGCAAAACGCAGAATTCGATAAAAAGCTTGCTCAGGAAGAAGTTTGGATCCGTCAAGGCATAAAAGCCAGACGTACTCGTAATGAAGGACGCGTTCGTGCGTTAAAAGCATTGCGTCAAGAGAGAAGCGAACGTCGTGAAGTGCAGGGCAAAGCGAATATCCAGATTGATGAGGCATCGCGTTCAGGGAAGATCGTATTTGAGGCTAAAGGCGTTAACTTTGGCTTTGAAGGCAATACAATTGTTGATGACTTCACCTTTAATATTATGCGAGGTGACCGAATTGCGCTGATCGGTCCAAACGGATGCGGTAAAAGTACCGTGTTAAAGTTGCTTCTAGGAACGCTTGAACCGGATTCAGGCAAGCTGCATTGTGGTACTAAACTCGAAGTGGCGTACTTTGATCAGTATCGCGAGATTCTAGATCCAGAAAAATCCGTCATTGATAACCTTGCGGATGGTAAGCAAGAGGTAATGGTAGGTGGTCGTCAGCGTCACGCGTTAAGCTATCTTCAAGATTTCCTTTTTGCTCCTAAGCGAGCTCGTACTCCTGTTAAAGCCTTATCTGGTGGTGAGAAGAATCGCCTTTTATTAGCGCGTATTTTCCTTCGTCCCAACAATTTATTAGTTCTCGATGAACCAACGAACGATTTGGATATCGAAACTCTGGAACTTTTGGAAGAATTACTTGCCAACTATCAGGGTACTTTGCTGTTAGTCAGTCACGATAGGGAATTTGTGGATAATACTGTCACGACCAGCTGGATTTTTGAAGGCAATGGTCAGATAGAAGAATTTGTTGGCGGCTATCATGATGCGCAGCAACAAAGATCTCAATCTCGCTCTTTAAGAGCTGCTGCGAAACCAGCTGATGTTGGTGCTCAGGTTAAAGATGAAAAACAGGTTGAGGAAAGTCCCAAAAATTCAGCAGCCCGCGCTAAGCCTAAGAAGTTATCGTATAAGCTACAGCGAGAGCTAGAGACCTTACCGCAACGCTTAGAGGACTTAGAGCAAACGATTGAAGATTTTCAAGCACAGGTGAATGATCCGGAGTTTTTCTCAAAACCGGTAGATGCTACACAATCTGTATTGGATAAGTTGTCCGCTGCGGAACAGGAATTAGAAATTGCCTTTGAGCGCTGGGAAGAGCTTGAAGCAATGCAACAGGAATAAGAAATAACTATGAGTCGTAATAGAGTATTTAAACTTTCGGCAATAACGTCACTAATCATAGGTGCAACGTCTGCTCATGCAGCGTTATACAGTATTGAAGTTGTAAGCAGTTCAGAGAATGAGAACTTTGGTTCTGCAATAAGCGAATCCACGGGTGTGACTAACTGTTTTGCAGAAGCATGTGCAAACAGTAGTAGTAATCCTATTGTGGCCTCCCGTGGTCGTATTGGTGAGGCAGGCCAGTGGATCAACGATGAAATGGATTTTCTTTTTGATAACCGCTTCCGATTTGTTGATCAAACAAGTAATCGCGACGAATATCGTAAATATTGCGATTACAACTTGCGCTATAACACATGTGAAGCATGGGCTGACCGCTTTTTCCATGGGACAAATGGTTCTGGTGGTGCCCAGCGTGTCTTGAACTCGTTTACGTGGTCTACACCGTTCTCAGCAGATAACAACAACACAAAAGCATTTTTAACTAGTGGTTCGTTGATTTCTGAAGTATCAGGCAATATTTCTGGTACGAATGAAATAGTAGTGAACAACTTTGATGGGACAACGGCGATAGGTAATTCAAGCAGCGGCTACCTTCATTCGGGGTCTAGCAACTACGCTCGCCAGTATAAAAGCCGAGGTTTCTATGGTTCTACCGTACTTGAACCTATCGTGACTTCTCAGCCACTTGATACAATGGGTGTGACTCGCGCGTTTGATTCGTTTGCTTATGATAATCAGGACGGATCAGGTGAGAAAAAGTACGTTGTGGGATCGTCAGCATTTTCAATATTTGGGACTAAGTCGGATTGTGAAACAGTTTCCGACCCTCATACTCGCTCTCAATGCCAAAACTTACGTTTCAATAATCAAGCGGTGATGTGGGATGTCACAGATCCTGCGTCGGTAAGCGTAACGAAAGTAACGGATACATCCAGCGGCACTCAGTCAAGTCAGGCTAGTGTTCGCGCCGCTGTTATTAATAAAGTATCCGGTTCTACTTTAGAAGATAAGCCTGTTCTTGTTGGTTTCTATAACCGTAAGAACTCTTCAGATATGCTTCCAGAAGCGGCTATATTTGAGCCAAAATTTGAAGATAGCTTAAACCCTCAAAAAATTACTGGCTGGTCAACAAAAGATATTGACGGGACGACATTAAACCCAGACGGGTATATTTACCATAGCTCTATTGCGACAGACATTAACCAAAATATGTTGGTTATAGGCTCGACCAAGCGTGGTAACTACGATTACAAACGTAGCCGTACTGATGTGCCAGTAGAAGAGGGCTCATTGAACAATCGTTTATGGCTTGCGAATGCTTCTTCTGCTAATCCAACGGCCACTTATTTGACTGGCGGGATCTTTTTCGCGGGGTCGGGTGGTGATATGCGTGCAGTCAACGACTTCAACGAAATTGTAGGCCGTATTGACGCTGAAAACGTTCGTGAAGTGGATGGTAAACTAAGACGTAAGCGTGCTTTCATTTATCCATACAATGTTGGAAGCATAGCGGGTAACCGCGGAAGTATTTTCCAAAACAAAGCTTGGTGGCTTGATGATCTCACTAACGACGGATCGGTTTCAGGTCATAACAACCAGTTTAGGATCATCGATGCAAATGACATTAACAATGCTGGCATCATTTCTGCTTCTGCAATGATGTGTGCTGGTGGCTATAAAACGACGAGCCACAATGCTTCGTGCAGCGGTACGGAAAAGCTTGTTTCTATTAAACTTACACCCATAAATGGTGCTACAGCATCGAATATTCAGCAACGAACTGCCGATAAAGATCCTGTAGAGCGTAAAGGTGCTGGGCTAGGGATCCTCTTGTTAGGTGTCCTATCACTAATCAGTTTCCGTCGTAAATAGAAATATTGTTAATACTGGGCATGGGTTCACAAAAATGGATCCGTGCCTTTTTTGTGCCTTGAGGATCGCGGCTGATTGTACAATTCTTAATAGCGGAGTCATAAAAACTCCACGCAACAGTAATAGTAGTAAGATAACGATTTACATTGTATGAGGACTGTACTATGAAGAGACAGAAGCGTGATCGCCTTGAAAGAGCTCAATCTCAGGGATATAAAGCGGGTCTGAACGGTCGATCTCAGGAGGCTTGCCCCTATCAGCAGATGGACGCGAAATCGTATTGGCTAGGCGGTTGGCGTGATGCCAGAGATGACAAGCAAGCTGGTCTCTATAAATAAATTTATCCACCCATACACATTACTCTTTACAGACCCCACATCTTGGGGTCTTTTTAAATAACTCCTAATGCACTATAACTAAATATATTGGACAAAAAAATACAGTGGGTTAGCCACTGTATTCATCATTTTCAACTTCGATCTTAGAAAGAAGAAGTGTCTTGGAATAGACCCACTTTCAAATCTTTTGCTACGTAGATTTCTTTTCCGTCTACTAGAACTCGACCGTCTGCCAAGCCCATAACCAGTCTGCGGTTTACAACACGCTTCATGTCGATTTGGTAAGTCACTTTTTTTGCTGTTGGAAGAATTTGACCTGTGAACTTCACTTCGCCAACCCCAAGAGCACGGCCTTTACCTTCGCCGCCAACCCAACCTAGGTAGAAGCCTACTAGCTGCCACATAGCATCTAGACCAAGGCAACCAGGCATAACAGGGTCGCCAGGGAAGTGGCAGTCAAAGAACCAGAGATCCGGAGTAATATCTAGCTCTGCTTCAATACGTCCTTTCCCATATTCGCCTTCAGTTTCAGACATCTTTGTGATGCGATCCATCATTAGCATGTTTGGTGCAGGAAGCTGAGGACCAGTAGGACCAAACAACTCGCCGCGGCTGGAAGCTAGAAGTTCTTCGCGATTATACGATTCACGTTTATTTTGCATTATTTATTACTCCAAAAATACGTAGGGGCATCTTAGTGAACAGGTGTACGCTAAACAAGTCGGATCAGTTATGGTCGAACCACTGTTTTATTCGATCAATCAAACGATTACCTTGTTCTGGCTTATCAAAATTTTCTAATCTTTCAATGATTTTCGCCAATATAGTGTTTTCACCGTCACCTCTGAATTCCTTACCAGTCAGTAATGGTAAGGCTTGATCTACAGATTCGACGGTCCAAATGTGGAATTTCTTCTCTTTAATGGCTTCGACAACCTCGTCTTTTAACACGAGGTGCTTCAGGTTTGTAAGGGGTAAAATAACGCCTTGACCGCCACTCAGACCTTGATGAGCACAAACATCAAAGAAGCCTTCAATTTTTTCATTCAATCCACCTACAGCCTGTACACGACCAAATTGGTCAACCGCACCTGTAACCGCGATTTGCTGATTTATTGGTACTTCCGCAAGTGCACTCAAGAAGGAGCACAGTTGTGCTAAAGAAGCGCTGTCTCCGTCCGTTTCGCAGTAGGACTGTTCAAATACGATGGACGCTGAATATGGCAACGGTTCTTCTAGATCCAATGCTCTACTTACAAAAGCCTGCATTATCATCATACCTTTGGCATGAATATTACCAGCTAAGTCAGCTTTGCGTTCAACATCTGAAATGTCGCCATCGCCGAAGTGCATAACGCATGAAATACGCGCTGGTTCACCGTAAGATACAGGGTGACCTGCAACATCAACCACAGTTAGTCCATTGACTTGCCCAATTTGCTCGCCTTCGGTCTCAATAACGACCTGACCATCCAGAATGTCTTCAAGTGCGCGTTTCGGTAGATAAGATTCGGAAAAGTACCTCGATGCCAAAGCTGCTTTAATATGAACGCCTTCAATGATCTCGGATCCCGATTCAATGGCAGCTTCGCTGAGTAGGCTGTTGTGCCACAGTGGGCTTAGTGGGAAAAATTGTTGGTCTTCACACTCGCGTGCACCAGCTCGGAGTAGCTCTTGTATACCAGAAACATTTAAAGAAGGTAGAGAGTAGTGGGATATCAAGTATTTTACATAGCCCAGATATTTTTCAATAGATTCGTTATTAATACGGTAATCGGGTTCTAATTCTGAAAACATACAGAAGTCGCTTCCCATATCAACATCCATATAATCCAAGTCGCCCATTTGTGACCTGTCGCCTAGCACAATGAGTTTGACGTCAACAGTTCGATGTGGGGTTTCGTTCGGTAGTTGCTTGGAAGACGTTGAAAGTAAGCTAAAAGCTTCTCCCAATAGCGCTGATTTCAACTTGAGCCAACTAGAAGGATTAGCTAAAAGCAGATTTGCAGAAACTAACAGGTAACCGCCATTGGCTTGGTGTAGTAAACCTTCGTTTAAACGAGTAACTTCTCCATCTTCAGACTCGAACGAACCAAAAATATCTTTCGGATCAACCGTTTCTGTTTTGACCACCGGTTTGTTATCCAAATCTCCTGACTGCTGCAATTCTTGAAACGAGTGGAGCATTATTTGGCGATAAATCGCGTTGTCTGGTCCATTAACTAGAAGGACGCGAGTTAAGTTGCTAAGTTTATCGAAGCGGGCTAAAGCAGAAGAGAAGCGAGGCTGCATTGTTAAGAAAGATTGTGAGTTTAATGTCTCGAACTGTTCGAACAGCGAATTATAATCTTCGTATTGAGGGGTGACGTTCTGCCAAGTTTGCTGCATTTTCTGCTTTTCATAAATTTTAAAAGAGCCAAAGTATATAAAAATTCCCCATCTTGAGATACATAAGATTGCCAATTCAAATCAATAAAGTGTGATCGCTAGAAGATTGTAATTTATAAGGAACTGGGTTACGCTGTAACACAGGTTTTAGTTAAGGACAGGTTCATGAAATATCAACAGCTTGATAACCTTGAATGTGGTTGGAAGTGGCAGTATCTCATCAAAAAATGGAAAGATGGTGAAACGATCACGAAACATCTCGATTCCAGTGAGGCAGATCAAGCCGTTGAGCAATTAAAACGCATAGAACATGAACCAACATTCGTGCTGGAATGGATCGATAGGCACATGTCTCCTGAGCTTGATAACAAGATGAAGCAGGCGATACGAGCAAAGCGAAAGCGCCACTTCAATGCAGAACAAGTTCATACCAAAAAGAAGTCCATCGATCTGGATTACCGTGTTTGGGAAAAGCTGTCTGGGCGTGCTAATGAGTTAGGCTGTACGCTATCTGATGCCATTGAATATTTGCTCAGTGAAGCATCTCGCAGTGAGAAAGCAAGCAAAACGGTAAATAGCCTAAAAGAAGACTTAAGTAAGTTATTGTCTGATTAAATCCAAGGAGATAAACATGTTGTGGCTTTTATTGGTTGCTGCCATTGCTATATTTTGGTTAATTGGCGTCGACCGCCCGAAGCTCAAGGCTGAGTTTAGAGACGGCGAGCTGGCTACATTTAAAGGTCATTTCCCCGCTGGTTTTAAACATAACTGCCTTGAAATTGGTCACAAGACCCCATTTTCTGGTGTTGTTAAAGTATATTCAACACGCAATGGTGCAAGGCTCACTTTTAGCAAAAGCATACCGAGCAAAGTTCAGCAACGAATCAGAAACGTATTTCCGCATCAGGGCTTTAAAAACGACTCGTCAAAAAAATCTGCGTAAGATTTGCAAACCTCATCACCCATGAACCAAGTCATTTTGGCTTGGTTCAAAACCTGCACCGCAATTCTGCAATACCATAAAATACAGTTAGATATAGGTCGTAAAAGCCGTTCTAATTATTAGGTCAATAACCATATTCAGCGTTAGTTTTCGTCCGATGGTAAAGGAGCGAGAATGATGAATCTGAGAATGTTATTGCTAATAGGCTGCCTTGTCGCACCTGCTCATGCGGATGATTCGCAAACCAATAAAGTAGCCGCGAAAATAAAAGCAAAAATAGAAAGGGCAATACGGAAGCATAAGAAGCCATTGCAAGGTTATTGTAACTACATGATCGAAATGGAACACAAAGGCAAATACGCCTACATCAAAAGGGTTCGACATGCAGGAGATAAAAAGATTTGCAAAGTTGGGAGCCGTGGAATTAAGAAAGGGATGCGTTTCAAATACCATGTTCCGGAAAAACTGATCAGGATCCACGTTTCAGAGTGATATGTATTTGCCTCTTCCTTCAGTACAAAATCACCAATCTAACGCACTATAACTAAATGTTAATCCCTCTATAAATCAGCTAAGTACATATGGCTATCCATCGGTGTAGTTTCTATCTAACAATTTCTTTTTCCTACAAATAGCAAAAAGGAGCCTTAAAAAAGGCTCCTTAACCCCAGCGCAGCAAGCAAAGGTATGAGGTCGAGGTAATAATGCAATCGATTACATTTGTTTGTAAATCATTATTAGCCAATCTTAGATATTGATCTCACGAAAATTTATGGGTTTCATCAAGTTACAGCTATGAGATCTTACTGTGATATATATCACTGAAATACATGATAATAATGCAGACACTGATAATAGATTATGATTTTCCCCACAAATAAATATATTTATAATTAATTTATAAAACAAACGTAACGTATTTACTCTAATTTTCATTTTGCTCTCCAAAAATAAGGAAATAAAATGAGAAATACACAGTGGAAACTACTTGTTGCTATAGCACTTACTTCGACAAGTTCACTCGCGGATACAGATGTTTACCTTACTAATAACTCAGATAAACCTTTAACAATACAAGTTAAGCATACGGGGTCAGATCTTCTGCAGCATGGGAGTGAATGGTTTCAACATATTCAAGAGCTTAAGCCTTGGGAAACGAAATCAGTAATGAGTTTTAATCGTTGGGAAGGTGTTAAGGCAGGTCATACTTACGAGTTTGAAACCGTTGCTTCAAATCCTAACGGAGAAAGCATTCGCTTACACCAAAAAATGAATGGATATTGGTACAACTCCGCTATGACATATGGCGTTAGTTCATCTGATGTTGAGCTTGATTTGAAAGAAGATCGAAGCGTGTACCGTTATCAATCTCAAGTTTTTGGTCAGCGAGAAGTCGAACTGGCGTTCAAATCTGACGCAACTGGGCGCTATGATGATCTCTACTACACAATTACGCCAAAAAAACAAAGCGAATCGCCGGATTCAACATCAACGACGCTGAAAGTGATGACTTATAATGTTTGGGCATTACCTGCGATTGCTTCGCACATTGGCGATCGACTCGACATCATCCCAGAGTATGTGAAAGGTTACGATGTGTTGGCACTTCAGGAAGTCTTTTCAAATGGCAGAAATGATTTTCTTAGAGCATTAGCGAAAGAGTACCCATACCAGACCAAAATGTTAGATAAAAGTGGTTTTAATATACACGATGGTGGTGTGACTATTGTTAGCCGATACCCGATTGTTAATCAGGCACAATATGTTTTCCCAGATTGCAGCGGCACAGATTGTTTTGCGGATAAGGGTGTGAATTATGCTGAGGTCATAAAAAATGGTCAGGCGTATCATGTCTTTGCTACTCATACTGCGTCATTTGACACGGATACTGCTCGCGAATATCGCCAGAAACAATTCCGACAGATGCGCGAGATGGCGCATTCTCTGAACATCCCAACAAGTGAAACTGTGATTTACAGTGGCGACTTTAACGTTAATAAAAGGAAGTTTCCTGGTGATTATCAACAGATGATCGCAAACCTAAATGCAATTGAGCCCACTTATTCGGGTTACACGGAATCGACATTTGATCCGCGTATAAACAATTTTGCAGGCGAGGCACTTTCTGGCGGCGAAAATGTTGAATACTTAGATTACATCATGGTAAGCGCTGAATATGCCGTGAAAAACCAAAATAGTAATCGTGTTGATGTACCAAGAAGCACCGATGAGAGATTATGGAAGCATTATAACTTATCCGATCACTTCCCAGTTTCGGCTGTTATCAAATGATGACAAAGGTCTTTTCCTTTCTTGTGCCCGTTGTACTCGCGGGCGCTACTTACCTTAGCTTGTCTTCCGATACGGCTAACGAACGAACGGCAGGCATAGCCCCAAGCAGCACGGTTTTATCTAACGCTACCGAGCAGCAATCAAAGGCTCAAGAGATTAGAGATCAAGCCAAGATCGTAGCAGATGACCCGAAAAGCATGCCAGAGACACAGGAGAATCGTTTCGATGACTTAAAAGGAGCGCTCTTGTATTCAGCTCTGGAAAGCTTTTGGGAAAAATGCCGAGCTATTGGAGATTGCACAAGCCAATTGGATAAAGCTTTACTTAATATGGATGAGCGATGGTACCAATTGCTATCCCGTTTTCCTTCTCTCAGTGATGAGTGGAATCTTCAACAAGCTAATATACCGTTGGAGAATGCTGGAAACTTAAAAGAACGTGTACAACTTTTTAAAGAGGGTGCGCATCAAGTATGGGGTGATATGGCGAGTGTCATACTTTCAGATCAATTCACACTGTTGGATTTTCGTTTAGCAAGTGAAGAAATAACGCACGTAGAGCCAGACATGTTCTTTGAGGCTTATCAATCACTCATTTCACAGTGGAACACCAGTGTTCAGGGCTTAAACGTATCAACAAATGCAGAACAATATGAATATGGTCTATCGCTGATCCCAAGCCACTATAGCCATGAGAATCAGCGCGATATTAGAAAAATGTTACGGTTACATCACTTAGAAAGTGAAGATATTCGTGAGTTAGAGGCGCGAGAAAACCAAGTTGACGCGCAGAAAAAAGAAGTAAACGACTATCAGTTGGAACTCCGTAAGTTAAAAAGTCGATTAGCCGACCAACGAACACGAGAGAAATCGCATTTAAATGACCGCGAGTGGGAATCGTATTACCACCAGCAAGTGACCGAATTTAGACAAGAATTTTTCAGTGTTAAGTAACCCTATATTCAATTTAAAAAGACGATGCTTGAACCATCGTCTTTTTTTAAATGGTTTTTCTTATCAGGACGTTTTTAGGAAACGGTGATGTGAGGTGCTAAACATCGAATGAGATCTTTCATATCCTGATCTTCTCTAACAATCGAGTAGTGGTCGCCCTTCAGCTGTTGTACTTCCATCTTGTTTAGATAGGGAACCCAAGTTTGTGGGTTAGGGTACCAGGCCATAGGGTTCTCAACGCTTGGCTGCGCATGTAAGTAAAGAATTTTGCCTTGAATACTTAAAGGAGCTGGCACGTATCCATGGACTGCCTCTTTTGTTGTGTTTTCCATTGCCAATAATCGAGAGAAATAATCGCTGGTTAGAGCAGCAGGAAAAACGCCTTTTGCTCGTCCTTTATTCACGATGTAGTTGAGTCTGTCCATTTCGTTACTAAGGTTACGCAGTTTTTGGGATGGAATATCTAATTTAAAGGCGTATTTGAAGAAAAGGTGCAGTGTTTCAACGGAGTCTTCTTGCTCTGGTTCATACATAACGCCATTGAGCGCATTACGAAGTTGATCTTTTTCGTTGTGAGCGACCTTTCCTTGCTGTAAGGCAAGCTTGAATAGGTGTTCGAATTGCGTTTCTGAGTCTGCGTGCTCTCTTAGTTGCTTTGCAGAAACATCCACACCGTACATTTGCTCAAAAAAGGTAGCGAGCCCTTGCGCAATATCCGTATTTTCTTGCAAGTGATATCCATTAGGCAGGTCTACAAGTGCAAGCATCGCAACTTTCCTATTGGATTGTTCTAAGAGGCGGGCAATTTCTATGGAAATGGGGGCTCCAGCGCAATACCCCATAATAAAGACGTCTCCGTGAGGTTGCTGCTTCATAATGAGGTTGGCGTAACGCTGCGCGTATTCGAGAACTGAAAACGGGACAATTTCTTCGCCAGCCTCGGCACCAGGTGCGCGTAACCCATAAACATTCAGAGTATCTGGCAGTAAAGGCATCATTTTTTGATACACCTGAACATGACCATCCCCAGGATGCACCAAGAACAGATATTTATTGTGTTCTGAGGATTTCATCTCAATCAAAGAATTGATCTCAGAAGGAGGCAGTAAAGCTTCTGATTGAGGGCAGCTTATGGCACTTTCAACGGCTACGGATAGGTTTAATAGTGTGTCGATATGCATCAATGAGTCTGATTTTATATGGATGCCAAACTCTCGATTCACTTCTGACAACATAGATAATAGTTGCAGGGATGTCCCGCCTAAGTCCGTAAAGCTATGCTCAAGATAAATGGAGTCGCTCATCGAAAGGATATGCTGCCAAATACTAGCGATACCTAATTGAGTAACTGTTTGAGGCAATGTTTGCGGAGCCTGAATGCGTTTAGAGTCCTGAGCATTTGATTGGATTGAAACCGTATCTAATTTTCCTCCTACTTTGATAGGAAAGCGTTCCAGCCAAGCATAACGTTTCGGAAGCATGTAAGAGGGGAGCTGATTAGTTAGATAACGACTGATCTCGCAAGCAATGTTGTCAGCATCTTGAGGTGTTTCTGCGGTATGGTAGGCAGTTAAAGATACCGGCGTACCCTGAGAATTTCGCTCTACATCTATGTATATATCGATGTTGCGAGCTTTAAAGAGAGTGACACATGCTTCTTTTAGTTGGTTTGCCACTTCGTCTGTTACAACAAGCTGTCCAGCGAGCTTGATTTGATTATCCTGCCTACCCACAAAGACCAATTCGTTTTGGTTTGAAATTTCGACAATGTCGCCCGTTCGGTAAAAGCACTCGATGTTATCGGTGATAGGGTCTGGGATATACAGATATCGACTCTGATTGTTTTTCTGATCTTTGTAAACGTTTTGAAGGCGGTTACTCACCAGTAGTTCGCCTTTTTCACCCGCTTCACATAATTGCCAGGTATGTGTTAAATCACACTGCCTCATAACACGAACATCAACGCCACGAACGGGCTTACCTAGTGTAGTCGGCATAATTTCTGTTGATACACCTGAATCAAATAGCACGGAGCTCATCACCCAAATACCGGCTTCAGATGGACCATATCCATTTACCACGCGAGATACGCCAGCCTTTGCTAGACGAGGAGGGAGGTCATCACTAAAAGCTTCTCCAACCAGCATAACAGTGTTCAAAGGCTCAAAAATGCGTGAAGGATTGCCTTCGTGTGTTTTCAGTAAATGGCTGATATGCGAAGGCGTAATAGTCATGTGTGACACTCGCTGCTCTTCTATGAACTCGACAAACCCTTGATGGCAAAACATCGTTTGTTCGTCCACCAATACTAAGCATGCTCCATTACCTAAAGAAATCGCCAGCTCGTGCACCACCGCATCAAAATTACGTCGAGCAAGCTGTATAAGGCGACTTTCAGGGCATAGGTGGAGCTCTTCGCTTGCAGAACGAGTTAGGTTGGACAGTGGAAGCATTGGCATTGTTATCACTTTGGGCTCACCTGTTGTCCCTGAACTGCAGAATACACAAGCACTATTACGTGACCCAACAGTCACAATACTTGTTTCAGCGGCATGATCTATTTGATGTTGATGCTCGCTCAGTACCAACGTTTCAAACTCTTCAATATCGTGGGATAGGTGAGCATTATTTTCGTCAAGGAGGACAAGATCAGGCGATATTTTTCTCAAACGTTTGTTATTCACTTCGATCCCAAGCTTAGGCTCAACAAAATGAATGGCAGCCCCCAGTTTTAGAACAGCCAAAAACGCAGTTGCGACTTCGACATTCACCCGAGAAAAACACACAGCGACAACTTGACCCGTGTGTCCCGCGGGCAATCGGCCAAGCGCATCACGTAAGTAGTTTGCAAGTTGATTAGCTTTACTGTCCAACTCTTGATAACTAAAAGAGTCGCCGGAAGGGTTTAAAATAGCTTGGTGGTTTGGAAACTGACGAGTAATTAGTTCGAATTGTTGTAACCATGGCAGAGCCACATGACCACATTTGGCAGAGAGTTTTTGGTGATGAATTGAAGCATCCATATCTGAATCGGTTCCATTGAAAACAGGCGAATAAAATGCTCCTCATAGACACCCTTGTGCTTAAATTATTTACTCTTAAGTCAGCAAGGTAAAACAGTCTTACCCCTTATGTATCAAGGGGAGAGGTAGCCAAATAAAAATTGCCCGTAACCTAACAAAACATTGTGAATTGTTTTACCGATTAATATACTCTTAACTAGAATATGGCACCAATTTTAAACAAATTTGAAACCACCATATAAGTCAATTACATCAATGCCTTATATTTGATTTAATGGTAATACTATCAATGTTAATCTTGTTATTACTCGTAGAAGAGTGAGGCACGAAATTGACATAAACGTAATTAAGATTTGACTGGAATCCAGTAGATGCAATACGTACATTTTTAATTCTGGAATCGATCTTTGAGACCACTTTTGTATCATTAATATACAAATCGAAAATGGGGTTGTTTTCGTTTTTCGCAATTCGAATATCAATGGTATTCATTTTGTCCGGCAGAACGCCCATTACCGTATTAAAATTCCCCGCAGCCTCCCAATAGCTGTTGGATTCCATTTCTTCCCAGCTATCTAAAGCAGAGATGAAACCAGAATATGAATCGCCACGTTTCGCTTTAATGCGATCAAATTTGTGCTGCTCTACATAATGAACAGTGATGGTCCCGACAGAGTAAATTTTGTCACCACTTTGAATCAAAGAGCCTTCAGAGTGCAGAATTTTTGTGTCCGCAGCTGCCCACATTGAAACGAAGCTTGTTGCTAATGCTATGCTTTTCATACCAATACTCCAAAAAGTTTGATGGCATTATTACAAGCGAAAGGGCTGGGAACAGTTAGATGATTAAATAGAACAGATAGGGTGTTTAGTGAATAAGGTTAAGCTTAGGTAGCAACCTAACACTCAAAAGTAAGGTCTAGACGGTGTCTAGACCTTTTCTGTTTTATACCGGTAAAGCGTTGGCAGTGACAGGAGGAGTAGGGGGCACATCAAAAAGCTCTGCAATCTCTTCTAGCTTGTAACTTGATTGAACAGGAATCCGTATAAGTTTGATACCAGCACTTTCGCAAGCATGTTCAACCAGTTCATCACGTTTAATGCGAGACACTTTTTGATGTGAGGCGTCGTCTAGTTCAACTGTAAATAGAATCTCCAGCGTCTTTGGGCAACACAACACGTAGTCGAAATGTTTCGCGCTGATCTGATTAAAAGCAATGCGCCATTCCTTCTTGTTATATAAGCCTTTTTTCGGAGAAATGACATCAGCGATACGAACTTTGCTAAACACACGGTATTTGCTACCAACAGCATTATCAAGTGCATGAAAGAAGGAGAGTTCTGCTTTTGTTGTAAGGTACTTTCTAGGTTGATACTGATACTTATTTGTTGATTTAGAAGCGCCTTTTTGGTTTTTACCAGCGGCGAGCTTAAAAGATAAAACGATAATAAATAAAAAAACCAGAAGAGTTAGTTGGAGTATTGTCATAAACCTAGCCTGAGTAGTTGTTTTGACTCACGATTATGAAATGCGTTTATATAGAGAGAAAGAATCATTAATTTGGAATGAGATAAGGTTCAAACGAATTTGAGCTTATTGAGAAGGACCTAAATAGACAGAAATATCAGAGACCTACTAGCATTGATGACTAGTTAGTGTTTAGGGTAACTACTTTAGCTTAAGTAAAGGGTATACAACAGAGAGCATCTCCTTAACATCTTAATTCTTTTTCATAGATATGATCATGTTCTTATTTAGAATGAGGACGTTTTCAACGTCAGAATACTTCATAAATATCATTGAGCTAGATGTTTTTGATATCAAGTTCAAATCCTCAATAGTGACGACGGATTTACCTTCTTGTACCTTGACATCATATCGAGCGGTAGTTGTTTTAACGTCAATATAACGAATCTGGCTTGTGCTCTGGACAAGAAAATATGGGCAGCCGACCAACACTATAATGGAAAGAACGACTGACGTTATACGTATGAATCTAAGATACTTTATACGGAGCCGTTTAAGCGTATTTCCGATTTTGCTTCCATATCGAAAAAGTAGTTCCAGATTCTTTTAATCATGTTGAACAATATATAGGTAACTAAGTGCGTATGATTTTATATGAGAACGTCATTTAAAAAAAATGGGAATGTTAAGAAAAGCTTATTCAGTGCGTATTATGTATATTATGTTAAATTAGATGTGAATCTAAGTAAGAACTACACGTATTTCTTTGTCCTAACCCACCAAAACTCGAGCTATTTAACCATAATCCTATTTACCATAAAATAGCTAATAATCATTACTTTAATCAAAGATTAAGACATGATTATTAGCGTTACGATAAGCTCGTATTTCGAGACTCAGTTAATTGTCGAAATGGAGCCTGTTCCATTAAAAGATACGTCTAGTTGCTAAGGCTTGATGGCTACTTGTTAAGACTAAAGCCATGTAACTGATATGTAATGCTTTCATTGGTATCTCCTAAGAGTATTCTGCCTAACAAATACAAGCATATAGTATCTGGAGTTAAATCCAGCTAATGACTTTACGAATTTACGAGTACACTTTTAAAATTTCTTGTATGTCTTTAGCTCGGATGGGTTTTGCGACAAATTTGTTCATGCCAGCGGCTAGACATTTGTCTTTGTCAGTCGTCATCGCGTGAGCTGTGAGCGCAATGATTGGAAGCGTTACACCCTTTTCCCGCAATATTTTGGTTGCCGCTAGCCCGTCCATTTCTGGCATGGAGATGTCCATAAATATAACGTCGAGCTTTTCTTGATTCGTTTCAACAAACTCTATGGCTTTTACACCGTTTGGTACGATGTGCACTTTATGCCCTAGATTCGATAGCATCAATTTAATGACCATTTGGTTTGCTGGGCTGTCTTCGGCGACCATTACTTCCAAATTTTTTTGTGGCACTTTGCTATGACTGTGTTTGTTATCGATGTTCTCATCAGTTTTTATGCTACCGATCGGCAGCGTGACAGTAAACGTACTTCCCTTGTTGGGTGTGCTCGAAACTTTTATGTCGCCGCCCAAAAGCAAAGCTAATTGTTTTGAAATGGCCAAGCCAAGACCTGTGCCGCCAAATTTTCGAGTGATTGAACTGTCGGCTTGAACGAATGGTTTGAACAGTTTTTCAATTGCAGTATCGTCCATACCTATGCCGGTGTCCGAGACTTTAATGACCAACGCTTGGCTATCTTTAGTGGTTACTTCAACATTTATTTCGCCAGAATCGGTGAACTTCACGGCATTCCCGACTAGGTTGAACATGATTTGGGATAGCCTGGTTGCGTCTGTGTGAATTTCTTCTGGTAAGTCATCACCTAAGTTTATCATGAGTGAAAGGGATTTTTGATTCGCAAGCTCTTGGTAATGTTGAAGGTTTCTAGTGACAATGTCACGTATTTTGACGTTCTTAGTATCTAAGTCGAAACTCCCCGACTCTATTTTAGATAGATCCAATACGTCGCTAATAATGGCAAGCAGTAACTCTGCTGATGATTCCATCATCTTTAAAACAACGGCATTATCTTCATCAGAACACTTGGAAAGTTGGACATCAATAAGGCCTAAAATGGCATTTAGAGGCGTTCTTATTTCATGGCTCATCATTGCTAGAAACTGAGATTTAGCGATGTTAGCTTTTTCTGACTCCATTCGAGCGCGTTTTAACTCTAAATATCTCTGCTTGCTTTGCGATATGTCTTTTATCGTGCCTCTATATCCAAAAAACTCGCCTTCAAGATCGAATAAAGGTGCGCCACTAATACTTAGCCAAACGCCTTTTTCAAGGTCGTAACACCATTCAAGGTCTCGAATCGGTGATCGTGTATCCATTGCCGAGATTAAATGATTGAGTGCGGCATTGCCTTGAACGAGCTCGTGGATCTTCTTGCTATGGAAATCTGTTTTTATGGCGTCGATCTTTGAGACATAAGTAAGCTGATAATTGACGTCTGTTTCCCATAAGCAATCCCCTACACTACTAGCAAAATCTCGAAAGCGTTCTCTGTTCTGTTTTAGTTCATTGGTTCGTGTTGCAACAAGGGTTTGTAGCTTCTCCTTGTAATCGATATCTATGACGGCTCGCTCTATTAGCGGTAACAAGCGTGCGAGAATCGCTTTACAATTTATACAAAACTGCCCTTTTTGTTTGCCAATGAACAAAATGACCGACTGGCTGGCCTCGGACTCTACTCCTGTGAGCAAAACCGACTGGATTTGATCTTTTAATATTGAATTGAATTGGCCAAATTGCTGGAGTGATTCCGGTTGGTAGACAATGATGCTCTCACCAAAGATCGCGCGATTAAATTTGTCGTCGTTAGACCAAACCTTATCTTTAAAGACCTTGTTGGTGCTTAACAAGGTTTGGAAGTTGGATTCACCTAGGTTTCTAGAGAGTACGATGGCGTCTTCAAATTTGATGTATTTTCTAAGTACACTTAATAGCCCATTGAAGATTTGGTGCTTATTGCTTGCACCTGTCATTGAAGAGAGTGATGCGAGGATAGCTCTGTTCTCATCAAGCAACTTTTGTTCTTTTTCTTTGCTTTTTTGAAGCTCAAAAAGAGCTTCCTGCAGTTGCTCTTTATCAAATGCGTTCATTAGGCTCTCTTGTTTTCATGGAATACAACCGAAGAAATCATTAAATTTCCGTGAGCATTAATGTCGCTTTCGAATCGACCCTGCTCGCCATAGGTGAATGGGCATATAAATGGTTGTTTATTCAAAGCTAAGTGTACTTGTTCGCAAACCGTGTCCATTGCGCTTTCTATGTGCAGCATAGAGCCGGCACAGAATATGTTTATCGCGCCAAGTGGTTCCCCCATGTCAATACATGAGTCGCCTGTAAGCTGGATGACACGCCCTGGCCTGTTTATTAAGCGATCTTTAGAGCCTGTCATTAAGTGAATGCGCTCGCCTTTTGCTATTTCTGTAAATAGTTCGATACCTTCGCCATTTGCAGACCGTTTGACAGGGTGCGAGAGTTTGTAGATAGGTTGGTAGTCTACGCTTCCTACAATTCTACCTAATGGGTAGAGGTTTGTTGTAGCAAATAGACTTGTTTCATCAACAATATGGCTGCCAAGTGTTGAGCACCAACTTTGGTAAATATCCAATGCTGGTTGATCGTCGATTTCAAGAATAGAGCGGTGTTCTACTTTTGTCACCTCGCCGCTAATACCTGTTGTGGAGTAACCGGTATGAAACCCCGTCTCACATGGCGAAGAGGGATAAAGGACTGAAATGGATACGCCTTGATGAGAGGTGCCCTGGGATGTGAATATTTGCCAATTCCCTTTAAGTACATTATCTGCAGCGCTTCCTCCGATTAAAGGCACCAGAGTGCCAAACTCTTGATAGATAGCGTCTATAACTGATTCTTCAAAGCCTGGTGTAGCGTGCAGGATTATTAAGTTAGGCAGCTCACCCACTCTGCCACTGCTTTCAATAGCTTTTCTCAGTGTGGCTTGTGTGCTACTTACCGCGTTTTCGACGGTAGTATCGGCAATAGCTGTGCCATAAGCTGAAATAGAAGCGCTGTCTTCAATCAGCATTAGACCGACGACTGGACCTCGATGAAACCCTTTTTCAGTAAGAATCCCTTTACAAGATGTGCAACCTTGAATTGGTGTATTTGGGAATCGTGCCGATAACGCGACTCGCAATGTTTCGGCTGAATACTCTTCAGTGAAATAACAAAGCGCCAGAGATGGATTGAGCTCTGGCGGGATTTGTGAATTCAAATCTTGAATCGCTTCTGATATGTCTTCTTGATGGGAAAAAGCGGTAATCAACTTCATTTTTTGGAGTATGAAACAAGTGACTAGTTTTAAGTTGTTTTATACATTAATAAATCACTCACCGCATCTATTTATTACCATTTGCTCAATAAAGTGTGTCCCCTATTTTTCTTTGTGAATGACCTTCACATAATCCCCATTCTGCTTATTTGTAATTAAAATGTGATCGTATTTGTCGTGTTTATTAAATAACCAACTTTTGGTATTTATATCCGGATTAATAATAGTGTTATTAATGGAGACGCGAAACTGTTCAGAGTCGCCTACAATATAGTTGTTGTGTTCGGTGAAGTGTATTTCGAACGCCTGATTGTTTAATGAAAAGTGACAGGTCTTAACCATACATTTAACAATGTTACCTTGATCTTGATCAAGTGTGCGCCAGGTAAATGCTGCTATTAAAATCAATAACATGACAACAATTTGAGCGATTCGGGCTGGCGTTAATTTTTGCGCAGGCATTGAAGATTTCCTCTATGTAACAAACTTCAAATTTTTAACAATTAGTTGAATGACCGGAGTGTAAGTGAGGTTAATTTCCTGTCATTGAATTGTTAGTTCCAGTATAGTGGCACATTGAAAATGCCGCTTTTTATTAAAATCGTTAAAAGGAATTAACAGTATGAAAAAACGACAATTCCTCGACCGATTTGGTGGCATTACGACATATGTCGTGTTGGAAGTAAAAGTGTAGTTAATTAAAAAAATTTGGAAGCATGCAAATGAGCCAAGAAAAGCAGCTAGAACAAAACTACAACTATACAGTCGTGCGTCAGTTTACCTTAGTTACCATACTTTGGGGAATTGTCGGAATGGCTGTTGGTGTTTTGATTGCCGCTCAATTAGTCTGGCCACAGCTAAACTTTGATACGCCGTGGTTGACGTACAGTCGCTTACGTCCCCTGCATACTAATGCGGTTATTTTTGCGTTTGGTACCAGTGCACTGTTTGCAACGTCTTATTACGTTGTGCAGCGTACGTGTCAAACTCGTTTATTTGGTGGTCCTCTTGTCGCCTTCACCTTTTGGGGATGGCAGGCAATTATTTTAGCCGCTGCAATTACCTTACCTTTGGGTTACACCTCTGGTAAAGAATACGCAGAGCTAGAATGGCCTATCGACATCGCAATTGCCCTAGTTTGGGTTGCTTATGCGGTGGTCTTCTTCGGTACGCTTATAAAGCGAAAGACCTCTCACATTTATGTGGCGAACTGGTTCTTCGGTGCCTTTATCATTACCGTAGCAGTTCTTCACATTGTAAATAGTATGGTTATCCCAGTTTCTATGGGTAAATCTTATTCTATTTACTCTGGTGCCGTCGATGCCATGGTTCAATGGTGGTACGGTCACAACGCGGTAGGGTTCCTTCTTACTGCTGGCTTCTTGGGAATGATGTATTACTTTGTTCCTAAACAAGCTGAGAGACCAGTTTATTCATACCGTTTATCTATCGTTCACTTCTGGGCGTTAGTTTCCCTCTATATCTGGGCTGGTCCCCACCACTTGCATTACACTGCCCTACCTGACTGGACTCAGTCTTTAGGTATGGTGATGTCTTTGGTTTTGTTTGCTCCGTCTTGGGGTGGCATGATCAACGGTATCATGACGCTTTCTGGTGCATGGCATAAACTCCGTCATGACCCTATTCTTCGATTCTTGATTGTTTCATTGTCTTTCTACGGCATGTCAACGTTCGAAGGACCGATGATGTCAATCAAAACGGTTAATGCGTTGTCTCACTACACCGATTGGACTATCGGTCACGTACACTCCGGTGCATTAGGTTGGGTTGCAATGGTATCTATTGGTTCCGTTTATCACCTAATCCCTAAACTGTTCGGTCAAGAGCGTATGTACTCTGTTAGCTTGATCAACACGCATTTCTGGTTGGCAACAATTGGTACGGTTCTCTATATCGTAGCGATGTGGATTTCTGGTGTTATGCAAGGTCTGATGTGGCGTGCAGTTAACTCCGACGGTACATTGACTTACAGTTTCGTTGAATCTGTAGAGCAGTCTTACCCGTTCTACTTTGTTCGTTTCCTTGGTGGTTTCATCTTCTTGGCTGGTATGTTCCTAATGGCATACAACGCTTATAAGACAATCACTGCCCCTAAAGACAGCTTAAAAGCTGTTGCTCAACCGGCATAAGGAGATTGACTAATGAGTTCGAATTCAAATAACCGTCATGAAATTGTAGAGAAGAACGTAGGTCTTCTTGCCATTTTGATCGTATTTGCAATCAGCCTTGGGGCTTTGGTGGAAATTACACCGTTGATTTTCCAAGACCAGACGACTAAGCCAGTTCAAAACTTGCGCCCATACACAGCGCTGGAAATGGAAGGTCGTGATATCTACATCCGTGAAGGATGTAACGTATGTCATAGCCAGATGATTCGTCCATTCCGCGCAGAAACCGAGCGTTACGGTCACTATTCCGTAGCGGGTGAAAGTGTTTGGGAGCACCCATTCCTTTGGGGGTCAAAACGTACAGGACCAGACTTGGCTCGTGTCGGTGGTCGTTACTCAGATGAGTGGCATCGCGTTCACTTAATTGATCCGCGAGAGCTCGTTCCTGAGTCCAACATGCCTGGCTTCCCTTGGTTGGAAGAAAACGTTTTAGACGGCAAGCTGACTCAGAAAAAACTGACCATTTTCCGCGATCAATTTGGCGTTCCTTACACGGATGATCAGATCGCAAATGCAAAACAAGAAGTAGAAGGTAAAACAGAGATGGATGCCATCATTGCTTACCTTCAATCTCTTGGTCACGCAATGAAGTAAGGGGGATATATGGATATCGGTACTATTCATAGTACATGGACCATAGTGTTGTTCGTTAGCTTTCTTGGTGTCGTGTGGTGGGCTTACGGTAAAAGCCGTAAAGCTCGCTTCGACGAAGCCGCTAATCTAGTCTTCGCTGACGAGCAAGAGCCCTCTGAAGAGAAAGAAGGAGTGACCAAATAATGAGTACTTTTTGGAGTCTCTGGGTAATTATTATTACCGTAGGCACGTTGCTAGGCTGTGCTGCCCTTCTTTACTGGTGTGTTAAAGATAAGATGGGCGTAGAAGAAGGTGTGGACATGGGGCACGAATACGATGGTATTCGTGAACTGAATAACCCTCTTCCAAAGTGGTGGACATATTTGTTTATTAGCACCTTTGTGTTTGCTGCAATTTACTTGGCGCTATTTCCAGGTTTGGGCAGCTACAAAGGATTGTTGGGGTGGCAAAGCTCCGATCAAACAGTGACCACTGTTCAGCAGTCTCGTGAGCGCATTGCTAAAGCGCAAGAAGAAAAGCGCTTGGATCAATATGCTAAAGAACTGGATGATGCAGACGCTTATTTTGGCGAAGCATTCCGTAAGCTAGCTTACAACGAAGCAGGTGAACTCAGCGACATTACTGAAATCGCTAAAAATGAAGAAGCGATTAAAGTTGGTCAGCGTTTGTTTTTACAGAACTGTTCGCAATGTCATGGTTCTGATGCCCGTGGTCTAAAAGGCTTTCCTAACCTTACGGATAACGCTTGGTTGTATGGCGGTGAGCCTGCTGCCATCGTAAATACGGTTATGAATGGTCGTATCGGTGCTATGCCTGCATGGGGCGAATCTTTTGGTGAGCAAGGCGTACGTGAAGTGGTAACTTATACGTTGAGCCTTTCTGGTCGTAAAGTTAACGCACGTGAAGCGGCGGCAGGTAAAGCTCGCTTTGCTGCATGTGCTGCCTGTCATGGTACGGACGGTAAAGGAAACCCTGCGTTTGGTGCGCCAGACCTAACAGACCAAGTGTGGCTGTTCGGTGAAACGCGTGCCGACATCACAGAGACGGTTATGTACGGTCGTCAAGGTGTGATGCCTGCATGGAAAGACATTCTAGGTGAAGATAAGGTTCAACTTGTTTCCGCTTACGTTTGGAGCTTGAGTAACTCAGGCAAATAGTACAATCCTATACAGCCCCTACCCAAGGGGCTGTCTTTTCTATAAGTTAATTCTACATTCCGTTATTGAGAACTTTTCTATGGTACAGCCTTGGTATAAACAATTTTGGCCGTGGTTTCTGATCGCGCTTCCAGCTACCGTCGTTGTGGCAAGTTTTGTCACACTTGGTATTTTTTCAAAAAACTCAGTTTCGCTGGTTGCCGAGGATTACTATAAAAAAGGCAAAGGCATCAACATTGATATCTCAAAGCAGAACTCTGCTCGGGATCTCAGCTTATCGGCTAATGTCTCTACCAGCTCCAATCGTATTATTATCGATTTTGATAAAGGTGAACTTGAGCACTTCCCTGCTTTGGTGGTGACATTTTCGCACCGAACGCTCGCAGACCGAGACTTTTCTCAAACATTATCGGCTAATGCCTTAGGCCAGTATGCAATCAATTTAGATAACGAGATTGAAGGCCCTTGGTTTGTTGAAGTAGAACCACACAATAAAGAGTGGCTAATTCAAGGCAAAGTGACTTTCCCATCACAATCACCGACGCAATTGGGTAATTAAATTAATGACAAAAGAGTGTTACCACTGCGGTGAAGATGTACCAGCCAACACTGATTTTAAAGTCGAAATTTTAGGGCAAGAACGTGAAATGTGCTGCCCAGGTTGCGAATCTGTTGCTCAAACCATTGTTGAAAGCGGGCTCGTTTCCTACTACCAATATAGAACGGCACCAGCTGAAAAAGCTGATCTGGTTCCAGAGCAGCTTAGAAACCTCATCCACTATGACAACGAAGAAGTTCAATCTGAATTTGTTCGCCAGTCAGAACACCAATCAGAGGTGACATTGTCACTTGAGGGGGTATCTTGTGCCGCTTGCGCATGGCTCATTGAAAAACAGCTAGTTAATCAATCCGGTGTACTCTCTATTCGAGTGAATACCACCACGAACCGTGCCATTTTAGCGTGGGATAAGACTCAAGCTAAGCTGAGTGATTTGTTGGCAACTGTACACCAATTAGGGTACAAAGCAGCGCCATTTGAAGCGGACCAACAAGAAGCGTCTTATCACCGTGCGATGAAACAGTATCTTTACCGGCTTGGCATCGCTGGTTTAGCCACCATGCAGGTAATGATGCTAGCCGTTGCACTGTACTTGGAAGTGTTCGGTGATTTAGATGCAGAATTCAAACAGTACTTCCGTGTTGTGAGCTTGATATTTGCTACTCCCGTTCTGCTTTATTCTGCACTTCCGTTTTACTTAAATGCGTGGCGTAGCTTAAAAGGGCGAACGCTGGGTATGGATGTTCCAGTCTCTATCGCCCTTATCTTTGCCTATGTGGCAAGTTTGGTCGCGACGGTGACAGAGCAAGGTGAAGTCTTTTTTGAATCAATCACCATGTTTACCTTCTTCTTGCTACTCGGACGTTTTTTGGAAATGCGAGCAAGAAGAAAAGCAGCAGCGGCAAGTGCTAATTTACTGAAACTTATTCCCTCAATGGCAACGAAGTTGGATGGCACCCAAGTTCCAGTTAAAACGTTAACGATCGGCGATCAGGTAAGAGTGTTGCCCGGAGAGCACGTTCCCGCAGATGGCATTATCTTAAAAGGTCGCGTACATATTGACGAATCTATGTTAACTGGTGAATCCATTCCAGTCGTGAAGAAGCAAGGCGACACGGTGTTCGCAGGTACGTTGAACGGCGAAGAGTCGTTTGAATTGGAAGTGAATACCAGTAAAGCAAATTCGATGATCTCCAATATAGTCAGGCTGCAAGATGAAGCTCAAATGTCTAAGCCTAAGATTGCGCAAGTTGCGGATGTTGTCGCTCGATACTTTGTTGCCGTCATTCTGATTGTCGCGGCTTGTACATGGGCTTATTGGCATCAAGCAAAACCAGAGGACGCTTTCTGGATCATGCTGGCTGTGCTTGTTGCAACCTGCCCTTGTGCGCTTTCACTTGCCACCCCTACTGCGATCACATGTGCCACCTCTCGTATGGGAAATTTAGGGATTCTTCTTCGCAAAGGGCACGTGTTTGAAACTCTGTGTAAAGTCAATCATTTGGTTGTTGATAAAACAGGTACCCTAACAGAAGGAAATATTCAGATAGATCGCACCGAAGTTACTAGTAACCATTTCTCTGAAGAGGAATGTCTAGCGATTGCGGCTTCACTAGAGAATCATGCAAACCACCCTATTGCTAAGGCATTTAAAGCGTTTTCAGATAAAACAATCGAAGTGGATCAAGTCGAAAATAAAATTGGCTTCGGCATTGTTGGTCTATACAAGGGGCAATCTTGCAAAATCGGAAGTGCGAATTTTGTATTGGGGCAAGAAGTCGAGTCGAAACAACCGTGTGTGTATCTATCTGTCAATGATTCTCACGTGGCTACTTTCTACTATCACGATCCTATCCGTGAGCAAAGCCAAGTACTTATTTCTAAATTAGCAGAGGCGGGAATTAAAACGACCCTCCTTACGGGCGACTCTTTGAATAATGCACAACCTGTTGCCAACGCAATGGGGATTGAATCTGTGGTAGCCAGCGCCAGCCCACAAGAGAAACTGGAGTTCTTGTCAACACTCAAGGATCATGAGGTTTCTCTGATGATAGGTGATGGTATTAACGACGCACCTACCCTTGCTGGTGCTCACCTTTCAGTAGCAATGGGAGGCGGTGCTGATGTCGCTAAGTCTTCAGCTGATATGGTGTTGTTAGGGGATAAACTTGATAAATTGATTGAAGCACGTTTACTTGCCCTCAAAACACGCAAAATTATTAGGGAAAACCTTGCATGGTCGCTAGGATATAACTTATTGATATTGCCTTTAGCGGTAGCTGGACTCGTAGCACCTTATATCGCCGTTGTTGGAATGTCTGCCAGTTCAATCATCGTTGTTACCAACTCACTCAGGTTGCTTAAAGAAAATGGCTAGTCTTTATATTCTTATCCCCATTGCAATACTGCTTGTATGCTTAGCTGTTGCGGTTTTCTTATGGGCAGTAAAAAGCGAACAGTTTGAAGATTTGGAACGTCAAGGGCACAACATTTTGTTCGATGAAGATGAAATGCATGAAAATGCCAAGCCGAAGCCACACAACACCGACCCAGAGTAATTCTTAAATGGCAGATTGGTTAGGGGCATTGTTGATTGGAGTTCTTGGTGCTGGGCACTGTATGGGAATGTGTGGCGGCATTGCTTCTGCCGTTGCCGTAGGAAACCCCAACGCCTCTCGAACACTGCTCATCACGCTGTTTTATAACTTAGGTCGCCTATCATCTTATGCCTTTACCGGAGCAATTATTGGCGGTGCCATTTCATCTATCGCTCAGTTTTCTGACTTCAATCTAGCGCTGACCTATCTACGGTTAGTTTCCGCCGCATTCATGATTTTACTGGCCTTGTATATCGCAAAGTGGTGGCAAGGCTTATTGGTAATAGAGAAGCTGGGCCAAGGTGTATGGAAATTTGTTTCACCTGTGGGGAAAAAGCTTCTCCCCTTGCGTTCGCCACTTCACGCATTTCCATTCGGTTTTGTATGGGGATGGTTGCCTTGTGGATTGGTTTACTCAACCTTAACGTGGGCGGCGGTTTCCGGTAGTGCTTTAGATGGTGCACTTATTATGTTTGCATTTGGCTTAGGTACCCTACCTGCCATGTTATTGGTTGGTTTAAGTGCCGTTAAGTTTCAAAAGTGGCAAAGAAACGAAATTTTTCGCCAGTGCGGGGCTCTTCTCTTATTAGCGTATGGGGGCTACACCGCTTATGATGCAATCTCATTACTTTCATAATTTGTCACATCTCTATGTTTCTATGCCTTTTTTTTCACTACCCTTTAGTATTAGGAAGTGGTAAAATATTGATGTATATCAAAATAGCGTTTGGGTGTTATGATTTCAAATAAGCCAGCAACAAATAGAGTTCAGTCCGGTGGATGTGCCATTCACTGTCAAGATTGTAGTATTAGCCAACTCTGTATTCCTTTCACTCTCAATGAATCTGAGCTCGATCAACTAGATGAAATCATTGAAAGAAAGAAGCCTATTCAGAAAGGTCAGGAGATTTTCAAAGCAGGTGATGAACTAAAATCACTGTATGCAATACGCTCTGGAACCATCAAAAGCTACACCATTACTGAACAAGGCGATGAGCAGATCACTGCATTCCACCTTGCCGGTGATTTAGTTGGTTTCGATGCCATTAACGATAATTCCCACCCCAGCTTTGCTCAGGCACTTGAAACATCGATGGTGTGTGAAATTCCATACGAAATTTTAGACGATCTATCTGGCAAAATGCCAAAGCTTCGCCAGCAAATTATGCGTTTGATGAGTAATGAAATCAAAGGCGACCAGGAAATGATCCTACTTCTTTCTAAGAAGAATGCTGAAGAAAGGCTTGCCGCGTTTTTATACAACCTTTCTACTCGCTTTTCTCAGCGTGGATTCAGTCCTCGAGAGTTTCGCTTAACCATGACACGTGGTGATATAGGTAACTATTTGGGCTTAACAGTTGAAACCATCAGCCGATTGTTAGGTCGCTTCCAAAAAGCCGATATGCTTAGCGTAAAAGGCAAGTATATTACGATTTTAGATCATGATGCGATGCAAGAACTTGCTGGCGTATCAAGCGATTAATCCTATAGTTGGATCATAGTTTCATCTAAGTGGCTCAGTTCTGAGCCACTTCATATTTCTCTCGTATATTTTCCAGTTTCCCTAAATATTTTTACTCATTTAAGCTACAGTTATCTTAAGATTAGCCTCTAACCTTTTGGTTTCTAAGGAGCTGTTATGAGTATTTACAATAAGATTCTCGTTGTTGCAGATGTCAATAATGACCAGCAGCCAGCGCTAGCCAGAGCAATTCAGCTGAGCGAAAGCAGTCGTTCAGAAAGCCATATTACATTTTTCCTTTCTATTTATGATTTCTCTTATGAAATGACATCGATGCTTTCGATGGATGAGAGAGATGCAATGAGACGTGGCGTTATTCAGCAGCGAGAAGCGTGGATGGAAGAAGTTGCCCAACCCTATCTCAATGATTCAGTGAAATTTGATATTAAAGTGGTTTGGCACAATCGCCCATATGAAGCCATCATAGGTGAAGTGTTTGCAGGCGCGCATGAAATAGTAGTGAAAGCGACACGTAAGCATGACGTGCTTGAATCTGTCATATTCACACCGACAGATTGGCACATTCTGCGCAAGTGCCCTTGCCCTGTCCTTCTTGTGAAAAATCACGACTGGCCAGTAAATGGCAACGTGATGGCTTCAATACATGTTGCATCAGAAAACCCTACCCACCAAGATTTAAACGATACGATGGTAGAGCAACTGCAAGACATTAGTAGCCGTTTAAACGCCAAATTTGCATTGGTCAATGCCTACCCTGTTACGCCAGCCAATATCACCATAGAATTACCGGAATTTGATCCCACAACTTATAGCGACGCGGTACGTGGCCATCATTTGACGGCAATGAAAGCGTTACGTCAAAGGCATGGTATTGATGAAAGTGATACTCGAGTTGAGCAAGGTTTGCCGGAAGAAGTCATCCCTAAAATAGTGGACGAGCTTGATGCAGGTCTTGTGATCTTAGGAACAACGGGCAGAACAGGTTTATCTGCCGTATTTATTGGTAATACTGCAGAACACGTCATCGATAAAATTAACTGCGATGTTCTGGCTTTAAAGCCCAATGGCTATATTAGTCCACTTGATCCAAATCAGTGAGTTTCACCTAGAGACCTGAATTTCCTCAGAAGCTTCAAGGTAGTTTGAACATGCAAATAGGCAAGCGTTGGCTTGCCTATTTTGTTTGTATGAAGATGAACTTGCGAAAGTTGCTTAACGACTACTGCGAATAGCAGTTAAAATACTGGTATCTATCTTGGATATCCGTATTATACGCACTTCAAATTATTGTCGAGATAACAACAGAAAAACTGGATATGACTGAGCAAAGTAACGAGCGCACAAAAGCTCAACAATACAACTTCAATAAGTTGCAAAAACGCATTCGTCGCAACACCGGAAATGCCATTAGAGACTTCAATATGATTGAAGAAGGCGACCGCATTATGGTGTGCTTGTCAGGTGGTAAAGACAGTTTTACGATGCTCGACATATTAATGAGTTTACAAAAAAGCGCACCAGTTAACTTTGAACTGGTGGCAGTTAACCTCGATCAGAAGCAACCTGGTTTCCCCGACCATATTTTACCTGACTACTTGGAAGGTTTAGGTGTTGAGTACAAGATTGTTGAAGAAGACACTTACTCAATCGTTAAAGACAAAGTACCTGAGGGTAAAACTACTTGCTCACTTTGTTCTCGCCTTCGTCGCGGTATTTTGTATCGCACAGCTAAGGAGCTTGGAGCGACAAAGATAGCTTTAGGTCACCATAGAGACGACATTCTTGAAACCATGTTCTTAAACATGTTCTACGGTGGAAAGATCAAAGGTATGCCACCTAAACTGGTGTCTGATAATGGCGAACACGTCGTAATTCGTCCTCTGGCGTACTGCCGCGAGAAAGACATCATTAAGTACTCTGAGATGCGTGAATACCCAATTATTCCATGTAACTTATGTGGTTCTCAGCCAAACCTTCAACGTCAAAACGTTAAACACATGCTGAATACGTGGGATAAGCAATTCCCTGGTCGTATTGAAACCATGTTTACTGCAATGCAGAATGTTGTCCCTAGCCATCTCGCTGATTTCGAACTCTTTGATTTTAAAACAATCAACCGCGACTCAGGTGTGATCAACGGAGGCGATATTGGCTTTGATAAAGAAGACATGCCTGCGGTTCAAAACTCAGATGAAGATGCGGTAGAGTTTGACCCTAAATTACAGCTAGACGTGACAAATATATAATTTGAAGAACATATAAAAGGGGCTCGTATAAAGCCCCTTTTTTGTGTTTACTCTTCTTTCCTTGCCCATTCAGGCAGCCAATCGCCATGTGCGATTCTAAGTTCGTCTACTAATTGCCATATCTGGTCTAGATCCAATTCTGCTGCCGTGTGCGGATCCATCATAGCTGCATGGTATATGTGGTCAGGGTTTTCCGTCATCAAAGCTTCAACAACAAGCGCCTGAACGTTCACACTACTTTGAATTATTGCGTTGAGCTGAGGGGGCAAATTACCTATTTTTGTTGGCTGAATTCCCATGGCATCGACCAAGCAAGGGACTTCCACAGCACAACCTTGAGGCAGTGAATCAATGAGACCTGTGTTGGGCACATTCCCATAGATGACTTCAGGAACGTTTGTCCATACTGCGTTGATGATTGCAGAAGCATATTCGTTACTTTTATCTAGATCGATGGTTTCTTCCGATAACAACTTTTTGGATTGTTCCTGCCATTGCTCTATTTGTTCTACACATCGCTTCGGATATTCATCCAGTGGGATTTGAAATTTATGGATAAGATCATCCCTACCCGATTTAATAAACCAAGGTGTGTACTCAGCAAAATGCTCAGAACTTTCGGTTACATAATATCCGGTACGCTTAAGCATCTCATATCGAACCAGATTTTTGCAGCGAGGCATTTCTTGGCTTTCGGGTCTTGGGTAAACACCAGACTCATAGCCTTCAAGAAGTTTCGGATATAAGTCAGCGTATTCACCATTCTCTAAACGTTCTTCAAAATTCAGAAAAAATGCGATGTGATTAATACCCGCGCAACGGAATCGAATTTTATCAATGGGTATTTGCAGGTCAGAAGCTAAACTCTCAGAGGTATGCTGAACGGAATGACAAAGCCCTACTTGTTTGATTTGGGGAAATTTTTCCGCAATTGCCCAAGTATTGATTGCCATTGGGTTTACATATTGAAGAAGTATCGCTTCAGGGCACACTTCAAGCATATCTTCGCATACCGACCATAAGTGAGGTACGGTGCGCAACCCACGCATGATGCCACCAACGCCAAGTGTATCTGCTATTGTTTGCTCTAAACCAAACTTTTTTGGTATCTCAAAGTCGGTCACTGTGCAGGGTTCATAACCACCGATTTGAAAAGCGACAATCACAAAATCAGCGTCTTTTAACGCGTCTTTCTGATCTAGATGAGTTGAGAGAGTCGCATCACACTTCAGTGTAGAAATCATTTTTTCGGCGACCGCTTTTGATTCATCTAGACGGTCCTGATCGATATCCATTAATGCAACATGAGCGCCTTGCAAGCGTTCACGTTGTAAAATATCACCGACAATGTTTTTCATAAACACCGTAGATCCGGCACCAATAAAGGCGATTTTTGGGTAATCTTTCACTTTTGTCATCCCTGTTCATGCTGGTATACGTTGATTATTGGTTAACAAACTTGTAGATACTTCCTAAATTAAAAACAAAACTTCCTGAAAGTGAACTTTTTCTTGCTGACATCATCTCTTACTGACAAAGTGAATGAGTGCCCAAGTTTTAAAACGTGATTATTAATTCCCAACTTAATAGGTTTTATACAATGAAGCAGTCGATCCCCTCCCATGAATATTCCAGTACCTATCGGGTGGAAGATCCTGATTACCCGAAAGATTGCGGGATTGTGGTGGAAGATATAAAACCCAGAGCCTTTGAAGCGTCTTATTACCATCACCATGCCTCTATTGAAATGAACTATCTGCATGATGGGTCGATGACATATTCCTTTTCAGGAAAAGAGGTCAAATTAAAAAGTGGGTGTTTTACTCTGTTTTGGGGAGCTAACCCCCATCGCGTTGTTTCCGTTGATGGCGCAACTCGAATAACAAACGTGTACATATCACTGTCGCAATTATTGCAATGGTCATTGCCTCCGGAGTTTATAGACGCAGTATTAAGCGGTGCAGTGGTGTGCACACAAGGCTCCAACCTGCTCGATCATCAGATAGTGGAGCGCTGGGCAGAGGAACAAAATCGAAATGCAAATTGGCGGAGGCTACACGCTCTGGAAGTCGAGTCTCGCTTACTGCGACTTGCTAATGAAGGGTGGAATACGATGTTACATCGTAACAAAGTCGACAGTGAAACCATTGTTGGCGGCAAAGCTATTCTTCATTTCGAATCAATGTTGCGTTTTATCAGTGAGCATTTTTCATCCCCCATAGGCTTGCAAGACGTCGCACAAGATATTGGGGTGTCTAAGGGGTACGCAATGACTTTGTTTCGCAAACTATTGGGGAAAACCATTAAAGAACACCTTACCGATCTCAGAATGTATCACGCTAAAATGTTGTTAGCAGAATCAGATACAAAAATTGTAGCAATCGCATTAGACAGCGGGTTTGGGTCACTTTCTGCGTTTTATGATGCCTTTCAAAAACAGGAAGGAATCTCGCCAGCAGCATTCAGGAAGCAAAGCCTTGTAGGACAGAGATTCCACTCCAACTCTTAAGCTGGAGTGAATCATTTTGTATTGAATCTAGAGGTATTGAATCTAGTCTGCTTTAGGAAGGTAAGGTAGGACTCTTGTGGTTTGTGCTGGCAAAGTAAAGCTCTCGCCTTTCTTGAGGTTGTTGAGCGCAAAGTATGCTCTGCCATTAACGATCTCGACCGACTTTCCATTTGGAAGCGTAATTTCACTATTCAGGCTATCGGCAAATTCCAACGTAACCCCTTCTACATCTGGAGTGAACCAACTCGCAAACATGCCGCCCAAGTCTTCTAGCATCACCTGCATTTGAGGCAGTAGCTTTTCAATATCTTCGTATTTTACTGATCCACTTAGCTGCTCTTTTGCCATTACAACTAACGAGAAATCACATCTTTTGTCTTTTTCAGTGCGCACAAAAACCAAAGGGTTTGCCGATTTCAAATTCTGATCAATGGGCACTTTTAGTTCGTAGCCTGAGGTATCAAATTCTTCGTAATGTTCTTCTTTTTCCATCCATGCTTTTTCGAGTAGGCAAAGCTTTTTAGAATCTGCGTCCACAAAGAACAGACCGACTTTTACATCGTCGTGCCCTTCACTCGCGTTGCTCTTCATTTGAGAGTACAACTTTGAATAAGTGAACATGTATTCTTGAGCTTGAAGTGGCAGTGCCAAGCCTAGCGAAACAGCAAAAGCGATTAGAGGGGTAATTTTCATTATTGAATTCCGAACTCAGTCCAATATTTATTGTTGTGGCGGATCATAGCTTGTAATTCATCAACATACGCTTGACCACGCTCAGAATAGTGACTTAATCCTTGTGTCAATGCGAGTGCTGTCTTCTCACTTTGTAGGTCTTGTCCAGATTGTTCAAGTTGTGAACGAATGGTGCGAAGTTCTGCATATGCTCGGTTGCGATTTACATTCATAAAGTACGCAGAAACTGAATCTTGTGCTGAACCAAATTTTGCGACTTCATGGGTTGCTCCTTCATTTCTTCTTAGTGGCACAAGACCACAGCCCTTTCTATAGCACCATTGACCAAAAAAGTTGTTCGCTTTGGTTGCGAAGCGAGACGTTCCCCACGCGGATTCGTTCGCTGCTTGTGACAACACGAGGCTAGGAGGTAGAACGTTTACCCGCAACAACATTGTGTTGAGCCAATCTTCGGTAATGCCTTCAGAAGGCACAGCGTACTGATAGGCTTTCGCTAATTTCTCCGCGCTTTGCAGGTGTTTTTCTGCACTGCGAGTATCACTGCCTTTGGATTTCATCGAAAGCAAAAACTGGCGTTCTTGTAATACGCGGTGGTTTTCTATTGCAATCGCAGGGTTTAGAAAACCAAAGAATGAGGATTTCTTTTCATTCACGTTTGTTATCGCGGCGAAATCCGGTTTCTTACCCACGCTTGGCAAAGGTTTAGAAACCACCTTTTCGGTAGGCTCGGTTTGGGGTTCTTTTTCCAAAAATGGAAACAAAAACGCTGCGGCGAAAAACGCAGCAGCGCCAATTTTTAAAAGGGTTTTAAGCATCAAATGTACCGGAGTTATTCGAACCTTGTTGAGGTTTAGATGGAATGTCTGAAGCAACAATTTTAAGTTGGATGCCGAACATGTTGCGATACAGAATGCCTTTCACATGGAAGAAGAAAGGTACGACAAAAATCAATCCGATTCCGTAAAGCATGGTTGCGATAAAGAACATCAAGCCAACCACTAGGTAAATACCAAAGATTGGGAATATTTTTTTATTTACTGCTCTAAAAGACAACAGCAAAGATTGCATTGGAGGAATACGCTTCTCACAGATAAGCAAAATAGAATGGCTAAATGCTATGGTGAGATAGAGTGATAGAAATGGGAGCAGCTGCCCCGCAATTCCTTGCAACAGAATACTGAACGCCGTTGCGAGAATGACAGGGATTGTGTACTGAAGCCCTTTCGCCATATGACGAGACTTAGTGCGTAAGCCAGCCGAGTGGCTCATGGCCATCAAACTGATGCCAGCATATAGCGGTGCGCTGATTAACTCGTAGCTGAAATTAGCATAAAAGATTGACTGAAATATTTGTGGGTCAGCCTCTTGCGGGTTTTGCACTAAAGTGAGCAACACGGTCGGGTCGCCAAGTTGCATTTTTAAAGCAACGAAGAAGATTACGGCTTGTATCGCAATCAAAGCCACGATCGCGGGGGAAAATGAGAAGAAGTTTTTCATCGTATACTTCCAAGCTTCTTGAATCACTTCGCCTGGTTTCAGTTCGTATTGTCCGGAAAGAGCCTGTTCTATACTCCCTCCTAAGTTGAAATCTTTTACTATTTCATTATTCATATGTACTTCCGGGTCAAAAGTGTGACCAAATAACGTTCTCAGTATTCATATCGCCCACTCTATGGTGAGCGTTGAAAAATACGGCGATTATACGTGGGAGTTGCTCCGTCTTAAAAGCAAGATTGCAACATCAGTTTAATTTTAGAATCAATTGCCTAATAATTGCACTTTCTTATTCATTCTTTTATTCAGATTCCATCAAATCATGAAAATTCCAGCTATAACCTCTGTGAATCTATGTGCGGCGGCAAGCAATTAGCTGGTCGATCGAACAGCGTTCACGTTTTAGGTAAAGCGTAGATTTTGGCGATGAAACTCCAGTTTTTATGTGCTCGGAAATTTGTGCAAAAAACGTACAAATCGTTGTGTGGGAAAAAGCTAATTTTAATGCCGAAAAATTTTAGTTTTTTGTAAGAAAATGCTTTGAGAACGTCACATAGAGGCATATTATGCGCTCCCTACTCTACCAACGTTCTGGTCGTGCCAGTACTGGCTTTTAATAGGAGAAATACAGACATTGAAAAAGCCAAATCATGTTGTTCAGCTAGCGTCCATTGAAAAAAGCTTCGATGGTAAAAAAATCATTGATGGATTCAACTTAAACGTGAATCACGGTGAATTCCTGACCATTTTAGGTCCCTCTGGCTGTGGTAAAACAACGGTTCTGAGGATGATTGCAGGTTTTGAAACCTGTGACCTAGGAAGCATCAAAATTGATGATGTGGACGTCACGGCAGTACCTGCCGAACAGCGGCATGTAAATACGGTTTTTCAAAGTTATGCCCTGTTCCCTCACATGACGGTATTCGACAACGTTGCCTTTGGGTTGCGTATGCAGAAAGTGCCGGCTTCGGATATTGAACCAAGAGTTATCGAAGCATTAAAAATGGTTCGGTTGGATCATATGGCTGTACGCAAACCTCACCAGCTTTCTGGTGGACAGCAGCAACGTATCGCGATTGCACGTGCAGTAGTAAACAAGCCGAAAGTGCTGCTACTGGACGAGTCTTTGTCTGCGTTGGATTACAAACTGCGTAAGCAAATGCAGGTTGAGTTAAAGCAGCTTCAGCGTCAATTGGGTATTACATTTGTCTTTGTTACTCACGACCAAGAAGAAGCGCTGTCTATGTCTGACCGAATCATCGTGATGAAAGACGGAAAGATTGAACAAGATGGCTCACCACGTGAAATATACGAAGAGCCCAAAAACCTGTTCGTTGCCAAGTTTATTGGCGAGATCAATGTGTTTGATGCAGAAGTAATCGAGCGTATCGATAGCAAACGCATCAAAGCGACAATAGAAGGTGTTGAGTCCATTGTTTACTACGATGAGGCAGTAGCAACAGGCGATAAGCTTCAAGTACTGCTTCGTCCTGAAGACTTAAGACTGGAAGAGATTAAAGAAAGTGAAACCAAGGGTATTGTTGGCCATGTGACCGACCGTACCTATAAAGGTATGACATTGGATTCGGTTGTTGCGCTGGAATCGGGCATGCGTGTGATGGTAAGCGAATTCTTCAATGAAGATGATCCAGATGTTGATCATTCATTGGGTCAAAAAGTCGCCGTAACTTGGGTTGAAAGCTGGGAAGTGGTACTGGCAGATGAACAAGACGTTTAATTTTAAAAACTCACTGAAATGGCATAGCGCTTTTAATCTACAAAAAATGATCATCGGTCTGATTGTCGGATGGTTGGTCATTTTTGTGCTGATTCCAAATGTCATGATCATCGGAACCAGCTTTTTAACGCGTGACGAAGCAAACCTTATTGAGATGACATTCACGCTTGATAACTATGCCCGTTTAGCGGACCCACTCTACTTTAAAGTATTGTGGCATTCGTTCTATATGGCGATTGTCGCCACATTGCTGTGCTTGGTGATTGGATACCCGTTTGCTTACATCGTGGCAAAAATGCCCGAGAAATGGCGTCCGTTTATGCTGTTTTTGGTGATTGTACCATTCTGGACAAACTCACTGATTCGCACTTACGGATTGAAAATTGTGTTGGGTACGCAAGGTATCTTAAATAAGAGCTTGTTGGGGTTGGATATTATCGATAAACCCATTCGGATAATGTACAGCGAGTCGGCTGTCATGATTGGATTAGTGTATATCTTGCTTCCGTTTATGATTTTGCCCTTGTATTCGGCCATTGAAAAATTGGATGACACCTACTTGGAAGCGGCAAAAGATCTTGGGGCAAACAAACTACAAACTTTGCTTAAAGTAGTATTGCCACTCACGATGCCAGGCATCATTGGCGGTTGTTTATTGGTGTTATTACCAGCGCTTGGCATGTTCTACATTTCAGACTTACTGGGAGGCGCAAAAAACTTGCTGATCGGTAATGTCATTAAGAGCCAAGTCCTTAATGCTCGCGATTGGCCATTTGGTGCGGCAACCAGCATCGCGCTTACTGTTGCCATGGCGATCATGTTGTACGCCTACTACAGGGCAGGAAAACTATTGAACAAAAAAGTGGAGCTAAGCTGATGGGCAAGTCAATTAAGTTTAGCTTTATGGCATTAGTGTACGCGTTTTTGTATTTGCCAATCATTGTGTTGATCGTCAACTCCTTCAATGCCAGCAAATTTGGCATGAAATGGGGTGGATTCACAACCAAATGGTACGAGGCGCTTGTTAACAACGACAGCTTAATGCAAGCAGCGTGGCACTCATTAAACGTTGCTGTTTTTTCAGCAACCGCTGCCACCATCATTGGTAGCCTGACGGCTGTTGCCCTTTTCCGTTATCGGTTTAAAGGGAAAGGCATGGTGAATGGCTTGTTGTTCATCGTAATGATGTCGCCAGATATTGTGATGGCAATTTCATTACTAGCACTGTTTTTGGTTTTGGGCGTGCAATTGGGCTTCTTTACCCTTTTCTTTGCTCATATTACCTTCTGTTTACCATTTGTGGTGGTGACGGTGTATTCACGTCTCAATGGATTCGATGTGAAAATGTTGGAAGCCGCAAAAGATTTAGGAGCAAGTGAATGGGTTATATTGAAGCAGATCATATTACCCCTAGCCAAACCAGCAGTTGCAGCGGGTTGGTTGCTTAGTTTTACCCTGTCATTGGATGACGTCATCATCAGCTCATTTGTTACTGGACCGACTTATGAAATCCTGCCATTGAAGATTTACTCAATGGTGAAAGTCGGCATTTCGCCAGAGGTGAATGCATTGGCAACTGTGATGTTGGTGGTATCTCTTGTATTGGTTGTGATTTCACAATTGCTAGCAAGAGAAAAAGTAAAGTAAATTAGTGTGATAACACCAGTTTGTATTTATTCGACAGCGCAGTATAGGACTGCGCTGTTTTCTTATCTCGATTAGTTTGGAGCTAACGTTAATGAAAAAATGGGCTACTTTTTTAGCTGGTAGTGCATGTGCGCTTTCCTTACTGACTCAGTCAGTACAAGCGAACGAAAATGATGAATTGGTATTCATGAACTGGGGGCCGTACATTTCTAGCGACCTCTTAAAGCAGTTTACCGATGAAACGGGTATCAAGGTGATTTACTCAACGTATGAGTCAAACGAAACCTTGTATGCCAAGCTGAAAACACACAATAAAGGTTATGATTTGGTCGTACCTTCAACCTACTTCGTTTCTAAGATGCGAGACGAAGGTATGTTGCAAAAAATCGATAAGTCGAAGCTTTCTAATTTCACCAAGCTTGATACCAATTATCTAAACAAGCCCTACGATCCAAACAACGAATACTCTATTCCTCATGTTGTTGCGATTACGGGTTTAGCGGTGAATACGGACATGTATGATGTAAGCCAGTTTAATAGCTGGGGCGACCTATGGAATTCCGATTTGGAAGGTCAACTGATGTTGATGGATGACACCCGTGAAGTGTTCCACATCGCGTTACGCAAATTAGGCTATTCCGGCAATACCACCAATGAAAAGCAGATTGATGAAGCATATGCAGAGCTGCAAAAACTGATGCCAAATGTGTTGGTGTTTAACTCAGATAACCCAGCTTCCCCTTACCTGTTAGGGGACGTTGGCGTGGGTATGCTTTGGAATGGCTCAGCTGCCGCTGCACAGGCAGAAGGCTTGCCGTTGGAATTGGTGTTCCCAAAAGAAGGCGGTATTGGCTGGGTGGATAATTTTGCAATCTCTTCAGGGGCAACGAATGTCGATGCTGCGCATAAGATGATCGATTTTCTACTTCGCCCTGAAATCGCGGAGCAAATTTCAAAGAACGCGGGTTACTTAACGGCAGTAAAGGAATCCAACGAGAAGTTTAAAGATGTCTCGCCACTCTTCCCGTCTCAAGAAGATTTGGATCGCGTGGAATGGCAGGCAGCGGTTGGTGACAAAACAGTGAAGTATGAAGAGTACTTTATGAAGCTGAAAGCTGGTCAATAAAATATCGTTTAAACATGATTTGTAAGGGCAATTTCGATTGCCCTTTTTCATTCGTTAAAAACTGGAGTACAATTCTGCCACTTAACTCTGAGAGTGAGATCCAGATCAAATAAGTTGAGCTGGAAATAATCTCTCCCACTAACAGATAAAGGGAAAAAATGAAAAATTGCTCTAGACTGTTTGCTGGTCTTATCAGTGCTGCATCTATCCTTTCTTTCAACGCTTTTGCTGCAGACGAAGAACTGTATTTCTACAATTGGTCCGAATACATCCCAAGCGAAGTCCTAGAAGACTTTACTAAGGAAACGGGTATTAAAGTTATCTACTCTACCTACGAGTCTAACGAGAGCATGTACGCTAAGTTAAAAACTCAAGGTGCTGGCTACGACTTGGTTGTGCCTTCAACGTATTTTGTTTCCAAAATGCGCAAAGAGAAGATGCTGCAAAAAATCGACAAAGAGAAACTTTCTCACTTTGCAGATCTTGATCCTAACTACCTAGATAAGTCTTTTGACCCAAGTAATGACTACTCAATTCCTTATATTTGGGGCGCGACAGGTATCGGCATCAATTCCGACATGCTAGACAAGTCGAGATTCAAAAACTGGGCAGATTTCTGGGACCCGAAATGGGAAGGTCAGTTGATGATGATGGACGACTCACGTGAAGTGTTCCACATCGCCCTTACCAAACTGGGTTATTCTGCTAACACAACAAACCCAGACGAAATCAAAGCGGCGTATGAAGAACTGAAAAAATTGATGCCAAATGTTTTGGTATTTAATTCAGATTTCCCTGCTAACCCTTACCTAGCAGGTGAAACCTCATTAGGTATGCTTTGGAATGGCTCTGCTTACTTAGCACGCCAAGAAGGCGCGACAATTGATATTGTGTGGCCAGAAAAAGGCACCATCTTCTGGATGGACAGCCTGTCTATTCCTTCTGGCGCTAAGAACGTTGAAGCCGCTCATAAGATGATCGATTTCCTTCTTCGTCCAGAGAATGCTGCGAAAATCGCGGTTGAGATTGGCTACCCTACTCCTGTGAAAACAGCGTATCCACTTTTACCTAAAGAGTTTGCCAATGATCCAAGTATTTTCCCACCACAAGAAGTGATGGAAAAAGGTGAATGGCAAGATGAAGTGGGTGAAGCGAGCACGCTTTACGAAGAGTACTTCCAAAAGCTGAAAGTAAACATGTAATTACCTGAACTTGGGTTTCAGTAACATCACATGAAAAAGCAAAAGCGGGCATTGTCCCGCTTTTTTAGTTCTTGCTACATGAATAACGATGCCTTAATGAAGAAAACCTTAAGCCTGAGCCCTCATTGCATCTGGAGCACTCAACAATTCTTCTACCAACTTAGGCACCTCTAAGCTTGCTTTTCCGTAGCGCTTTTCTTCGAATTCACTTTCTACCGCGCTCGGCTCTAAATTAATTTCGATAGTATGTGCACCATGCATTCTCGCATCATGAACAAAGCCAGCGGCTGGATATACGACACCCGAAGTGCCAATAGAGATAAATAAATCAGCCTCTTCCAACGCCGCGTAGATTTCACCCATTTTCAGCGGCATTTCACCAAACCAAACGATATGAGGACGCACTTGCGAAGGCATTTGACAACAATGGCATAGATCACCCGCCAATATATCGTCTGAGCAGTCTACAACTTGGTTAGACTCGCTGCAGCGTGCTTTAAGCAACTCACCATGCATGTGAATGATATTTTGCGTTCCACCGCGCTCATGGAGGTTATCAATATTTTGGGTAATTACGGTGACTTTTCCATCCAATAGTTCTTCAAGCTTTCCTAACGCTTGGTGTGCCGCGTTAGGTGCAATGGACGGATCTTGTAGCTTTCTACGTCTTTGGTTATAGAAATCCTGAACGAGCTCAGGATCACGCTGAAAGCCTTCTGGTGTAGCGACGTCTTCAATTTTATGGTTTTCCCACAAACCATCTTGCGCTCGAAACGTTTGAATGCCCGACTCAGCGGATATTCCGGCTCCAGTGAGAATAACAATGTTTCTGTAAGGGAAGTTCATACGACATGCATCCTTGTATTTATCTGTTGTTAACATTAGCACTAAAGGCACAGTAGTAGAAAGGGATTAGCGGTAGACCATAGTCGTAAAAAGAGCGACTCAAGTCGCTCTTCTAAAGATTGATACTGCAGTATCATAGAGTGGTTATAGGGGCAGTAGCCATTAGTCTTCGCTGGTAGAGCTGATCTTATGGATCGCCAAATCCGCACCATTGAATTCGTCTTCTTCAGAAAGTCTGAGCCCAGTAACGAGATTTAATACGCCATAAACCGCAGCGGCACCAGCGACAGCTACTACGATACCAATAATAGTACCCAAGACTTGAACCGTTATGCTCACGCCTCCTAGCCCACCCAGTGCACTCTGACCAAAGATACCAGCAGCAATGCCACCCCAAGCACCACAAACACCGTGAAGAGGCCACACACCCAATACATCGTCTATTTTGGTTTTGTTTTGTAGGTACGTGAACAAGTAAACAAACACTGCTCCCGCAACACCGCCAGTAATAAGTGCGCCAATCGGATGCATAAGATCAGAGCCAGCACAAACAGCCACCAGCCCAGCTAAGGGACCATTGTGGATGAAGCCTGGGTCATTTCGGCCTGCAACAAGTGCTGTAAGGATACCCCCCGTCATGGCCATTAAGGAGTTCATTGCAACAAGACCGCTGATTCCATTTAAAGTTTGTGCCGACATAACGTTAAACCCGAACCACCCAACACAAAGGATCCATGCACCTAACGCCAAGAATGGTATGTTTGAAGGCGCGAAGTTCGTGTGCTTTCCAGCGCGTACACGGCCGTTACGCATTCCCAGAAAAATGACGGCAACTAACGCGATCCACCCGCCAACACCGTGCACTACAACTGATCCAGCGAAATCGTGGAATGCCGCACCAAATGAGGATTCAAACCAATCTTGCAAGCCGTAATTACCATTCCAGATGATCCCTTCGAACAATGGGTAAACCAGCCCCACAGTAAAAAAGGTGGCGATAAGAACAGGATAGAAACGTGCACGTTCTGCTATGCCACCGGACACGATGGCGGGAATAGCCGCTGCAAAAGTAAGTAAGAAAAAGAATTTGACCAGCTCGTACCCGTTGCCTGCTGAAAGTGTTTCTGCGTCAGCAAAGAAATTCGCCCCGTAAGCGACCCAGTACCCAATAAAGAAATACGCAATAGCGGAAACACCGAAATCTGCGAGAATTTTCACCAGCGCATTGACTTGGTTTTTCTTACGCACAGTTCCTACTTCGAGAAAGGCGAAACCAGCATGCATGAGGAAAACCATGATGGCACCAAGTAGAAGAAACAAGGTATCTGAACTTTGAGTGAGTGTGTGAACGGCACCTTGCACATCCGCAACGGAATTACTCATCTTTAATTACTCCTTTTGTAATATCTTGCACGCTTCCTGTGCTATTAGTTTTGCTTCCCAATTTTGGGGAATTGAACTAGAGCTAATTACGCAAAGATCGTTCCAAGGCTTAAAAACGCAAAGTTAAAAACTTAAGATATTGTTATTTAAAGGTTAATTATGTATGCAGTAATGATTGGGGAATGAAGGATGTCGCACTTGCACTAATATGGTGAGATTGCACTGATTTGGATTTTCCATATTGGTGCAGGTTGGTCATGAACAGGTTCTCACCAAACCACATAAACAGACGCCAATCACACTATTTTGTTTTACCAAAGTAAGAGTGGATGTTTTTCCTTTTCTTTTATGCGCACTGAATCAAGTTGAACTATCCTAAAAAGTAGCCCAACTCTATGAATTTGATAATTTATGCCTATCAAAATTTTAATGTCAGAAATGCTTAAAGAGCCATTTGCAAGGTTGTATAAAAGCAAAGAGATTAGTGCAGAATTTGCGGATCTTAAGCAAGTCGTGCCTTCAATTCGTTCACTTGACCCTGATATTATTGTTCTTCACTGCTCAGACAATTCATTTGATGATATTTATGAGCTAACTCAACACGTTCGAAATACCCTAAATAAACTCTCGGCAACGATTTGGGTCGTTTTTGATGAAGGTATGAAGCCCAGCACGTCATTGCCATGCATTGACCACTCGTTCAGTCTGAAAAACACACCAGAGAATGAGTTAAACATGCATTTCGAACGTGCAGTGCAAAGGCATAAAGCCATTAATGACAATCAGGCGAACATAAACAGCCGGCTCACCATGTTACTGCGAGTCGGACGTTCGGACATAACCCATTCCGATGATACGTTGTTCGTCGCTGATATTGTGAGTGCGATTGGTCAGTACTGTAACGCCAAAATATCCTTTCTATTTGACGCACCCGAAAATTCTCAACCACCCAACGTGTATCGACTGAAGCAAGGCATACTCGCTGAGCTTGATGACTCATTGAAGGTTATGCTTTCGAAAAACATCCCATTAGATGGAACCTTGCAGCACCCTGTAATAAACAGAGAACCGTCTAACGCAATACAAGACTTGTTTAGTGGTGCGGCTTTGCTACTCTTCCCTATTTGCACGTATGGGAAATTAAAGTACACCATTGTGTGTATTATCGATAACCAACACCCAGAGCTGATCAACACTGCGAATTTAAAAATACTGGAACAAGTGTCCACCCAATTGAATTCGAGCTTCGAAAGGCGCTATGCCATCACGGAAACAAGCCATAAGTATCAAGAGGCACAGGATTCACTAAGCCACATTCAATCGGATAATGAAGATCAAATCCAATCAGAGAAAATGCATTCCTTAAGCAGCATTGCCGTTGGTCTTTTGCACGAAATGAATAACCCTATTAGTTCTACTCTTGGGAATTTCGAGCCTCTAAAGCAATACATCGAGTCGATTCTTGCGCTTTTAGCGCTCCACAAACAGTTGTTTATTGAACCAAATAATGAACAAAAACATGAAATTGTTGCAACCTTTTATGAAGAGACGGATATCGCTGAAGTACTGGATGACATACACGCGGTGATTCAAGATTCAGAAGCAGGTTTATTGCGTGTCAAAGACGTGCTTCTTAGTTTGCGAGTTTTCGCAGATAAAGCGTTGGATGCAAAACTGACTCCCTTTAAGCTCCAGAGCGTCTTTTCTGACAACGACCTCTACATGAAGCCAGAAGGCATTGAGGTGATTAAGCAAATAGATGAATCACTTGTCGTAGTAGGCAACCGTAATATGGTACGCAAAGTCCTTGAGGTAGTGTTTAGGAATGCCATCGAGTCGATCGACAATAAGGGCCCCCAAGACAATGCGAAAATTGAGGTGGCAACTTCGTCTGATAACCAGTTTGTTCGGTTGTCGATAAAAGATAACGGTACGGGTATCGATGAAGAAACCCTGACCAAGGTATTCGACCCTTTCTACACCAACAACGGAAAGAAGAATGCATCAGGGCTGGGATTAACGATCGCGCAATTTGTAATGCAAAAATTACACGGCTCAATACGAATAGAGTCAGAACTGAATGAATTCACAAACGTGACACTAAAAATCCCTAAAGCCCAATGATGTTCAGTCAAACCATAGTCGCCATGCTTTGCGTAACAAATTTGAACGATTTGGCATGGAAAGCAGCATGCATCAAAAAAACGGTCCTAATTTAGGACCGTTTTTTTAAGTGAGAACGCGCAAGCTGAATATTAGCTTTCGCCCTCTTGCTTCTTCACCTTTTTATACCAGATGTTGTGGTGCTGTTTTGCCCATGTTTCATCAACATAACCTGTCTTCATGCCTTCTAGTGCCCCTTCTGTCCCGACAGTACCGATGTAAATATGCCCCAATGAAGCGGCTATCAGCCCTAGAGACGATATGGCGTGAAGCACATTAACAATCTGCATGAGTTCGCGAGTTTGGTTGAACATTGGGAAATCCATGATTAACCCTGTCACACAAACGGTCACGCCTGCCGTGGCGAGCAACCAAAACCATATCTTTTCACCGCCGTTACAAAAATCTGCCTCAGGGTGCTTACCATTGGGTAGAATGCCTCCACCTTGCCTAAACCATTCAAGATCGACTTTGTTGAAGAGGTTGTTTTTCATCCATTTGATGAGCATACCAACCAAACCAAATACAAATAGTGGTCCTAAATAGTTATGCGAAATCTTCGCCGCGCTAATGATAAATCCCCAAACGCTAGACGATACAACGGGCATCATAATGTATTTTCCATACATCAGCATAAGCCCAGATAACGCCAAAATGAGAAACAATGAAGCGGTATACCAATGGAGCGCACGCTCAAAAGGTGTCCAGCGCAGTACTTTATTGCCAGTCCGCTCCTTAGACAGTTTGATTTGCCCTGCCCATAGATAGAAGGCCAGCAGTGCACCAAATGCACCTAAGATCATGTAGCCGCCAATGGGTGTTATCCATTTATTTCTTATTTCACGCCATAGTTGCCCAGTCGTATTGATGAGCATACCGTGCTCCAATCCCTTGGACGTGGTGTACCCTTCTTCGCCATCTTTAACTTGTCGCCAGTAATCGGCACCCGCCAATTGGGCTATTTCTCTTTCCGCGTTGGCGGATTCGTCAGCAAATATAGGGTTGCTGACGAACACCAGAAACAACGCAAAAGTAGCGATCAATATGCGATGTAACATTATGCCTCTCTAACTTTTGGTCGCGTCAAATGCCAAATCTTCACCATTAGTCCAGCCTGCGCCTCTTCCGCCGCGCTCAACCATCCTCTGACGGAAAATGTCCGAAACGGTATTCGCATCGCCAGCCAACAAGGCTTTCGTCGAGCAAAGTTCTGCACACATGGGCAATTTCCCTTCAGCAACGCGGTTTGCACCGTATTTTGCGCGCTCCTCTGTAGAGCCATTTTCTGTCTCAGGACCTCCAGCACAGAAGGTACATTTGTCCATTTTCCCACGCTCGCCAAATGCCGACGTGCTAGGGAATTGTGGCGCACCAAACGGGCAGGCAAACAGACAGTAGCCGCAACCAATACAAAGATCTTTATTGTGTAGAACAATGCCATCTTCGGTTTGGCTGAAACAATCTGTAGGGCACACCGCCATACAAGGCGCATCGGTACAGTGCATACACGCAACAGAAATGGAGTTCTCACCGGATTGCCCATCGTTCAATGTGACAACACGGCGGCGTTGAATGCCCCATTCAAGGGCATCATCGTTTTCATTTTTACAGGCGGTGACACAACCATTACATTCAATACAACGCTTGGTGTCACATAGGAATTTCATCTTAGCCATTTTATGACTCCTTACGCTTTACTGATGTTGCAGAGAGTCACCTTACTCTCCTGCATTTGAGTAACGGGATCATAACCGTAGGTGGTCGCGGTATTCGCAGCTTCACCCACAACATACGGATCCGTGCCTTCAGGGTACTTATCGCGTAGGTCCTTACCCTGGAACTTGCCACCAAAGTGGAAAGGAACAAACGCCATACCTGGTTTCACTCTGCGTGTAACCATGGCTTTCACGTGAATTCTTCCTTTCTCAGCACCTTCTACCCAGACCATATCGCCATCTCTGAATCCTAAGTCGTTCGCGTCTTTCGGATTCACCTCAACAAACATTTCTTGTTGAAGTTCAGCTAGCCAAGGGTTTGAACGTGTTTCCTCGCCCCCTCCTTCGTATTCAACCAAACGCCCAGACGTAAGGATGATTGGGTACTTAGCGGATTTATCTTGGTCCTGAATGGATTTGTACATCGTCGGCAAACGATAGATGGATTCTTTGTCGTCCCACGTTGGGTAGTCGGCAACCAAATCACGACGTGGCGTGTAAAGGGGTTCTCTGTGCAATGGCACTCTATCGGGGAAAGTCCAAACGACGGCGCGTGCCTTCGCGTTACCAAAAGGAATACACCCATGACTGATTGCGACTCTTTGAATGCCCCCAGAAAGATCGGTTTTCCAGTTTTTTCCTTCCGCTGCGGCTTTCTCCGCTTCGGTGAGATCATTCCACCAACCTAGAGATTTCAGTAGTTTGTCGCTGAATTCTGGGAACCCATCTTCCAGTTCACAGCCTTTCGAGTAACTGTCTTCTGCGAGCAGGTTTTTGCCCTCAAACTCCACTCCGAATCGAGCGCGGAAATTACCACCACCTTCAGCCACGGGTTTGGATGTGTTGTAAAGGATGTGAGTTCCAGGGTGTTTCATTTCTGGTGTTCCCCAACAAGGCCAAGGTAGCCCGTAGGTTTCACCATGAGCGGGTCCCCCTTCCGCTTCTAGCGATGTTTTATGGAACGTGTGCCAGTTTTTCTGGTGATCTTTCAAACGCTCTGGGCTTTGTCCTGTATAGCCTATCGTCCACATACCGCGGTTGATCTCACGGGTGATGTCCTCCACCAAAGGTTCGTTCTTATTCACTTTGATGTTTTTGAACAGCTGATCAGAAAAGCCGAGCTTTTTAGAAAGCAGATACATGATTTCGTGATCGGGTTTCGATTCAAACAAAGGCTCAACCACTTTGTCTCGCCATTGCAAGGATCGGTTAGACGCCGTTACGCTGCCATAGGTTTCGAATTGTGTGGTGGCAGGCAACAAGTAGATACCGTCTTTACGATCATTCATTACAGCAGCAACGGTTGGATAAGGATCGACAATCACCATCATGTCCAACTGTTCCATCGCTTTCTTCATTTCAACACCACGAGTTTGGGAGTTTACGGCGTGCCCCCAATAGAACATGGCGCGAATGTTGTCTTTCTGCTCGATGGCGTCTTTGTTTTCTAGTACGCCATCAATCCAACGCGAAACAGGGATACCCATGTTGTTCATCGGCTTTTTACCGCGGTATTCGTCTTGATCGAAGCGCTTTTGTACCCAGTCGTAATCCAAATCCCACACCTTTGACCAGTGTTTCCAAGCGCCATTCGACAGCCCGTAATATCCTGGTAGCGTATGAGAAAGGACGCCTAAGTCTGTCGCGCCTTGTACATTATCGTGACCACGGAAGATATTCGCGCCACCGCCACTCTTACCGATGTTGCCCAGCGCCAATTCAAGCACGCAGTAAGCACGAGTATTGTTGTTACCTGTGGTGTGTTGAGTTCCGCCCATACACCATACTACGCACCCGGGTCTGTTCTCTGATAGGAGTTTGGCTGTTTTATAGACTTCTTTTTCACTTACGCCAGCAACACGCTCAACTTCTTCCGGTGTCCAGCGAGCGACTTCTTTCTTGATTTCGTCCATGCCAAAAACGCGCTGGCGAATGAACTCTTTGTCTTCCCAGTTGTTTTTGAATACATGCCATAAAATGCCCCAAATGAACGCGACATCAGAGCCAGGACGAAGGGATACGTAATGATCGGATTTAGCTGCGGTACGCGTACGGCGAGGATCCGCAACCACGATCTTACAGTTGTTCTTTTCTTTTGCGATGAGAATATGCTGCATCGCAACGGGGTGTGCTTCCGCTGGGTTAGAGCCAATAAACAGCATGGACTTGCAGTTATGCATGTCGTTAAAGGAGTTGGTCATCGCACCGTAACCCCAAGTGTTCGCTACACCAGCGACCGTGGTGGAGTGACAAATACGCGCTTGGTGGTCGACGTTATTGGTTCCCCACAAGGAGGCCATCTTACGGAACATGTAAGCTTGTTCGTTGCTGTGTTTTGCACTGCCTAAGAAGTAAACAGAATCAGGACCCGACTCTTTACGAATTTCGAGCGTTTTATTACCAATTTCTTCGATGGCATCTTCCCAGCTCATTTGCTTCCATTTACCGCCTTCTAACTTCATTGGGTATTTGAGGCGTCTTTCCCCATGTCCGTGCTCACGCAGAGCTGCACCTTTGGCGCAGTGCCCACCCGCATTAAATGGGTGATCAAACGCAGGTTCTTGCCCTGTCCACACGCCATTTTGTACCTCGGCGTAAATGCCGCAACCTACAGAACAGTGTGAACAGATGGTGCGCTTAATTTCGGTGGGTACCGTTGAGGCGACGGTTTTTGCGTTTGCCTTGCGCATCATCCCCGGCGCAAACATAGAAGCGCCGACAGCGGCTCCCCCTGCTGCCAGTGTCGAGTTCTTCATAAAAGAACGACGGCTCAATCCGATTTGGCTTTCTTCCTTGTTTACGCTATCGGAACGCTTGGTAAGTTTCATTCCATTGCTCCTTATAGGGTGTCGTAATAATCACGGATATGTTGAGTTTCTTTATATCCAGTGGTTGTCTCTTCCACCTCTGGCTTAGCTTCGTTTGCTGAAGCGGCCGTAGATGTCCCTGCGGCAAGCGTGCCGGCTACTGCTGCCGTACTTAATCCCTTAAGCAGATCTCGGCGGCGTGTATCGATGGCTTGTTTATCTTTCATAGGGTGCTCCATGATTCAGTGCCCATTGAGTGGATGCTCTGCATCTCTAGTTATTCATTCGTTTTCATCTACGCTTCTCGAACAGGTACTCGCGCAAAGCGAACCTGCTCAATAAGCAAGAATTGGTGTAATACGGTTGCCATAGCGGCGTAAAAACGAGCGCTTTCTGCTTCCCGAATTTGCCTAGCTAATGATTCAAACCAAGGTTGAATATGGCGGTTAAAAAACGCGTTTTGCTCCGTCTCAGAATCCAGTAAAGACATGACTTCGCACAATGCAGCTAAATGGTCTTCCGGTTCTTTCGTTTCATCGTTTCGAGTGAACCCCATTCGCATGAGATCTTGTCGAATCGCAGCAAGTGGTTTTTCCATTAAAGAACCGGTTAAGTGCCACGAAGCAAAAGGCATCACTTCACCTCGCCCAATTCCTATAAACAGATCTTGGTATTCCTGTTGAATATCTTCGTGGGTATACAAACCAGCGGCGTTTCTTAAGTTGTTCCATGCTTTCGCCATTTTGCTATCAGCGTGCTCGCTGACTTCGAGCTCTTTTATCCAATCCAGCACTTCTTGGCTGGGTGCAGCACGAAACACAGTGGCAAGTAGCGCATAGATATCAGAACGCATTGAGGTTTGAGAATGCACTGATTCTTGTGAATGGACTGATGTTTGAGGTTGGACTGGGTGAGTGTCGTTCATTCGCTTCCCTTACACATTGAGCTGCTTTTCAGGCTGGTCAGCCAAGCTATTAAACATATCGACGACACGGCAGTCCTCGCACATTGCAATCCTGTTAATGGCTAACTCATCAGAAAAATGGGAGTGACCGCGTAACTTGTTTTGAAGCATGTCGATCATAGATTGAGGGGCGAATTGTTTACCACATCGTAAACATTCTGCGGCTTTTTCTTGATGAATAACTTGAACCTGTTTGCGCTGGGTTGCGTCCCAGTTAAACCTTGGTGTAAGTGTTAGCGCGTTCTCTGGACAGGCTTTTTCACACATTCCACATTGAATGCAGTCTTGCTCCACAAAGTTTAGTTGTGGTGAAACACCGTCATTATGAAGTGCCCCTGTTGGACACACCGCAACGCAGCCCATGCATAAAGTGCAATCTTTACCGACACAACTTACATTGCCAAAAGGCGCACTGGTCGGAATGTTGGTAATGGTTTGAACGGGAATGTGGCTAGCCGCTAGTGAATCGAGTGCTAAGTAAAGGCGCTCTCTTTTCGAACCGTTTAATACACCAACTGGTGTACTTAAAAGAGAAGGCATTTGATGAGAATCTCGCAAAATAGGCTCACCGTCTTTCAGCTCTTCTAAATACAAAATTTGAATACGAGAAGGATCTAAGTTCATTTGGCTAAGCAGTGTTTGGGCGGTATCTACTTCTTGCCCTAACACTCTTAGAATTGTCGGAGGCATTTTTTTACTGGCAGCAAACATCACCTGACCTGCGCTATTGACTAATGCTGCGAACCACGTATCCATTCCTACTGAAGGCAGTTCCTCTAGTTCAACGGGTATAACGTTGTCAGGTAGCGAATCTAACGCCATCGCGTTGTAACTTTCGTGTCGACTGCTACAAAACAAAATGATGGGGTTCTCCCCACCCGCCTCTTTATAATTGGCTAGCAGCTTTTCAACGAACGATTGGGTTTGAACAGGTTCGGGAATGGCGTAGTGGATCGCTTCTGTTGGACAGGCTGTTGCACAAGTTCCAACGCCTTGGCATAGGTAAGGATTTATCTGAATCTTATGCCCAATTTGGTCATTACCATCGCTCGTAAGTGCGCCTGCTGGGCAGGCGTCTACACAGCGGTCACACCCTTTAATACCGCGCGAGCTGTGGGCGCATTTGTCGGTATCTAATCGGAAATACTTAGGCTTATCAAACGTACCCATGAGATCTGGTATGGACTCTAAGGCTTCAGGTAACGTTGGGTATCCACGTCCACATGGGAAATAACCGGGTACAGGCACTTCTTCGCTCATTATGCCGTTAAGAGTCATATCCAGCACAATATCGAAGCAGTCGTGACCAATAGCTGCCGTAGCTAAATTCACGTCAGTTCCATGATGGTTCACGGTAACCTTAAAGGCACCAAGAAAACCTTGAACGTTGGGCTGTTGACCAAAATAGAGGCGAGACGGATCGATCAGCTGGCTTCTATCGGCATCTTGTTCGGTACACAGCAGGGTAAGAGATGAAAGTGAATCAAGCTGCATTTCGATCTCGGAAAGGATTGAAAATGGACCAATAACCAGTGTGTGACCCCCACTGTGGTAGCTGACCGTTGGGGGAATTAGGTTGGTCAGCTCCACAGTGTTGGTTAACGCTGCTGCTCTTGCTCGTCCATTCACGCTAGAAGCATTTTGAATTTTTTGTTTTAACATTGCTTTTGGTTCTAACATCGCTTTATGTTCCATGTGTGAGCGTGTATTCCGCTCATTTAAGAACCAGTAAAGCAATTAGCGATCCAACCGCAGTCTATTGAAAAAATGGTGTATTTGATGTTTGCGTTTTGTGCGCAAGGTTAAATGGTTGTGACAATTTGTCGCAGGTTGTTTTATAAGCAAGGAGTCAAAATGTACCTACTTTCTATGTGGTATATTTTGTCTCGTTCACTCCTGAACTAGGCTCAATTTCTTCAGCTTGAGGCTTATTTTCTTCTATTTTTGGTTCACCAGAGTTTGCTTCAAGCGCTTCTGACTGCGGTAATAATTCTTCAGAGCTTGTACTTTCATTTTCCTTTAATTCCCTGTCTTTCTTAGCTATTTCTTTATTTTCTTCTTCAGTCTCTTCGTCTAACTGCTCTTTCACCCAGCCTCTTAGCTTTTCAGCGGCTTCTTGGGTGAGGTTGCCTACCTTCGAATAGTCGTGATCGTAGTCATTCAAGGCGTCGACCTCACTGAATTTGCCACTTAGGAAAAGCTTTTTTAATGCGGCTTTCTTAACGGCTGTTTCTGCTCCTTTGCTCAATAACGTTGCTACAGATGGCTCATCCGATGGATCTTCATCTTCTAGCGGAAGTTCTGTAGACGTTTTACTTTCGCAAGCGCCCGCATTTTCGTAAACGTCAGTTTCTTCAATAGCCTCAGCATCCGCGATATCGACTATGTCCTCGTCTTCTTTGTCTAAAAGGCTGTATTCTTCGCTTGTAAGCAACGTTTGTTGTTTGTCGTCTTCTTGTAATTTGCGCTGCGACCAACGCTTTAAAAAATCACTTGCCACTGGCTCTGCCCGCCCCTTTACGTTTTTTACGTTTCTGTTCTAAAAGTTCACCATGCCGCCCTATGAACGCTTCCATCCACGCTTGAATCGGCAAGGGCATTTCGATGGAAAGCACTAAATAATCGCCATCAAGGTAACTGGCAGCAACCGATTGAGATGCAGTGAGTTTCACTGGTTCTAAGGTGTCTAGGTTTTCTAAAGCGAGGAATAGCTTGGGTTGAACCGAGCTTAGATTAAACCGATAGTCTGTCCGTTCATCTTTATACAGCTCTAACGCCAGAGTTAATGGGTTTGGTTCGGTTGGCTTTAGATCCACACCTTTCCATTCCCATTGTTGGGTTACCCAGCGCCCTTCTCCTACGTTCTGGCTCTCGAGTTGGCATTCAATTGTCCAAAGGTTTTCACTCTTTTCCAATGACATTTCAATTCTCATCTTATACTCAGACTTTGATACTCATAGCAGTCGAAGCAATTCTTACGCCAACGCTATGAACAAAAGCTACGCACGAGCATTAAGGCAAAACAAAATGGCAGGGTTATTGCTGTAATGAACTCAAAAAGAACACTCTGTTAAGGAATCTCTGTGTCTTACCAACCCAAAATAATAAAAAGCGGAAATACCCCATCTCCAACTCAAGAAGTTGAGGTGTTTGATGAGTATGGCGAGCGCATGGTTAAAGAAATCGCATGTGAGCGCCCTATCACTGTCATGCTGAACTGGAAAGAAATTGTAACCTTGATGACGTTAGGTTCACGCCCTGAAGCTTTGGTTTTGGGTTACTTAAAAAACCAAAGCTTTATTGAAGATCCTTCGGCCATTGAGTCTGTCATTATTGATTGGGAAACTGGTACAGCAGCCGTGATCACCAAAGAAAATACCGATCACTTAGAAAAAGCGCTAAAGAAGAAAACAGTCACGTCGGGATGTGGCCAGGGCACCATGTACGGCAATGTAATGAAAAAGCTGGAAAACTACCAAGTTCCGAACGTAGTGACCAAACAGTCTGATATTTATGCCTCGTTAGAGGCGCTAACCCATCACAACGACACGTATAAAAAAGCAGGCGGTGTTCATGGTTGCGCTGTGTGCCGACGAGAAGACATTCTCTCTTTTGTTGAAGATGTCGGGCGTCACAATGCTGTGGATACCTTAGCTGGGGAAATGTGGCTAAATCAGGAGTCAGGAGAAGACAAAATCTTCTATACAACGGGTCGATTGACATCAGAGATGGTCATTAAAGTGGCTCAAATGGGTATTCCTGTTTTGCTATCACGATCTGGTGTCACTCAAATGGGTCTGGATTTGGCCAGAAAATTTGGTATCACGACCATTGCACGAGCAAAAGGATTGCGTTTTCAGGTATTTACTGGAGTAGAAAAAGTGGAATTTGATGTAAAAGGAAATCAATAAACCCTCGCCAGAAAATAAATTTTCTTCCTATTTAAGAAGGTGCTAATAAGCACCTTCTTGCATTCTATAAATATCATGCTATCTGTTAATAGTACTGCCTGTCATAAAAAATAAATATAACTGTAACATTTGAGATCGGTTGATCTTAGCCGGCAGTCGCTTATTTGATTTAACGAATCATGCCGTATCGTTTTATTTAACGTCAGTCCAACCAATGAAAGCGAATTTGCCTGTGCGAGTGCATACGGTAAATGACATCTTTTGGGTCAAGGAGCTAGGTATGCCATTGAAAAAAAACAGCGCAAGTGCACTCTCGCAATTCAAGATTAAGACAAAGCTGCTGGCGGTCACCGTATCGCTATTGGTTTGTATAGTTGCCTATGCGGCTTACGAAAGCAGCATCATCCAGGAACTAGAAAGCCTTCAATTTGCAGCAGAGCAAAATGCACAAAGTGAAACAGAGCTTCTCCTACTTCGACGACATGAAAAAGACTTCTTGGCACGTAAAGACCCGAAATACATTAAGAAATTTGAATCCAGTTACAATTCACTCCTTTCTAGGGTGAGTAACTTGGATAACCAGCTGGCACAATACGCAACCCAAAGTAATACCGATTTCGACCATATTGAACGTACTTTGGAGCAGTACCTAAACCAGTTCAATCGACTGGCTACGCAGATGTCTTATATTGGGCTAGATGAAACCTCTGGATTGCTTGGGGATCTCAATGCTAAAGAAGTAAAGCTCAATAACCTCCTAATATCGGCGGATCGCCCTAGCCTCTCCAATGATTTCTTACGCTTGGTAGACAGCCAAAATCGATTTTTCTTAACGCAGCGTCACGAACAATTCCAGCAGGTTCAAAAGCATTGGCAAACGTTCCACAGCAAAATTCAAGCTCAGCCATTATCAACGGCAATGGGTGATGCCATCAGCTTGGCATCAAACGATTATCGAGAAGCGTTTGGTGAACTTTATGAAGCCTGTAAAGCATTGGGCTTAGATCACAATAGCGGTATGCGTGGTGAGCTACGAAAGAATGTGCACGGAACAGAGGACAGCTTAAACAAAATGCAAGCTCAGATAGGCGCTCTGGTCAATCAGTTACGTGGTGAAGCCAAAGTCAAACTTCGCAGTTTTGGTATTGGCATTGGGCTGTTTATTTCGTCTTTGCTTATCTTGTTAAGTTTCCAGATATCCAATCGCCTTATTAATGTTCGAAACATGATGCGCAATATCGCGGAAGGTGAAGGCGATTTAACCGTTCGTATGAATGATGACGGGAAAGATGAACTTGCTCAGCTTAGCCAGTCGTTTGATAAATTTGTTGGCAAGCTTCAAGACAGTATCCTCGAAATGGCAGCAGTGACGGTACAACTTGCTCACGCTGCCGAATCTTCTCAGGTTGCTGCCAATACGAGTTTGGATAACGCAGAGCAGCAGCAGTTAGAATCCTCTTCTATCGCCACCGCTGTTAACCAGATGCTGATGACCACGAATGAGATTGCATCGAACATTGAAAATGCAGCAAGTACTGCTCACAAAGTGAAGATGGATGCAGAAGAAAGTATGCGCCTTAGTCACATTGCTGGAGACAGCATTCAAGGGCTCACCGACAATATTACCAACTCACAAAACTTGGTGCTGCAGCTGGAACAACAAAGCACCGAGATTCAATCCGTTGTCTCTGTGATCAGCGAAATTACCGAGCAAACGAATCTACTCGCGTTAAATGCTGCGATTGAAGCAGCCCGTGCCGGTGAGAATGGACGAGGTTTTGCTGTTGTCGCCGATGAAGTAAGGCAACTTGCAAAACGAACCACAGATTCCACAAAAGTCATCGAAGAGACCATCAGTGGCTTATCAATTGGCGTAAAAAACACCGTAAACCTAATGCAAGAAAGTTTGTCGCAAGCAGGAAACACGAATCAGCAAACCATCAATGCTGTTAAAGCTATTCAGCGAATCGTCGAGGAAGTCAGCGCCATTTTTGATATGAACTCACAAATCGCAACGGCATCGGAAGAGCAAGCCATGGTTTCGGCAGATATAGACAGAAACATCACTCACATAGCCGATTTGGCCAACAATACTAAGCAAGCCGTGAATGTATCTGTCCAAAACAGTGGAGAGGTAAGTCAAGCCGCAGGTCGATTAGAAATGATTGTTGGGCAGTTTAGGTATTAAGTCGCATTTTTTGATGTTTAGGAAGAGATTCTCTCGGTGGAAATTTGTTTGTCGGTTTCCTTGTATATCCAAGGAAACCCGTTTTATAGCGGATCTAAAGCCCCCGTTGGAAGCCATCTTCTTCTTGCTGAAAGCCTAGTTTTTCAAACAGTGCAATAGAGCTATGGTTATCACCATCAATGTCCGCCACAACGGTTTTAATTCCACTTTCCTTAGCGTGTTGAAAAAGTAACAGAAGCGCTTCGAACATGATCCCTTGCCGCCAAAATGACGCATTTAAGAGGCAACCTACTTCGCAAACTGTGCCACAATCACTAAAAGAGTGAATACCGCATGTCCCAATGACCTTGCGAGATTGGTTCTCCACAATCGCCCATTCATACGACTTCCCCGACGCCTTGAGTTTATTAACGCTCTCCATCATTTGTTTAACCATACTGATAGTTGTAAATGTAGGATCGGATGCGAACTCCATGACTCTCGCATCTCCATAAATTTCAAATAGATCATTGGTATCGTGTTGGGTAATCGCGCGTAAAGTCAACGTATGGTTTTTTAATGTAGGAGTGGGATTCATGATTCTCTTTTTGTTAGTCGGAATTAGGGATAAGGCGAGTTAACTTCTGCTGTTCTTCACTATTAAATGTGACATAACCAATGGGGACTTGAGTGTCTAATTGTGCGATAACAAACTCAGCACTTTCCTGACCAAATCCCCCGCACAACTCTATAACCTGAATGCCTTGGTTTACCATTGTTTCTGCTACGAGAATGGCTTCTTGGTCGGTACTCACACAAACGACTTGTGTGGAAAAGCCTTCAGTATCGAGCCTTGCACTATCTTTTGTATGGCGGTAGTTGTTTGCTTTGACGATAAATCCGTATTTTCCCAACATAGTGCGCTCCCTTCCTCTTAAAATCGTTTATCCAAACAAATTTAGCATCAACATAGGCTTAAACGTTGATCAAATGATTAAGCGCATTTTTGAACTTTGCTCTGTTTTTCCAGAAGGAAGGGTGACTTCATTCGCTTGACCAAAAAATGATGGTGAAGGCTTGGCAATACCGATATCAGACGAATTGATGACCTTATCAAATACCCCTTCTAAGGCGGAATTGGAGAGATCGGAATTTAAGCGGCTAGTCGCATTAGTAACTAATACAATTCGTATACTTGTATTTAAGTTGCGAATACTATTGACAAAATCTAGATCAATCACCGATTTTTGTTGTGACCATTTGTTTACCAAGCTCGTAGCTATTTCATCGCCGAACCCTTCAGCTAGCTCAATCTTAATATTTGCGCACCACTCTTCGTGAGTAATTTTTCCAGTTATTGCAGGCTGAAGTTGTTTTTCCGAAAATGCACATGAAAACAGTGGATTACTGTTTAGACCGAGTTGTATGGCTAATTCATCCAATTCAACGTTTGACCAGTGACGAATAACCCCATCAAAATCAATTAAAACCGTATTTTTCATGGAAACCTCATGAGCTTGATATTTATTCCAAAGTAACCTCAAGATACTTGGTTCAGCGACTTATCTAACAAAGAAGAGTTAACTTGGGTTATTGGTTGTCTGACGCCGAACTACCGGTTGTTAGCCTGATTACTCAAGATTTAAATAGAGCCTCAACATATCTTTATGCTGTATGCCATTTTCAAAGATTGCATCTGGATAATTAAGCAGGAAATGATCTTTAGCAACAGAATCGACTCTGAAGCCCATTCGTTGATAATAAGATAATTGGTATCCAAATGTGCCCGTACCGAGCTCTACTTTTTTTACATTTTTAAACCGTAACTCAGCCAACGTGTACCGCAATAGCTCTGAACCGATACCGCGCCCTTGATGGTTAGGTGTAATGGATATGTTGTAGATTTCCGCAACATCGAAGCTTTTCAACTTCACCACACAAGCGCCTATTATTTCGCTATTTTCTACAGCAGCGAAACACCAAGATCTTTCCAAGTACGACGAAATGCTCTTCTCAGAAGGGTCTGCTTCTAGTAATAGACGAAGGGGAACTTCATTACTTTTGACTTCCGTAAAATCCAATTGGCGTTCCTTGTCTGTTTAACACCCTATCTCTTATGCCATAGGTATCGTTTTTTTTGCGACTTATAACGCCTTGTTTAAGACGCACACGATGTATTCTAGGTAAACTTCTTTTCAGTGTGTGCTATTTATTTAGCCTATCGGCGAAATGACCATAGTATATGTCTTTGACAACTATACCTTGAAACGCCTTTGTACTTGGGAATGACGGCCACTTTTCTGTCGTTTCTTTGGCTGCTTTTTCACTGATCCATTCAAGGTGCCAGCAGATTTCTTCAGGGTTATCTGTTTTTACCAATATGTTGGATGAAATAATGACCTGTTCAGATTCATTCATTTCCAAAAATATGGTCTCGCTCAGTTCAATCGCTCTGCTCACATTGTCTTTTTCAACTTGAAATACCGCAAACTCAGTACACTTATTCATTTATCCTCCCATGAATTACTTAAGCTGAAACAAATAATACAGTTCGTTTCTTGTAATTTACTTCATTGCTGCTTTTTTCCATGTAGCGCAACACCGTAAAGACCGATCTTTTCTAAATACATACGGTAACGGTTTTCTTCAATTTCCAAACCCCAACCCTAACGCCAAAGCAGCCGTTAGTGCCAATGTGTACCGCACCTAGCGTGGTATCTGCAATCAAACGGAATTGCCCTAACGTGTTGAACGACATTTTCATCGTGGCATAAAAAGGGCCAAAGTTTCCTAAACTAACGCTACCATTCATGCTGGTACCACTCCGACCAAAGCTGGTATCTACCCCCATGGTTTGTCCGAAAATGTCAAAATCTGTTCGGAATGCAAAACTGCCGTCCAGCGCGATATTGAGAGTGACATCCGCTGCATCCATTCGATAGCTTGTTCCCGGTATTTTGACAATCAAATTGCCTTTGAACTGAATATCAGGAATGTCCGCACCACTTGATTTATAAATGGTCATGATCCCGCTACCTAACGCAATTGGGCTGTTATTTCCAAGAGCGCCATTCCCTACCCTTTGCCCAGTTGCCGACATAGCACCATTAGGTTGCGCGTGTATTACCCACCTGAATTCTGGAAATAACGGAACGGAAAATTCGGTGACCATCACTAGCCCAGTACTAGAGGAAAGCGTTACATTGCCATTTGCAGCGAAACCTAAAACATTCAGTGCCTTGTTCGTCGCGGTAAACTCCCAATCGGTAGGCGATTTATATATCCCAGACATCTCTACCGACACCAAACTGCCACCCGCTCCAATGGGCAGCTGCATTTTTCCAGACAGATGTAAGCCTTGTGATGGGAAAATACTTCCACCACGATTAGGCAAATAGGCTTGAGCAGAAGCGGTCACCTCTGAAAAGGTATACCCTCCAATCGAGACATTACCGGTCGCGCTAAAGCGTGCTCTTGGAAAGGAGAACTCTGTCGGCGAGTAAACACCTAAACTGGGTCTGTCTATTTCAATGCGTCCAGTCATGTCGCCTAGACCTGGAATATTGATGTTGCCTTCTGCTTTGAAGTCTTTATCCGTTACGGTTACTGTACTGCTGCCAAAATGCAGATTCGCTAAACTGGGTATACCGAAACCAGCTGTGGCCGTACCGCTAAACAGAAACTCTCCGTCAAAACCAATATCGCCCTCAATGGTTGTTTCGATCGGCTCTAGTTCGTAAAAACGGAAAACGTAGCGACCTTCTAGCTCCATACCGCCAGCTGTGCCATCTATGTAGTTAAATCGACCTGTATTAGGGCTGACTTTGATGGGCGGTGTTAACGTATAGGAGAGCTCACCAAATTGACCAGGCATTAAGGCAATTTGATTATTGCCCTGTACGATCCCGTTAGTTAAGTCGATCAGACCGTTGTTGACGCAATCACAAGTTGCCCCAGCCCTCACTGCCAGATCAAAAAGCGACTCCACGACAGGCACACCGCGCATTTTTATGCCTTGCTCTGTGTAGAACGACATAAATTGTGGTGTCGCGCCACTGTAGATCATAGCGACGCCCGCCTGCCCCACCTCTAAACCAAGCTGTACCGGCGAGTTTATGGCTTCTTCAATTTCAGCAGCTTTGCGAATATTGAGGTTAAGCGTGCCGTTCATACCAGTGAATAACGGATCCCCATCACGCGTACTGATGTCCGACAGCATCTGACCATCAAGTCGCCATTCTAGTGGCAGATTGGTCACGGGCACCGTGAGGGTTCCTGTGAAATCCAATTGTCCGTTGTCTGAGTTTGGTATTTGGCTGGCTATCGGTTGATGATCAAAGACCAGATCTCGCCATGATCTATCAGGGTTATTTGCCCAGTTACCGACAAACTGCAAGCGCCCTGCAGGGTTAACGGAAATCTCTCCCTCTAATTCATACGCGCCTTGCTTGGTTCGTTTGATCTTGCAGATGAATGTTGGGTCGCTGAAATCTCCTTCTATACGACATTTACCGCCCTTAGATAGGTCTATGTTCAAATTGCTCAACAAGCCACCGTCGGAGAACTTTCCAAATTCGATGGTAAAGCTATCTCCCACGGTTAAATCAACCTTAGGGACAGACGTGGTGATGTCTTCGAATGCAATGGGCGAGTTGTACGGCAATATCGGCTCGTCGGAAAGTAGTGGCATTAATATGGTGCCGTTCCCCATCAAAGAGCCTAACTCTGGGTTAAAGGTTAAATCCCCCACATAGTCGACATGATAAAGTGAGGCTTGCTCTGAAGGCGTACCTGCTGGAACAGGTATTTCTTGCCTTAAACGCAATACTTTAAATTCTTCCGTGGCGGTCGAGAGTTTGATATCGCTTAGAGTATATTGTGCCACTGATGCTCCGTTCCCAGAAACAGGTGCTGGCAGTACAAGTGTCCCACTTGGCTGTGTTAAGACAGGGCTACATACGTCTATTGAGGTCAAACGACCAAACCGCAGTTTTGATCCGTCTGAAAGATCGAGTTCCATACCTGGCACACTGAAATCTTCAATGGCAACAGACGCTGTTTGGTAATTTTCATCAAAGCTGGTCGCGCCGCTGTTTACTTGTGTCCACAGCTTAGGCTTGCCATAGCCGCTCAAATACATATCTCCGACCACATTCATAACGTAGCCTTGCTCGGTTGAACGAATACGAATTTCACCATCGATATAAGTGGGTGGAGACGGCAGATTGAAGCAGGTTAACGGGATTTCTGAACCTGTTCGAACAAAAACACCGTCGTTCAGCGTGAACTGTCTGAGATCGAAGACCAGACCGTAAGTGCCAATATACACAATACTAGGTACATCGCTTACGTTGTTTGGGTTGCTCCCTTGCCCCACTTCAACCCCATCGTTCACGCTGTCTTTATCCGTATCGTATTGTCTTGGATCCGCAAGCCAGCTTTTGCGAAGAGGTGGTAACGTATAGTACTCAACGTGATCGCTTAACCCATCTCCATCGGTGTCGAGATTGTTTGGATTGGTTTTCGACAAAGTTAATTCACGTAAATCGGGCAATCCGTCGGCATCTGAATCCTTCTGGAGGGGATCGGTTGGCGAAACCTGACAGGTCGCGTAAGAGCTTAAACACTGCGCTTCTGTCATCGCCGTTTGCTGTGCGCAATACGCATCAAAGTTGCAAAGGAAAGCACCTGTCGACGACCCAGACCCACAAATTGCTCTAGGAATACAATTCCCTTCGTCACCGCAAATTTGATGGAAATCCGTTCCGCACTGATACCGGCTAGATGTACCCAGTATTTCTTCTTCGTCGTTTATGCCATCGCCATCTGTGTCGGCATTTCTAGGGTTAGTGGCTCCACCAGCACGATTGACCTCAGCACCGTCAATTAACCCGTCACCATCCGTATCGGCAACGAGCGGATCGGTGTTGAATTGATTGATTTCGTCGTAATCACTGAGACCGTCGCCGTCGCTGTCCGTATTTTGAGGATTGGTGCCTGCAATGCGCTCGCTATTATCGGGGTAGCCATCGCCATCTGTGTCTTTAAGAGATGGGTCACTTTCACCTATGTCTACGCGCCCATTACAGTTATTGTCTTCCCCAAAATAGTTTCCTCCAACATGCAAGCCTAGCCCATCCGACCCATTACCATCGCTGATGCCATCACCATCAGTGTCCACTAAAGCTGGGTTTGAAGTCGTATTACTGTCTGCATCAGGAGTAAATCCACCGTAACCGGTTGTCGCCTCGGGCTTACCGCCAACAGTCACATTGGTGTAGGTATTGCCGTCGCAGGTTTCAGCGCCAACAGGCATTAACGTATGTTGGCCAATGGGGCAGCTGAGACCAAGTTCTACACCATCAGAAATACAATCGTTATCTGTGTCCAGTTTGTTGGGGTCGGACTCATTCGCTTCAACCAATCCGTTTCCGTTACGATCTTCCAAACCATCCGGAATACCATCATCATCTCTGTCGTCATCCACGTAATCGCAAAGTGGCAATGCACCAGACCCATCGAGTGCATCAGTACAATAGGTTGAGAGATCAGAGAGGTCGTCAAAATTCGACTCTGGGCAATCAATATCAGGAGCAGCGCTTGCGGCGATACAAGCGTTTCTTAAACGCAGTAACTGGGAAGCTTGCTCGACGGCGTCATCGATTCCATCTGCGTCACTGTCTAGCGGTGTCGGGCTGGGATCGTTACTATCCGTAAAATCGGCAACCCCATCGGGTGTGCCTACAACAATCAATGAATTTCCAGACACAGTTACAGATTCAAATCGATCGGGATCCTCTAATCGATAATCCAGATCAGAATCAATATCAAAGCTGTTTAGACCTAATTGCCGTTCAAAGCCATCCGTCAACCAGCCCACTGAGCCAGCGAGAATACCTGCGTTGGTGCGATAGCCGTCGCCATCGGTATCTGCTTGCATTGGCGCACTTAAGCCCCAGGGTAAATCACGATGTAATTGAACGGTTCCAGTTACATTGGGAATACGTCTGGTTTCTTCAAAATTGTCGTAATTTTCTAAAGTAATGGTACTTGGTGTAAAGCTTTGCGGAACAAAAGCGATCTCATCAATAAACGGGCTGTCCCCTGTCATATTGGTTTTCACGTCTATTTCAAATTCTGATGTGGCATCAACACTGCCCACGTACTTCCAATCATAATGAAGTGACAGATCGGTAATGCTCGTGCTGCTATCCAAAACACCGGAATAACGTAGATCCACGTCGATAGACTGAGAAACACCTAAATTATCCTCAGACGCTCGAATGTAGAGAGCGTAGTTCGTGGCTTTTAGCCCGGAAATAAAGTGATCGGAAGACGTTATTGTTAGGATGGGATCTCCTGCTGTCGCCCCTTGAATTTGAATAGCTTGACCATTTAGTGCGTTGCGGTTGCTCGTTACCGTCGCAGATTCACTATTGTAATGCTCGGCTGACAACCAAAGTGTTTCTAACGATTCTTGATTATCAACAATACCGTCTAGGTCAGAATCTTTTCGGGTTGCCAGTGTTGGAATTGCTGGTATTACGTCCAGCTCTGAGTAGCCAATTAGGTAGACATTCAAAACTCGAATGTGGTTACCACTCAAGTCGACATCAATACTGGTTTGTCCGGATACCGTTTCGATGACATTGTTCGCGATAAACTGTGTACCATATGGATGAACGGAATGGTTGGTAATCTCACCCGGTAATCCGGCTAAAAATGCGTCGACATCTTGATTGATTACTGTCGGTTCAAGTTCCACCAATATTCGATAAGCGATCGCGTTATCAGGAATACCCATTGTGAAAGTGCTTGGTATGAAGTCGCTGCCAGCGGACGAGCTGAAATGTTGAGTTGAAACGTTGTAACCAACCGTTAGCTCTTTGCCGTCTAGGATTCCATCTAAATCGAAATCGGGGTTGAGTATGTGAAGATCCTTGCCATCTGGAATGCCATCAGCGTCAGTATCGGTGCCGACGGGATTACTCATTCGGACCAAGTCGCCTTCCCTACATCCTGCTTCATCCCTGCCGCAAATACGCACTTCTTGGTTATCAAGCAGACCATCACCATCGCTATCATTAGACGTTGTCGACATCCCATTGTCACACTCGATGCCATCGCTTAAACCGTCTCCATCAGTATCCGCTTCGAATAGGTTTGAATGACAGCTTCTTACGGTGTCGAAAGAAGAGATGAAGTTTAGCGGATCATTTGCCCCGCCAACGACAATGAAATCTGGCATCGCTTCGCGATTGTCACTTACTCCATCGTTATCGGTATCATTGCTTTTCGGGTTACTGCCAAGAACCAGAATTTCATAGGCATCGGACAGATTGTCGCCATCAAAATCGGCATGTTGATAAGCATCCAACCCCAAGTCTTCCACCACTTTTTGGCTCAAGCAGTCTTTGCGGTCGATGGTCTGAAAAATATTCGGAATCCCATCTGCGTTGCCATCCCACGCGACGAATATGGGGACTTCCCCCGCTGCTTTGCGATCGATGATGTATTGTCGACTCGGCGAAGCCAGTTGACCGATACGAAGAGAATAATCGGCACCGCTGTTATCGAAAATAACGATATCGTACCCGTCGGCATCATCTGGGTCGTTGGTTTCATATATGGCAAATATGGCATCACCCGGATAAGGGTCACCAAATAATTCTTGGCTAAACAGTAAAGCACTGGCAGAAGCCGAAGCCTCTAAAAAGCCTTGATCGATACCAAAATTATTTTCTTCACCATCTTTTAATCCATCGCGGTCGACGTCATCAATGAGCGCATTATGTGTTGTAAGTGTATACGCTTCACTCGGTGCATAATGAATACACGACATGCTAGGAAAAGCAGGAAGGCCAACAGGACCCGTTGGACCACCGCCTGGGTTAGTCGGATCGGTGTCGTAAGTCCAATGCGCGGCTAACGTAGCAAAATTCAGATTTTCAAATATACTGTCTGTCTCGTAGAATTCGAGGGTGTCTCCATCTAAATGGCGAACTTGAAATGCGCCAAAATTGGGTTCTTCATTTAGGGTATAGCCACGCCCACTCGGTATATCTTTGTTGCCGAGTCTGAAAACAATCAGTTCTATGTAATCACTTAACCCATCATCATCACTATCGAAGTCTTTTAAATCCGTACCCAGTAAAAACTCTTGTATATTGCTGAGCTTGTCACCATCAGCATCCAATGCAGCATCCGCTGGGTTAACCGGATCGAAGCCGTTGTCCAACTCATATTTGTCACTTAAGCCGTCGTCGTCAGTGTCGGCTTTATTTGGATCGGTGCCGTTTACAAATTCGTTGACATCCGTAATCCCGTCGCCATCACTGTCCGCTATGGGATTATTGTCACTGCTGTCTAACGGGTTCTTGCCTAGTGCGATTTCTTTACCATCAGGAATAACATCGTTATCAGAATCACTGTCGATCATATTGGCGAAGCCATCACCATCAGTATCCAACAAGGCATCGATTTCATCGGCATCAAGCCAGCCATCGTTGTCTGAATCGATATCAGCTATGTTAATTAGGCCATCTTTATCTGAATCGAAGAGTGGACGACTTTCCTGATCGTCGTTAATGCCATCGCCATCGCTATCGGTGCTCAATGGATTTGAGCCTAGGCTGACTTCTTGCCCGTCGGTGTGCCCATCACCATCAGAATCTTTAACGAGTACACTGGTGCCTAAGGCAATTTCATCGCCGTCATTGAGCAGGTCACCATCACTGTCTGGATCATTTGGCAAGGAGTTGTTATTTTTTTCAGCCAGGTTGGAAAGACCGTCTGAATCAAGATCGTCATTGGCGTCATTAACGTTTATATTCAGGCCGTAGAGCAGTTCATAGTCATCACGTAAACCATCGCCATCACTGTCGACTAGGTTGGGGTTAGAGTTTTGTGTGTTTACTTCATTGCCATCCAGTAAGCCGTCGTCGTCTGAGTCATTATCATTTGGGTTTGTATTGGCAGTAATCTCTGCGCTGTCGCTCAGTCCATCAGAATCAGTATCTCGTTTTAGCGGGTTTGACCCCGTTGTTTTTTCCGCGCCATCGCTTAGCCCATCACCATCGGTGTCGGACACAAGCGGGTTAGTTCCATCCCCCACTTCTTGAGCGTCACTAACGCTATCCATATCGCTATCTGCCAATAGGGGGTTAGTGCCAAGATCGTACTCTTCACGATCACTTAAACCATCACTGTCAGTATCGGTAAGTAAAGGGTTGGTGTTCAATTCCGCTATTTCAAATTTATCGAGTAACTCATCACCATCTGTATCGGGTTTTAATGGGTCTGTGCCATGTGTATTGACTTCAGCATTATCGGACAGGCCATCCATATCACTATCTGCTACGCGGGGTTTGGTTCCAAGCGTAATTTCCTGTCCATCATTTAGCCCGTCTCCATCGGAGTCTGCGACGTTAGGATCCGAGCCATTATCAAATTCTGCCCCGTCACTTGCGCCATCGTCATCGGTATCGGCAGATAAAGGGTTCGTATTGAAGTAGTCGACTTCAATACCGTCTTCAAGCCCATCACCATCGGTATCGGGCAGTGCAGAATTGGTGTTGTACGTCGCTTCTCTGGCGTTCGAGAGTTCATCACCATCATCATCCGCTTCACCTGTACAACTGGCAGAGCGAGGGTTAGGGCTACAAGGTCCTTCAGGGTCAAAGGCATCTAACGGGTTTGTGTTGTTTTGATTCTCTTCAAAATCACTGAGATTATCGCCATCGGTGTCTGCCTTCGTTGGATCAGTCCCCAATGCGCGTTCTTGCGCATTAGTTAATCCATCACCATCCGTATCACAATCGTCTGCCGAACTATTAGGGCTGCATGAATCTAGTGGGTTACTGCCATCTCGATTCTCATCAAAATCGTTAACGCCATCTCCGTCAGTATCCGCTACATTTGGGTTGGTTCCCAGCGTCTGCTCTTGTTCGTCACTTAAACCATCGCCATCGCTGTCTTTTGCTGCTGGTGAAGGAGAAGATGAAAGGTTGTCTTGAACCGTTTCAATGGTGAGAGAATCGATATTGCTTCCAGCACCCGAATCACTCGTTGATAACACCACTAAGCTATTTAGCAGTTCATTTTTAACTGAATCTGGATTGGCTTCAATCCGGCTTTCATAATTTTTAATGAGATCGGTTATCGCCTGAACCGAACCGCCATTGCCTTGCCCTTTCGTGACTTGACTTAAACCCGCGAGAATCAATCCATAGCGATCCGCGTCGGAACGCCCATCTGATTGCTGGGTGTTAAAATCTGTAGGTACAACTTGCGTTATGTCGATGTTCGTTAAGCCAACACTCTCAGCGACTTGTTTTGCTTGTAGATCAAAATCCGATAGGTCGTTATCTTTTTCGGCACGCTGAACCGCCATTTCTGTCAATGGTGTAACGGCCGTAATAACCGTTTGCCCTGCAGTCACATTAATAACAGATCGAAGAACTAGTGAAGAGGCGTCAACACGTTGCCCTGTCGATTCATCCAAATATTCCCCACCCTCACACCGAACAGTAAACCGACCAGAAGTGGTCAGTTGTATCTCTAACTGCCCGTTAACACTTAATTGTGGACCGCCAACAACGTTGCTTTCATCGTCCAACAAAGTACAGGATGCACCGTCTACGGGTGCTTTAGAAATCGAGATATTAAGTGTGGTAGATTTAGAGGCATTGTCGCTACTGTTGGTATGGCTTCCTCCTGTATCACAGGCACTAAGCAATAGAGCAGATGACAGCCCAACGGCAGTCATTAAGTATTTGTATGTGTACATAGAAACCATTCCTTGGCTTTTGACGTCTTTTCCATGCTTCTAACTGTTATGCAGAACTAGAGCTAAAATTTGAATTTGAAGCTCAATTTTTAATCGCTAGAAGATACGCATTAAGGTAACTGATAAAGCAGTCAGCTTTTGAGACAAAAGAAAAAATAGACGATTTTTTGCTAATTTAGGAATGGCTTAATCGGTGCTCTTAGAGTGCCTTGTACAGATAGGGTAGGTTATGGTGTCGATTGGGTTTTAAGCGCGGCATAAACCTGCATTCTAATCTTCCAATTCGAAAAATCAGATCAGGTACCCAGCCCAAAGGAGACCAAAAATGGCTAAGCGACGTACCAACCAAGAATGGCAAACCCTTATCGATCACTATATGACCAGCAACGCCATATCAGGCTGCGAAGATTGCATTTTGTATTCCGAGTATTAGTTAAGAAAATCAATTGATTGAATCAACCAGTTTTTACGTCTTTATACTCAAACAACTTCAAGTCGTGAGGTTGTTTGAGTATGGTATTTAGTTTGACTATTACTTACATAAAATTCATGCCCTAAATCTGAAACTGATTCAATTGCGAATTCATTAACCTAACTTTCTCATTTACTATGCTTGCTTCTTCAACGCTTTCTTGGCTCTGCTTGGATAGGGTTTGTGCAATATCTTTTACTTCTGTTGTATTCTGCGCTATTTCCCTACTCACCGCGCTTTGCTCTTCACTTGCTGTTGCAATTTGCGCTGACATTTGCTGTACACACTTCATAGAGTTAGTGATTGAATCAAACTGAAGCTCAACTTCGTTGATGTATTGAACTGACGTAATTGCTGTAGTGCCAGTCGTCTTGATACTTTCCGTTGTACTTTCAGTTATAGACTGAAGTTCCAAAATCATATCTCTTATTTCTGATGCGGATTCGGTCGTCTTTTGGGATAGGCTACGTACTTCATCAGCAACAACGGCAAATCCTCGCCCAAACTCCCCCGCTCTTGCTGCCTCAATCGCGGCATTCAGAGCGAGTAGATTCGTCTGTTCAGCAATGCCTTGTATAGTCTCAATAATTTGAGAAATATCACCAGTATTTGTGTTTAGCTTTTCTATATATTTTGCGGTTGAACGAATTTCATGATTGAGCTGTTCTACAGCTTTCTTGGTCTTACTTGTCAATTCTTGACCTTGACGAGTATTAGTAAAACATTTTTCTACTTCCCCTGCTGAAGCTTCAGAATCTCCGGCTATTTCAACGCTAGCTGAAGACATTTCTTCAATAGCGGTAGCGACCATGTTTACCTGATCTAATTGTTTATCTATCTGTGATTGTGTTTGATGATTAGAAGACTCTGCTTTAGATGTACTCAAAGATAAATGGTGCGAAACCTCTGATAGTTTATGCAGCATATCCTGTAACTTATCCACGAAACTATTAAATGAACTAGCAACTTTTCCAATTTCATCGTTTGAAGATATATTGAGCCTTGCTGTTAAATCACCGTTACCTATACTTAGTTCTTCTAGCTGAGCACCAATCTCCTCTAAAGGCTTCATAGTTCTAGATATAACTACATAACCAATAGAACTCACTAAAAGTGCAGCAATCGCTGTAACGAACGCAGTAGTGAAAATTAAAGAGAAATATTTATCATCCAATATGGCTTTCTTCTCCTCAACTATCTCGTCAATATCATCAATGTAAAAACCAGTTGTAAGCGCGTAGCCTTGCTCGGGAATATAGCGACTAAATGTCATTTTTGGAAAATACTTATCTTCCGTAGGTTTATATCCATCAAAAATGGTAAAACCATCACCAGATTTTGCACTTTTAACGATTTCACGAACTATATACTGATTCTTAGAATTTTTAAGATCCCACTGTGATTTGCCCACATTCTTCGGATTTGAGCCATGTGCGATTACCACGCCTTGCATATCATGAATATAGAAGTAGCTATTGGGATCACCATCTACGAAACGCAACTCTTGAACACGTGCGGCTAGTTTCTGTTTTAACTCTTCACCTTCCGTGTTCGATAAAGTGGGTTTTAGGGTACTGTAAGCGGTGTCAATAACAGCCTTAAGCTTTTCCTGCTTTTCGGACATCATGGTTGTTCGAACATCTTCTATAAGCTTGTTTTGATAGACATTCATCCGATTTGATAGTACGAGTAAGAGCACTACTCCCAAGAGGAAGATTGACAACAAGCTCACTACAAATATCTTATTTTTTAGCCCCATAATTACCCTATCCTAGCTTTTAACGTAGTTATTACGTTGAGGGTGTAAGGATACAAAGGTATCGGACAATCATTAAAATACTTGACTTTTCTAACGAAACTAAGATGGGGGTAACTAAAGAATTATAAACTTCTCAAATATTATCATTACTGAAACAAACCGACGAGCAAGCCATTCATTGTACAATATATTACCTTTTGCTACGTTTTGATTTTAAGTTGAGCCTTCTACCCATCCACCGTATTTTTCTTTCTGTAAGCCAATGGAGTAAGGCCTTTGATTCTTCTGAATTGGCGGCTGAAATTCGCTAAATTGCTGAAGCCAACCTGTTTACTGATATCAGCAATACTGTCTTTCGATTCAATCAGCTTGATGCACGCCCGCTGCACTCGAATTCGGTTAACAAAATCGGTGAACCGATGCCCCGTAGATTTATGGAAAAAGCGGGAAAAGTACGACTCCGTCATGTCGATAAGGTCGGCGACCTCTTTCACTTTTATCGGTTTTTTGTAGTTCAACATGACAAAATCGAGCACCAGATTGATTTTGCTGTTCATCATCTCCGAGTCTTTCTTCAGCGTAGGTGGCAAAGTCGACAATATTCGCGTTTTTTGAACGTTTAAGAACACCATGAATTTCAAAAAGTGAATCAGCTTTTCAACGCCCTGAGAACACCGGACGGCATTCATGTATTCCATGCTGACTTCCATTGGAACATCAATGAATTCAATCCCCATTTTTGCTTGCTCTATTAGTCGCAAAAACTGAGAAAGCTCTGGGAAAATTTGGGTTGCTCGTTGAATGAGTTCGGGTTCAAAAAGAATCACCATATCTCGCAGCTTGTGCGTTTCCCCTTCAGATAAATAACTTACCCAGTTATGAGGCAGCCAGGGACCAACAAGCGTTAAGTGACCAGGGGAAAAAGGACCGACATGATTGCCTATCATGGCTTTTCCGGTGGTTTTCACAATTAAGTGCAACTCATATTGCTCATGAACATGCCATTTTATTCGATGATGAGGTACGCCGTGCTCGGTGTAGCCCACCGACTCTTTATCGAATTCGACAAACTCCCAAACAGGGCGTTCGCCGATACTTTCGTGGTTAAAGGGCTTAATTTCATACGTCGACATACGAAGCTCCTACTCTATTCGAACGTACGGATTCATACCCTTTATACAACGTTCGAAATTCTTCATATTTTTTGTGATACACGTTGGCACAACTTGTATCAGGTGTGATTTCTTCAATCACCTTTGGCGAAGTGCAAACCGACTCGACTGAATCTCCGGTATGACAAATTTTAGCGAGCCTAGCCGCGCCGAACGCAGGACCGCTTTCACCACCCTCATATCGAATGATTTTTACATTCAGAATATTGGCGACAATTTGTAACCATAAGCGGCTTTTGGCTCCGCCTCCTATTGCACCAAGGCATTCCACTTGCGTACCGCTTTCTTTGATCGCGTTTTGGCAATCCAATAAGGAAAATGCCACGCCTTCTAGAATGGCTTGCACCATATGGTGCCCCCGCGTTGCCCAAGTCATGTGGTGAAAGCTTGCAGTGGCAAATGGGTTATTGTGAGGGGTTCTTTCACCCATCAAGTAAGGAAGAAACAAAGTAGGCTGAGCTGGATCGTAGTGTGACTCAAGATCGTTAATCAGCTCACCAATATCTTGCTGCGTGAGGTCTGCAAACCATTTGAGAGGGCTCGCACCGTTGAGCATGCACGCCATTTGAAACCAGCGATCTGGAATGGCATGAGCAAAAGAATGGACCAATGCAGCCGGATACGGTTTGTAGGTGTCTGTCGTTACAAAATACTGCGCAGACGTACCCAGTGAGATAAACGCATCACCTTGATTGATTGCCCCTATCCCCAATGCACCACAAGCAGCATCTCCCCCGCCTGCACATACCATGACATCAGTGTTAAGTGCCGTAACGTCTGCCGCCAGCTGGGTTAGATTCCCCGTGGACTCTGTCCCTTCTTTCAATGCCACCATCAAGTCTTGTGAAATGCCTGAAAGAGTGAGCATGTCATCCGACCAACAACGGTTTGCTTCATCCAGCCACAAGGTTCCCGCTGCATCGCTCATGTCGGTCGCCAACGTGCCTGTAAGCTTAAAACGTACATAGTCCTTTGGAAGCATCAAATAGCGAACAGATTTCAACACCTCGGGTTCGTTTTTTGCCATCCAACGCAGTTTAGGGGCAGTAAAACCGGACATGGCAGGCACACCGGCAATCATCCCAAGGGTTGGATTTTCTTGATTCATGGCATCTGCATCCAAATGCGAGCGGCCATCATTCCACAAAATCGCTGGGCGCACGGGCTTGAATGATTCATCAAGCATCACAGCGCCATGCATCTGCCCAGATAGCCCAATGCATTTGATGTCGTTGAATGGCGCAGGGTATTGGCTTCTCAGGGCTTGCATGGTACGCAGCGTGGCTTCCCACCATAAGTCGGGCTCCTGCTCTGACCATAACGGATGAGGCGTTGACGCTGGGTAAGATTCGCTCGTTGAATCCACCACTTGCCCACTTCCATCCATCAACAAGCATTTAACTGATGATGTACCAATATCAATCCCTAAATAGTGCGCCATTATCCTTCCTTTTGTTATTGGGTTTAGCGATCCCTGAAAGATGCTTAAACCCTCAAGATACTTAGTTTTGGCTAGTTCATCGCATTTCCGCCGTCGACATTAAATGTCTGAGCGGTAATATAATTTGCCATCGGTGATGCTAAGAACAGCGCCATGCCTGCCATGTCCGCTGGAACCCCCATTCTACCCAGTGGTACCTCTTCTCCAACCAACCGCTTCTTCTCGCCAAGCGGGCGGTTTTCGTATTTCGCGAATAAGCTATCGACATGTTCCCACATCGGAGTATCAACCACCCCGGGTGATATACCATTTACGTTGATCCCCTGTTCTGCCATGGCTAAGCCTGCGGATTGGGTATAACTGATAACAGCCGCTTTGGTGGCACAGTAATGGGCAACTAGGGGCTCACCCCGTCGACCCGCTTGAGAAGCCATGTTGATCACTTTGCCTCCTTGCCCCTGCCGATACCATTTCTTTTAAAACCGCCTGCATCACAAAGAACATACCTTTTACGTTAACGCTGTATAACTTATCGAATTGCTCTGGGCTTGAATCTAGAACAGGGCCCATATCGAAAATAGCCGCGTTATTGAACAATATATCTATACCGCCAAATTGCGCTTTTGTCTGAGAGACAGCTAACTCAATTTGATTAATGTCTGTCACATCTGTTGAACAGTACTGCACAGAGTTGGGATATTCTTGCATCAGTGCTTGTAACTCGGTTGAAGGGGTTTCACCGAGATCCAATACCATGCACTTTGCCCCATTCGACGCATAGATTTCACAAACAGACAGTCCTATCCCGCCATTTGCACCGCTGAGTAGTGCCACTTTGCCTTGAAGGATGAGTTGATCATCTTGATACGCGGTAATGCTCATTGTTGCTCCTCATACGCTTTGGACAGATCTTGGATCTTAGCTCGTATTTGCTCGGAAAAATCTGGATATTGCGCCGTTAACCCTTGCCAGACGTCTTCATTTTTCAAGAATGAAGTTACGGGGTCACCACTCTCAAGCCATTGTTTTGCCTTGTTGAAGTGTGGATCCTTGTAGTTAAACGCTAATTTTCCATTGTAGAACCTTTCAAGAAAGCAGTACCAGTGAGCAATCAACTCAATCGCGTATTTAGGCATGTGGCTTCTTTCCAAATTGAAACGCACTGTGGGCAAGATGAATTGCGGAAACTTGCTTACGCTATCCATCGCGATGCGCTCGATTGAATCGGCTATGTGACTGTTACCAAATCGTTCTACAATTTTTTGGCGATATTGCTCTAAATCCACTGGTGGGTTCGCAATGGTTGGGATGACCTCTTTTTGATGGTATCCCTTCAGCCACTCAGCCAGTTCGTCATCAAGCATGTTTTCGTCGAACGTTTGATACTCCCTAAGGGCACCGACATAAGAAAGCAAAAAGTGCCCACCATTTAAGATACGAATTTTGGTTTCTTCAAACTCGTGCACTTGGTTGGAAAAAGTAACGCCTACTTTTTCTAATGATGGAAAACCTGCAGCAAACTTGTCTTCAATAACCCACTGCTCAAAATCCTCCCCCATAATTGGGCATCCGTCTTTTTCACCAACCACCATAGAAAGCTCTTGCGCCAAATTTGGGGGTGGAACTGGGGTGATCCTATCCACCATGCAACATGGAAAGGTGACGTGCTTATTAACCCATTCCAACAGTTCATTATCTTGTATTGCGGTAAGGTACTGCTTAAACGTATTTTCCAACACAGTTCCGTTATCGCGTAAGTTGTCACACGTCAGCACCGTAATGGCGCCTGCATTCGATGTTGCTCGGGTTTCTAATGCATGCTTCAAATATCCGTATACCGTTTTCGGCTGATCTTGATGTGCAATATCCCAAGCCACTTCTGGATCGTTTAGGTTTAAATCATTGGTATCGGTTAGGTAATATCCCCCTTCCGTGACCGTGATGGTCAGTGCTTTGGCATCTTGATCAGCAAACAAGCCGTCTATGGCACCGACGTTATCTGAAGCGTCAATCACACTTTCTAATGCTTCAATTTTTCGGATCTCTATATCGCCATACGCCGATATTTTCTTTAGGTGATATCGACCATTTTGTTTAGCCAATGCCTCGATAAGACCGCGAGAATCTGCACGTAAGTTAACCCCTGTGTAATACCATCTCTCATTGGGTTCAACCAATCGATTGTAGCGGTCGATATAGTAAGCTTGGTGACCTCGAAAAAACGATCCGACACCAAAATGAATGATTCTATTTGGCATGATCGCTCTCCTCGTAAATATTTAAGGCGAGATCATTACCATCGAACAAATACACTTGTTGCTTATCGAGATACAAACCCACTTCTTGCCCCAAAGTTGGGCTATCTGCTGGTGTGTGTTTTGCCACGACCGTTTCGCCATTTTCAATGCGGACGTAACTTAACGTCTCTGAACCGAGTTGTTCAATGACTTCTACAACACCAGACATATCACCTTGCATTGGGTCGGTTAGCTTGACCGATTCAGGTCTAATTCCGAGTGTTTTTGCTTCTAGAACACTACCACTGTATTTATGAACAGGTAGCTGCATTTTCGCATTTTCGGTTAACTGAACGGTTAATTCTTGCGCTTCTGAGTGCACCGTCCCCAAGCCTAAAATGTTCATTTTTGGCGTGCCAATGAATGAAGCCACGAATAGATTTGCTGGTTGGTGATAGAGCTCTAACGGTGTTCCAATTTGAGCGACTTCTCCCTCCTTCATGATCACAACTTTGTCCGCTAAAGTCATGGCTTCAACCTGATCATGCGTTACGTAGATCATTGTGGTGCCTAACTCATGATGCAGTCTGGAAAGCTCTATTCGCATCTCCACACGCAAAGCGGCATCTAGGTTAGATAAAGGCTCGTCAAACAAAAATACTTTAGGGTTACGAACAATCGCCCGACCAATGGCAACACGCTGCCTTTGCCCGCCCGACAGTGCTTTGGGCTTTCTATCGAGCAAGGGTTCTAACTTAAGCGCTTTCGCTACTTTCAGAACTTTGGATTCAATTTCATCTTTTGGCGTATTCGCCAATTTCAAAGCAAACCCCATGTTTTCTTTCACCGACATGTGTGGGTAAAGCGCGTAACTCTGAAACACCATGGCAAGGTTTCTTTTGGAGGGATGCGTCTCTGTGATGAGTTCACCGTCCAAATGAATGCCGCCAGCAGAAGACTCTTCTAACCCTGCAATGGTGCGAAGTAGCGTAGATTTGCCACAGCCTGATGGGCCAACGAATACAACAAACTCGCCTTTTTTGATCTCGAAGTTAATGTTTTTCAGCGCCAGCGCGTCGCCGTATTTTTTATCTAGTTGGTTAACGGTTAAATAACTCATTTTACTGCTCCGAACGTCAATCCTTGTACGAGTTGTTTCTGACAGAACCAGCCGAGCACGACAATAGGTGCGCAAGCAAGCGTGGATGCTGCCGATAGTTTTGCCCAAAATAGTCCTTCTGGGCTGGAGTATGTGGAAATCATAGTGGCAAGAGTTCCTGCATCTGCCGAAGTTAAGTTGATAGCCCAAAAGGCTTCGTTCCAACTCAAAACAATCGACAGTAATGCGGTTGACGCAATACCACCAAACGAAAGCGGAAGCAGCACATGGCGAATCTCACCTAACGTTGACGCGCCATCAAGTCGGACGGCTTCCAGAATGTCTTTTGGAATGTCTTTGAAGTACGAAAACAGCATCCAAACAATGATGGGTAAGTTAATAAGTGTGTAAATGATGGTGAGCGCTAAACTGCTGTCCAGCAGCCCTGCTTCCTTACACAATATGTAGATAGGCACCAGCACCCCAACGGCGGGTAGCATTTTGGTGGACAGCATCCAAAGCAACATGTCTTTAGTACGCTTTCCTGGGTAAAACGCCATTGAATACGCAGCAGGTATGGCAATAATCAACGCCAAAATAGTGGAACCAAAAGCGGTAATCACAGAGTTTTTAGCGAATTTAAGGTAATCACTTCGTTCCTGAACAATGCCGTAGTTTTCTACCGTAGGTTCAAAAATAAACGTAGGTGGAACGGCAATCGCTTGTTGCTCTGTTTTGAACGACGTAATTAGCATCATAATAATTGGGAAAAACACGATTAGTGCGTTCACCCAGCTCAATATGGCTCTAAATCGATGTGTCTGATTCATAAAACCTCCTAGGCGACTAAGTTTTTGCCAATGGCACGGATTAAGAAGAACGCGACGATATTTGCGAGGATCACGGCGATCAATCCACCAGCCGACGCGACACCAACATCAAACTGCATCAAGGCTTGCGCGAAGATCAAGAACGCTAAGTTTGTTGATTCATACCCCGGTCCACCGCTGGTGGTCACGAAGATTTCCGCAAACACAGAAAGCAAGAAGATGGTTTCAATCATCATCACGACTGCTATCGGTCTCGCTAGATGTGGCAGCGTAAGGTATCGGAATATCTGAAATCCCGTCGCGCCATCAAGTACAGCGGCTTCTTTTTGCTCATTGTCCATGGACTGCAACGAGGTGATAAAAATCAGCAGCGCAAAGGGCATCCACTGCCAACTCAACATCGCAATGATGGAACCAAGTGGATAATCGGCTAACCAATCAATGGGCTCTAGCCCGATGGATTCCCAAATAGATGCGAGTACGCCATAAACCGGATGCATCATTAGATTTTTCCAAATCAGCGCATTAACAGTCGGCATAATAAAGAACGGTGAGATCAGCAAAACGCGTACAATGCCGCGGCCTTTAAATGGTTTGTCGAGCAAAACGGCAAGTAATATTGCAAATACAACCGTCACGACAAGTACCATTCCAACCAGAGTGAGCGTGTTTGTCACTGCTGGCCAAAAGGCCTCATCGGTGTAGAAAAATTCAAAGTTCAGTCCGCCGATGTAGTTATTTTCTCCCGGATACAACAAGTTGTATCGGATGACGGAAAAGTAAATGGTCATGGATAAAGGGACGACCATCCACAGCAATAAGCTGATGAAGGATGGGAATACCAATAATTTGGGTAACCACCTTTGCATAAAGACTTCCTTGTAAATACAGATATGGGGAAAAAGTGCCCCGAAGTAAACAGGAGCAAAAACGCTCCTGTTAATACTCAATCAATACTGATTACTTGTAGTAACCTGATTTACGCATTTCGCGGTCGGCAGATTTGTTTGCAGCTTTCAACGCTTGTTCCACAGTCACGTTTCCTGCCAGTGCATTCGTGAACTGCTGACCAGCAGCGATACCGATAGCTTGGAATTCAGGAATAGCCGCGAACTGAACACCCACGTAAGGGGTTGGAAGGAGCGTACTGTTTTCTGGATTTGCAGATTGAATGGCTTTCAGCTCTGCTTCTGCGAAAACAGCGGCTTCTTGGAACTCAGGCGTTTCGTAAGTAGATTTACGTGTACCTGTAGGTACGTTTGCCCATCCATTCTCTTTCGCAACCAGTTTGATGTAGTCTTGCGACGTTGCCCATTTAACAAATTTCTCGGCTTCAACTTGGTTTTTACTGCCTGCAGGTACTGCAAGAGACCAAGCCCAAAGCCAGTTCGCACCACGATTAGTGACCGCAATGGGTGCCTGTGCAAATGCAACTTTGTCGGCAACTTTGCTCTGTTTTGGATCCGAGATAAATGAAGCGGCGATGGTGGCATCTATCCACATGCCACACTTACCTTCGTTGTATAACGCTAGGATTTCGTTGAAGCTGTTGGATGTTGAGCCCGGTGGTCCGTAAGTAGATAAAAGGTCGATGTAGAACGAAACAGCATGGTTCCACTCCGGAGAATTTAACTGAGGTTTCCAATCTTCATCAAACCAACGAGCACCAAACGAATTGGCCATGGTTGTGATGAATGCAGCGTTGTCGCCCCATCCAGGCTTACCGCGAAGACAGATTCCGTAAACACCATTATCAGGATCATGAATCGCACCGGCTACATCACGAATGTGACCCCAAGAAGCGTTATCTGGAACCGTCATGCCCGCTTTATCGACCAAGTCTTTACGGTACATCACCATAGAACTTTCGCCATAGAACGGAACGGCGTACATTTTTCCATCTACCGATAACCCAGAACGAATGGCTGGTAAGATGTCGTCGGCATTGTAGTTGGCGTCGTCTTTAATTTCGTTGAGCCAACCTTTTTTGCCCCAAATTGGAGCTTCATACATACCAATGGTCATGATATCGAATTGCCCACCTTTGGTGGCGATATCGGTTGTCACGCGTTGGCGAAGCACTCCTTCCTCCAAGGTAACCCAATTGAGTTTGATACCTGGATTAGCCTCTTCGTATGCGGTACTAAGCTTCTGCATTTCGATCATGTGACCGTTATTCACTGTCGCGATCGTTAGCTCTGTTGCGGCCATAGCGTATGTACTTGTCATAGCGGCTAGAGCGATAGAGGCAGAAAGTAATGTCCTGGATTTCATGTTCATTCCCTCGACTGTTTTTAGTTTATTGTTAAGCTCGACTAATTAACAAGCTCGCAACAATCACAATTCAAAATTAGTCAAAAGAGAATTTTTTTGGTGCAGAAAAGTACTTTTTACCATTCGAATGTACTTTTTCTGATCTAGGTGTCTCATAAATGAGATGGGAATGGAGGAATTTGAACGAAAAAAAACGCTCAAAATTTTGAGCGTTTTGATTGAATTTGAGGCAGATTTTGTTCGAAAATCTACCCTTCTTTTTTACTCTTCCACACCACGGGATTTTAGGAATTCAGCGTACGTTCCTTTGAAATCTGTGATCTGATTGTCTTTGATTTCAATGATACGTGTCGCCAAAGAATCCACAAATACGCGGTCATGAGATACGAAGAACAACGTCCCTTTGTATTGTTCCAGAGCGTTATTCAAGGATTCAATAGATTCCATATCCATGTGGTTGGTTGGCTCGTCCATTAGAAGCATATTTGGTTTATGCATCATCAGCTTACCTAGCAACATACGACCTTGCTCACCACCAGACAGAACTTTTACCGACTTTTTGATGTCATCTTGCGAGAACAACATACGACCTAAGAAACTGCGAATCACTTGCTCGTCATCGCCTTCTTGACGCCATTGCCCCATCCAATCCATAAGGTTCATGTCTTCGGCGAATTCTTCCGCGTGATCCTGAGCGTAGTAGCCTACGTTTGAATTTTCAGACCATTTGAATGAACCGTTACGAGGTTCAATCGCGCCAGCTAACGTATTAAGCAATGTCGTTTTGCCCACGCCGTTTTCACCGATAATGGCAACACGCTCACCCACTTCAAAAATCGCATTGAAATCGGTGAACAAGTCGTTTTCGAAGCCTTGTGTCAGGTTCTCAACAATCAATGCGTTTCGGAACAATTCTTTCGATTGCTCAAAACGAATGAATGGGTTTTGACGGCTAGATGCTTTTACTTCATCGAGCTTGATTTTATCAATCTGTTTAGCACGAGAAGTAGCCTGTTTTGCTTTAGAGGCGTTTGCAGAGAAACGCGCAACAAACGTTTGCAGTTCAGCAATTTGAGCCTTTTTCTTCGCGTTATCAGCTAATAGACGATCACGAGCTTGTGATGCCGCTGTCATGTATTCGTCGTAGTTACCTGGGTAAACGCGCAGTTCACCGTAATCGAGATCCGCCATGTGTGTACAAACACTGTTTAGGAAGTGACGATCGTGCGAGATGATGATCATCGTACAGTTACGCTCATTAAGCGTATCTTCCAACCAGCGGATAGTATCGATATCCAAGTTGTTGGTTGGTTCGTCGAGTAGCATGATGTCTGGGTCTGCAAATAGAATTTGCGCCAAAAGCACACGCAGTTTCCAACCCGGTGCCACTTCGCTCATCAAGCCAAAGTGTTGCTCCAATGGAATACCTACAGCAAGAAGAAGTTCTCCTGCTTTAGATTCGGCCATGTAGCCGTCCATTTCTGCGAATTCTGTTTCAAGATCCGCGACTTTCATGCCATCTTCTTCGCTCATTTCAGCCAAAGAATAAATGCGGTCACGCTCTTGTTTTACTTCCCAAAGTTCTTTGTGTCCCATGATAACAGTGTCGATAACTGTAAATTCTTCATAGGCAAACTGATCCTGGCTCAGCTTGGCAACACGCTCATTTGGGTCGTAGCTGACGTTACCAGAAGTTTGGTCGAGTTCTCCGCTAAGGATTTTCATGAAAGTGGATTTACCACACCCATTTGCGCCAATCAGGCCATAACGGTTGCCTTCGCCAAACTTAACTGAAATGTTTTCAAATAGTGGCTTCGCGCCAAATTGCTGTGTGATATTCGCGGTAGAAATCAAAACCTAACCTCTTAGATAAAAAAACGCGGTGCAACGGTACTTGGCAACGCGGTCTGATGCAAGTGTTAATTGGGCTCTGGAGCGTCAATCTTCGCTTGGTTAGGTGTATTACTTGTTTGGTTAAGTACGCTTGGGATCCTAGTTCATAACAACTAAATCAACGGCATTCGATTTCAACGGTAAGTAAATTGAAAATTGACTCCCTAAACCCACTTTAGACGTGACTTTAATTTCCCCGCCCGTTTGGCTTAAGATACTTTGCGAAACCGACAAACCAAGCCCAGTACCATCTCGTTTTGTTGTATAAAAAGGGTCAAAGATACGTTTTATTTGCTCATCTGGGATACCACATCCTTGGTCTACGACATGAACAATCGCGCCTTTTGATTCTTCATCGTCATCCATCCAGTCTTCTGTGCGAATGGTGAGAACCCCTTCTCCGCTCATGGCATGAATGGCGTTCATTTCTAAGTTGACCAAAATTTGCAGCAAGTGGTGGCGGTTTACTTCTACAACGGACTTGGCGTTAAGCTCTGTGACAAATTGAACGTCCCGCTTTTTAGCGCCTGTTTTCACTAGAGTGAGGCTCTCTTCCACGATAGGGTTAACGTGTTGCCAAGTGACTTCGTCTTGAACGCCACCTTGGCGGCTGTATTGCAGCAAACTGCGCGTGATGTTTCGGATGCGATCTATTTGATCAAGGATGGTTTGAATTTCTTCTTCTATCGAGCCGGCTTTATCGCCAAGAGCAAACTTAAGAAGCTCAACATTCCCTAAGATGACCGCTGTTGGGTTGTTGATCTCATGCGCGATGCCCGCGGTAAGCTCTCCTAGCGCGGCAAGCTTTTCGTTCACCACAAGCTTATCGCGAGTTTGATTGAGTAATTGTATGTGCAGTTCGAGTTGTTCCGTTTTTTCTCGCAATTTCGCCGTACGGTTTTGTACTTTCCCTTCGAGCTGATCAGCAGCCTGACGAATTTCAGCATTTCGTTGCGCCAACAAATCGAGCATGTTGTCGAATTGCCGTGCCAGTTGGGTTAACTCGTGTTCATCATCCAAGCCTAGTTGGCCAATTCGCTTGTCTCGCCCTGCTTGGACGGATTTAACGACATGGTGAATCCGCTCGATTGGGTGAAATAAGTCACGAGAGCCTCGATAAACAATCATGCCGGAAATCAATAACAAAGCGAGAATAGTTAAGCTGATTTCACCGAGGTTGGTAATGTAAATTTTAATGAGAGGCCAAATAAGATAACCGGTATACAGCATCCCAATAACATCGTTGTATTGGTTATAAATGGGTTGATAAGCAGTTATGTACCAATCGTCATACACGTAGGCGCGATCTATCCAGTTTTCGCCCCTTTCCAAAACAGCCTGTTTCACTTGAAGCGAAACCGTTGTACCAATCGCTCTTCCTTTGTGGGCTTGGCTATCTAGCGGTACGTTGGTACTTATGCGTAAATCGTCCATAAACAGGGTTACGGTTCCGATTTGCGGCTGCAATTCAGTTGGTTTTGCGTAAATTAAGTCACGAATCTGATCAACTAAACCAGTACTGTTATTTAGCAGTAACCCACCATCTAAGTAACCCAGTACGTGTTGGTCTTCATCTCGTACTGGTAATACGCTACGGCTGATTAAACCGCGAGATTCGACGCCGTTTCCACTCAGCAATGGGATTTCTGCGCGAACAGCCAAATCATCGTCGTACTCGTTCATTTGTTCAGTATTAAATACTTCAAAAAACGACGCTTTTTGTGCGAGTAATTGATGGTTCGTCGCTTTGTCAATCGGCACCCAGCGCAGAAAATCGAGCTGATACTTGTTCTTTTGGGACCCGACCCATTCTTCAAGTTCTAACGCATCTCGGTAAACCGACATCAAACGAACTTGAAATGGGTAAGAATTGGATAAGGATTTAACACTTTGGAACTGACGTTCCTGAAGAATTTGAATACTATTGTCTGCTACGGAGAGTTTTTCAGACACGTTAACCAAGGCGTTTTGCCACGTATAATGTGTCGACCAATAGAAAGTGATGCCCACCAACGCGAGTAATGTGAGTAAAATGGGTGCAGACGTTAAGAACAACAACCGATAGCGAACCATCGATTTGAGTCGCAAGCGCCATAAGGTAAAAACGTTAGACGTTCCAGATTTGTTATTCCGCATCGTCTGATCCTTCTAATTCCCACTCTTTGTATTTTCTCTCTAACGTTTTCCTTGCAACGCCCAATTGGCGCGAGGCAGCCGATTTATTTCCGTCGTGATGGGAAACCACTTGTTTGATGTGCCGCTTTTCGACTTCTTTTAAACTCCATTCATTGGGGTAACCTAATATCTCGTCGCTCCGGTAATCCGGTAAACTTGGCAATGCAGTTTCTAGTGACGTTGTCACTGTTATGCTTGCCTGAGCAGGCTGAGAGTAATCTGCGTTGAGTTCTCGCCAATGATGTGCCGGAGGTTTTCCGAGCAAAATACAGCGCTCCATTAAGTTTTTTAATTCCCGAATATTGCCTGGCCAATCGTAGTCGTGCATTGCCAGTATGTCTTCATGTGCCCATTTTGGTTCCGGCATACCTAACTCTTTGGCTAACGTTTTGGTAAAGAAAGGCACCAAATCGATTAAATCTGTTTTTCTTTCTCTTAAAGGCGGTACGTCTATTTTTAAAACGTTTAGCCGATAATAGAGATCTTTTCGAAACGTCCCAGCATCCACTTCATCTTTTAAGTTTCTATTGGTTGCTGCGACAACACGGACATCAACGCTGATTTCTTTTTCACTGCCGACAGGTCGAATGGTTCGTTGCTCTAACACACGTAAAAGTGAAGACTGCATGGCAATGGGCATTTCCCCTATTTCGTCCAAAAACAGTGTGCCTCCACTGGCGACTCTGAATAGCCCTTCCCGGCTTTTCTTTGCACCTGTAAACGCTCCAGCTGTATGACCAAACAACTCACTTTCCAGCAGTTCTGGGGCAATGGCTCCGCAGTTGATAGGGACAAATGGTCCCGTTCGACCACTGGCAACATGGACACCACGTGCTACCAGTTCTTTTCCTGTTCCCGATTCCCCTTCCACTAATATGGAAGCGCGAGATGGCGCAAATTGTCCCATTAACTGTTTGAGTGATTTGGTTTTTTCCGAATGACCTATCATTTCGCTGCTAATTAGACGTTTAACATCTCGCGTTAATGCGTGGTGAAGCCGCTGCGATAAACGCTTGTCCATGCAGCGTTGAACGGATTGCAGCATTTGCTCTAGGTTAAATGGCTTGAGTATAAAATCGGTCGCGCCCAGTTTTAATGCGCTGATCGCAGTTTCCAAATCGGCATACCCAGTCATGAAGATGACGTCACAACGACGGTCATCGTCGTTAAAAGCTTCTGTCCATTCGATCCCGGATCGACCCGGTAAATTGATATCTAGGATGATCAGGTCGTAGTGATTTTCTTGTCGCAATTTTTCCGCTTCTTCAATGCTGCCTTGGCAGTCGACTTTAGAAAACCACTTGCCCAGTGCTTTCTTCAGTATCGTTTGCATTCCCACTTCATCATCTACCACCAAAACCGAGAACGCTTGATATTTTCCGACATGATTTGGGTTGGCATCTTTGTTCTGCATGAATGGATCCTGGGATACTGACATATATGGCTCATCTTTGGGTTCGGAAAAACTGGGACAGAGTGTACCAATCGAGATCAATTGGAAAACTAAGTATGTGCGACATTTTGTCCTAGCTCAAATTTTTCGGATACGGCGCGGTCACAAAACTGATGACTTCCCTCACAAAAACAAGGGGTTTTTACTCAAACCAACTTGGCACTGGGATTGCACTGTCTATTGGGTATCTGTTTGTCGCGTCTACACGCCAAGGCTATCGATTCTTTGTCTTTGGCTTCGTTCAGTATAGAGCGATCGGTACAAACCAATGCATTCAAAAACTAAAATAAATGGAATTAAGTAATGAATTACACTGCGACTGCCCTCGCCGTTTCAGCGACTATTTTTGCAACAACCGTCAGTTCTTATGTATTTGCCGACCAAACAAAGCCCCATGTTCGCTTGGCTACTACAACCAGCACTTATCATTCTGGCCTTTTGGACTACCTACTTCCTGAATTTGAAAAAGATACCGGATACAAAGTGGATGTCATCGCTGCTGGAACGGGTAAGTCACTGCGAATGGGGCAAAATGGCGATGTCGACCTAGTAATGACACACGCCCCAAAGGCCGAAGCGAATTTTGTTGAAAAAGGTTACGGCATTTTACCTAGAGCCTTAATGTATAACGATTTTGTTGTCGTCGGACCGAAAGGTGACCCTGCACAGGTTTACGGTGGAGACGACGTAGCCAAAGCGTTTAAGAAAATTGCGAACACCGAATCAACGTTTGTTTCGCGTGGCGATGATTCTGGAACGCACAAAAAAGAACTCAACCTATGGGCGCAAAGCTCGATAGAGCCGAATTTTGGCGGCTACCGATCCGTGGGGCAAGGAATGGGACCAACCTTGAATATGGCTTCTGAAATGCAGGGCTATACTTTAACGGATCGTGGTACGTGGTTGGCGTATCAAAATAAAGTTGAACTGGGTATAGCAATTGAGGGAGATAAACGCTTGTTCAACCCGTATCAAGTAATTCTTGTGAACCCAAAACGCTACCCAGACATCAATTATCAAGGCGCTAAGGTGTTCAGCGATTGGTTGGTTAATCAAAAAGGACAAACACTCATCAATAATTTTAAGCGGCAAGGTAAACAACTTTTTGTTGCTAATGCTAAGTCCGTTGCGAATACCAAGTCTGTTGCCAATACACAAGCGGTTGTGAAGAACAAGGCGGAGAGCAAGTAACCATGTCGCTTTGGCAAACCACTCTAGAAGCACTTCAACTGCTGATCAGCTTTGACCCACAGTTATGGACGATTGTGACGGTCTCATTCAGTGTGTCACTTTCTGCTTTGATGCTGGTTTTGGTCCCTTCCCTGCTGTTTGCTTTCATCCTCGCTTATTGCGATTTTCCGGGACGTTGGTTGATTTTGTCTTTAGTAAATACGCTTCAGGCAGTGCCAACCGTAGTTATTGGTCTACTTCTTTACATGATGCTATCGCGAGCCGGCCCTTTGGGTGATTGGCAAATGCTGTTTACGCAAAAAGCCATGATTTTCGGGCAGATGCTGATTTGTTTCCCCATTTTAGTCTCGATGATGCATGGTGCATTGCAGGCGAGTGATCGTCGGGCTTTGGAAACGTCCTTAACGTTAGGTGTTTCCATTCCTCACGTTACGTTCACTTTACTGTGGGAAAACCGGTTCCCGTTGATCGCCGCAACCATTACTGCATTTTCAAGAATCATTACGGAAGTCGGCTGCTCCATGATGGTCGGCGGAAATATTATGGGGGTCACGCGCAATATCCCCACCGCAATAGCAATGGAAAGCCAAAAAGGTGCATTTGCTCAAGGCGTTGCTTTGGGTATTGTTCTGCTTTGTTTGGCGCTGCTATTAAACTTCTCTCTTTCCTCAGTGCGTGGGAAAGGGTATTTGCGGACATAGGAGGCACACGGATGACGCTTAAACTGTCTGCTCGCAATCTCTCAATGAGATTTAAAGATCGAGTGCTGTTTTACATTCCTGAAATCAAAATTGGACCCAATGAAGCGGTTTATCTTCAGGGAGATAACGGTGTAGGGAAAACCACGCTACTTAAGATCATGGCGGGCTTAATTGAGCCAACCAGCGGAGATATCGATTTCCCCTTACCTTCCCTGTTAAAAAGAATGTTGGGCGCGCGAACTCGTTCCGATATCATTTATTTGCATCAGTCACCCTATCTGTTTGATGGCTCTGTGTTTCAAAATGTTGCGTATGGCGTAAAATACACATCAGAGAGCAAACAAGAAAAACGCAATAAAGTCATTAAAGCCTTGAGAATGGTTGGGCTGGAAACACTCGCCGATGAGCATGTCTCTTTACTCTCCGGTGGAGAAAGGCAGCGTGTCGCGATGGCAAGAGCGTGGATTCTTAACCCATCGATTTTGTTAATGGATGAGCCAAGTGCCAGTCTGGATCAAGAATCGATTGAACGATTGGTGTTAATGTCAAAAGACTTATTAAGTCGAGGTGCCAGTTTGGTGATCACCAGTCACCAAAGTAATTCGTTAACTCGGCTATGCCAAAAGCAGTGGTGTATTGAAGATAAGTCTTTGACTGAAAAGCCATTATTACAATTAATACAAGAGAAGCAGTATGCAATTTCCAACGCCAATTAGTTGGGTTATTTTAGCTGGCGGTAAAGCAACACGTATGGGCGGGCAAGACAAAGGATTAATCACCCTGAATGGTCGCCCTTTGATTGAACATGTCCACTCCATTTTAAGTGCCCAAACGCACGATTTATTGATTAATGCCAATCGCAACATTGACGCCTATCATGAATATGCGCCTGTTGTTGGGGATGAATTTCAAGATTTTCCCGGTCCCCTTGGTGGTATTCACGCGGGTCTAAAACACGCAAATTGTGATTGGGTTGGGTTTGTTCCTTGCGACAGCCCATGTATATCATCCGATCTGGTTGCGCGTTTTCAAAACGCCATTCAAGCCGACTCTGATATTTTAGTCGCGCACGATGGTGATCATTTACAACCCGTGTTTACCCTTTTCCATAAGCGCGTTTTACCTAAACTCGAAGCATTTCTTAAACGTGGCGATCGTAAAATTATTCTTCTTTATCAGGAGTGTGTGACTCATCGCGTCGATTTCTCTGATGCCGCACAATGCTTTATCAACCTGAATACGCCTGAAGAGTTGGAACAATTAGGTACTGTATTATGACAAAAAACCTCCCTACTTCGTTACCCGTTCTCGGCTTTGCAGCGTACAGCGGTACAGGCAAAACGACTCTGCTTGAAGCGCTTCTACCGAAATTGACTGAAAAAGGGTTGCGGATCGGTGTTCTGAAACACGCTCACCATAACTTCGATGTCGATAAACCTGGGAAAGACAGCTACCGATTGCGCAAAGCTGGAGCAAGTCAAATGCTGATCAGCTCGCGCTATCGCCATGCTTTGATGACAGAAACCCCAGAAAATGAAGCCAATTTTGAGTATTTAATTTCTAGGTTTGATGATACTCAGCTCGATTTAATATTGGTTGAAGGGTGTAAAAACATTGCTTTCCCTAAAGTTGAATTAAACCGCGAAGAAGTAGGAAAACCTTGGCTTCACCCAAGCGATGAAAACATCATCGCGATTGCAGCGGACCGATCTGTTGGTGCACGCCTTCCTCAAATGAACATCAATGATCTCGATGCCATTGCAAGCTTCGTGATGGATTATGCGAACGGTAAGGTGGATGTAAAAGACGTACATGCAGCTCAACCATCATGCTCCTCCGTGCCGTCAGAAGCATCAAGTTGCTGCGACATTGTGTCGCCTGCTTTCTTATCGGTAGAACAAGGGCGTGATGCCATTTTGTCTGCGGTGACGCCCATTTCAGACACAACTCATATTCATGTTGAAAAATCGTATGGAAATGTACTTGCACAAGCAGTGTATTCTCCTATCAATGTTCCGGCGTACACCAATTCGGCTATGGACGGTTATGCCATTCGCAGCGAAGACATCGGGAAGAAGGCATTTAAAGTCGTTGCTGAAGTCATGGCTGGCAATGCCTATACACAGCCATTACAAGAAGGCGAAGCGGTAAAGATCATGACGGGAGCACCTACTCCACATGGCGCTGATACCGTCATCATGCGTGAACAAGCCAATCAGGAATGTGACATTGTCACCTTTTCAACATCTAGTATTAAAGCAGAACAAAACGTACGCCAGGCGGGTGAAGACTTGTCTGAAGGACAACAAGTATTTGAGGCAGGAAAACGCATTGGCTCGGCTGAAATGGGAATGGTAGCGTCGCTCGGTATTAACCGTTGTCACGTCGTGCGCCCTGTTCGTGTTGCGCTATTCTCTACTGGCGATGAAGTCCAAGCGCCGGGAAACGAATTAAAAGACAATTGCATCTACGATTCCAACCGCTACACATTGAAAGGGCTTCTAGAGCAGCTAGGTTGCGAGGTGATGGACCTAGGCATTTTGGAAGACGATCAACAGGTCATTATGAAAGCTTTGAAAGATGCAGGGGAAACAGCCGATGCCATCATTACATCAGGAGGTGTATCGGTTGGCGATGCGGATTACATAAAGCTCGCTCTAGACGCGCTCGGTCAGATCGATTTTTGGCGCATCAGTATGAGACCGGGTCGCCCTCTCGCATTCGGAAAAATTTCTGATAAACCTTTCTTCGGATTACCCGGTAACCCCGTTGCTGTTATGGTTTCGTTTATTAATTTTGTGGAGCCTGCCATTCGAAAACTCCAAGGAGAGAAGAATTGGACGCCGCTTAAAGTGTCGGCCATTGCCAGTGAAAACTTACGTTCTCGCCAAGGAAGAACAGAATTCAGCCGTGGAATTTACAATGTAAACTCAAATGGGCAATTAGAGGTAAAAACCACAGGCAAGCAAGGTTCAGGGATACTCCGCTCCATGAGTGAAGCCAATTGCTTGATAGAAATTACGCCAGAAGTCGACACGGTAAAAGCAGGTGAAAGCGTCACCATTATTCCACTGCAAGGTCGAGTCTAGGACGATATCAGTAAAAAGGGTTTGGCATCACTCTACCCAATTGATAGAGTGTGCCAAAATTACTCAGGTTAAACCCTAACAGGCAGAAATTTATGGCTCGTACCATTATTTATACCTATAAAGACGAAGAAAAAACGCTTCTATTTTCTTACGAGAAATTTCGTTCTATTCATGAAGCCGTCGCGGACGCAGAAGGTATCGACATTTCCAACTATTTGAAAATGGAACAACAAGTTGAAGCTGTCTCCGACACGAAAGCAGTACGTGATTACCGTGATAACCATTTTAGAAAGCTTGGTTTTGGTAAGATCACACTAGCACAGAAAGAAAACCTAGGTGTTGGTAAAAAGAAAAGCTAAAACCTGCTTCCTCGTTGAGAAAATACATCGTTTTAAATAAAAAGTGAGCTTCTAAAATTAGAAGCTCACTTTTTTTATTGTTGGAAAGGTTTATTATTTCATCGATGCATAGAATGCTGCAAGGTCCTCCATATCTTGATCACTAAGCACAGCCACCATCGCATTCATGGTTGGCTCTTTTCGCGTTCCATCTTTAAAAGCTTTCATTTGCTTCACCAAATACCCCGCTTTTTGACCAGCCAAGTTCGGATACAAATCCGTAGGTGAAATACCATTTGCACCATGACACGCGGTACAGGTTACTGCTTTGGCTTTTCCAGCCTCAATGTCTGCGCCCAGAGCTACGTTGGCATACAGCCCTAAAAGTACCAGCGCCAGCCCAATTATTTTTTTCATATCCATTCCTTAATTAAAACCTGAACTCAGGATAAAAAAGAAGCGCCAAAGCCCCTACACTTTGGCACTTCATAGGTTTAGACGATGTTCCTTGGCGCAAAAGAGAACGCCCTAAACTCACTTTTGTATTTGGATTCGCCAATTTTTTTAATGTTGGCGACCCCCATCTTGAAGTTGTAATTACCGGATATTTGATCCACAACCCTCGTCGTCAGTGAGTTGGATGGCTGACGCATATCAATCATATTGGCGTAAAGCGCGCCTTTTTTAACGGCTGGCGTAACAATGGCCACAGCGGTAACCGCTGCTTTATCCAACTTAATATGACCATTTTCCATCAGCTTGCTGAATTGGAAATCGTCGCCATGAACGCCTAAGATCGTATCTTTGAAGTTCGCAACACGGTCGGAATACATCATGACTTGGTCACCCGACTCGATCCCCCTAGCCTTTGCATCCTCTGGGTGTATTTCTACCCAGTTTTCCGGCCAGCGCTGAATCACGTAAGCTCGTCTTTCCACGTCGTCAAAGCCCGACTGCCAAATTTCATTTATTCGACCGTTAGAGAACCAAAGCTCTTCGCCTTTTGGTTGCAACCATGCATAAAAATCGCTAAACAAATCCCAAGGGTGTTTTTGTAAATTCACCTTTCCGGTTTGGCTGTTAAACGCAGTGAGTTGCTTTTTAAGCACGTTCGCACCTTGCGGTCCGTCTGTTAGCCCCTTTTCTGCTAATGCGATTGCACTCATCTCGGTATCATGGAGCCGCTTCGTACCGACAAGCTGCTTAGTATCGTAGTTATAAAAAACGGGACCTTGGATACCATCCGTACCGTATTCACGTAATTTTTCATGCAGTGTTTTTCCTTCAGCATGCGCCGCGACTTTGATCATGTGAAAATCTTTGCGACTTCCTCGGCTAAAGCGGGAGGCTTCTTCCGCAACTTCATTGGAATTGCTCCAATCAAAGCCATCGTAGCCAATTCGTTTAGCAAGCTGGCTGATGATCCACCAATCCGGTTTTGCATGGCCTGGGGCATCGGCAAACTTTTGATACAAGCGCAAACGGCGTTCTCCATTAGCTCGTATGAAGTCTTCTTCTCCCCATGTTGCCGCTGGGAAGACAATGTCTGCAAACTTCGCTCCTATTGGTTCGCGTAAGTAAATATCTTGGTTGATCACAACCATACCGCCTGAATCAGCTCGTTTTTTCAGGGTATCGATGATTTCCTGCTTGTCATAGGTGTAAACCTGATGAGGGTTAGCGGTCGTGAGTTCCCAGAATTTCCTTTGCAACCCTTGGCTTCCGCACATTGCTTGAATCCAAGTGGTACCAATCACATGAGCAAAGCGCGTATGCCCTGAATAGAGATAGCGGTCGGTGTCTATAGAGCGGCGACGACGACCCGGTACTTTTTCTGGTGATTTGTTACGCGGTAACTTACCACCAGACTGACCACCACGTTGGTGCCCGCCCATTCTGCCAATGACACGTCCTTCACGCCCTCCTGCACCAATGATTGTCCCAAGCGACGAAATGGCGTTGGTGTTACCTGTATTGTTTGACCAGTAGAACCCTTTCTCAATCGCGATAGACGATTTAGGTCGTTTCCCACCTACAGGTTTAGCCAGCATTTCTGCCGCTTGATGAATTTTGTTTACATCGATTCCTGCCATTTCCGCTGCGTATTTAGGGTCGTACTCTTTCTGTTTCAAATTCCATTTTTTGTAGTCTTCAAAACTATTGGTTTGGAACTTGCCCCAAGTGGTTCGCCACTGCCATGGAGTATTTCGGGTGCCTTGTCCAAAGCCAGAGCTCGACTCCCACTTATTGTTCACCCAGTTTTGAATCCACTCGCTGTCTTCCCAACCGCTCTCGAGAATGACACGAATGATGGCACCTACGACCAAGTTGTCGGAGCCGGGGTTTAAATCGATGTGCAAACCACCATGTTTCTTCAACCACGCAATACCCGCGGTTTCACGCGGATTCAAAATCACTGTTTTCATGCCTCGCTGAACGGCCGGCATGATGTACTGAGTAAAAATAATGGTCTTAGTTTCGTAAGGATCGGTACCACACAACATAAGCGTGTCTGCTGCACCCCAATCGTCGTAACTTGGACCAAAGTTATCAAACCCTGCATCACGAAAGCCCGGTGTAGAGGTTACGTCCGATGGTGTATCGTGGAACGTAAAGTTCGCAGTATTAATGTGCCGAAGGGCGTACTTGGTAATGGCGTAGGTGTTTTCAATGTATTGGTAAGAGAACGTTTTAACGCCGTAGGCATTGGCGCCGTGGTTCTCAATCACATGGCGTCCAACTTCTGCTGCAATATCCAATGCAAAGTCCCAGGGCACTGGTTGCAAACTGCCTCCGATTCTCACTAAAGGTTGAGTTAACCGGTCGCGAGTTCCTGTTGAAGGGTTATACAGCTTTTGTGCTAGCAAGCCTCCGCGCATCGACGAATCACCAGTTTTATTTACGGCTTTTGCATCTTTGTCGGGTACGACTATGATGTTGTGAGGTTTGCCTTTATGCATCACAACGTTATGTTGCGCTGGGGCAACCCAAGCTTGTAAAGGTGCGCTCGGAAAATCGATACCAAAGGCGTTTTCGCTCGCTTTTTGTCCTCCACTGCCTTGTTCTAATGGCCAACGATAGACTTTGTAACCACATGCGACCACGCAGTAGTCGCAAGCAGTCGTGATCACCTCTGCATTTTTAGGGGGCAGCGGTGCATGATCTTCTGGGATGTAAAAGTTAGTAGTCATGGTTATGCCTCCTGCATCGCGATGATGTTGTCGGTTCTACCGAATAGAAGCCCCATAATGCCGACGGCGTATATGTCATCACCTTCCAGTTCCAGCAATACTTGGGGTAAACTTTCGTACGCTTGACCCGACACGATGATGCCGTGTCTTCGCATATCAAACGTGGAAAGGTGGAACGGGCATTGCCCCAATACGCGGTGCTCATCCACGACCTTGTACTGTCCATTCAGTGGACCGCCTTGGTGGGTACACATAAGTGAGAAGCCTACGACATCTTGCTTTGGTCCTAACCCTCCTCCCGCTGGTACTCCCATTTTTACCAAGATGCCTTGTGAGTTCATTCCGTTATCTGGGTAGTTAAAATAGACAGGTTCATTGGTTTTCAACTCACTGAGTTTTCCCAAAAGTTTACGAGGGTAACCAACCACACGGGCTTGTGTTTCTACCGCTTGAGCTGTTCCCGGAAACAAAGTGATCGACATAACACTGGCAGCACCTGCCGAGACACTGGAATACATAAGAAAGTCACGTCGCGACATCATGCATTTTTTGTGCTCTGCTGCGCTTTCTGATTTTTTGGCTTTGCTTTTGTTAAAGATCATTTTTTCACCTCCGCCAATTCTTCCTCGCTGAACAAGCGTTGATATTTCGGTAACGTTGGGTAATCCATCGTGATGCGTTCACCAGAGAATGCCCCTAAGAATGCAAGGAGTTGTTTTTTCTCGCTTGCGGTCAAACCCAGTGGCTTGATTAAGGCACTTTTGGTTTGCGGGAAACCCGTCGTTCTTCCGTCTTTTGCAACGCCACCACGGTCATAAAACTCAATAACATCTTCTAACGTAGCAAAGGTGCCATTGTGCATATAAGGTGCAGTGTATTGGGTGTATCGGAGACTTGGTGTACGAAATTTCCCCTTCATCTCTTTTCGTTTACCTCGGAAATAAATGCCGGGATCCGCTTTGGTATTGCGGTACATTTTTTCGTTGGAACCTTTTGCGTAAAGTTCATATCGGAAGGTGATTTGCGCCATTGGATCGCTTTCCCAACGTTTGTTCGTAGGGACGCCAATGTTGTAGTTTTTCTGGTCTGACGCCAATGAACCATTGTGGCAAGCGATACAGTTAGCTTTATCTTCGAATAATGCTTTTCCTTTTATTTGCTCGTCGGTGAGTGCGCTTTCGTCGCCGCGTAAATAGTTATCAAGTGGTGTGTCAGTTTGAACGAGGGTTCTTTCAAATGCTGCAATGGCCTTCCATGCGTTACTCACTTTGGGGTAATTATCGCCAAACACAGTGTTAAAACGTTCAACGTATTCCGGCACGAGTGCTAAACGCGCTTCCATGAGATCGTCTTCACCATTGCCCGCAACGGCCCCTTTTGCTGCGCTTTTTGCCTGACCTTCCAAAGACTTGGAAGATCCTGCCCAAAATAGCTTTTGGTAATAGGCGGAATTAATGATGGTTTGGCTATTACGCCAATGCACCGTACCTGGGTAACCCAAAGACAGATCAGCGGGAAAATCCCAGCCTAACGCGGGGTTGTGACACGCTGAACAAGGAGTGGACGTGTCACCGCCTAATCGACCATCAAAAAACAAGAGTTTTCCAAGCTCGACTTTCTCTGGTGTGGTTGGGTTGTCCGCCGGTGTGGGCACATCGCCTAACGGAGCAAGAGCGGGATAACTTACCCCATTGAGCACCACCAATTGATGTGCGTTTGATGTATCGTCGGTACTTTGATTAGCAAAGGCTGAACTAGTGTAAGCGGTGAGCGCCAGCGTGCTAATGATAGATAAGGTGATTGCTTTGGTTTTCATCTCATCCTCCTTAATTTTTCACGTTGCGCCAATCAGAGATCAGCTGATAGTTGTAATCATTTGCCTTCCAAACATGCTTGTCTGATGTGAGAGGCTCGCTAGATAGGGAAGACAAAAAGGCCACCAAATCCGATTGCTCTTGCGCGCTCAGGTTAAGCGGTTTAAGGCGCTTATCTTTGTTGCTGTCTTCCCCTCCACCTTGGTTGTAAAAGGCAACCACATCTTCAAGTGTTTCGAGCATGCCGTTATGCATGTAAGGCGCAGTGAAGGTGAGCTCACGCAATGTTGGCGTTATGAACTTACCTTTGTCGGTACCATCCGCTTTATGCGTCTGAACATGAGCACCCACGTCCCTTTTTTGGTTCATGTAGTTCTCTGTCCCCATAAACATGTTGAACGCGATAAACGTTTGATGACGCATGGGATCGCGGAAAATATCGAGGTTTTCAGGGACACCGATGTTGTAAGGTTTACCATCGCTAAACAAAGGACCGCTGTGGCAAGCACTGCATCTGCCCTTTCCTTTGAAAATCTCAAACCCTTTTTGGGCGCTAGTACTGAGCTTTTGCTTGTCAAAAGGTGTGGTGTTTGCTGTTAGGGTTTTTAAATATTCTGGAATGGCCTTGCGTACGCTTCCGTTTGACGGCTCTCCGTATCCAGCCTCTTTGAACATTTTTATGTAAGTTGGATCTTGTTTTAACCGTTCTTGCATCAAACGCATGTCCATGTTCATCAACCAATCTTCTGTGATATTTTCACGCGTGACATCATTCAGATTGGTGCCGATTCGACCATCGTGAAACCAAACCTTCTTATAAACGGTATTGATTAAGGTCGGCACGTTTCGAAAGCCTTTGCTGCCGGTATATGCAGGTCCAAGTGCTTCTGGGTAGGAATACCCGTTTTCAGGTTGATGACAGGATGCGCAAGACAGCGCAGTATTTCCCGATAACCGAGTATCGAAGAATAGGCGTTTTCCCAATTCTGCTTTTGCAGCGTCGATTTTTAGTGTGGGTAGCGAACCGAATTGAGTGGCATCGGTTTGGCTCCATGCTGAAAATGACAAACTGACTGTAGCAGCAAGGATCAACATTCTTTTCATTGTTTTACTCCTTAGCTTCCAGCTAAAACTGCGCATTTGTGTAGGTCACTTGCGCAGCATTATTATTTTCGCCATCTCCACAAGAGCATTTTTTGTTCCACATTTATCGGTATGAAATTTTTCTTTATTTTCAATTAACTACATACATTTTGAGCGGGATCACACACGGATTTATTGAACGTTTTGTTAAAAGTGAAGTGATAAAAGTGAACGTTTCATTCAACTGCGCATCAGCGTTATTAAAGTAATACACCCTACAAGTACGTAAGCCGTTGTTTATTCGTATGTATTTTTAAGTCGCCGTTTAGGCATGGAAACTGCAAAACTCAATAACGTGTTCATTTCTAACAAGCCTTTCATCTTCATCAAACGGGGAGTAACCATGGATAACCTGACTGCATTGGGCTCACGTAATAAAGTGGAACTGCGAGAAGCAAAGCATCGCTCAGTTGAAATACTTAAACACTTTCTTGAAACAGGCGACGAAGCCATGCGCTGTTATAGTGCAAGAGCGTGTGGCGCAATCAAAGCGGAAGACTCGATTCCAGCGCTCAACCAATGCTTGTACCACTCAGACCCCGATGTGGTTATCGATGCCGCTGATGCTTTGTCTGCAATGCAATCAGGGGATATTCATGCCTTAGAAGATGTCGCTAGGCACCACCCAGAAGGTGATGCTCGGCTTGCCGCGCTTATTGCGCTAGGACGCCATACTTCATTCCACCGTGTTGACTCAATTATTATCAGTTTTGCAAAAGGGCGAAAAGAAAGCGACAGTTTGGGCATGAGCACGGGGTGGGACGACTGGTGGGACCTACAATTGACAGCAGTAAAGATTCTATCGAGACAAGATAAACCGGAATACCTTGATATTTTCCTAACCATCTTAGAACAAGACCCTGAACCTGAGCTTGAGTTCGCCCTATATAAAGGGATAGCGAGGATGAATGCGCAATGGGTAATCTCCCAACTTCCTAAAGCAAAGCGCATGAAGAAGCGGAAATTGTTAAAAGCCTTGGGGGAAAACAATGAACAGATTTCAAAAGCATTTCTGTTTAAACACCTTAAGGATGCCGATCCTCTTTGCCGTTGCATAGCCATTGAAGCAATATCAAAACAAAGGGCGAATGAATATTTTTGGGACATATTGGAATGCATCAAGGACGACAGCCTAGATGTTCAGAAATGTGCCCTTTTTGCCATCGAACAGTTCAGCGCGTGGAGCGAAATCGATAATAAACGCCTGATTCGATATGTTTCCAGCTGCATTGATACATCCCGAATTGAATTGTTTAAGCTTATTTGTCAAACAAACATCGTCGAGAGTGAAGTGAACGATCTTGTTGCTTTGCTATCATTGGATACACCAGAGTTGTGTGTTTGTTTCATAGAAAACATCAATCCCGCAATTCTTAGTGCAAAGAACATTAAAGGTATTGAAGCGCTCATATCAGAGGTATTGACTCGTAATACGCTCGATATCCTCCACCACACTCAACTCATTCGGGCACTGGATCGTTTACCATCAAGCATAGAAAAACTGTTTCCTTTGTTAGAACGTCGTATCAATGAGGTCGATCACAATCAAAACCACACCTTCGAAGCCAGCATCAGGCAAGCATGTTTAGACGTGATTAGCCACTCCGAATTGCCAGCCTGCCGGCACCTCCTTAAAACCACTTTGTTTGGTCTTAATGCATACCCAAACAAAATAGACGTTACTCAGCCACCTTTAGCATTGCAGGACGACGAGCTTGCTGTCCATTCTGCGTTGCGAGGTCATATCGTCCCTGAGCAACAAGCGACTGAAAACGCTCCGAAATCCACGTTAAATGCGATTTTCCAAACCAACTTAGAACAAAAGCTTGCTCCAGCGCAATCGGAAGACGAACAGCAAACTAGCATCGTGGAAATGGTCGACAACCTCGACGACCAATACTCGGAGTTTGCTGACGTTGTTAAATCGAACTTTTCCGCTGCAGACAATCTGAACCTGAATAGAAAGAAAATCGCCCGTTTACCTGAATTCGAAAACATAACCTTAGCATTGCGTGCTCTAGGCCAGTCTCGCCAACCAAAAGCCGTCGGTTGGATCATTGAATCAATTCTTGGCGCATCTGACGAAAATATGCGCGAAATTTTCCAAGCTTTGACGTTACAGAGGCAACGTAACCCAAAACAAAAAGAGTGTGAAAATGGCATTGGTGCAGCTGCAAACGTATTGCTTTCAGGGCACGAGCTCACTCAACAAAGTGCGTTAAAATATCTCGCTAATACAACAACTTCAAAAGCTGTTCCGTTGATCATTGAAGCGTTAGAAAATACCAGTGAACACGTACGTATCTCTGCGCTATATGCGCTCGAAAATCACTATAAAATGCTAGGTCTACTATTCAAGCCCCTTGTAAAATCAGCGGCTAAAATCGCACTGAAGGATTCGGCATCTGGAGTACGAAAGCAAGCACTTAAGCTAGCATGTTTACTTTGGGAATATGGTGAAGAAACATCACCCATGATTGAACTTGCGCTGCAGGACGATGAATGCCATCCCGTCGCCTATGCACATTTTCTACCTTTTAAATATGAAGCTCTCTCTATGCTCAATAACCAAATAGCCACGATGTCGAGTTCACAACAACCAAATGCGATAAAGTTGATTGGGGCGTTAGCGGAAACCTAAAGTGTTGCCGAAAGTATGGGGAGAAACACATATTCCATGAACGAAAGACCATAGAATGATAAAGGATATTGTGAGATCCGCGGATCTTTCTAAAGTGAATGCCTTCTGCAAGGGACGCTTCGTTAGTAGAGCTTATGAAAACAGACTCCCACCGCCCAAACATTAACGCTTTTCTGAAAGAATGGATGGTTTGGGCATTGCCTGTCTATATCGTTTTGGCGGTATGGATTAGCCTGCACTACTTGATCAGCATCGATAACGATAAGCAATATGCCCTTCACAATGAAAGAGTGATCGTCGATCTCATCGATGAGGTATTAGGGGAAACCCTATTTCGAATGTCTGCGGATGCGAAGAACCTTAGCTATGTCACACAGAATATTGTCGAAACACAGCCTCAGCCCTATAACGCTCTAAAAGATTACTTTGTACAGTTAAGCCTAAATAACCACAGCTATGATCAAATTCGATTTATCGACACAAAAGGGTTGGAACGTCTTCGCGTTAATAACATTGAAGGGCACGTAACGGTCGTCCCTCCTGAGCAACTTCAAAACAAGTCGCACCGATATTATTGGAAACACTCTTCTACTTTAGATTCTGGCGAAGTCTACATCTCTCCTCTCGATTTAAATGAAGAAGCTGGGGAAGTGCAAACGCCTTTAAAGCCGACCATCCGGGTTGGAACCCCCGTATTTAACAAGCAAGGTGTGCGTTTGGGCAGTATCTTGCTGAATTACAAAGGCAACCAGTTAATCAATAAACTCTTAGCAGTTGCTCCAAGTTTCACGAACCATGTTTACTTGTATAACCCACAAGGGATTGCGGTAATTCATCCTGTCGACTCGCAAGGCAGTCGCTTCGCTGTTTCACCTAACCGAGATATTCCGTCTCATATCATTGAGTCGATACTACAAAACCATCGAGGGCAACAGCTACAAGAAAACAGCTATTACACCTATTCAATGATCGGTGCACCGAATAACGGCAATTGGACGATTGTATCGGTCTTCCCTATCGAGCGATTTAACCTTTCACGCCTCGATTTTCATGACCGCTATAGCATGCCCTACTTTCTGCTTTTTTTAGTTATCACTGTCGCCATCTTTCTAGTGAGTCGATTTCGTGTTCAAACACGATTCTTGCGCCAGCAACAACGTTATGAACAACAATTTCGCCATACTTTAGAAAACATCCAATTGGCCGCTGTCAGTATCAACCAGCAAGGTAGCATTACGTTCTGCAACGACTTTTTTCTTAATATGGTGGGGTACGAAAAAAATGAAGTGGTTGGTCGTAGGTGGGTTGAGCGATTTATCCCTACTGAACTTCATCAACAAGCAGAAGAAGCGTTAAATGAAGCCATAAAGCTGCAAGCCCATCAGCCACACAGTGAAAGCGTTGTATTGAGTAAAACAGGTGAAATCCATTTGGTGTCGTGGACATCAACTTTCACTGAGACCAATGATCAACAAATCTCCCTCACGCTGTTAGGTGAAGACATAACTGAACAAAAAATGGCGCAAGATAAAATTCAGCGCCTTAGTCACGCAGTAGAAAGCAGCCAAAATTCTGTGGTTATCACGGATTTGGATGGACGCATTCTTTACGTTAATCCTGTTTTTTGTGAGCTTTCTGGCTATACACGTGAAGAGGTACTGAATCGTACACCCAGTTTTCTTCAATCGGGAGAAACCGCTAAGGACGAGTATCTGGCGCTATGGGAAACCCTACAGGCGGGAAAAGAGTGGCGTGGTGAATTCCACAACAAAAAGAAAAATGGTGAGCTGTTCTGGGAGCGTGCTCGGATTTCCCCCGTAAAAGATATTGAAGGTCGCTTGCTCTACTATGTTGCTGTGAAACAAGACATTTCAGAAGAAAAGCGACTCGCCCAAGAAGTAGAGAAGCAAACACGTGAACGCATCCATCATGAGAAACTCGCCGCTATAGGTAAAGTCGTTAGCATGATCGCACATGATCTTCGTAATCCTTTAAGTTCAATAAAGATGGTGCTTCAAATTCACGCACGGAGCCAACGAAACGAAATGTTTGATATTTCTTTGGAACAAGTACGTTATATGGAAGCGATACTCGAAGAATTATTGGCCTACTCAAAGCCCGATCAGCTTAAACCGGATTGGATAGATTTAAACAAACTGCTTGAATCCTTGGTTGCTGGTCAACAAAAACAAGCAAAAGTGAGCAATGTAAAGATGGTTTTGGCACTTCAACCTAACCTCCCTACATTGTTTGCTGACCCACTAAAATTGCGACAGGCGTTACAAAATCTGCTATTGAACGCCATTCAGGCATCTCAATCTGAAACAGAGAACCGACCAAAAGTAAAAGTGAGCTCTAACGTCATGTTCACTGAATCTGAAACCCACCTTTTGGTTGACATAGAGAACAATGGCCATGTAATCGACCCTTGTTTAACTGAGAAAGTCTTCGAGCCTTTTTTTACAACGAAAGCCAAGGGAACAGGGCTTGGGTTAGCCATAGTAAAACGTATTATTGATGCGCATACTGGCGACATTCATCTGACTCCTCTAGTAAGTGGCACGCAAGCAAGGATACGAATACCTGCCTCACCCAAAATATTGAATCAACGAAAACAAGAAAAACCAGAAGAGTACGAACAAACAGAGGAAGTTTAATTTAATGAGCAAGTTGCTGATCGTCGATGACGATACTGGAATTAGTCGAACCTTACAGCTCCACTATCAATCGCAGGGCTATACCGTGGAAGCTGCACACCGCGTTGATACAGGTGTAGAAATCGCCAAAAGGCTGCAACCAGACGTTATCGTTCTAGACATTCGAATGGAAGGAAAATCCGGTATTGAGGGAATCGCTGATTTTAAATCTACTTGTCCAGAAGTACGCATCATCATGATCACTGCCTACCACGATATGGAAAGCACCATTATGGCGATGCAAAAAGGTGCCGACGAATACATCCACAAGCCTATCGATATTGACGAACTCGATAAGGCCGTAAGAACCGCTTTGGAGTACCACGCCTCGACTTCGAAAGACGCTGTTACGATTCCAGACACATTAGGGCGCTCTATGGTTGGTTCATCTCACGCGATGAAAGAGATATACAAAACCATCGGTCGTGTCGCACTCACGAATGCGTCTGTCATGATTACTGGTGAATCTGGCACGGGTAAAGAAATGGTTGCGCGTGCCATTCATAACGCAGGTCGTCCTAAGTCCTCCCCATTTGTTGCATTGAACTGTGCAGCACTAGTGGAGAATTTATTGGAATCTGAAATGTTCGGGCATAAAAAAGGAGCATTTACAGGGGCGATATCGGATCAACCCGGTAAATTTGAACTTGCCAGTGAAGGCACATTGTTTTTGGATGAAATCGGAGAGCTCTCGCCACAAATTCAAGCAAAGTTACTCAGAGTTCTGCAAGAAAAAGAGATGACGCCATTGGGAGGAAAGATCCCAATAAAAACGACGGCACGAATCATTTCCGCAACCAACATCGATTTTGCTCAAGCAATACAAGATAGAATGTTTCGCGAAGACTTGTTCTACCGATTGCAAGTGGTAAAAATTCACATCCCACCATTAAGGGAGCGTCCAGAAGACTTGCAGGAACTAATTCCAGCCTTGCTTGCGAGAGCAAATAAGGAGTTGGGAACCAAAGTCACCAAAGTGGCTCTCAATGCTATGGGATTACTGTGCAGCTACTCTTGGCCAGGTAATGTGCGTGAACTTGAAAATACACTCACCAAAGCCGTTGCACTATGCCCCGGCGACATTCTTACGAATGAGTTGTTTGAAGAATTGAAACAAAATTTGCCGCAAATTGAGGAGCAGTACCCTTCTTCTTCGCTAAGCCTACAAGATATGGAGTATCAACATGTCCTGAACGTACTTGAATCGGTTGATGGTCATAAAGGAAAAGCGTGTGATATTTTGAAAATCAGCCGACCAAGATTACAAAGGATCTTAGAGCGCCTAGAAAGTTAAGCGACGCCCAGTAAAGACATTCAAAAAAGTGAGCTCAAAGGCTCACTTTTCGTCTAACCAAGGTGGCACTGTGATTCAGTGCTTTGGAAACATGGCACTAAGGTTATTTAATATTCAAAAACGCTGCACCGCGCACACCGCCAGAATCACCGTGTTTCGCTTTGATGATCTTTGGTGGTTTCGCAACAGAAAGTAGATACTTAGGTATGCGCTTTGGCATCTCTTCATAAATCAGTTCGAAGTTCGACAGCCCACCACCCAATGCAACAACATTAGGATCGAAAGACGTAAACAAGTTACCAAGACAGATCGCCAACAACTCCATGAAGCGCTCGACATGCTCAACCGCTTTGGCTTCACCTTCAGCGTGAAGTTTGATCAGTTCAACCGCTTTAATTCGCTTGCCGTAGTAGTGCTCGTAGAGTTGCTCGAAACCACGACCAGACAAGTAATTATCTAAGCAGCCTTTCTTGTCACATCCACAACCAAACAAAGGCGCATTTTCACCCAGATGGAACCAAGCATCGATTGGCAGGCGTGCATGCCCTACCTCTCCTGCTACGTGATTGCGACCAGAGAACACTTTACCGTCGAACACAAAGCCGCCACCAAAACCAGTGCCGAGGATCAAACCCATAACGGCAGGTTCATCTTTCAACTCATCGTCCCAAGCTTCCGACAATGCAAAACAGTTTGCATCGTTGTCGATTTTCACTTTACGACCAATTTTCGCTTCCAGATCTTTACGTAGAGGCTTTCCTTTTGCCGCAGGAACGTTTGTTGTTAGTACTGTTCCGTCATCGGCGTCTTCCATGCCAGGAATACCTATACCAATGGTGCCTTCTACGCCCAATTCAGCATCATACTTGGCAACCAGACCCGCTATGGTTTCAACCAACTTTTCATAGTCGTCACCTGGAGTAGGTACACGTTCCGTTGCTTTACGTTCTAACTTCTCATTAAACGCGCCAAATTCAATCTTGGTGCCACCGACATCAAAGCCGTAGTACATGTTTCTCTCCTGAATCCCAAAAATTAATGCATGCTCAATGTAAGCAGAAGTTGCCCGACGGACAGTACGATCTGACAGAAAGAGCATAAAATTATCTAGCTACGCATTATCCATAAACTGGCTGAATAGTCCGTGATACAACACAAATTAACGTTGTCAGTAAGGCTAAGTGGTGACTCTCTGCTCAATATTTATAGGGTCTGTAGACTTTGCATGACTAATTTTCGTTCAAACTCTATACGTTTTTCTCAAGGCGCGAGGTCAACAGGCTCTTACATATTCATTATATTTTGCCAACATTGGTTTTGATAGGTCGTGTTTTAAGCGGGTTTTACTCAGTAGGTAACCCTCTTTAAAGGCTTCAAACCAGAGTGAAAGGGTTTGTGCGGCAATTGAATCCCCTAACATATCAAACACCAGACTTGCGACTTCTGCAGTCGCAAGGTGCTTTTCATTATCTGACTTTCTCATCATATAATTTGATACGGTGTCTGGGTTTACAGACAAGACAGGCAAACTAGAAAGGTAATCGGACTTTCTAAACATTTTTCGAGCTTCTCGCCAACTTCCGTCTAGAAATATGAGCAGAGGTTTTTTACTTGGAATGCTGTTCGCATCTTTTGGTAGACCCTGTTCTTTTGGTAAGGCTTGCTCTGTAAGTTTTTCTTGCTTAACAAGGTCTTCTACTTGAATGAGTCTTGATTTTTCATCGACATAGTCTTCAGGGAAGATTATAACGGGTTGGTATTTGTCATCTTTTAGTAGAGCTAACAATGCCTGTTCAGGTTCAGTGCGTGACCATTGAAAAGCATGTGTATCTTTTAGGATATCCGCTATTAGCCTACCAGTGTTACTGGGCTTGAGGATTTCGTTATCTGACATGATGATCAACGCCGAAATATCCGATTGAATATTGGGCTGGTGTGAACAAATACAGTGCTTCTCTGTTACTTGGCAGAATTGACACCGTACAACTTTAGAACCGCGAGCATTAAAGGGTTTGGTCGCTCTGTTGAGCCGAGATTGATATAGGCTGTGAACCTGATGTATGCGCATGGTAATAGTGTCAGTAATACAGGAAATTTGGCAGATTATACCCAAACAGCATCAAGATGCTAGATTCCGTAAGTGACCGGAACTCGAGATAAGTAAGAAATACAAAGGTAGGAATGAATGGAAGATCCAGCGATTGTTCGGTTGAGCTTTTTTATTGGCGGATTGATACTTTTTGCTTGTTGGGAGTATTACGCACCTAGAAAATCGCTGACTCAAAGTAAGTTAACCCGTTGGGGAAACAATTTGGGGTTAGTTGGACTGAACAGTATCTGCTTAGCGGTTATTATGCCTATTGTTGCATTTGATAGCGCATTGCAAGCGCAGCAATTTGGATTCGGGTTGTTTCATTTCTTCGAAGTGCCGGCTTTAGTCAACATTCTTCTTTCTGTGTTAATTCTTGATTTTGCTATCTATGTTCAACATGTGATGTTTCACCGCCTGCCTTTTTTATGGCGACTTCATCGAATGCATCACGCCGACCAAGATATTGATGTAACTACGGGTAGCCGGTTTCACCCTATTGAGATCATTTTGTCCATGTGGATTAAAATTGCACTTGTGCTCGCTTTAGGTGTGTCTCCCATTGCTATTGTCGTATTTGAAATTATTCTCAACGTGAGTGCGATGTTCAATCACAGTAACGGAAAACTCCCCCTTAAATTGGATTCTTGGTTACGAAAGTTCCTTGTTACTCCTGACATGCACCGTGTTCATCACTCGGTAGAAGTGAAAGAAACCCATTCTAATTTTGGCTTTTTCTTGTCGGTATGGGACCAATGGTTCGGCACATACAGAGATCAGCCGAAAAAAGGACACGATGAAGTAGAAATTGGGCTTCCTCTATTCAGGAAACCCAAGGAACAACAATTATGGAAAATGCTAACTCAACCGTTTAGGCATGATTAAGTATACCCAAGTGACCTCAAGGTGCAGGATTCAGAACCTAGCATCTTGAGGTTACTTGGGTATATAACAAAAGCTATGCGAAATCATACTTGTGTAACATGGCTTGCTGGTGACCACCGATGTCTGCCACTTGTTCTGAACTCTTGATCATGGAGTCTAATTGAATTGTGGTGTTTTCCCCGAGTTCGGAAATAGATTGAATGTTGTTGTTCACATTCGTCGTTGAGCGCTCTTGCTGTTCGGTAGCGACTGATATTTGTTCGACACGCAGTTTTATCGCCTCGACTGACGTCTCTATTTTGCTGAATGTTTCCTTAACATCCATGCTCGATTTCATTGCCTGAGACATTTCTTTTCGGCTTTCAATAACGGCGTCTTTGGAGTCTGCAGCAGCTTGTTGTAATGCAGCCATCATCTCTCGAATATTCGTTGTTTGATGACTTGTATCACTTGCCAGTTTTCTGGCAACAACTGCAAAACCTCTTCCCTGCTCTCCTGCTCGTGCTGCCTCTATTGCGGTATTCAACGCGAGTAAGTTGGTGTTCTCTGCGATCCCACTGATCAAATCGACCAGTTCGGTAATCTCTCGAACTTTGCCATCTAGTTTAGCCATGGATTCTTCATTTATTGTTAACGAACTATCTAGAGTCGCCAATCGATGTGCGTTTTCTTCAATGACTTTCCCACCTTGAATGGAGTCTGAAGCTGCGACTCTCGATTCTTCATCTCTGGTATTCTGACGTCGCTTGCTCTAGATCCTCTGCAATCATCATCACGAGAAATGTGCTTTCCATAGAGCTCGCACTGGCGATAAAGCGATTAGCTGCCTGATGCTTCTGGGTTATCTTGAATCAAGAGACGATACTCGGTTCATTTCAGGGCCAATTGAACTGACTCCATAACGAAATGTGGGAATAAGATCATTTAAGGTAACTTGAATAGCAAAGATATCTCGCTGAACATTAAGCACTTGAATAGAATTTTGCCTTAACGATTCAACAGAGTGAATGAGCTGCTCTTTCTGCTGATCGGAAACCACGCCTCCAAAGGCATCGGAAAGGTTAAATAAGGAATCGAGCTCCTCCTGACTTTTTATCGTAAGAGCATCCAGTTCCGCGACTGCGGAGCTAAGCTCACTCTTATTTTCGCTTTGCATTCCTTGATTTAAGCGTTTAACTTGAGTCAGTATCGTTTGAGTAAGCTCTGCATTATTAATTGCTAGTGGCAGTGCTTGCTCGGATAGCTGGCTAAATTCTGAACCAACAGTGTCAATTCCGTGTTGGCTGATACTTGAGAGAGAAACTACCATTAAAGTAGTAACGGCTAATACAGCCACAATGGCTTGTATTAGTGAAATTGAAATCCGGTTCGATTTGGTATTTCGCATATGAGCGCTCAGCTAGAACTGTCCTTAGTGCTCTTTATGCGAAAGAGTTTATGGCTCACTCATGACAGCCATATTTCAAAAAAAATATAATTAACAATAAGAACGAGTATGTGTTTTAAAAGAATTATTTCGACGAAATTTCTGATAGTAAGTGTGTTCTTGGCGGGTTGTTCAGCGCCACGACCTGATTTTTCAACTGATGCTTATGAGCCAAATAGTAAGCAAAGTACAGCCACGCAACGAGCGCTAAGCGATGTGTATGTAAGGTGGGAAGGCGTACCCTATCAATTTGGAGGCAACGATCGCTATGGCATAGATTGCAGCGCGTTTACCAAAGTCGCTTTCAATGAAGCTTTTGCTATGTCGCTACCAAGAACGACGGAAAACCAAAGTAAAGTTGGAAAACAAGTTTCTTATAAGGACGCCAAACCCGGTGATCTCGTTTTTTTCAAAACAGCATACAAGCAGCGTCATGTTGGCGTGTACATGGGTAACAAAGCATTTATGCATGCTTCTACATCGAAGGGAGTCATTATCTCGCGCTTAGATAACCCTTACTGGGCTAACGCGTTTTGGCATTTCCGGAGAGTAAATTAGCTAGCGTGCTTTTTAGTTCAATATAATAAAGGGGCTGGTCACAACCAGCCCCTTTTGGTAACCCATTATATACATGTTTATGTATGCTATCTTGAGTTCTGTGTTATCAAACCTAATCGTATATTGCTACAGCCGTATCAAATAGGTTTTTAACAAGCGCGATATATTCATCTAGAAAACCAATTTGCTCGTTTGTGGCTTTCTTGTTCCACGCACCAGCAAGTACTTCTCCTAAATCTTCAACAACAGCATCCGCTTCCTTAAGAAGTTTAAAACGTACGCTTGAATGCAATTCAGGATTTCGTTCAAAGATAGCCATAATATTAGTCGCAATGAGATCAGTAACGACATCCTCGATACTCTCATCACCAGTATCACCTTCGACTTGGGCAAAAATGTCTAGGTTCATTGTTAAATGCTCAATAAGAGCAAGATAGCCATCAGTTTCTACTACCACTATTCGTCTCCACCATGTTGGTGTTTTATTGCTTCTCGCTAAATTCTAAGACATATCTGACGAATTTGATATATCAACAAGACCAAATGACCAACAAATAACACGCTTATTTGATCTCGTTACGGTTATTCAAACCCTGTTATGTGTGGATTGTAGACTTATTTCGCCCACTTTGTTTTGAGCTATACAGTGCTTTATCGGCAGACTCTAGCCAAGCTAAGTAATTTTCCATTTCGGAACTAAACTCACTGATTCCTAAGCTTACTGTAAACCTAATATCGCCTTTTTCAGTTGCAACCAATGTTTCTTCAATACGCTTTCTGAGCCTTTCAGAAAAATAATACGCCTGATCAGAATTGGTATTCGGTAACAGCACCGTAAACTCTTCACCTCCATATCGACCACAACAATCAGCTTGCCTAGCTGTTTTCTTCAGCAGGTGCGCTGTTTGCCTGATGACGCCATCACCAGAACTGTGTCCGTAGGTGTCATTGACCTTCTTAAAGTGGTCAATATCGAAGATGACTAACGATGCTGGAGTGTTTAAGGTTTGACACTGAATAAATTGCTCACTAAGACACTGCTCCCAGTGCGCTCGATTGTACAATCCGGTTAGCCCATCTGTCCGGCTGAGGTGGCTCAGTTTTTGGTTGGTTTCTCGTAAATGTAGTTTCTTTTTTGCTATGTCAGACACGTCGTGAATCATAAGGCAAATGTGTGTGACTTCTCCTGTTAACGCCTTAAGAGGTGTAATGACGACATTTTGGTACATCATAGACAAGCCATTTGATACAGGAGAAAAGTTATTGAATTCGAATAGGTAAGGTCTGTCTTCCCAGCTAGAGAACCCTCGCATTTTTAGCTTTACCGACGCTTCTATCTTCGACTTTAACCATTCAGAAGGAAGTTGTGGAAAGAGATCAAATAGGTTATGTCCCATAATAATGTCAGCAGTGATACCACTGTAAGATTGCATGAAGCTATTCCACGTACACACATTGTAATGTCTGTCGAGAACCACCAGCCCAGAATCCATGTTATCCATCACTTGCAATGCCCAGTGAAAATCTGAGATATCAAGCGTTATATCTGACATTACATCGTCTCCAGAATGCGTTTAATTTTGCCAACCGACCGTGAATCAATAAGAAAGAGCACTTCACATTCAAAGTTAATGGATTCGGCAAAATACGTGTATTCAATGGTAAATAGCTCGCCCATTCCACCGACGTTAAGAGAATTAATTTCTTGATGAAAATGATCGATAACCGCAGGTTGACGCAACGCAAACTGTGTACACATCTGCTCACCAAGCGAAACAAGGTAAGACGCCACTAATAAGTTGGCGATATTGATGACCACTTCATTATAAGAAGATTCTTTAACTTGAAACCCGAGACTTTGCCCCATTTCCTCTATCTGATTCCCTCGCATACAAACCAGAGCTTCACCATGTATCCCTCCGCCTACAAAGCGCTGGGCAACCGCAATTGCCCCTTCTCGATGGAGTACGTCTTCTAATGTCATGGCGAGTTCACCAGAGCTTAATAAGCCGACATTGGGAATTGGGATATGGATAAATTCACCCAGATGATCTGAAATAATCGCAGCACCTCGACCTAAAGAGATATTGGTAAGCTCTTTGAACTTTGTCATTGGATCAAGCTTAGGAAGAGGGTCAGAAGAATCGCTTTGGGAAAACGTCAATCCAATAAGTGGAAACAAAGGTCTGGCGATTTCAGGATTGAGTGGCTTTTCTATAAATTCATAAGCGCCAAGGTTTCGACAACGCTCTTTTGCAGCCTGCTGTACATCACCGGATACAACGATAACTTTTGTTGGGTAATTATTTACTGGGAGAGCGGAAAGTACTTCGTAACCATCCAGAACTGGCATAGTAAGATCCAGAAACATAACGTCGATGTTCTGCACTTTGAGTATGTCCAGAGCTTCCTGACCGTCACCAGCAAATAGTATTTGTTGGTGCTCAGAATTCGCGATACAACGAGCTACCGACTTTCTCGCCAAAGCCGAATCGTCACAGATTAGTACTTTCATAACAAACGCATGGGATTATTTTCCTGAATCAACATCACACTATAATGTATTGATTTTACAAACCTATGCTTTAGTTTAGTTTTTGTGCTCAAAATCGGAGTTGCTTCACATCTGCTAATGAAAAGAAGATCTTGATCAGATCATTTGATCTTATCGCCGTCAGCGTATCGGCTATATGTGGCATATATAACAGTAACAACAAAAAGTTATGGGCTACTATTGGTGTGAGGCTATTCAATTTATTAATAGGGACCGGATATGTGGCAATCTATAGCGCAGCAACTTTCTGAAGTACTCGTTTTCGATTACAAAATTTCCGAAAAAGTCCGTTTAAAAGGCGGTGACATTAGCCAGAGCTATATGATTAGCGATGGTGAGCAACGTTATTTTATTAAAGTTAACGATCGTTCTTTCCTGCCTCGATTTGAATTGGAATCGGAAGGTCTTACCGCACTAAAACAATCCGACACACTGTTTTTGCCAGAAGTCGTTCACGTTGGTCATTGTAAAGATCATGCGTTTCTTATCCTTAACTACATACCTTGCAAACCTCTAGAAAGTGCTAAAGCGAGTTATCGCTTTGGTTTACAGCTTGCTAAACACCATAGTTGGGGCGATCAACGCGAGTTTGGCTTTGATGCAGATAACTACGTTGGTGCTACGTTACAGCCAAATTCTTGGCATAAAAACTGGGCTCGTTTCTTCTCTGAACAACGTATTGGTTGGCAACTTCAATTAATGCAGGAAAAAGGGGTTGAATTTGGGCAATCAGACGAGATAGTTGCTACCGTATATGAACGTCTTGCGGCGCACCACCCTACCCCCTCATTACTCCATGGTGACTTGTGGAGTGGAAACATATCCAATACGCCTGTTGGTCCAATGCTATACGATCCTGCGCCTTATTGGGGAGATTCCGAATGCGACATCGCCATGACGGAGCTCTTTGGTGGATTTATGTCGGACTTTTACCAAGGATACGAAAGCTTAAAGCCACTCGACTCAGGTTATCAGTCGCGAAGAGACGTTTATAATCTTTACCACATTTTGAACCATTGCAATTTGTTTGGTGGAAGTTATCTAGATGATGCCCAAAATATCGTAGACAGCTTACGCTAGGAAAATTCGTAAGGTTAACGGCTCAAGATATATCTATACGGCGGGGCAATTTAGAGCACCAAATTGATTGCTCTGGTGAGTCTTTCAAACTTCTTTGATTTCGATACATAATTAATATTTCAAATTATTACGTGCACGATTTTATATAAAATGGCGAATAATCCGTCCATTTTTGCAACGTTCTTACAAACTTTTACTCTTCACTTTTCAGCTCAGATGCATTTTTCTGACCGCCAACACGTGATCCAAGTCATTTTTCTTTGAAAATTTGCACTTAAGCATGTTTCATACTTAATTCAATTCGATTAGTAAGGCAACGAGCTAGTATGAATAAGAATTCATCAGGGGATTCTAAGTGGTGTAAGGAAGGGTGTTATGAAAAATTACACAGAGAAAAGTGTAAAGTGTCCACATTGTGGATACACAATAGGCATTACCTTGGACTCATCAAATGGCAGCCAAGATTTTTACGACGACTGCCCAGCTTGTTGCCATGCAATTCATTTGAATATGTTTGTCGACGAGCAGCATGATAAGGTGCAGTTAACCGTCGATGCGGATGACGAACAAATATTCTAACTTCATAAGTTTAAGACTGTTTTTCAACGTTTCAATCATGTCAAAAACCAAAAGCGCACTGAATACAAATTAGTGCGCTTTTTTAATAATTATTATTAAATCAATGTATTACTAGTTAACTTCGATTTGCTAGCACTCTTTCTACTGTATCGACAATGGCTTGCGTTTGTGGGTCAAACTCTATATTAACCAGCTCGCCAATTGTGCGATTTCCGAAAAGAGTACGCGTTAGCGTTTCTGGAATAAGGTGGACACAGAAAGTGTTATCTTTCACGCTGCCAATAGTGAGTGAACAGCCATCAATGCCAATGTAACCTTTTTCTAATACGTAACGCATTTGATCCGGCTCTAGCTCAAACCAGATGGTTCGATTGTTTTCGGTGCTTTCAATGTCAGAAATTTTAGCGACGGTCGAAATATGCCCAGACATAGAGTGTCCACCAATTTCGTCTCCAAACTTAGCAGCCCTCTCGACATTTACGCTGTCGCCCGCCTGGCATGCCCCTAAATTAGTTAGCTTTAAAGTGGCTTGCATTAAATCAAACCACACATGGCTACCTTCTATTCTTGTTACGGTTAAACAGCAGCCGTTATGGGCAACTGACGCACCAATTTGTAGGTTTTCACCTAAACTGCCATTCAGCTCAACAATGTGAGTTTGGAATTCCTTTTTCTTTTCTATTGATATGATCTTCGCTGTACCTTGTACAATCCCAGTAAACATATGGCTCTCTTTTCTATACTCAACAAAGTTATTGGTATCTTACGATCAATTCTTTATCATGCGCCACTCTATCCCGATTTATATGCAGTATCGGAGTAATCTGTGCATCGTTATCAAAAAGAAGCCTCTCAGTTAATTAAGTTAGCCACTCCTGTCCTCATTGCGTCCGTTGCCCAGACTGGCATGGGGTTTGTCGACACAGTCATGGCTGGCGGTGTCAGCCCAACAGACATGGCTGCAGTTGCTATCGCGACGAGCGTCTGGCTCCCCTCTATCTTGTTTGGGATTGGTCTTCTCATGGCACTCGTTCCCGTAGTAGCACAATTAAATGGCTCCAGTCGTCAAGTGAAGATCCCTTTTGAGATTCAACAAGGGATCTATTTATCCCTACTGCTGTCGATCCCTATTGTTGGCGTGCTTTTTCAAACTCAGCAAATTCTTGATTGGATGCAAGTTGAAGCGCTCATGGCTGAGAAAGCAAATGGGTACATGTACGCCGTAATGCTTGCAGTACCTGCGTTTCTGTTATTTCAAACACTGCGAAGCCTTACTGATGGTTTGTCTTTAACAAAACCGGCAATGGTTATCGGCTTTATTGGCTTGCTGCTTAACATTTCACTTAACTGGATATTCGTCTACGGTAAGTTTGGTGCGCCTGCGTTAGGCGGTGTTGGCTGTGGTGTTGCTACCACGATTGTGTACTGGATCATGTTCGGCATGATGTATTTTTATGTCGCGAACGCAAAGAAGCTTCGTCATATCAATCTTTTTGGCACATTTCATCCACCACAATGGAAAGCGCAACTTCGCTTATTTAAATTAGGTTTGCCTGTCGCGGCAGCTTTGTTCTTTGAAGTGACTCTGTTTGCGGTAGTCGCATTGTTGATAGCGCCTCTTGGCCCGACAACCGTTGCTTCTCATCAAGTCGCCATCAACTTTTCTACCCTAGTCTTTATGCTCCCCATGAGCATCGGTGCAGCAGTCAGTATTCGAGTTGGACACAAGCTTGGAGAAAAGAGTACAGAAGGCGCTAAGATTGCGTCTCGTGTCGGTATTATTGTCGGCTTAATCACTGCGTGTTTTACAGCATTGATGACCATTGTTTTCAGAGAACAAATTTCTCTGTTGTACACCGACAACCGAGAAGTGGTCTCTGTTGCAAGCGCCCTTTTGGTATACGCAGCGGTATATCAGTGTACGGATTCAATCCAGGTTATAGCTGCTGGTGCATTACGTGGCTACAAAGACATGAAAGCTATTTTTAACCGAACGTTCATCGCGTACTGGGTACTTGGGTTACCAGCGGGATACATCTTAGGCATGACGGATTGGGTTACTGAGCCTATGGGCGCAACGGGTTTCTGGATAGGTTTCATCATTGGGTTGAGCTCCGCTGCCATTATGCTTGGTCGTCGTCTTCATTGGATGCACAAGCAGCCCGACAATGTTCAGTTGGTGTTTTCGTCGCGTTAGAACACCGAAAGCAAACAATAACAACAATGCCCAGGTATTCTGGGCATTGTTGTTTTTATTGATGTATCTTTGCGTTTAGCACGTATCTAAGATGCGTCTTAACAAGTTTACTCGAGGAAAATATGTCATCCCGCGTACTGGCTATCGTTTGTGTAACAATGCTTTCAGGTTGTACCGATCCTGTACTTTCCATGTATGACGATTACATAACTCGCATAGCCCGAGTTCAGGATGTTTCCTCTCTAAGCGTACCGGATACTATTTATATAAGTTTGCCAGACAAAAAGCTTCTCCAAACACCCATTCCACGCATTTCCATTGGGCTTCTTGAATCTTATGAATTAAGGCGTTGCGGACTTTTTGAACTGATAGCAGAACGGAATTCATCACTGGGCAAAGTTCAAGACGAGTTTCATTTGTTTGATTACGAAACGCGGTTTATTACTGGCGTAGACAAATGCTTAAATCACCCAGATATATCTGAAGAGGTTCAGCGTAAGCTCAGCATCGCTCACACAGAAAAGAAGCGACATTATCCGCTACATCTGCAACATGTTATTACTCAAAGTGACGCTTGGCGTACACAGCTCAGTGGCAAGGAATGGTTGCCTATTAAAGGGGCTTTCGGGTTAACGGAGCTAAATCTGGCACTTAAACCGTTTTACAACATTACATTGCAATTGTCTGAAACCTCAGAAGACGAAGAGCATAGTACATTGAGCGAACATTTTGTTACGCCGTCACAGGAAGTAATAGAAACAACTAATGTGATTGGTTCTCTGAGTTTTAGCTTAGTTAATAGTACCCTATGGCTCAATCAAGCAACGGAACAACTTAACCAATTCGATGGAAACATTCGCTGTGGAGAGAAACGAGACAATACCCAGTTTACGTACATGAAAAACGTGTTTCAGAGTCAGTATGTCGAGAAAATTCAACCGTATTTATCAAAGCTTGATACAATATACAGAAAGCTGAATGTAGAGCTGGCGGTCATTCTGAAAAAGACCAATGAAAGCTACCCAAATTTTTACGAAATAGAGCAGCATCATAAGGGTTTTAAATCGGCGATACTGAGTCATGTTAAATACTGGCAAAGGCTGTTCGCTAGATGCGGAGGCGCACCAGATTCTTAAACTCGATCGCTTTAGTTACTCTACTCTTTCACGCAGGAAGCGAGCGAATCGCGGTTTTCCAGATTCAGTACGTCCGTTGAAGCGGTAAGTAATCGTCGCACCAATGGGCAGTGGTTGTTTTCTCATTGAATCTTTTAGCCCACTTCCAATGTAAAACTCTTTACCGTTGGCACAACGCACCAAATACGAGCCCAGCATTCCGTGGTACTTTCCCTCTCCCGGTTTGTATCCAATGATTGTTGCTTCCGCATCTGCGTGTTTTTTTAACTTGAGTAAATCGTCTGAACGCCCCGCTCGGTAGCTTTTGCTCACCTTTCGAAGCATTAAACCTTCGCCATAATTGTCATCGACTCTATCGAGCATTTTCATCAGCTGAGAATGGTTGGAGGCGGAAATATGCTCTACATATTGAATGTGGTGTTGATCGACGGTTTTTACCCAATTTTTGATGTCGTAATAACGCTTAGCATAGTCGCCAGCAGAGTGAGGTAAATCGAAGATCATAAATTGGATGTTTTTCCAGGCGGTGTCAAATGGGGTTTTGTCCATAACCGTTTGCTGAACAACATGGAACTTCCCTCTTCCAGCCCATAACTCGCCCTCCATTTTCAAAGAAGGGAGCCCTTCTGTGAACCAAGCAGGCGCGTGAATCTTAGTGCCTTTCCGAGTGTAAAGCGATGTACCATCCCAGACAGCACGAATACCATCTAATTTTTCTGATACCCAGTACTCATCTAGGTTGATTTCCGACGAATACTCATTGGCAAGTAACAAAGCGGGTTCTGCTGGTCTTTGTGCTATCGCCGATGCACCCGAGACTGCAGCCAAAATAACACACGCTAAAATCCTTTTTCTCATTTCTACCCCTTATATAACCCACTTGAATTCAGTCACTTGAATAAATAGGATTACTCAGGGTATTTGTATCAAATTGCTCGCTATTTTCGCGACGTGTTCATACGGTATATGCGAGCGGTTCACTTCAATACATTACGCTGGACGTAAACAGTTGCAAAAAATTCAGAGAACAATCACTTTTTCTCTTCGAGATGGCATTAGCCATCAATATCCAACACTTAAAAGTGCATATTGTGATATCCATTCCTGTTAAATTTTTAAATATTTTCTTACTCAGTTAAACACCAATATTCTTGTGACACTCATCCAATAACCTTCATATTTATTAGTGGGTTAACCTACTCCCCCTCCGTCAGACTACCAGTTTACACCCCAATCAGACTAGCCAAAACTACTAACAATAGAATTAAGTTTTCGTGTATTTACTTGATCTACCTATTACCTTTCTAATCGTCGAGAAATTAATGTTCAATCAGGAATAAACGATGAAAAATACCAAAAAGCTGATGATTGTCTCGGCAATACTAAGCTCATTTAGCACCTTCGCTAACAGTAATATGATTCACTTCCCGGGGAATGAGGCATCCCAACCAAGTACGGAGAGATCAGACGCAAACACGATTTCTGTAAGCCAATACTATTCTCAAAATGGAGCCACACCGCTCGGACTAAAAACACTCAAGCTCGAATATAAGAAGCAATCAGACGGCACTTACCTGTATTATTTTTTACGTGACGGTATTAAGAAAGAAATCGTCCCAGCTCTCATGGGTCAGTACCTGGCAGCCTTTCGAGCAGAATTTCAGCCGCCTAGTAATACATCTGAATATTTTGCGTGGGTAAATGCTGTAAAAAATTACTCGTTTGATTTACTTCCTTCAAACGCTACTGAACAGCCCAACCCTTCTCCAGTTCCACCAACTCAAGTAGTCACTGCCTCCACCGGATTGAAAGTTGGACCAGCAACGGAAGGGCTTAATACAACGTTGGATAATTTTGATGTTAATCTCCGCTTAGAATCGGTCACAACCATACTGGACCTTATCGCGCTTTCTGAGCAACTTGGTACAAACATCAACATATACTCTCATATAGAAAGCAATCCAAAAAAGGATCAACTGCTCACCGCTGGTATTCAAAAGCTTCAAGCAGAAACTGGGCGTGATTTCTCTCGTTTCTACACAATCATTAAAACAGATAACGGTCCTAATAGCTCATGGGTTGAAGATGCTCGAATCATGAGCCGTGATGGTAAGGCTGTCTATATTCCTGCGGATATTTCCAGGAAAGCTTCCTACGATGCGCAAAGGTTTATACAAACCTACTTGCCTAAAACCAGCGCAAACTTTGGTCTTGAGGGAAATACTAAACGTAAAGTTGGTCTTACTGTAGATCAAGGCGAGCAACACAACCGTACAATCAAAAACCTCGAAAGTACTCAAAGCCCGATCACTATTTATCGAGGAAACAGTTACATTGAAGGTGGTAACCTGCTTTCTGGCACCATGCAAAACGGAAATCCGTATGCTGTCGTTGGTACAGATTCAGTCGTGTTAACTACTCAACATATGAGCGAGAAATACCTTAAATCACCTGAGCTAGCACCCTCGTTCTCTCCTGAGAGTATCGCAGCAAGAATATCGAAACTAGCGATTGATGAACGGGATCCTTCATTTCAATACACGCTAGGAAAACTAACAAAAATTCATAATAACCTCGGCGACCAAGCACTTCGTACCATGGCGCGAGAAATGTTGGCGAAAGAAGATCTCGCTAAAGACATCATCGCAGAAGATATCGGTTTAGTTCGAAGCGCAGTAGCGTTTGTTCCTCAACCGGGTTTCCACTTAGACATGAAAATGCGCCCGTTAGAAAATGGGGACATCTTGGTCAATGATGAAGCCGAAAATCAAAAGCTCTTGTCACAAGCGCTTAGATTCGCAGCAACAGACGTGGAGCGTAGCCAACTTAATGACATGTTGGAACAATCTCGTATCAAGCAAGAAAGTGCCAAACATTACACGCCGTTAATTAAGGCTGAATTAAGGAAAATTGGGCTTAACCCTATCTCCTCTCCAGGCGTATTCGAAGGTAAGTCAGCTGTACAACCGGGAGGAATTGCAAACTTCATGAACAGTGTCCTTGTTGAAAGTAATGGACAGAAACTTTACCTGACAAACCATGCAAGAAACTCTGCGCTACGTAAAGCGTTCCAAGAACACATGTACGTGCTTGGTTTTGAAACTAAGTTCTTAGGCGAGAGTACGCCAATGATTGCGCAAAACCCATGGATGCTGTTTGAGTACGCGCAATATCTAGTTAGAAAGAACTTCGGAACTCAAAAAGAAATGGAAAACGTGATAAAAAATATGACCGAAGCTGAATTCAACTTAGCTGTACGTTCTGGTGGGTTGGATTGTTTAGAGGTTCATTACCCATAACTTCTTATCACTGGTATTAGAATCGAAATACACCACTGTAAGGCTTTGCAACACGCAAAGCCTTTTAAGCGTGCATATCTAAGAAACATACTTTTGACCTGTGTGCCAACAAACTCTGCCAGCAAGCCTCTTGCAAGTACCGTAAAAAATCATTCCTTGGTTTTAGTCAAATTAGCTGCGACAATCCACGCGTAATCAATACACCAACGGATACTTATGAAACTTTTAGTTCGCAACCTCGCTCGCTCCACTTCTGAACAAGATATTCGAGTTCTATTTTCTTCTCATGGCGCTGTCGCGGAATGCAATCTTGTATTGGATCAAGAAACGGGAAACTCAAAGGGTTTTGCGTTTGTTGAGATGCCGAACGATGACGAAGCAAAAGCAGCAATCAATGCGCTAAATATGACAAGCGTTGATAAGAGTAAGATTCGCGTTAAGCGATCAGAAAGCTAGAATATAAAATCAAAAGCCAACCAACTTTCGTTGGCTTTTGGTTGTCTGAATGACCCTTTCAATCTTATTCCCCTTGGCTAACTTAAGTTCCAAGCAATGCCAGCACACTAATCGCAAGAAATACAATCCAAGATAAATGACGCCCTTTTGAACCAAACAATGCAATCAAAAAGTGGATAAAGAACGTCAGCGCAATAATTTGCCCAATCACTTCTTTCGAGAATGTCGACTGAACTGTTACCAGCAAAATAGCTGCAAACCCTAACCACGCTATCGACGTAACGTGCCATGCAAAGCGAAGCGTTTTTTTAGTAAATTCATCGCTCCCCAATACTTTAGGAAGATCGTCTCGCCTAAAAAGACGAATTAAGATGTATCGCTCCCCTAGATATGAATGCGCAATGGCAACCATAACCAGCAAAAAAGCCCCAAGATAAATAAGTATCTCCATCGAAACCTCTACTTACTCTATTCGTGCCAAATCAACCTTTCGTTACTGTACGTTAGCACCATCAGTGTAAATTCAGATTAATAATTTCAATACAGCTGATGCTCACAGTCATTCTGGTGTGGTTATTCGTAAGTAAAGCAGAGAAAAGCGAAAGAGATAAACATATTACAGACACAAAAAAGCCCGCTTTAAAAGCAGGCTTTTTGTTAATTTGGTGGGTCCGGGCGAACTCGAATCGCCGACCCCCGCCATGTCAAGGCGGTACTCTAACCAACTGAGCTACGGACCCAAATTTAATCTTTCACAAAAACGGTTTTGAAACCTTAATTATGAAGCAAGGAATGGTGCGTCCGAGTGAACTCGAATCACCGACCCCCGCCATGTCAAGGCGGTACTCTAACCAACTGAGCTACGGACGCATTCCCTTGGAACGAGGAGGATATTACCCATTGCAGCTCAGGGGTGCAAGTGGAAATTTTAGGTTTTTGAACTGGTTGGCGTCTTTGTCATCAGGTTGGTTACAAAATGATCCAGCCAGCGCGCCAATTCGGCATTTGACCCGTACATAATGGAGTGCATTCCAGATTGGGTTATCAATGAAAAAGAGTCAATTAAAATGTAAAGTTTAGCATGTTGCTACCAAACTGACCAAAACAAGCTGTTTGTATAACAGGCTTTTCCAATTGAGCGACTGTTCTCTCTATAATCCTGCCGCGACGTTGTTTTTCAGGATGTAAAGTGATGCCTACTCTTTTGATCTCGTTATTTTTTACAATATGTACGCTATCTGTATTTTCTCAATTTAACCTTGAACATCAGAATGTTGTGCATAAGAAGGCTGGATTTGGAAGTTTAGCAACTGAGCAAGCATTTCCAAGTACCCATGACCGATGGGAACGAAAAGGTCAATGTACGCCTAGCAGTGTTGAAAGTTGTTGGTTTCGTCTAGATATTTTGAAGTACGAGCAAGATCTTTATTCTATATACCTTGTAAACAAAACACTTTCTCAAGGCACCATTTATTATTTATCTAAAAATACAATGGTTGAGCAGCATGAGTTCGACAATATGCGTTCAATCAGTTTGGATAAGCACTTTGTTTATGACCAAATATATCTAAAAGCGCCTGAAGGTCAGTTCAGCATTTTCAACGCGCTGATGATTAAAAACGATAACTTGTTTGATCAATTGATAGCCAGAGACACTTTCGTTGTTGCCCTTATGACGGCATTTGCCGTTCTCTGCCTTTTTTACGCACGATTTAAATGGTATGAAAGCAAGTTGTCGTCGGTTGCTTGCCTTATCTATATGATGGCATTCACCACCTTTTGCTTTTATGGTTTTGGCTTTTTGCCGTTAAGCCATATCAATGAGATTGGGATCTCGAACAGTCATTGGCTTTACAACGACTTACTCTACTCCTGCTACATCATTTCAATTTTTTCATTTCATTTAACCATTTATTGCAAAGAAACAGGAAAAATTGGCGTAAAGCATGCCACGGTTATTGGCTCCGTTATCGCAACACAGATTGCGGTACTGAACATTTTCCAAGCGAGTGAACTCAATTTGTTCATTAACATGTTGGCTGGTGTTTTAGTTTTCTACCATCTGATTTCACACAAAGATACGCGCTACAAACCCTTCATTATTAGTATGTACGCTGTTTGCTTTAGCATTTCACTTCTGATCGCAATCGCAACCTATCGTAATACCGACGTTACGAATTATTTGTTTCTCATTCAGACAATGTATTACCTGTTTCATGTCCTGATAATCGTGCTTTGTATATACGAGTTGGCTGATATGCGTGTTGTTAACTTCAATGATTATTCAGCACGTAAAGGGGGTAAAAACATAGATCCTCTAACTGGTCTAATGGATGCAAAAATTCTTGAAAGTAAGGGACACCTACCCTCAAGAAAATTCATATACTTTATCGGCATAAAAAACATCGACACAATCAACCGTCGTCAAGGACGAGCGTTTGGTAATCATGTTTTAATCAAGTTATCACGTGAGCTAAAGCAGATCGCGTTAATGAATGCGGGGAATTTATATAGAGTAAAGTCTTCAAGCTTTCTACTGATAACAGACACTTCATCATCTAAAAAACTTATACGCCTGTTTAACGATAATCTAAATTGCCCGATAGAAACAAAGGTGGACATTTGTTTTGGGCGTTATGAGGCAAAACCCGCTGATTCTTATAAAGACTGCTTATTCAAAGTACAATTTTGTTGTAAAAATGCATGTGATTCCAATGTGCTATATAAAGATTGGAACGAAGAAGATCATTTTATGATCTACTGTTTACCTGAACGGAAAAAAGACGCAATAGCCCTTATCCAATCACCTAGCCTTAAATGTTACGCGCAACACATCTTCCCAATAAAAGAACATAGCAATAGACAAAAATACGAAACCTTGTGTCGACTTCACTACGGCACCCACTGTCCACGCGTTGTACCTGCACCCCAATTGTTGAAGGTGGTGCGTTTTCACGGCATTGAATCGGTTTTAGATACAGCGATGCTAATGAAAGCGGCTGACGTTCTCACTCAATTTAAAGAGATCGAATTGTCCGTCAACATCACGCCTAGCTCTCTTCTGAAAACCGATATCCTTACATACTTATACTCCCTACCCCATGACGTGCGAACAAGGTTGTGCTTAGAGCTGACGGAGCAAGCATTCTATTCCATGGATGACGACTTCTCTTCAGCGTTACAAAACCTCAGAAAAACAGGGGTAAAGATAGCGTTGGATGATTTCGGTTCGGGGTTTTCCAGCTACGCCACGCTTTCAAAAGAGGTTTTTGATTTCATTAAGATTGATGGCTCATTAGTCCAAAACGTTGAGCAGTCTAAGTTTAAACAAAAAATGATCCAATCCATTGTTGAATTGGCCGAGCTTAACGGTTCTCAAATTGTGGCTGAATTTATCGAAACGGAGACAGAGCGTTCCATTCTAAAACGATTGGGGGTGCAGTTCGGACAGGGATACCTGATTCATAAGCCTCAGCCTATTGAATTTGCGTTAGAAAACGGAGAATACGCCGATGAGTCAGCATAAAGACATCGAAAACTTTCGTGAACGAGTTTTCATTCGGTTATCGATGGTTTTAGGATTGCTTTGCATCCCGTTAGCCATTCTAAATTACGTTTTGAAAGATTACGCTCTCGCCACGTTTCAGGCGACATACAGCATGATCGCTCTTATTACGCGATTTACGTTCGACGTCTCACCAAACAAAAAGAACATCATTCGCGCCCATACACTCATGTTTAGTGTCGTGATTCTCTATGCGGTTGTCACAAAACCGGTAGAAGAAGGTGTTTTTCAATGGTCCATATGTTTACCGCCTATCTACTATTTCCTTCTAGGTAAAAAAGAAGGCAGTTTCAGCTCTATTTTCTACTTAGTGTTAGCGATTGCTGCGTCGTTATTTTATTGGGACAACACACTAAGTATTACCATGGTTAACTTTGTTTTTGCTTATGCCCTTGCGACATCCATTTGTTTTACCTACGAATGCAAACGAAACACTCACCAAGTCCATTGGGAAAAACTGGCTCACTTTGACTTTTTAACGGGCGCGTTAAACCGTCGAGCGTTGTGTAATCATCCCCTAAACTAGGGACATTTAGAATTAGAGTTCTTCGGTTTAAACTAAACCAAATGGAGAACACTGATGAAAAAATCACGCTATACAGAAACGCAAATCGTCAAGATTCTGAAAGAAGTTGAGGCTGGCAGGTTGGTCAAAGAGGTCTGCCGAGAGTATGGCATATCAGATGCCACTTACTACAACTGGAAGTCCAAGTACGGCGGCATGGAAGCCTCAGACGTGAAGCGACTGAAGGAGCTTGAGGATGAAAACCGACGCCTGAAGCAAATGTTTGCTGAACTGAGCCTCGACCATAAAATCCTTAAGGATATCGTCGAAAAAAAGCTGTAAAGCCCACGATTCGGCGAGAGTGGGTGGATTACGTCAATAATTGTCACTGTGTGAGTCTGCGTAGGGCTTGTCGTTTAGTCGGCATCAGTGACTCGGTCTATCGGTATCGACCAGATAAGCACCGAGATACCCCTGTGATTGCCGCCTTGCAAGAAGCCGTTGAACGTTATCCTGCATATGGTTTTGGCATGTTATTCAAAGTGCTTAAGCGATGGGGGTATCGCTGGAACCACAAACGAGTGCATCGACTCTACTGCGAACTGAAGTTGAATAAGCGCCGTCGTGGAAAGAAGCGGCTACCAACAAGAGAGCCTGCCCCTCTCTGTGTGCCAGAAACGTTCAATCAATGTTGGTCAATGGATTTCATGAGCGATTCACTGATGTGTGGTAGACGCTTCAGGACGTTCAATGTTATCGATGACTTTAACCGTGAAGTGCTGGCCATTGAAATTGACTTGAATCTTCCCGCTCAAAGAGTTGTTCGCGTGTTGGAACGCATCGTCGCCTGGCGAGGTTATCCGAGTCAGTTACGTATGGATAACGGTCCAGAGTTTATCTCAACGGCTTTAGCTGAATGGGCGGAACAACATGACATACAACTCGAATTCATACAGCCAGGCAAGCCCACACAAAACTCGTTTGTTGAAAGGTTCAACCGGACCTATCGAGATGAAATACTCAACATGTATGTGTTCAGAACGTTAAAAGAGGTACGTGAGCTAACAGAAAACTGGGTTCGAGAATACAACGATGAACGTCCCCACAGCTCGCTGGGTGACCTGACCCCTTGGGAATATCTTGCTAAGTTGAAATTGCCGGAAGACTCTAATTTAGGGTGTCACTAAAAAAGGGATGTTTACAGTTGGATTGCTACATGATAGGCAATGAGAACACCAATACCCAGGCTCCCGCAATTGTTTGCTTTGATATCGATAATTTCAAACACATTAATGATAATTTTGGGCATGATGGAGGCGATAAAGTTTTGATTGATATCACTAAACGCCTACAACGGTTTTGCGGTACGGACTCGGTATACCGTATAGGTGGTGAAGAATTCGTGATTACGCTTTCACATGAGCTGGTTGATTATTCTGGCTCAGTGAAAACTGCGATCGAATCCATAATGCGTTGCATTTCTGTTAACCCGATTTTGCATAACCATGAGCATATATACACAACCGTGAGCGGCGGTGTCGTCACGTCACAAACTTATGATGCGCTAATGTGGGCAGAGCTGGATGAAAATCTTTATCTGGCGAAAAACGAAGGAAAGAGTCGTATTTATAAAGATAAGTCACTTTTCTGTCATTTTAAGTGAAGACAAAAAAAGCTGCCTATTGAGGCAGCTTTGACGTAGTGCAATGTGACTATTGCTTTTGCTCTCTTAATTGTTGAGAGCTAGAATATATTTTTAATAGAATTAGGCATTTTGAAGAACACCACGTCTGATTTGATCTTCTTCTATTGATTCAAACAGCGCTTTAAAGTTACCTTCTCCAAACCCTTCATTACCTTTACGTTGAATGATTTCGAAGAACACTGGGCCAATAACGGTTTGTGTGAATATTTGTAGGAGGATGCCATCTTTCAAAGGAGCACCATCAATAAGAACTTGCAGTTCTTTAAGGCGATTCACGTCTTCTCCATGCCCTTCTACGCGTTGATCAATTTTTTCATAATACGTATCAGGCGTAGGCATGAAATCCATACCGCGATCACGAAGAGTCTTCACGGTTTCGTAAATATCGTCTGTCGTCAGAGCAATATGCTGAATCCCCTCGCCGTTGTACTCTTTTAGAAACTCTTCGATTTGCGACTTGTCATCAGAGGATTCATTGATTGGAATACGAATTTTGCCACAAGGCGCAGTCATTGCACGGCTAACAAGCCCGGTTAGCTTACCTTCAATGTCAAAATAACGGATCTCTCTAAAATTTCCGATGCGCTCATAAAAACCAGACCAAACATCCATATTGCCTTGATGTACATTATGGGTCAGATGATCGATAACGTTGAGCCCGACGTCTTTCACTTTTAAGCGCTCATCTGCATCTTCATAAAAGGTAAAATCAACATCATAAATTTCATTTGTGCCATAACGGTCTACAAAATATAAGATGCTTTCTCCAATACCATAAATACCTGGGATGCTTAGTTCCATTGGTCCGATTTCAGTTACATATTTTTCACCGCCATTTTCTAGAGCGTGAGTAAGTGCTTTCGCCGCATCCTGAACTCTAAAGGCCATACCACAAACCGATGGTCCATGCTCTTCCGCAAACTTTTCAGCTTGACTGTTAGGCTGGCCATTTACGATAAAGTTGATGTCACCTTGGCGATATAACCATGCTTCTTTGGAGCGATGTTTCGCTATTTCCGCAAAACCAAGTGAAGAAAACAAAGATTTTAAATCGTTAATGCCTTTTTCATTTGCTGCTGTGTATTCAACAAATTCAAATCCGTCGGTGCCAAGTGGGTTGTATGAAGTATTCACTGCCCTTTTCCTCCATGAGCTGAGTATTCGCTGAATCGCGAAGTTATTAACAACATGGATGAAAAAGCACTAATTGAAAATAGATGTTAACAAAATGATAATTTCATTAAATAAAATCGCAGATGTATAACAATATTTACACTTAAAGGAGACGGGCTAGATTTAGCTTAAAAACAAACAAATAGAATACATTTTAGGTCGTAAATTAAAGTGGTCACGCCCTAAATCCTCGTTACATCTAGTTAACATTCAACAGTTCACCATTTTCTGCATCTAGATAAATTTTGTGCTCTCTTTCTATTCCACCGCAATAGGTGTAATACACATCACGTGGGCGATAATCTACCGACTTTAGCCATCCACCAATCTCTTTGAAATCGGTATTCGTGCATATTCCATCGTTTATGAGAAGTTGCGATACTGAAAGAAACAAATCTCGGTGATTCAAAAAATTGTCGGACCCTTTAATCGCAATTTCCAAGCGACCAGAGCGAACTTCCGCTAGATTTTCTGGGACAGAGGAAGAGAGAAATTGTTCAGAAACCCATTGAGCGAATTCACCATCACCATACTTATGATATTCAGAAATTCGAGCCCAACCTTGATTCGACTCTAACACCTCCACTTTATCGCCTATGTCCAGAACACGAGAGATCGACGCGTTTGTGCCTGGTTCCCGTCTAACATTTAAGCTACTCGACGAAACGTAATATTCACCAAGTTCGATTGTGGCCAGGTTCTCTTTGTTTTCAAGATCCATAATGGCGCCATTGGGATCGGGTTCTTTATCAACCATTGTTGTTTCTGTGTTTGCTGCCATCATGGCTTGAGGCATCATGACAAAATAGTAGTATGCCCCACCACCACCTAGGCCTAGTAAAACCAATAACAACAACAGTTTTTTCATTTTTTTATCCTTTCACTACTTCTTTAAAGAATAGCAGCGTTTGTTTGATATTTACTATCGAGACCAACTTTGATCTAAGGCATCCTTATAATAATGAGATTTAATGTAATGTTCTGATTTAAACGTGACTTTGGAAGGCGAACGGTTATTTTGTGAAAAAACCGAAAGAAGACACGCTTGTAATACCAAATCACTCATCCAATTCCACTCTTATCCATATACAGAGGTCTCATGCCACAAGTGAACCAACAAAGACTTGTCGAACATTTCATGTCATTAGTCAAAATCGATAGCGAATCTAGAAACGAAAAAGAAATGGCTGAAACAATTTCTGAACAACTCGGTCAATTGGGATTTGAAGTTAGAAAACAACCCGTTACCGAAGATATCTCTAACGGATTTAATGTGTATGGAAAATTAAAGGGAACACTCGATGGCAGTGTTCTTGTGAGTTCGCATTTAGATACTGTTACTCCTGGTAATGGAATTGTGCCTATCGAAGAGAATGGCATTATTCGAAGCGCGGGAGACACTATCTTAGGTGGGGATGATAAATCTGGAATCGCAGCATTATTTGAAGCGGTTCGAACACTTCAAGAAAATGACCTCCCCCATCAAACTATCGAAGTCGCTTTTACTGTTCACGAAGAAGGTGGACTTCATGGTTCAAGACAGTTCGAACTTGATTGTGTCGAGTCTGAGTATGCCATTGTATTGGATTCTGGTGGTCCCATTGGCACCATCATTACAACGGCACCTGGTCAGCAAAATTTAAAAGTAACCATTAAAGGAAAACCTGCACATGCTGGGCTAGCACCAGAAGAAGGGATTAATGCAATGGTGGTTGCTTCAGAAGCCATAGCCAACATGACATTATCTCGTATTGATTTTGAAACGACAGCAAACATCGGCGTGGTTTCTGGAGGTCAAGCAACCAACATTGTGATGCCTGAGATCTACATCGAGGCTGAAGCAAGATCACTCGATGATGTAAAGCTCACCACGCAAGTTAAGCACATGGAAGATACCTTTAAACAAGCGGCAGAAAAGCATGGTGCTTCAGTAAACATTGAGTCTACCCGCGCTTATAACGCATACAAAATAAGCGACAATGATGAACATGTCTCTTCTATTAAGGCGAGCTTTGAATTAGTTGGGATTACAGCAGCAACAAAATCTACTGGTGGTGGCAGCGATGCAAACATTTTTAACAGTAGAGGTTTAAAAACCGTAAACCTGTCGACTGGTATGGCAAAAGTTCACACTACTGAAGAATTTATTAAGGTCGAAGACATGGTTGATATCACGCGCTTTCTGGTAAAACACCTTTCGTCGTAATATTTTGATTTTTAGGTAATATATACCGCATTAAGCGACACATACTCTACAACGGTACTTTACAGTGCCGTTGTCTTATATAGACGTGCGATTACTTGAAGTATGCGTTTGACCTTAACGAATACTGTTAATCCTGCCATTTGAATTTCATTTTTTTAATGGTGCTTTTGGGCACATCATGTATTGAGGTGAAGTTTCCGGTACAGACAACCACTTCGACATCCACATTGAAATAAGTAGCCATTTCCAAGTACGGAGCCATTTCCCAGTGCTCCACAAACGTATTAGAAACAACAACGTCCTGCCCATTTTTTAGCAATTGTTCAGTTTGACCTTGGCACCACCTGTGGGCTTGATGGAGTTTGTGGGGGTTAAATTGATAAGTGCCGTGCTTATTTACAAAATACATATCCGCTTCGACATGGTGGATAGATAAAGATTTTGCGTAAGTTGATTTCCCAGAACCAGGTAAACCACGAACTAAAACTAATCGAGGCACAGAAATCCTAAAACACGTTAAGAGTTGATAATGATATCTCTGTAAGATCAGAAGCAGAGAACAAATTTCATTTGAGGATTTTACTGCTCAAAATAGGAATCCTCAATAGGCAACAAAGGGATCTCAATGATTGAGCTAAGAAACCTTACGTCGTTTTAACAGCGTGTTATTGTGAGTACACGCGGTCACGACCCGACATCTTTCCTTTATAGAGTAAATCATCGGCACGAAGCATGAGCGTATCTATAGAGTCTCTGTTTTCAATAGCTTCAACTAAACCGATGGTAATCGTAATTGAGGTTTCATCCCCTTCATGGTGAATCACGGTGGTACTTACTTTTTTCCTAATATCCTCCGCCAGTTGGACAGCGCCAATGATATTGGTATCAGGTAAGATGACACTGAATTCTTCTCCCCCTACTCGAGCGAGTACATCATTGTGACGAAGTCGGCTTTTAATAATGGATACAATTTGTCTTAGCACTTCATCCCCAAACAAATGACCGAAATTGTCATTCACTTCCTTGAATTCATCAAAATCGATCATCATCAGGCAAAATGAACGCCCACTCCGACAAAACCGCTCAAACTCCGCATCTAGCCTCTCAATGTAAAAGCGACGGTTATAAGCTCCGGTTAATGGGTCAGTTATGGCTTGTTCGCGAAGCTGAAGCTCTAGGATTTTCTGTTCGGTAATATCACGGATGGTCCCAATTAACGTATTGGTTCCTATTTGAAAATCGGCCATTTCATGAACCCAAATGAAGGTTCCACTGGAGTGTTTGATCATGTGCTGAACATTGTACTTACCGCTTATCTGAGCGGCCTTTTCACTCTCATTGACACGACGCTGATGTTCTTCTGCGATCAAACTTTTGAAAAAAGAAAGGCTTGGGTGCACTTGACCTCGTTCATAACCGAGAATGGTGTAAACCATGTCCGACCAATAAACGTCACCCGTATCTAAGTTGCATTCCCAATGCCCTAACCTACCAATTTGATGCGCGGTTTTAAGCCTGTGTTGGCTACTTTGTAATTGGATCTCAAGTTCTTTCTGCGACGTGATATCAGAAAGGGATCCAATATAACCCTTTGTTTTAAGTACTGGGCTTTTGAACTTTCTAATGGAATCCAATAGCCAAATGTCATGCCCATCTTTGTGCCGAAATCGATACTGACGTTTGAGAATCTCCCCTCTATTCGATTTTTGCCATCCAACAAAAAGGTCACTTTCTGTTTTGCACACACTTAAAGGGAGTTGTTTTCCCCAAAACCCTTTTGAATTCACGATTTCAGATTTTTTATACCCAGTCATTTCTTCTACGTCTTTGGATATAAATTCAATGTTCTTTAACGGGTCGTCTTGGCATCGATAAATAACATTGGGGCTGACGTCTATCATGGCGTCAAGTTCGGTGTTCATAGAGGCTAGATTTTGGGTCATCGTTTTACTCGTCGTGATATCAATATGCGTACCAACCACCCATTCTGGATCTCCATGTTCATTACGCGTCATTAACTTTCCGAAATCTCTAACCCAGATCTCTCGACCATTTTTGTGGGTCATACGAACTTCACATTCATAATAAGGAAGTTCACCGGAAAAGTGACGCATAAGGACTTTCTCGGATTTAACTAAGTCATCTTCATTGCAATGCGCTATCCACGTATCAATACTGATGGGCATTAATTCTTCTAATTCATACCCAATAATCTGTGCCCATCTTTCGTTAAAGATGACCTCTCCAGTTTGTACGTTCCACTCCCATGTTCCAGCTCGAGAACCCTCAAGCATGGTTCGAAACTTAAATACGTCAGACGATTCCTGATAGTTGGACTGATCACCTATTTGAGCAAACCTTACCTGCCACAAGGTGTTTTTCCCTACTTGAATAACGTCAATTCTACCTTCGCTTGTCCCTTCTGGACTTTCAACCATGACTCGTCCATCCTGAAGAAAGCTCTCTACTGGTAGGTGAGTTGGGTGAATGTCTTGGCCAGATAGAAGCCATGTAATTTTAAGTTTGGAATCGGCAATGGTTCCTGGAGTTGGGCTTAACAGCCCACTTCGCTCCAATTGCTCATTTTTCCCTAAGATGTTCAGCTCGCTGTCGAAAATAACGGCGTATTCACTGTACGGCATGCCCTACCTCGCGAAGGTATTTTGTTTTGCATCTATACCCAAGTAACCTACCCTGTTATACCAAACATTTAACAAAAGATTTGTTGGGATTGCTTTGTGTCCGCACGTTCTTGTCCTCAAATTGAAACAGAATATGAGGCTATAAGTCCTGTATCTTGCGGTCGCTTTGGGTATAAATGTAGACCGTTTGTGAAGTATTCCCATTAAACTCATGGACCTAACTCAGATTTATTCCAAAACAGAGAAGCTAAACACAATTTCCAATTAAAGGCCGAAATATATTTACAAATTTCATGAATAAAATCGGGCGTGCAATATTGTTTATGCAGCTCATTGCTGTTATTTCTATGTTATTTTGATTTAACCAAGGAATGGATACCTGTGAACGCAAACAAAAAATGGCTAGCAACTGGGTTAAGTGTATTGTTCTGTTCGACTGCACAAGCAGGGAATGTGAGTGTGACTGCTGGCGGTTTTTACTCTAGCGCAGATACTTCGATGGGGGCCTACTCCCCCAATCTGCGCAAAAGTTTTGACCTCGACTTTGAGTCGGACTTGCGCCTTAAAGAGCGTGAAATGCTTCCTTACCTTCAAATTGAATATGCATTTAACTCAAAACACAGTGTTTATTTAGATTGGAGAAGCCTCCATCGAAACTCATCCGTTTCCGCCGCTCGCTCTTTTGCTGTTTCAATAGACGACAAATTGTATGAAGCAGAGGTTGGCGCAACGGTTCAATCTACTCTGAATATCGATCTGGCGCGGCTTGGTTATTCGTATTCTTTCTATGAAAGCGATAAATGGGACCTGGATGTAACGGCAGGCATCCATATTATGCAACTACAAATCGGTATTGGTGGAGAACTATACCTACAAGGTGGAAATACCAATAATGTGCTTGGTCTCGGCAATTATGCTTTTACTGATGTAACGGCACCTTTACCCGATATTGGGCTAGAGGCAGAGTATTCAATAAATGACGATTGGAAAGCGATTTCACACGCTCAGTTTTTCTACATTGAATTCGATGGCATTAAAGGGCTTTTGGTTGATGCCAATTTAGGGCTTCAATACAGTTTCAGTGATAGCTGGCATGCCGCTGCTACTTATAGCTACTATGAAGTGAATGTCGATTATGGTGCGGATTTGGCTGATTTAAATGTCAACTTTCAGTTTTACGGACCGATGCTCACATTGGAATATCAATTCTAGCGAATACAATGAAAAACCCAGGCGCTTTTGCCTGGGTTATTTTTGACTAAGACTAACTTGCTCTAACTGGCGACCGCTATCCTACCCACCAGCATGTCATGAATGTATTGTTCTATAAAGTCATCTAACGCTTCCAGCTTTGAACCAACAACCCAAAAGCTTTCATATTCAGCAACCAGGTACTCATTCCCTTTAGCTGTTATCTGATAATCTGAGAGAGCCGTGTTATCGGGTGTTTCTTTCCTTTCAATGATCCCAGCTTCAATTAAGTCTTCAAAGCGAATACCAAAATCTAAGCAAAAATCAAAAAGTGGCTTACTTCCTCGTTTTAGTTGCTTGTTCTTCCACAGATCACGCTTTTCAAAAAAGCACGCTGAAATGTTCACCTGTTCGATGTCGATTGTTTCTACGTTAGATACAGACATAATATGTGTTCAAACCTGATAATGAGTTATGTCATACCCGAAGTAGAAATGTGGCTACTTGATCGCAACACCTACATCGAGCTTATCCAGCCACATGAGAAAACGTTTCACGTCGTCTCCTTTGAATATGCCACCATGCTGAGGGCAAAGCATATCAATTTCCAGCTTACTGACCTTCTCTATCCATGCAGTCTTAGCTCTATTTGAGGGCATCCACCTTTGGTGAAAATACTCCATTTTTGGTATATGAGCATCAAAATCTTGAACAAACATGGGGGCATCGACAGCATCCAATGCTGCACCGATGTCTCCTGACATTAATATTTTAGCTTGTGGATCGTAAACTGAGAAATTTCCGGACGAATGCATGTAATGAGCAGGTATAAATTGGATCTCGATTCCAGAAATATTGAGACTACGTCCTTCATCAGGAATTGGGGCATAGTCCACTTTTTCCATACCAAAATGGCGAATAAAGCCCTCCCAAAGCCATGGAGAGTGTAATTTGGCTTTAGTTAGCGCTTGATCCCATAAACCTAATGAAGAAATAATATCTGGATCTTGGTGTGATGCGAAAAGATGAGTGATGTTTTCTATGGGTACTTCTTTAACAACGCAGCCTAGCATGGCTGAAAAAAGCTCAATGCCTCCCGGATCAAGCAGTATGGCTTCATCTCGATTGGTTATCATGTACTGATTGGTGTCCACGATACCATCTGGTTTCTCTGGATCACGACCGAAAACAACCCAACGATGAGAACCTTGATTAAAGAGAACTTTTGCTTGCATAAACTACCCTAGTCAGTTCAGAAAATAGATTTAAGGATTGAAGAACATGGCTTTGAATGGAATTAGCAGACTGCGATACGCTAGTCGCGATACTATTCAGTTGATCTTGATAAACTTCACCAGCTTGTGAAGCTTCTACGCTGAGCATGGTTGAAATAATTTGCGCTGTTCTTAGTTCACTGTGTAACACCCTCAACATGTCATTTAACCCCTTGGCTTCGCGTTTAAATTCAGCCATGAGCTCATTGTGATGTGTATGCGTTTCAGCAATGGTAGGTTCCAAGCTACAGATAAATTGTGCATTCGTTGCGGTTTTATAGACGTCTTCAAACTTGATTAACGCCGACGCCGCGCGCGTTTCTGCCGTTGCGATTCGGCTTAGCTTTTGGGCTTTTTTATTGATGACTTTGGAAGACTGAAGTGTGGTTCGAACTAGTTCATCGATGGAGTCGGTAATAGGCCTAAACCCCGCGGCACTTACTCCAGCTCTTAGCGCTAAAGCCCTTGCGTTACTCGCTATCAGCAAAAGCCGTTTCGCAATAACCATGCCTTTATTGAGCTCCGCTGCTACTTCCGCGGCAATGACAAAAACGCGTTTTTCTGACATATTTTTTCTTATATAAGCCAACCTTAATATCAATATAGTTCAATATTGCTCATTACATGCAACGTTAGTGTGGTTATTAAATTCACAGTGTTCTTTCCGTGAACTAAATTATGAATTAGCGCTCTGCATCTTGAGGTCACTTGGGTATACAATAGTTAAACTTTCATGAACTTCCCGATAAACAAAAATGATTTCAACCAGTAAACTCGCTGAAAAATTGAATGTTAAATCAGGTGCTTTGTTTCAAGCGCTAGAGAAATACGAGTTCGTCTTCAAAGAAGAAGAACATTGGACGTTAACAGAAATAGGCTTGGCTCAAGGCGGGCGCTATAAAGAGTCAAAGCAATACGGGCGTTACATCGTTTGGCCTCAGGACTTATATGTTCCTTTATACGACTCAAAAGAAGACAAACTGACCGCAGCTCAAGTGGGTGAACGACTTAAGTTAACTTCCCAGCAATCGAATCAACTGCTTGGTGAGTTGGGGTGGATTCTCAAATCTGATGGAGGATGGGTAGCAAGTACATTGGGCAAACGAATGGGTGCGGAACAAAGGCATAACAAAGCTTCTAACATTGATTACGTTGTTTGGGATAAAAGTATCATCATGAATACGCGGTTACTCTCTTCTGCAGAAGAATTATTGGGGTGCCATGTTAGCCAACGATCCACAGATAAATCTTACTCTAATTTCCGACAAAAATTTGAAGCCAAATTTCACTGTGCAGATGGTCATTACGTGCGAACAACCGAAGAAATGCATTTAGATAACTGGTTGTATCTCACTGGTATTGCACATGCGTACGCTAGAACGTTACCGATCGATATCGACGTTCAATCTTCATTCTACTTACCTAGAGTAAACCTCTATTTAGAAATACACCCGAATAAAACGGATACAGAATTGGAAGCCGAATTTGAGCTTAAAATCCAAACATACAAACGTTATGGTCTTGCGGTTGTCATTATCTCTGCCGAAGACTTAGAAAACTTGGATAAATCTATGCCAGCACTCTTTGCTAGTAATGGAGTGACAATGTCACAAGTGAAAGGTAAAAAATAACCCGAGTTTGAGAATCTTCAACTCGGGTTACGCTTTTATCGCCCTAGGGTTTAGGACCAATTAATTTCTTCAATAAAATCTTCTGTATGGCGACAATTCGGATAGCGGCTGCATGCATAGTACCGTTTTCCCTTGTGTGGACCTTGCATCCCTACTTTCACCACCATTGGAGATTGGCATTCCTTACAAAATCGGACCTCGGGTTCGATATCGATAGTGTCGACATATTCAGCTAGTACCTTTCTTAATCTTCCTACTTGATAGGCGTACTTTTCGTTGGCGCCGATTAAAGGTATGCCCGACGTTTTGCAAACGTGCATCAGTAACTTTTCTCTCTCCGCCTTGGTTTTGTTCAGCTCTTTGCCGTTATCAAACTCAATAATACACAATACTTCGAGCGTACCAGGTCGGCAGACCACAAAGTCGAGGTGTTTTCTCGCAATTCGATTAAATGCCGCTAACCACTTTTTCTTATCTTTGTTTGGTGCCGGCATCAATACGTCTGCCATGTGCACTTTTGCGAATACTAAAGCGCGATTATCAACAGCGGTGATCAGTGCATTATAAAATGCCACCTCAGGACCGCTCATTAAGTTTCCAACCTTCTTATAAGGATAGGTGATCGGTGCATAGCGTTTCGCAAAGTATTTTTGATATACAAGAAATACGGTTACCAAGACAAAGAGCAAAATCGCAACGCTCTGCATATTTAATCCTTTTAGCTAATCTAGTTCGTCGTTATACCCACTAACACGATCTGATTATACCCGAGTCATCGTAAGTCGCTAGGAAGGATTGGGGGTTTGCGGTTGTTTTTGCTGTACTTTGTTACGCGAGTATTTATATACTCCACCGCATGAACGCAGAATTTATCTTTCAAGTTATACTTTTTTTGGGGCTTGTGTCAGCGGGGTTAGCGATATGCGTCTCGGATGCTCGTCACAGAATTATCCCCAACAAGTACGCCCTCATCATCGCGGCAATATCCATCACTTTAGCACTAATGAATGGGTTTATTCTTGAGTCATTACCCTATGCGGCTTTGGTTTTCATTGTAGGGTTTATCGCCACAATTATAGGTATTTGGGGTGGTGGTGACACCAAGCTTCTAACGGCTTATACACTCGCTATCAAGCCAGAATTTCTCGCCCTTGCGCTTATCTTAATGTGCTTGGTCGGAGGGTTACAAATTGTCGTCATGCTAATTAGATACAGAGGTTTTCAGACAATTCGAGAAAAAGGTATAGCCTATGGTATTCCGATAGTACTGAGCTTTACTTTTTTTGCGTTCGTCAGTTTATAGCCACTTCGCTCGAAAAGAAGGATCTTTGACTTTATCTTCTGATAAGCCTCAAACTAAAAAGAGAAGGAAAACGGTAAAGCGCCCTTCCTTCTCTTTTATTGTGAAATGAAATAATAGTCTGCGATTATCAATAAGTTTATTGTTCGACGCTAATAAATACGATCAGTCGGTTTCGAAATGTAACCTCATATATGTCGACATTATCTTGTCGACATCAATTTTTGTGAGACCCTGGTTAAAGATGTCTAACCATTTTTCACCTTGCTCACCTCGGTTAAACGCAATGTACAAATGTTTGTTCACTAAAGGCTTTTTATTCATTTGTACTTTGTCTTTCACTTTAGAAACATTTTCATCATGCAGCTTCAGAAACTTCAAAACATTTTCATCGATGACTGCGACATCTAATCGAGCATCAGCGACTTTGAGCACATTTTGCTTATCAGTGAGAACAGAAACAGCCGACAATTGACCACTTTGCACCATGTCATCAAATTCAATGGTATTTCGGTACCCATTTACAACGCCTATCTTATAAGGAACCAAGTCTGTCAAAGCACGCCACTTAATTGGATCGTCTTTCTGTTCTACAAATCCGAGCATACCGCTTCCCATAGTGTCGGAAAACAGCAGCTTATTGGTTCTAAAATAGTAAGCAGGGAAATAGCCGGCATACCGCTCGTTATTTTTCGCAAGGGATACAGCGCGATTCCAAGGGTAAAACTCAACTTCAAGCTGGTGCCCCATAGCGGCGAAAGCCGCACGAGCGACAGCCACACTGGCACCTTGTTCGGCAAGATTTTCTCCCGTATAGGGAGGCCAATACAATGATGTAAGCCGTACAGTGTCCGCCACTGTGTAGCATGACAAAACTGAGGCAGCACTATACATGCAGCCCAGCCAAAGCCTTTTAAATTTTAGGTTCATTTTTCTAGCAACTAACTTTTATGGTGAGGTCAAATCAATAATCGTTCGACCTTCGGGTTTTATAATTTTTAAGGTATTTTTCCAATGCTTATCTATAAGCCTCTGCATTAAACCACTGTCTTTTGCATGGTTCAATGCCCTTTCGATAAGCAATTGATGTTCTAACGACAATTCACTCATGTAGAACACCATACTGCGGTCATACTTTAGAATCAGGCTCTCTTCGATGTCTAATTGATGTTGAGCTTCAGCTTCTGCAACAACCTCGTGCATGCCTCTGGGGAAGTAGTTTACCCCGCCGTCTACACTGAGCATCTCGTACAATTGTCTCCATTCACCATCTTTAACATGGTAAGGAAGCTTGTTAGCATTCCAGACATCAATATCGTACCAATTTGCCCCTAAGCCTGCGACAAAACCCAGCTTACGAAACTCTTCAAGAGTCGATATATCATCGTATCGAGCTTGAGCGCCTTTCGGAATAAGTAACACTCTCTGCCCAATCATGCCTTCAGTGAGTGGAACATCGATTATGTGGTATTTGGCATTACGTTCAGGCGTTTTAACTAACCAATACATAGAGAGCTGGTTTTTATTCAGCATATGCACGGCACGTTTCTGAGGTGTATGTCTAGAAGGTGTGACAATATTGAGTTGTACTCCTTGAGCTTTTAATGATTCCACTAAAAGCTCATGAAAGTAGGATTGACCATTATCACTAAATGCTGGCAGCGTCAGGGTGACTTTGTTGACAGCCATAGCGCTAGTTGAAACACTGCATGAAAATAAGATGCTTACCACCCAGTGAAAACGGTTCATTCTACCTTCCTTATTCAATCCCTTATTGTTTACTATATACCTTAATAAGCTCTATGCTTACTTGCTGGACACTTTTAGAGCCTAAAATTACTAAGGTTGAGTGCTTTTCAGCTTTATTGCAGGATCTTGTGGCGAAAGTGGCGCAGGCTTTCCAAGGTAGAACCCTTGAAACATATCAATGTCGAGATGAGCCAGCTTATCTAGTTGCTCTCTTGTCTCTAACCCCTCAAGTATGACTTGCGCACCAATGCTTTTTGCTAACTCAATGGAATCAACTAGGTCTAGATCATCGCGATTAATAAAGTTATCAAGCAAAGATTTATCCAGCTTGATGATGGAAGGAAGCAAGATTTTTGCCCGAGAAGCATTCGAAGCACATTGCCCAAAGTCATCCATCGCAACGGTAATTCCGTATTCACTTAGTACTTTTGCCCCATTAAGAATCTCTTGTATGTTTCCTTCATCAAACTCCATGATTTCATAAACCAGCTGAGATGGGTGCAGAGAGAACATTTGCAAAAAGCTCAATAGGATTTGAATAGACTTCTCATCATGTGACAACACCTGAAAAACGAGCGGTGAAGCATTGATAAAGATTTTTTTATCGCTTTTCCCTGATTGAGCAAAGTTTCTAAGATGAATACTGGCACATAGAAGTGAGGTATTAATGATATCAATGAAGCTTAGTGAAGGGTCTCTGAAGAAAAGATCCGGTCTTATAATATTTGAAGTTTCATCTTTGATTCGCACCAACCCCTCATAACCAAACACATTACCATCTGTTGTTTTAATTGGCTGAAATACACTAGAAAAGGTATAACCTTGGTATTCAGCACATAGAAATCCGTCTTCATTCCTAAACAAATGTTTCTGAAAGTCTTCGGGATTAGAAAGGTACATGCAATCAGTCCAATAGATAGGGTTCAGTATCAAAACATTATGCGTCTGCGTTTTTGCAAAATCAAATACCCAAATCTCAATTTTGGATACGATAACTCTTTGTTTTCCTTATTTTGGGGTTTAATTAGTATTTCGTCAGGCTTGGTCAAAAACAGGCATCGCTTCGACAAAGATATGACTATCAAACTCGCATAACCTCATTAATCCCATCTAACACCACACTCTATCGTTTAATTTATAAATAGTCAGAGATTCTCATTTTTAAAAGTAAAGTTTTAGGTAAATCAAATCTATTAATGAGCCAATTAGAAAACATTATGATTCCCTAAACGCAATAGAAACATCTTGCAATACTTTATTGCTCAATTTTTGTTAACTTACTTCCATTTATTATTTACAGAAAATGTCGTTATCCCTATCCTTTCAGATTAGTTTCCCCACCTAATTTTCGATATTGAGCTCTGTCATTATGATAAAACCTATGACTTCTTTTTTAGCTTCAAAAGCACTACTCGTGCTAGTGAGTTTAATCTCAATGCCCGCGATCTCTGTAGAAAATAGAGATATCAAACTGAATAATAAACCTTTTATTATTGGTGCCGTATCTGAAAAAGTTAAATCCAGGATTAAGTGGAGCCTTCCATTAGCTGACTACCTTGCAAATTCCTTAAAGGAATATGGCTATACACATGGGGAAGTTGTCGTTGTTCCAACGCTAGAGGAAATGTCTCAACAGCTTAAGAATGGGCATGTTCATCTCGTACCAGCAACGGTTTATAGTGCACTAATTTATGAAAATAGAATTGATGCGAATATACTTGTAAGGCGTTGGAAAAAAGGCAGATCAACCTATCACTCTATAATATTTGGCAGAAATGATGAGCAAAACCTAAATTTCAGTGAGCTAAATGGGAAAACAATTCTATTTGAAAAACCAAGTTCAAACAGTTCGTTTTTTATACCTGCTGTAGCACTTATTGGTCAGGGATACGAATTGCAATATCTTGAGAGCCATGCAGAGAGACCAGATCCAGACAAAATTGGGTATATGTTTATGAATCAACAGCTTAAACAATCCAATGAAATAAACATATCGTCTTGGGTTTACCAGCAACGTGCCGACCTTGGTGCTTTTAGTGACAGAAACTGGGATTCAACAGAAGATCTTCCAAATAGAATTAAACAATCTGTCGAAATTGTATACGAATCATCCCTTTATCCTCGAGACCTTATGATATCGTCACCTTCTTTATCAGCAGAAGTGAATTTAGCGATTAAAAATACATTAAAAACAATGCATTTAGACCCCAGTGCTAAAGCAACGCTTGTGCGGTTTCAGAAAACGTCGCAATTCGATGAGTTAAACCAAGACATGTTAAATGTCATTGATGAAGCTCGTCAGCACCTTCCCAAAATTGAAGCATTGCAAAAATGAGTCGGTTTTCTTCGATAAGGCTGAGCACAAGATACATTATTGCAACTGCGAGTATTATCGCTACGCTCTCTCTTAGCCACTTTGTACTTCAACAAAAATTATATACTCAGCACACAGAGAGTATTATCGAAGAACTCAACAACCATACTCGCACGAGTTTGAGTCAGCAGCTTGAACTTAGGGGTAAGTCCATTGCTCACTATCTTGCGGAGCATCTGTTTGATCCTCTGTATAATTTTAATTTAGAAGCCACCTACTTAGCCATTCAACCTGCAATTTCACAGCAAGAAGTGAAGATAGTTCATGTCATCGATCAAAATGGCAAAATCTTCCACGACGGAACGGAATCAATGCTTCTTTTTGGTGCCACACCGCCCAATGAGTCGTCAATTAAATTGTCGATGGAAAAGAATACCGCTTTCATTAAACAAACTAATTCCGAATTAATCTACATTCAGCCGATCTCACAATCAGGTGTATCAATGGGGGCTGTCTACATAGAATTAAGTTTAGACAAGTTACTCACCGACATTTCCGCGAACCAAGTCGTCATTGGCGATGTGTATGAAAAGAATATACACAGTTTATATCGAAGCCATTTTTGGGTTACGACCGTCAGTTTCATTGTAAGTCTTTTTCTTGCTGCTTTGATGGCGCGGTCACTTACGCAGCCCATTAGAAAGCTCACCGCTCACATACAAGAAACGGGGCAAGGGAACTTTCGTTCGATGCCAGTACTACGTCGTTCTGATGAGATAGGGAAACTTGTGACCGCCTATAATGACATGGGTATGCGTATCGAAAAACATACCGAAGACATCCGATTCATGGCCTATCACGATGCCTTAACAGGGTTACCTAATCGCTCTTGCTTTATTAAGCATGTGAACCAGCTTATCGCCTCTGAAAGTCATGACAATATTGATCTTTTCTTTATAGATTTGGATGAGTTCAAGCAAGTCAACGACCATTTTGGCCATGCATCTGGCGACCATTTGCTCGAAATCGTTTCATCTCGGCTAGCCCGTGAAGTGGGGTTCAGCTTTGTAGAGCCCACATCGAATATGGTTGCTCGTCTTGGTGGTGACGAATTCCTAATTTGTTGTACAGGCTTGAGTGGTGATCAACGCGAGCATATGGCTAATAATATTCTGGATACTTTGCAAAAAGGAATATTAATTGAAAGCGACTCTATTGTCGCAGGAGGAAGTATTGGACTCGCTTCTTTCCCTCAACACGGGCTCGATGCAGATACATTAATTAAAAATGCCGATATAGCGATGTATCACGCTAAAGATCAAGGCAAAAATACATACAGTTTGTTCACTCATGCCATGAACAAAAAAATTGAACAACGAATAGACATAGAGCAAGAGTTAAGAAAAGCTCTGGCTGATCCAAGCCAATTCGAGCTATGGTATCAACCCAAAATCGACATGAGTTCGGGGAAAATCATTGGTGCTGAAGCGTTGGTGCGCTGGCGCCACCCTACTCGGGGTATCATTATGCCCGATCAGTTCATCCCAATTGCAGAAAATACGGATATGATTTTGCCTTTGGGCTCACATTTAATAGACCTCGCCTGCAATCAATTAGTGAAGTGGGAAGACAACCAAATTACCCCAGACTTTTATCTAACAATTAACCTGTCTGCAAAACAACTTTACCGGCAAGACATTGGGGCGATTTTGGCAAAAAGCATGATGAAGGCAGGATGTAAGCCAAACCAACTTCAGCTCGAAGTAACAGAGAGTCAGCTATTGCATGATATTGATGCGGCAAGGGATATCATTAGAGGTCTAAGAGAACATGGTATTCAAGTTCTCCTAGATGATTTTGGAACAGGTTACGCTTCGCTGAGTTATTTGCAGAAACTCCAATTTGATGGCGTGAAAATCGATCGGTCATTTGTGTCAAACATGCACACTAATGCAAATAACCGCTCGTTAGTGAAAGCTATTGTGTCGATGGCACGCAGTTTAGGGATGAAAACTGTAGCCGAAGGCATAGAAACTCAAGAACAAGCGGAGTATATAAGAAAAATCAATTGCGATATTGGGCAAGGGTTTTATTACTCAAAAGCTCTCCCTCCGTCAGAGTTCACTAAAGAATGGTTACTTCCATCTTTGGATTCCAGTGAACAAAGCTAAGCGTGTGCTGACAACTCTAACTCGATTGCGATTAGCGCAATTGCAATTGTTTGCACGCTGGTAAGCCACCACCTCAATTGCGAAGATTTGACAGAATGGAAGTAATAATTTTGCCATTTTGTCTTTTGACATTTTTCACAATGAGTTTTGAACGTTAACGTATTCATATCATTTTTGTTATTCAATGCGTCTCTATGTTCAAAAGGCTTTTGGTGATCTGTCTGATCCCGTATTCAAACTTGATACTCAGCGATACACTTTCCCTTTCTTAAAACCCACATAAGCTTGCACCACCAGTGTCTGGAAAAATCTTTCTAGAAGGTAAACCGTTATCGGGCATTACGGTAATCAGGGAAGTCCAAACGTTAGGAAAGGTTGTCGATATTGTAAAAACCGATGAAAACGGTGCTTTTTATTTTCGAGCATTTCACTACGATTTTCTGATACCGACTAAAAATGAAAATACGCTCAAGGCTATTATTAGCATTACAGCAGAAAAAGGTAATAGCAAAAAAGCACTCTGGTCTTCAGAACACACTGGCATTAACTACCTACCCTTTATGGAACCAGCCATGTCCACGATGACGTGTGATTTTAACAATGGTGTTAGCCAAATAGAGTTTCAATCGCACTTTGAACAAGATAAACGTACTCAAGTTAAGAGTATTTGCCAATTCAAAAACAACAAAAGCCCTACTATGTAGGGCTTTGAACCAAATTCTAGGGTTTATTTATAGTCTACGGAATTGCTTAACCAATTGTCCTTGAGAACTTAGATTGGTTACAAGACCTTCACATTCATCGCGTGTATCACTCGCCAGTATGTTTGTCGCAGAGCACACTTCACTGATTGACTGAACACTCGAGTTCATGTCTTCCGTCACCCTAGCCATTTCCTCTACCGCCGTAGCAATTTGGCTGTTTCTATCCGAAATATCTGAAACCTGCCCCATCAACGTATCAAGTTTGTTTCCTGATACTTCTGCGCTTTCAACACACTGTTTGGACAACCCATTACCTTCTTGCATAGCATTAACGGCACTTTGGGTACTGGTTTGAATTTGGGTAATAACCGACTGAATTTCTTCTGTCGACTCGTGGCTTCGTTGAGCCAAGGTTCGTACTTCGTCTGCAACGACTGCAAAACCACGACCTTGTTCACCTGCACGTGCTGCCTCAATGGCTGCGTTTAATGCAAGTAAGTTCGTTTGCTCTGCGATGCCTTGGATAACTGTAAGCACATCCCCAATGGTTTTTCCGTGTGCTTCAAGCTCGCTAAACAGCCCTGAAGCTTCATCTAACTGAGCGGACAGCTGATGGATTGCGCCTTTAGTTTGGCTAACGGCCTCTAACCCTTCAGATGCCGCCGTGCTGGCATTCGTTGTTGCTTCACTGGCGCTTTGTGCATTTTCAGCAATTTCGTTTGCAGTTGCATGCATCTGGTTTACAGCGGCGGCGACTTGCTCGGTCTCAGCCGTTTGCCCTTCTAGATTGGACGCGGTTGTATCGCAGTTATTGGATGAGGATTGCGCCGCTTCTCCAATCTGTTCATTCGAATCTTGAATTCGTCCAACCACCGCATTCAGTTCTGACTGTCTCATTTTGAGAGCCAGTTGTATTTCAGAAATGTCATCAATATGGTCGGTATACACCAGCTCCATCAATGGGTTATCGAACACTTTTCTCGACTCTTCACTGAGCGCTTCCAATCGTCTTGATACTTGGTATACCGCTAAAATAGATAGCAATAGTAATGCCCATACTCCAACACCAGACATGAATGTATCGGCAACAGCGGCGATAACAGCTGCAGGCACGAATAGCATAGCTGCGCGCTGCCAAAGCCTCGTACGTGGCAACTTAAGCTTAAATGGTGTTTTACCATTACGAATCTGTGCGTAGACTTTCTCTGCGTTGTCCACATGGTTTCTATCGGGACATAGACGAACAGATTGGTATTCAACAACTTGACCATTTTCTTTGATTGGAGATGCAAATGCATCCACCCAATAATGATCACCGTTTCTGCATCTATTTTTAACGATTCCCATCCACGACTTGCCAGATTTCAAATGCTCCCACATATCTTTGAAAGCTTCGGGCGGCATGTCTGGGTGCCTAACCATGTTATGCGGTTCGCCAACCATTTCATCTAACGAATACCCTGCCACCTCGCAAAATTCTTTACTGGCGTACTTGATGTGGCTGCTTGTTGATGTCACTGATAATAAATTGTAGCTCTTGGGGTACGTTACTTCTTTCTGTGTTACGGGTTGATTTACACGCATATAAACCTCAGTTTTAAGTCATACTTTCCAATTGAAACTTTCAATAACACTTTGTTTAGCAAAATCTAATTTCATTATTATTAATAGCTCTAGTATTTCTATAGACGTAAAATTTATTAAACTCAAATTGCCGCATGGCTATTTCTTAAAAATCAGTTCAATTTAGCTCGATTCACTCAAATAGGAGCCAATTAAACTCCCTTAATTAAGTAAGGGCATTGTATTTAAACACTTACTAATTAACGAAGTTGAGTAATAAACAGCAGAACTTCTCTTTACTAACGAGCTCTCGCCAAAAAACCAAGCTTTGTAAAAAAACATCATACTGATAGTCAGTTTTTAACTTCCCATCGTAGCCTTACACACACTTACAATTCAGACATACCAACATTGCGCATAGTCAAAGAAATAAAAAAGAATTATATGTCTATGATTACTGCTTTTTCGAAATTAAAGTCCGTTCATTATATTTTATAAAAATATAACTCTAATAAACGCTACTTTAACTAACTGAGAGAAAATCCTTTAGCCAATACTAAATAAGTTTGATATGGATCATTTATTCGAATGCGTACAATATTAAAAAACGTTTCTAAAACGTTTCGTGAAAATGGCAAAAGGCGTCTAGCATGCGAGCATATGAAGCTTTCGAATTACTTCATAACCCAATTTGGATTTTTGACCTCGACAGTAAACAAGTTGTTTGGGCTAACAAACCGGCTCTTCTTCTTTGGGAAAGCGGATCTTTACATGAGCTCGTAAATAGAGATTTACGCGCTTCTATGTCGATGGCAGTCGAAGCAACGCTAGAACAATACCGGAAGAAATTTCAAAAAAACGAAAAGATTCGTACATGGTGGAGCTTCACTCCAAAGCACAAGCTAAAGTGTGCTTTGTGCGTTTTTTCCGGTATTGAAATCGAGCCAAACCGTACAGCAATGCTGGTAGAAGTTGTTGCAGAGCAAAATAGCTTAAAACGCGATATCGCCTTTTCCGGTGGCGGACGTCTATCCCTACTTTTTGATGACCAAGGCGAGTTGATCAGTGCGAATGAAGCCTTTCGGCTTACTTTTAATTCTAACTTTCACAGCTTAGGTGACTTCCTTTCGAGTCAATCTAGAGCAAAGCAATGGATTCAAACTGCCTCTTCAAAGCAAGAATTAAAAGATGAAATCTCTTTCAATTTGAATGGAAAGCCTCATCATTTCGAAATTTCAGCGCAGTGGTTGGCCGATAACAATCAGCTTTTGCTTAATCTGACAGATATCACCGAAAAAAAACAGCGTTTGGAAGAAGCGCGCTTCAATGCTCATCACGATTATCTCACTGGTCTTTTTAACCGCCGAGGTATGTTGGATGTTATCTCCGAATATGTGATTCAAAAAGTCCCATTCGTTCTTGCCTTCCTTGATCTAGATGGCTTTAAGCTAATTAATGACACCTATGGACATGGCGTAGGTGATGAACTTTTAAAGTCGGTAACGAAAAGGCTTAAAGAGATTGTCGATCCATCTTGCTCATTGGGTCGATTTGGTGGAGACGAGTTTGTTGTTCTTTTTCCTGAACAAAGCAAACACCAAGTAGATAATAAACTTCATCAGATCATACAAATGGCGAGTATCGACTACCCTATCCCCAATATAGGTGAACTCTCGATCACCTCAAGCATTGGTGCAAGCCATTTCCCGACAGATTGTCAAAACGTCGAAGAGCTGATCAAGCAAGCCGGTATGGCGATGCATTATGCTAAAAGTGAAGGTCGAAATAGGTTTGAACTGTTTTCGCCTGAACTTTCCTATTCTTTAAATCGAAAAGTACTCATTAGAAACCGTTTGACGAAAGCATTCGATAAGCGCGCATTTAAATTAGTCTTTCAGCCAATAGTACAAACTGAAAATACCAAAATTAAAGGGGTTGAAGTACTACTGCGCTGGGATGACAGCGAATTGGGATCTGTCCACCCAGAAGAATTCATTCCTATTGCAGAAGAAACAGGGCAAATCGTTGAGATAGCCGATTGGGTATTCGACGAGGTAGGAAGAACGCTATCAGAATGGAAGCGCACCCTTCCTGAAGAATTCGTTGTCAGTATCAATGTCTCGCAAATTCAGCTTAATTCTTCTTTGCATACCAGGCTCAAGGCCTTACTGCATCAATATGGTTTATCAGGAAAGAATTTAGCGCTAGAGATCGCTGAACCTTCTATGGCACTTAAACATGCCGATTGTGTAAAGTGGCTGGAAAATATCAAAGAGTTAGACATCAACATTTTCCTCGATAATTTTGGGACAGGTTATTCCTCTCTTGCGTCATTAGATTTGCTTCCTATTGATGCAATTAAACTCGACAAGCGCTTTACTAGCCAGACGAGTGACCTAAGCCAAGAGGAAATGACCAATAAGACAGTCCTCAAAGCCTCGGCTGCTTTATCTAATGCCTTGAAATTAGACCTTATTGCTGTAGGTGTCGAAACAAATGAACAGAAACAACTTCTTTCTGAACTAGGCTGCCGTTATTTCCAAGGCTACTTAGTGAGTAAGCCACTAAGTAAAACCATTATAGAGCAACGGTTTCTAAATGTTATTGATGCAGAGGCTTAATTATTCTATGCGGGCATTAGCCCTTAGTCTTAGGAGGCGATAAGCCTTTGCAGCTATAACTCTTGCGTACTGAATGAAATGAGAAGAAAACAACCTGTTTCCTTAGACTTATGTCTAACAATTCGCTCTACAAGACATTGATTTAGATCATGAATCTTCACCAACCAATTGGGATAAAGTAGCCACCAGTCCCACACGTTGTGTGTAGGTTTCCTAAAACACCAGTAGGTGTTTATTTTTTAAGCTCAGGTCTATGCGGGCTCCTGAGCTTTCTTTTTTCCCCTTATCCCCTATCTTCTATCTTCTATCTTCTATCTTCTATCTTCTATCAAGCATAAATTTCAACGAGATAACAAAGAGCATTCACTGCAAATACTTATACCCAAACTCCTTCTGTGTTAACTTGCTTATTCTTTTCGAAACCACGTCAAACTGAAAAGGACAGCAATGTTTGAACAGGTCGTCAGTATAATATTTCCGGTATTTGCACTTGTTTTGGTGGGGTTTATCGTCACTAAATGGCAAAAACCCGATTTTAAGCCTATCAACCGTATAAACATGGATGTGTTTACACCCGCACTCGTTTTTTCATCGCTTTCTGCGATGCCTTTGGATGAGCAACAGTTTCCCTTAATTGGTGCAGCACTGATCGCGATATTGGTTCCCGGTATTCTCATGGTTCCAATATGCAAATTGGCTGGTTTGAATTTCAAAGCTTGGGCGCCACCGCATATGTTTAGAAATAGCGGTAATCTTGCCATTCCTTTATTCACCTACACTTTTGGTGACACAGCTTTAGCACCCGCGGTATTGCTGTTTGTTATGTCGGCGTGCACACACATCAGTGTTGGATTGGCGTTATTGAGTAATGGAAACCCGTTCAAGCAAGTTATTAAAATGCCTGTCTTTCTGGCTGCTGCTCTCGCCATGCTCGTGAACCTTGCAGACATTCAAGTTTGGCAGCCCTTTCACAACGCCACCACTTTGCTTGGGCAGGCTGCTATTCCTGTCATGCTACTGTCGCTAGGGTCTCAAATGTGCTTTATGCGTTTATCAGGATTAAGAGCTGGGATCATTTGTACGCTTCAATCATTAGGGACAGGAGCCATTGCTCTTCTATTGATTTATTGGCTTATACCATTGCCCACCATGCAGCTTCAAATGATGGTGCTTTTTAGCATGCTCCCACCTGCCGTCATGAACTACCTGTTTGCAGAGCGATTTGATGTAGAACCTAGAAACGTAGCGTCAATGGTATTGTTCGCAAACTTTTTCAGTTTGATTACTCTACCGTTGCTTCTTATGTTTGCACTGTCTATCGGTTCACCCTAAAGTGAACCATTGAGCTTGTTGTTGTTCGGTATGGTACGTCCAAGCAACAAAACGGGTAATCTTTTGCCCGTGAGTCATTTCTATAATCCTCACTTCACAAGCGCCAAGTTTTTCTAACGTTTTTCTTAACGGTCTTACGTTTTCTTTTTTTGATACTAGCGTCGTAAACCACAGGCATTGGCGAGCAAACTTTTTACTTTCATAAGCCATATTTTTAATGAATAACACTTCTCCACCCGGACACCATAGCTCGGCTTTTTGACCACCGAAATTAAGCTTAGAATGAACATCTTTTTTAGTAACACCGCGCTTTTTACGGTTCTCTGCTAAGTTTTTTAGCTTCCTCTCACTGCCTTTATTCGCTTCTTCCAGAGATTTATGAAATGGAGGGTTACACATGGTGAAATCGACACGCTCTTCAACATCAATGATGTTTTCAAAATATTTCTTCGGATCTTTCTGTAACTTAACTGAAAGCTTTCCTTTCAATATGGCGTTATTTTTAGCGATTTTTTTAACGTTAGAAATGGATATCGGGTCTATGTCGCTCGCACGCATTGCCCAGTTGTATTGGCTTATTGCAACAATAGGATAGACAGCATTTGCTCCAGTTCCGATATCTAGCCCATTAATTTGATAGCCTTTCGTCTTTTCAGTAAACAAATCGGCAATGTGATGAAGATAATCCGCTCTTCCAGGAAGCGGTGGACAAAGAAACCCGTCAGGTATACTCCAATTTATGACACTGTAATGGTGAGCAAGTAACGCCCTGTTTAACATGATGACGGCTTTGTCATCGGAAAAATTGATGGATAAGTCACCCTTTATGTTTTTTATAACATAGGGTTTCAATTCAGGAAGGGTTTTAACAAGCGCAGAGAAATTATATTTACCTTTGTGCAGGTTACGTTTGTGTAAAGCACCAAAGCGCTTCTTTACAACCTTTGCCTCTGAGGTGCTATTTGTGTTTGATGTTTTGTTAAGTTTTGAAGACACAAATTAACCTTTTTTATTTGTTTGAGATTTTTGGTGAAGCTGTTCTTGAGCTGCAGGCTCTTGCTGATTGAGTTCTTGCTGATTGAGACCTTGATGAGTTAGCTCTTGGTGAATGAGGTACAAACGCGCATCTAGCTCTAACTGATGATATTCCGGCTCCATATGACAACATAACTGATAGAAAGCCTTGTTGTGCTCTTTCTCTTTTATATGAGCCAACTCGTGCACCACCAGCATTCTTAAAAATGGCTCTGGTGCCTGTCGGAATAGATTGGCAATTCGAATTTCATTCTTTGATTTAATTTTGCCGCCGTGCACTTTAGATACATAGGTATGAAGGCCGAGCGCATTGTTGACCATATGGATCTTTTTGTCATAAACCACCTTGCTCAAGGGCGACGACTTTTTGAGATACCTATTTTTAAAATCCATTGTGTATTCAAAAAGCGCTTTGTCAGACGTAATGGAATGATTATTCGGGTAGCGTTGCTTCAACCATACACCAAGCTTTCCTTGCTGAATAAGTTGCTCTACCTGATCGAGAATAGGCTCTGGATAACCTTGGATATAACGAAGGTGCGTACTCATAATCTCCTTTACCGTGCATTTTATTTTCGAGGGAATTATCGAAGTAAATTTGAGTGCGCGACATTTTATACTTTTAGAAACACTTACCCAAGCGAGAAGTTAACAGATGCGATTCCGTAGAGAAGTTCTTACAGACAAGTGCCCACAGAAATAAGGGCTAAGACTCTACTTACCATCAAAGGGGGAATCACTACAAATAAAAAACCCCAGCAAAAGCGCTGAGGTTATTTCTGTATCGCACCGATTTGGTGTTATTGAATTTACGCCTGAAATGAAGGACGAGAAGATATGTTATCAAACCATGACTTAATGGACGGATATTCATCAAAAACATCTAGCTCTAAACCATTCGCTGCGAAGCTAATAAAAATATGCCCAGTGATGTCTACGATCGTAAAGCGGTCACTCGCAATGTAATCAGATTCACTGAGGCGTTTCTCAAGCTTTGGTAGGAAATTGGCTACACGGCTTTTCGACTCTGCACCCCATGCTTCTACGCACGTTTCGCGATCACTATAAATCCCAGTTAGGTTTCTGAATGCTTGAAAACCTGCGTATAACCCTTCAAATTCGACCACTCGGTGCCACATCTCGATTTGAGCTTCTTCTAAGGCATCTTTTCCAAAAAGTGCAAACTCATTGTCGTTAACGCCATCTAAATAGCGACAGATAGCAACACTTTCACTAATTGAGTCGCCAGAGTCCAGTTCCAACAATGGTACCTTTCCGTTTAAAGATTTCGCCAGATATTCAGGTGTTAGGTTATCGCCAGCTTTGACATTAAGTTGCTGCTTTTCGATATCAATCCCTAATTCTTTCATAAAGATAGAGACACGACGGCTACTCGGTGTCATGGCTGTTTCATAAAGTTTCATTTTCTTACCCTTAATTACTAAACGTTCGTTTAGATATAAAATACATAATATCTAAACGATCGGTCAAGTATTAATTTTCTATTCTAAAGATGTTATACTCACGGAACGCAAAGTGAGAGTGCCCATGCCTAGAAAGAGTAATTTTGATAAACAAGAGAAATTGATCGATGCTATGAACCTTTTTTGGCAAAAAGGTTATGCAAATACCTCGATTGCTGATTTAGTCGAGACGCTTGGTATCAATCGCTTCAGTCTTTACAACACTTATGGTGACAAACAAGCACTGTATTACTCAGCTCTTGATTTTTATCTCCAAAACATTTCTTTTCCTTCAATGAAAAACCTTATTGAAGACGATGCAGACCTTGTAACTATAGAAGAATTTTTAACGCGCTTTGCTCGAATTCAGAAAGATCAGAAAAGCGGATGCTTTATGCAAAACGCTCTTATGGAGCATGGCGGTAATGACAATACGGTGAAAAACCGAGGTGAGGGTGTTTTTGATTTACTTCTTAGTAATTTCAAACGTGCACTGGATAACGCTCAATTGAAGCATCAAATTGCTGAAAGCTGCAACACAGAAGCACTTGCTTCTCTTTTACTCACACAAGTTCAAGGAGTAAGGGTTTTGGGCAAAGCAAGAGCATATGCAGAGCTAGAGCAAGCTGTTGATGCACTCTTTGTTCTCATAAAAGCGTACACACCAAAGTAGAGCTTCGCTCAATATAGGTTTAGGTGCCGTTTTGTTTTTCTGGGTTGTCTGCCAATTCATCGGAGAATTGTGACGCTATATCAGCAAAGCGGTCTTCTACCTTTTTAAATGCTTCTATTACCTCTGGATCAAAGTGGCTGCCTGCAGACGACTCAATGATTTCCACTGCTTTACTGTGGGGAAAAGGTGGCTTATAAACTCTCGATGAAATAAGCGCATCATAAACGTCTGCCACTGCCATAAGCCTTGCACTTAATGGTATTTGTTCTCCTACTAGATGTTCAGGGTAGCCAGATCCATCCCATTTTTCTTGATGGTAGTATGCGATATCTTTAGCGTGCTCTAAGAATGCACAAGTAACACCCAATGTTTTTTCAACGGTGTCAATGGTGTCCCCCCCTAACCTTGCGTGATCCTTCATGATCTCAAATTCTTCATCAGTCAGTTTGCCTGGTTTCAGTAAGATATTGTCTGGAATACCCACTTTGCCGATATCATGTAAAGGTGCCGATTTGTAAAATGCTTCGATGGTTTCTGGCGTCAATTCCTCAGTGTACTTGGGGTTATGAGACATGGTCTCCGCTAGCACTTTTACATACTTCTGTGTTCTGCGAATGTGATTACCTGTGTCGTTATCTCGTGTTTCTGCTAATGAAGCCATAGCGAGAATAGTCGCATCCTGCAGCATTTCTAGTTCTTCTGTCCGCTCTTTTACTCGTCTTTCCAACTCATCATTGTGATCTTTTAAGCTATCTAAAACATATTGAAGTTTTAGATGCGTTTGAACTCGTGCTAATAATATTGGAGGGCTGATGGGTTTCAATATGTAGTCTACTGCTCCAACATCGAACCCTTTTTGTTCGTCTTCAATTTGTGATTTTGCGGTTAAGAAAATGACAGGAATAGATTCTGTCTTTGGATTTTTCTTTAGTTGATAGCAGACTTCGTATCCATCCATTACGGGCATCATTATGTCTAACAACACCATATCGGGCTTAAAGCGTTCGCATAATTCTAGTGCCTGCATACCGCTCACTGCGGCTAACACTCTATACTCGTCTTTAAGCAAACCCGTAATCAAGGTACGATTTTCTGCCGTATCATCAACGATTAAGATGGTTTTTTTATCACCTTGCTGAGACAATTTTAAGCTCCTTGCACTTTTCCCATATCCAACGGATATAAGTTCACTAAGCTTCTTAAAATGGATGCCGCTTGATCAAAATCGCAGTCATGAATCAATTGACAGCATCGAGCAAACTCTTCGCCGCCTAATACGGCTTCAAAATCTTGGTGGTGTTCTTCAAGAAAGTCGATCGCGCTCGCATCGAAGTTTTGTAGTAGCTCATCTAGCCTGTGAGCCCTTCCAAGAATGTCTCCGTCCACTTCTTGTTTCTGTGTCGGGAGCGCGTGACCAATCACTCCAGATATGTCCGCAAATAAGACATGTACATATTCTTCTATTTCATCGAGAAGATTCGTCGTCTCATCTTGCTTTTCACCATCTATCAATATTTCGAGCCGGGATGCCATATCTGACAGCCGCATCAACCCCATATTGGCTCCCGAGCCTTTTAAGGTATGCGCTGCCATTGAAGCGCCTCCTTTGTCTTGCTTCTCGATCATAATGTCGATTCGCTTGCGAAAATCGATCTCTTTGTTAATCAACTGCCCAAGGAGTTTTTTAAATAGCGTTTCATTTCCACCGACCCTAAGTAGGGCATTTTTATAATCAATTGCATCCAAGTCATAGAGAGTTCGATTTTCTCTTTTAACCGGCCTCTCATTTTCCTCACGGTCAACGTTGACTGCTTTAGGCAATGCCTCGTGATTTAAAGTTGTTTGTTCAACCTCTTCTTGCTCGACATCAGGTTTTGGTAACGCCATTTGCAGCGCCTTAAGCTTTGCTCCAGCCCACTTACGAATCAATTGGTATAACGTTTCAGGGTCAATGGGTTTGGATATGTGGTCATTCATCCCTAAGTTTAAGCATCGTTCTCGTTCTTCGACCATGGCGTGAGCTGTCATAGCGACTAAAGGGGTACTTGCGTATCGGCTGTTAGAACGAATACGCTTACTGGCTTCATACCCATCCATCACCGGCATTTGCAAATCCATAAAAATAATATCGAAAGGCACTTCGCCATCGCCACTAGCGGATAAGTTATCCAGTGCTTCTTTACCGTTATTGGCTATCGTGACCTCCATACCTTTACCTGACATAAGCTCAAACGCAATCTGCTGATTGATCTCGTTGTCTTCGGTTAACAGTACTCGTAGCCCTTTAAATTCGTCGGTATCTTCTGTGCGAGCCGTTTCCGACAGTTCAGCGAACCGATTTTCACTAGAAAATAAATCGATTAGACAGTCATAGAGAGACGATTGACTGACCGGTTTGGTTAGGTAATGGGCAATGTCTATGCTGTTGGATGCCTTTTTAACGTCATCTTTGTCGTAGGCTGTAACCATCACAACCTTAGGCTGTTTCTCACTTTCTAATTTTTCTCGCATCAGCGTAACGGCTTCAATCCCGTTCAGCTCTGGCATATTCCAATCCATCAGTACCAACGAATAGGGGTTATCCTGATTGATATGCGCCTCAATCATGTCATACGCTTCTTGACCACTACTCGCTGTTTCCGGCTGAATAGGCAGGGTCTCCAGCATTTCAGACATGATTTCAAGCGCGTGGTGATTGTCGTCGACAATGAGTACTTTAAGTTCATCAAGCATGTCTGGACGAAGCGACGTCCATTTGTCTTTTGAATTTTGCATTTGGTCAGCTAAATCAAACCAAACATTAAAGACAAATGAACTTCCAACATCAGGCTCACTGTCTACGCGGATATTACCGCCCATTAACTCTATCAGCCGACGACATATTGATAGCCCAAGCCCAGTACCGCCATATTTCCTTGTTGTACTACCATCAGCTTGAGTAAACGCAGTAAACAGCCTACTCGACTGTTCAGGTGTCATTCCGATACCTGTGTCTGCGACTGTAAACTCAAGCTCAATTCGGTCACCAATTTGTTCAAGGAGTTCGACAGATAACGTAATTTCTCCTGAATCAGTGAATTTCACAGAGTTGTTGACCAAATTAATGATCACTTGACCGATTCGAAGTGGGTCACCAATAAGTTGTTGCGGAATAGTTCTAGGAATATGGAATAGAAGCTCTAGGTTTTTCTCAAAGGCTTTTTGACCCGTTACTGTAGAAACGTTTCTGAATACGTCATCAAGCGTAAACTCGATATTCTCCATTTCCAGTTTACCCGCTTCAATTTTGGAAAAATCGAGAATGTCGTTAATGATTCCAAGCAGCAACGTACCGGAGCTATGAATTTTCGAAACATAGTCGCGTTGCTTGGGTGACATGTCCGTTTTTAATGCGAGGTGCGCCATACCTATAATGGCGTTCATTGGTGTACGTATTTCGTGGCTCATATTCGCCAAGAACATGGATTTTACTTCTACCGCTTCTTCAGCCTTTGCCATAGCTGCGTTGAGTTCTTGCTCCGCAAGTTTTCTTTCTGATATGTCTCGAATGAACAACGTTGCCTGACATAAATCTCCGAGCTGAAAGATGGTCATACCGATTTCTGCGGGGATTGTGCGGCCAAATTTGTCTTTTGTGCTCACTTCAAAGAACTGACCAGCGAGGCTTTGCTGGACTTGTAAATCCAAGACATGTCCAAGAACTCCCTCTAGGCGAGACTCCCCTTCCATTTGTAACAACGTTTTTATCGGATGGCTGACCGCCTCTTCTGCAGAGTAGCCGTAGAGCTCCTCCGCGTTTTTGTTCCAACTGATGATCTTGCAATTTTTATCTAACAAAATCACACCTATGGGGGCACTATCAACAATGGTTCGAGACAATTCTTCCGATTTTTGTAAATCAATCGTTTGGTTTTCTATTTCCTTCTCTAACCCTTCTTGATGGCGCGCTAAAGCAGAGTTCTTTGCTTGCAGGTCAAGCATCAACTCATCGACCGTTTTAACAGAGAGTTCACGCTCTAACAGATCAAGTTCAAACAAATCAAAGGGAATTTTTGCCTGTATATCGACTTCGAGCACACCATTAACGTAACGAGAGGCGATGCGGCTTTGGCTGAGAAGACTAGTATCGATATTATGCTCAGTCGAATTGCCGGATAAGCGAATTAAATCTGTATCAGCAAGTATTTTAAATGTAATCGGTGAGTAATTGTCATTAATTGCTCTTAAATACTGAGCAAATTTAAACCCCAAATTATCGGTTTCTACGTTCGTATATCCGCTACTACGTAAAACACTGATTATCTTTTTACGCGCTAATAGCAAGCTCGACTCGCTACCATCAATTGTCAATATTCCAATTTCATTCATCATCACACCTAACTACAATTACCGTGGCGTCATCATGTCTTTTACTAAACCTTTCCATGATAATACTCGAAGCATTTTCGGCGGTTTCGTATCTCAATGTTGGGCATTCGCTTAAACAGAAATGTTCTTTAATTCCATCGGTTGTTAAGACGAACATGTCTCCAAATTGATAGTTGTCAGAAATGGGCATTAAAGATGGAATTCTTTCTCCAACGATGCCGGGCTGTGCGCTTAAGCTGGATGAAGAATGAGAAATAATCCTAACGCAGTTGTTACCAATATTGATGCATTCGAATTTTTTATTGATCCTATCCAGGGTGAATAACGTAACGGCAGCACCAATACTGCCTTTGAACTCTTCATTCAACTTTTTAATCAACCATTGCAAATCAAATGAATTTTCTTTGTTGATTGAATCTTCCATTTCACGAGAAAGCTTTGCTGCATTCTGCCCATGGCCTAACGAATCGATAATGGCAACAAACAATCCTTTGTCACTTTCCAATATGACTGAGCCATCTCCACAAACAACTTCCCCAAAATAGGGTCGGCTTCTCACGCCATATGTGAATGCACTCATATTAACCATTTTCTCGCCACTACCTGAGTGCCCGCTGGAGAAGATTCAATATAAAACTCATCCATCATGCGCTTCACTCCTGGTAAACCTAAACCCAGTGTTCCAGATGTACTCTCACTATCACGCAGTGCTCGCTCGATGTCTTCAATGCCCTTTCCCTGATCTTCTGCGCGTATTTCTATACCTGTTTTTGTACTTGTCATAATTCTGTGCAAATAGATGTTTCCCTTTTGAGCATACTTAACGATGTTCATTGCCAGTTCTGAAACACTGGTAGAAACCTCATTCACTTCTACCGCATTGAATCCAATCTCCTTAGCTAAGACAAATGACGCCATAACCACTGTCATCACTTCAGATTCAGATGAAACGCTATACATTTCTTCGCCGAGAGTGTTGTTCGGTCTCGTTAAGCTCTGCATCATTACACTCCTAAACGACTACGATTAACCAGCTCAATACCTTGCTCTAAACTGGTCACCGTTTTAAGCCCGCTGGTTTCAACACCTAATTCAACCAGTGCACATACAACTCCTGGTCTCAACCCAACAAGTACACACAAGGTGCCCATTACTCCGGCGGAATCGATTATTTTTTTCAATTGCTCAAAATTATCTTTATCGAGAGTCCCCATCCCAGAGAGATCTAACAACACTCCATCCACTGATCTTTGATAAACCTGATCCAACAATTGCTGCTGAAAACTGAGAAGAACCGAATGCGTCAAATCGACCTGAATCGAAGCGATTAGTATTGAGTCCAAGCTATTGATCGTGATTGCTGAATCCATATCCCCCTCCCTCAAATGCTACTTCTCTTTCACATCTAAACCGACGATATTAAAGGCCTCTTCTAGCGCATCCCTTAATGTTGCATTGGTCCTCACTTCGCCCACATTGATACCAAGTTGAACCATAGTTTGCGCAATTGCAGGAGACAGACCAGAAACAAGGCACTCGCACCCCATGAGGCGTGTTGCTTTGGTTATTTTAATGAAATGATTCGCCACAGCTGTATCGACAATTGCTACGCCAGATATGTCCATAATGAAGATTTTGGCTCGAGCATCTGCAATTTTTGCCAATACTGCACTCATAATGTCTTGTGCTCGCTTGGAATCGATAATCCCCACGATAGGTAGCATTAGAATGTCCTGCCAGATCATAGTAACCGGAGTAGACATGGCTAAAAGCGCTTCACTTTGTTCTGAGATCCTGCGGTTAACCAAACTGGTGTAAGTTTCGACCACTAGCGTTGTATCCATGTTCAGAAGTTTGGTAAAGGCTGTTACAAAATCGCTATAGTCGGAATCGCTTTGTTCCCCGTCATACAGTCGCCTAATGAAAATCACCATGGACATGTTCATTCCAGCAAAGTAGATGGAAAGTGGAAGACCAACCCTCGCATGAACTTCACCAAGATTGATCCTATCAGCAACATAAGCTTCATCGACTTCAGCGCCAAAAAATCGCTCCCAATACTGAACTTGCATGTTTTGAACACGGTTTAATCGATTACCGTCGCTAAAATACTGGGTATATTCGGGGATATTTTCTAACCAGGCGTAAAAATGCTTCACATATTCATCTAACCTCGGAACGATGGATCTTCCAACCTTTCGTATAAGGGTCAAATCTTCTTCCGAGATTTCATGCAATTGCATTAAATAACTAGGGTCGGCATTATTACCTTGGACTGAGTCCATATTCTCCTCCAGTGTCACAATAACCATGTACAGTGTGATGTTTTAATTAGGTGACAAGAACCGCACTATTTTTTTAATAGTAGTCAAAGATCTTGTTGTTGAGAGGTTTTTTAGGCAATCGATAGTTTAAACCTGAGCTGTATACGCAGGTAGAATGGGTTTTTCAAACACACCTTTTACGTTAGAATACGTTCTTTTCTAAGCTCAGAGGCTGTTATGAAACGCGTTGTGCTGTACGTGAAAGACAAATGCCCACACTGCAAATCTGCACAACAGTATCTTGATTCAAAGGGAATTAAGTACAGATTGTGTAACGCTAAAATGCAACGTGGCAGAAAAGAATTGGATGCTATCGGCGCTCGTTCTGTTCCTGTGGTAAAAGTGGGGGATCAGCTTTTGATTGGTTGGAACCCAAGCAATTTCGAAAAAATCTACAAGTCATAAATTGAGGAATCGAAGTGCAGCAGTGCATTTGCAGATTCGTCTTCAATATAGGCTAGAAAAACGTCAGCTTATTGATGCTGACGTTTAACATAATCGATAAAGGTTCGATTCGCGAGTGAGAGATACCCTCCTTTGCGCCACGCAATAGCCAGATCAAGGTGAACAGGTGTATCGAATGGAACCGCTTTCACACCTGGCTCATTTTCTGTTACCAGCTCCAGCAGCGCAGTAACAGCAAACTCTTGCCGTACAATTTTTAAAATCATCGCTAGCAAGTTTGTTTCAAAAGAAAACGTCGCTTCATGCCCGTGAGTTACACAAACATTGTCGATAAAATCCCGATGAAAGTACCCTTTTTTGAACATAACAAGTTCTTGTTTGAAAAACGTTTCATAGGAAATCGAACGTTCGGACGCTAAAGGATGGTGTTCCCCGACGACAGCAACCATTTGAGAGCGAAAAATAGGATCGACTTCAAGAGAATAAGGAACATCTTCATTTAGAATCACCCCTATATCCAATTCGCCTCCGAGCAACATTTCTCTTATCGATTGCGTACCTGCCTCTACCATCGTCAGCTTTAGATTAGGGTAAGAAGCTTTAAACCCCATTAATATTTCAGGGAAATAATAGGATCCCATCATACTTGGCAACCCTAACCGGACTTCACCTTTTTCCAACCCTTTGAGCTCACCCATAGCGACTTTTGCATCATTGAGTTGCTGAACGATATTTTTTGCAAAAGGCAACAACACTTTGCCTTCATCAGTTAATGTCAGTCGCCTTTCATCACGATGAAATAATGCAATTTCGAGCTCGGTTTCTAATTTTTTGATTGCGATGCTGAGAGCGGGCTGCGCGATATTCAAAGCAGCCGCGGCCTTTGTTACATTACCGAATTCAGCCACTTTAACGAAATACCTGAGAGGTTTACTTTCCATATATTTATTATATTAATCTCATTAACTTAATATATTTTAAATATAGCTTATGAATCACTAACCTGTGTATACAATTTTTAAACCCAGTGTCACAATGATTTGTACCGATAGCCCGTCATACCGTTCAGTTAGCTTTGCATTAGCATTTGGGTCCTTTATCGTTTTTGCAAACCTCTATTTGTTTCAGCCCATGCTGCCTCTGATGGCGTCACACTTTAACGTATCCTCTACTCAAATTAATTGGGTCTTAGCAGCCAGTACTTTAACGCTGGCACTGTCTTTGATCCCATGGGCGGTTTATTCCGAAACCGTGGGGCGCCGCAGGGTCATGTTAATCAGCCTGTTTTTGCTTCCGTTTGTAGGTTTAATGCTGTTAGCTTCAGAAAGCTTGATTGGGTTAGCCCTATCAAGGGCTGCAATGGGCGCTTCATTAGCGGGGTTTGCTGCTGTTGCGGTTGGGTACATGGCAGAAGAATTCTCCCCCAAAGCGCTAGCGTTGGCCGTTGGCACGTACGTGAGTGCCAATTCTCTTGGGGGCATTGTGGGTAGAATTTACGGCGGAATGATCACTCAGTATTTCAACTGGCAAGTCGCGGTACTCGGAATGGCTGCATTTAGCTTGTTTGGTGCCATCTTGGTTATGCGATTACTCCCTACCCAGCGCCATTTCAAACCTCAGCCGGGCATGTTCTTTCATCATAATCGGGGAGTTATCCGCCATTTAAAAGATCCCAAGTTACGCTACGCCATGTTACTTGGGGGCGTGAACTTCGCCCTTTTTGTCAATTTATACTCTGTTACCGCTTTCCGGTTGGTAGAGCCGCCTTACGAACTCCCTGTGGGTATAGCGTCCATGATCTTCCTCTGCTATTTGGCAGGCACCATCAGCGCGAGGCTAAGTGGCTTATGGAGAAAACGCTATTCAGTAGTTTCAGGAATAGTTGTTGGGACACTCATTAGCGCAACGGGCATGTTTGTCGCCTACATAGATTGGTTAGCGGCTTTGATTGGAGGGTTGCTGTTAATCGGCTTCGGCGCTTTTTTTGTCCATTCTCTTGCCTATGGTTTCGTAAGCCAAAATGCCATACAAGCAAAAGCAACGGCAACCGCCCTTTATTTGGTGCACTATTACGTGGGTGGAAGTTTGGGTGGTTTTCTACTGATTTACTGCTGGCAACAAGGTGGTTGGGAAGCTGTGATAATTGGAGGCAGTGTACTCTATGTCATCATGCTTTTGTTATGCCGAGCCCTTCGCTCATATGAACAGCGCCCCTCGAAGCTTAAGGAGGCGTTGGAATCTTGAGGCATCTCACTCACGCTTGTGGTACGCTTCCGCCCAATCAAACTAATACGCAAAAGCAATACGCAAAAAGCAATACTTTAAAAGCGATAAGAAGTCTCCCAATGTCGAAGCAACATGATGTACAAATACACCAGCAGGTCACTCAATGGCTAGAGGATGTGGTTATAGGTTTAAACCTGTGCCCTTTTGCCGCCAAACCCAATCGTAACAAGCAAATTAAGATAGCCATCAGCCATGCCGAAAAAGAAGAGCTGTTGCTAGAAGACATTCTTAACGAGCTCAACGAACTTAATGGCTGCGAACCAGAGAAGCTGGAAACCACGCTGGTTGTTGTGCCAGACATGCTCGATGATTTCATGGACTATAACTTCTTTATAGATTGGGTTGAAGCGCTCATCAAACAACAAAATTGGGAAGGCATCTATCAAGTTGCTACTTTCCATCCAGACTACTGTTTTGGTGGTGCAGAGCCGGAAGATGATGAAAATCTAACCAACCGTGCTCCTTTTCCCATATTTCATTTGATTCGCGAAGAGAGTATGGAAAGAGTACTGAAACACTACCCAGATCCAGAATCGATTCCAGATACTAATATTGAAAGGGTTTCTAACCTTTCGGAAGCGGAAAGAAAGAAGCTCTTTCCTTACTTGTTTGTTTAACCCTGTTTTAGGATATTCACTTGTCTCAATCATCATTTTCATCAATTGGTCTCAAGCCAGAACTTCTCACTAACCTTGATTCGATGGGTTATAAAGAGATGACTCCGATTCAGGCGAAAAGCCTTCCTCAAGTTCTTTTAGGAAAAGACGTTGTTGGTCAGGGCAAAACCGGTTCAGGTAAAACCGCTACATTTGGTTTAGGGTTACTGCAAAACCTAGATGTTAAAAAGTTCAGAGTACAGTCTTTAGTCCTTTGCCCTACTCGCGAATTGGCTGATCAAGTCGCGAAAGAAATTCGCAAGTTGGCGCGTGCTATTCATAACATTAAAGTACTGACCCTGTGTGGCGGTACGCCAATGGGCCCACAGATTGGCTCTTTAGAGCACGGTGCGCATATTTTGGTTGGTACTCCAGGTCGGATCCTAGACCACTTGGAGAGAGGCCGCATCAATCTCGATCATCTGAATACTTTGGTTTTGGATGAAGCAGATCGTATGTTAGATATGGGCTTCCAAGATGCGTTGGATGCGATTATCGAACAAACACCTGAAAACAGACAAACCTTGCTGTTCAGTGCCACATTCCCAGAATCCATTGAAGCCATTTCAAAACGAATTCTTCGTAACCCGACCATTGTTAAAGTGGAGTCAACTCACGACACCGTGAGTATTCGACAACATTTTTACAAGGTAGACAGCTTTGAAGAAAGACTGGAAGCGACACGCCTGTTGCTTATGAATGATCAGCCTGAATCCACCGTAATTTTCTGTAACACCAAGCGGGATGTAGACGAAGTCGCTGATGAACTTCGCTACCGTGGGTTTAGTGTTATTGCGCTACACGGCGATATGGAGCAAAGACAGCGAGACCAAGCACTGGTTCAATTTGCAAATAAGAGTGTTTCGATTCTGGTCGCAACGGATGTTGCCGCCAGAGGGCTTGATGTCGACAACCTAGACGCAGTGATCAATTTTCATTTGGCTCGCGATCCTGAGGTACATGTTCATCGAATTGGTCGAACAGGTCGAGCAGGCGCGAAAGGCTGTGCGCACTCCTTCATTAGTGAAAAAGAATCGTACAAAGTTGCACAAATCGAAGAGTATTTCGATTTTGAAATATCGCCTAAAGCGCTGCCAAGTGATGATGTGCTTGATGCCCCTACTTTTTACGCCAAGATGGTAACACTTCAAATTGATGGCGGAAAAAAGCAAAAAGTAAGACCGGGGGATATTTTAGGAGCACTGACTGGCGATAAAGGCATATCTAGTGATCACGTAGGTAAAATTAACGTATTTCCGATGAGCGCTTATGTTGCCGTAAATACATTGAGCGTGAAAAAGGCATTTAAGAAACTCGAATATGGAAAGCTTAAAGGCAAACAATTTCGAGTACGTTACGTGAAAAATTGATTCGTTAGACTTTGTCTTTACTTGAAATCAAATCTTTATTTAAAACCATATCATCACGTAGATCTTCATCTACGTTGATGATAATTAATCTACTTCGAACCCGTTGTATACGACCCTATTTCTTCCGTTTTCTTTTGCTTCATACAGCGCCGTATCTGCGGATAAAATGAAGTCATCTAATAAAGATTTAGGGTCTTCGACATAAGATGTATTGAACTTAAAATGGCAAACGCCAATCGACACGGTAACGGGTTTTTCATCTACTGTAGTTCGAGATACGCCCGACATAATTCGGTCACAAATCTTTGAAATGTCGGAATGATTGGTTCTGGGTAACCAAATCACAAACTCCTCTCCCCCAAACCTCGCAATTAGATCCACATCTCTTATTGCGTCTGCGATACCCGACGCTGTTTCAGCAAGAATTTTATCGCCAAACAGGTGACCATGGTTATCATTCACCTTCTTGAAATGATCAATATCGATTAATGCCACTGCGCCTTCCGCTCTATCGTATGCTAGCCTACCAATAGACCGAGGTATAACACCCAGCATAGAATGACGGTTAGGCAATTCTGTTAATGGATCAAATAAAGCCAGCTTCTCAAGTTCAGCGTTTAGTTTTTTCAACTCTTGCTCTTGCTTGTTGCGTACAAGCTCCACAGAAATCCAAGAAGCCATTAACTGGAGTGCATCAATATCCACCTGACTGAATTCCCGTTCATAGGGTTTAGGGCTTGAGAAATTGAGGGTGCCAAACAGTTTGCTTCCTAAATGTACTGGTATCCCAATATAGGATTCGAGAGCAAAAGCTTCATACGCTGGATGAACAGAAAACTCATCATGCTCGCCAACGTGCTCTATCGCTACTGGCTTATTGGAAAAACAAGTGACTTCACAGTATGTATTAAGAAACGGGAAGGTATCACCAGGGTTGAGCTCGATACTACTTGGACAATAGACATTAACGATAGTGTAATTTTCGCCTCGAATTCTGGACAAAATACCGATATCCAATTGAAAGCGCTCACAACCTAATTGGAGTAACTCTTGGATTTGGACATCTATCCCTTTCGAAAAACTATTCGTAATTTGGTATAGACGACGTATAACCTTTTCACTTGAGCTCTGGTCATTCATATTTCTGCCTTAGATTCCCTCTCATAGCCTGCAGTAACATTTTTATTTTTAAGGAACTATTTTCTCTGACCTAGCAGATTAAGTTTAGCTATAAAGCTCACGAATTAAAGCAAATGAAGAAAATTAGTTTTTCTGGTAACATTTCGAAAAATTCAAACGAGAAGCATAAAATGCAACTGACAAAGCTGACTCAAGACCTATACGATCATCTATATCAAGACATTACTGAATTCCGCTCTACTTTTGACTTACCTGTCGCACAGCCAGATTCACTGGATGAAAAAGCCGACCAGCTTCATTCTTCTTTAGCCATTGAAGAGCTCACAGAGCTCGCAGAAGCCGACTGCAAGACTGAACAAGCCGATGCTATTGTAGATACGGTATACGTCCTTATGGGCCGATTAGTGCACCTTGGCCACAGTAAAATGGAAGACAACATTGCAATCAGTTACCTGATTGACCTGCTTCTTCACGTCGCTGCAAACCGCGAGATTGATTTTGTGCCATGTTGGGATGAAGTGCATTCCAGTAACATGAGCAAAGTGTGCCGTAACGAAAATGAATACAACGAAACCGAAGCGCATTACGCAAAACAAGGCGTGAAGCTTGTAGCGGTCACTAAAGGCGAGTACATCATTGCTAAATGTGCAGAAGATGTAACACTTGAAGGCAAAACAATTCGCCAAGGAAAGGTTCTTAAGTCGGTTTACTACCGCCCTGCTGATCTGGCAAAACTAACGGCTTAAGCCGACGACGTTTACTAGTGACAAGCCCGAGTTTCAATACTCGGGCGTTTTGTTTCTACGAGCTATAATTTCTACGAGCTTTAATTGCTTAATTCTATATGACCTCAGTTATGGATAAGAAACAGCATAACTCGTTAAATTCAATTAAAACTGTACTTTATGGTATTAATGGATCTTTCGTCACGACTTCATTTGCTTTAGTTCAAACCGAAGAACACCCTTTAATTCAAGGGACAACTAGCCTAAACCTGCGACAAAGAGCAAAACCACTCATAATTAAGCAGTGTTCATATCTTATTGGTTAGTTCTTACTACCAAAAAGCATCACCACACCCAACCAAGAAAACCATATTATTTGAGTTATGCCGAAAATGGCTGTGAGTACATCAGCGGGATAAATCGTCAGAATACCAACAATGCCAACGAAATAGCCCAAGTAGTTAAAAGCTTTAGAAAATTCATTGCATCTATAAGCAGCAATGCTTAACAATAAAACCCATAAGCCTCCAACAACCTCGTTCCCACCACCGATACCTTCAACTATGGTGGAGATAATAGACCAAACTAAAATGGCTTGTTCTGAGTTCGTTGTTGATAACTCAAGGGCAGCAGCTAAACCTATGTTTGAAATCATTCCGCTGGCAATGACCAAACCCACCCAAATTACCCCATAAATTGAAGCCACTTTCGATAGATTTGGAGCATTGATTTTCAAACGTTCATGAACTGCCAGTACGAGCACAGCCAAAAGAATACCAAACAGCACATACATAACGAGGTTTACAACGGAAAAAATAGTTTGATTTTCAGAAAGAAAAGCCAATTTTCGAATCGAGTCGGCATCAACAGGAAAATCCCAATAAACGCCAAAAAATACGAAGGCTGATACATAAATAACAGCCTCAGATAATGCCGCTATTCCACCTATCTTTTGTAAGTGACTCATTATTTTATCCTTTATCGGGATCAGTGTGATTAGGATAAAATAGTAGCTGATAGTCGATTAATTACACGCTAACAGGGAATTAATGACATTAGTTCAATACCCAGAGACGCTGCGCGTAGGATAAGGAAAGCGCCAAACATTAACTATTGACGCTATGGTTTCTTGTTATATTCTTTGCTTCTCAAGTATATAATTATTTAACATTTTGATTGTATCAAACATCGCAGTACGGCTATCAATCGATGATTTTTCAAGTAACATTTCGAGTGCTTTATTTTTATGCGCTGATTGCGTACTTCTCGCTTTAATATCGCCTTTACTCTCTATTACGTTGTATAAATTTTTAATTAAATAAATACTATTAGCGCATAGGTCCATTGAGCTTGTTACTGTTGACGCTATTGGATTACAAAGGCTAGATAGTGATTTAATCACACCATAACTACTTTCAATAAAAACATTTTTTTGTCGAAGCCCATTTTCTTTATTTATAAAATGTGACACTTCTTTTTCTAATTCAACTTTAAAGCGGGAGTGAATATCATCAGCCATATTAGCAAGTTCGTTTAGACTATAAAAATCTATGTGATCCTTTTGCATTATTATTTTGGATGAAAGCTCTACTAGATTGTTATATTTTTCAATGAAATTAGAATTATCTATGACTGTTCTCAACTCTAATATATCCTTAAAAGAGAGTGAATCAATCATATTCATGCTAGGGGAGACTCTATCTAATGTTGAAAAAACTTGCTCTATAAATAACCTATTGAACACCTGTTCATTTGATAAGAAAGTTTCATTTTTTTTGATATCATCTAGTGAATAGTCAAACGTCATATTTTCTTGATCGAGAGCACTTTCACAGTTGACAACTCTCGCTCCAGAAGTATTGTAGATTAAGTTTTTATAACGTTTGTATTGAGGAAAATCCTTCTTATGGATATGTAACTCCACAGCCTGTAAGTATTTACGGTGCCCTAATTCAAAATTTCCGATAATATCTATAATTATAGAAATATTAAGACTGGATGTATGCTTTAATTGCTTTCGTAATAAAGAGTTACTGAACGCAAAACCTTGCAATAATTTCTCTCTGAACCAGGTTGTGTTACTGTAAAAATCCCACTCGACACATTCCTGAAAAAGATCATTATAAAACCTCTGCTTCGCCCAAGGGTATGATTTACCCAGAGCTCCGCTTAAGTCTCCATCATGTTTATTATTAAGTGCAGGTATCAAAATTCCACTGGAAAATAATTCGGGACTCTCTAGCACTAGGTCAAAAGCCATTTGACCTTTTAAATGCGCAGCGCCAAACACGATTTTATTCTTTGTAAGTAGTAACACTTTTAATGAGCGTTTTAAAATATTATATATTTCATCTTTATCTCTGCTCAGATAAGACTTTTTATCAAAGCCTGTGAAATAGATTCTTGCACCACTCAAAGTATCGGGCTGAATTTTATTCATAACTTTAGTATTCAAAGACACCTCTGCTTAACAAAAATTTATAACAATTATTATGAGACAAAATGTCCGAATAATTCATCCACAACCGCACCTTTCGCCTTGCGGGCATTTTCGTCACAATATCATATAAGACCATGTAATACATAAAGTTATAGTTAAATTTTACAAAATGCCGTAGCAATAGAACAATAGATTTTAAAACAAAGTGAACATTGATTAATATTCAATCAAATCGTTTGTAGAGACATTGCTTATACACCAAATGATAAGTCCTATTTCGTCTCACCTTGATAGAGCATGTTCGTCAAAAAGTTCGGCACAATAAAAACAAAAACGCCAACTTTTTAAAAGGTTGGCGTTTCCTAATTAATCCGCTTTTTTAAGCGAATTGATTCATGGTGTTGTTTTCACCAGAGGCTTTCAGCGCTTGCTCTCCAGAGAAGTACTCTTTGTGATCGTCCCCGATGTTAGAACCCGACATGTCTTGGTGTTTAACCGAAGCCAACCCTTGACGGATTTCTTTACGCTGTACTTCTTTCACATAAGCCAACATCCCTTTCTCGCCAAAGTAGTCCTTCGCTAGGTTGTCGGTAGACAATGCCGCTGTGTGGTAAGTTGGTAACGTAATCAAGTGGTGGAAAATACCCGCTTCTCTTGCAGCGTCTCGTTGGAAGCTTTGGATTTTTTCATCCGCAGATACTGCGAGTTCTGAATCATCGTACACACTACTCATCAATTTCTCACGTTCATAGCTAGATACATCTTTACCTTCTTCTGCCCACGCATCAAATACTTGCTGGCGGAAGTTCAATGTCCAGTTGAATGATGGGCTGTTGTTGTATACCAACTTCGCATTTGGAATCACTTCACGGATGCGGTTTACCATACCTGCGATTTGCTGAACGTGTGGTTTCTCGGTTTCAATCCAAAGCAGGTCAGCACCATTTTGCAGAGAGGTTATGCAATCCAATACCACACGGTCTTCACCTGTATTCGGTTTGAAACGAACCAAACCATTTGGTAGACGAGTCGGCTTAATGTACTTATCGCCCTGCTTCAATACCATGTCGCCACTGTCTAAATCGGTGAGTGAGCTGATTTCTTCCCCATCGATGAACTCATTGTATTGGTCAGCCAAATCGCCCGCTGTTTGCGACACTGGGATTTTCTGAGTAAGACCAGCACCTAACGAATCCGTACGTGCCACAATCACACCGTCGTCGACACCCAACTCCAAGAATGCGTAGCGAACAGCATTGATCTTCGCTAAAAAGTCTTCATGCGGAACCGTTACTTTGCCATCTTGGTGACCACACTGCTTCGCATCCGATACTTGGTTTTCAATTTGGATACAGCACGCACCTGCTTCAATCATCTTTTTCGCCAGCAAGTACGTTGCTTCTTCATTACCAAAACCGGCATCGATGTCTGCGACGATTGGCACGATGTGGGTTTCAAAATTATCGATTTGATTTTGGACCGCTTGCGCTTTCACTGTGTCGCCGGAGTTACGCGCACCATCTAATTCTTTGTAGAGGTGGTTAAGCTCACGAGCGTCTGCTTGTTTTAAGAAGGTGTACAGCTCTTCAATTAACATTGGTACTGTGGTTTTTTCGTGCATCGACTGATCGGGCAAAGGACCGAACTCAGAACGAAGCGCTGCGACCATCCAGCCAGAAAGGTATAGGTAACGACCACGAGTGGTTTCAAAATGCTTTTTAATAGAAATCATTTTCTGCTGGCCGACAAACCCGTGCCAACAACCGAGAGACTGCGTGTAATTCTCGCTGTTGTTATCATACGCTTCCATATCTTCACGCATGATTTTTGCTGTATAGCGAGCAATGTCTAAACCGGATTGAAATCGGTTTTGAAGACGCATACGTGCCACATATTCAGGGTTAATTGCCGCCCAAGTTTGTCCTTGTTGCTGGATAAGTTCGTCTGCCTTTTGGGTTTCCGTTCTGTAATTTTCCATGGTATCTCTCTTTTAATATTTTATTGTGTTCACGTTATTGGATGTTTCTAATCATTTTCTTGAATATACAACTGCTTAATTCATTGGTACTTTGCTTGCTTTCGGTATTCATGAAGTAGCGGTTCTGTGTAGCCGCTTGGCTGCGCTGCTCCTTTAAATATCAATGCTCTGGCAGCTTGATACGCGGTGCTCGATTCAATGTCTGGCGTCATTGGTTTGTAGCCACTTTCGCCTTCGTTTTGGTCGTCCACTACTTTTGCCATTCGCGCTAAGATGCTCTCAACCTGTTCTTTTTTGCACACTTTATGTGCTAGCCAGTTCGCAATGTGCTGGCTGGAAATACGTAATGTCGCTCTGTCTTCCATCAAGCCTACATTGTTGATGTCTGGCACTTTCGAACACCCCACTCCCATTTCTACCCAACGAACCACGTAACCAAGGATCCCTTGAATGTTGTTTTCCAGCTCTTGTTCAATATCCTTCGCAGTTAGGTTGGTTTCTTGCGGCATTAAGGCAATTTTAAGCATGTTGTTTTTGAGTGAACCTGCGTCTATTTCTAATGTTTTTTGGCATTCAAAAACATTCACTCGGTGATAATGCAATGCATGCAAAGTGGCTGCTGTTGGTGACGGCACCCAAGCTGTGGTCGCCCCAGACAATGGGTGTGCCACTTTTTGCTTCATCATCTCTGCCATTTCATCTGGCATTGCCCACATTCCTTTACCAATTTGAGCTTTTCCAGAGAAACCGCAGGCAAGACCAACCGCGACATTGTTTTGCTCATAAGCAGCAATCCATGGCTGATTTTTGATCTCACCTTTTGGAAGAAAGGGACCGGCTTCCATACTGGTATGAATTTCGTCACCAGTTCGGTCCAAAAATCCCGTGTTGATGAACACCACTCTGTTTTTCGCTTGGCGAATGCACTCTTTAAGGTTTAATGAAGTGCGGCGTTCTTCGTCCATAATCCCGATTTTTAAAGTATTGGGAGCGAGACCTAACATGGACTCAACACGGCTAAACAGTTCACAGGAAAACGCAACCTCTTCAGGTCCGTGCATCTTGGGCTTCACTATGTAGATACTTCCTGTTCTGCTGTTCGAGACGCGACATGCGCTTGAATTCTTGATGGCAATACTGCCAATGAGAGACGTCACGATGGCATCCATGATGCCTTCCGGCACCTCGTTTCCTTCTTGGTCTGTCATTAAGTCGATACCCATAAGGTGACCAACGTTTCGAATCATAAGAAGCGAACGACCATGTAGGGTGTAGTCGTCGCCATTTCGTCCGGTGTACACTTTATCGTCACTTAACTTACGCGTTAGAGTTTTGCCATTTTTGGTAAACTCAGACTTAAGTGACCCCGTAACCAAACCCAACCAGTTGGTGTAAGCTTCTACTTTGTCGTCGCCGTCGACAGCGGCTATGGAATCTTCAAAGTCCATAATGGTCGACATTGCCGATTCAATCTGAATGTCATCAATGCCTGCTAAGTCTTGGCTACCAATGGTTCCGCAGCTGTTGATGATCATTTCAATATGAAGACCGTTGTTTCGTAAAATGATCGATGTGGGTTCTCTATCGAGATCGCTTGCTGCCACAAATTGCCCAGGGTGTTTCAAGCCCGCCTGAGTACCATCAGGGAAAAAGGCCAGCAGGTTTTTGAAGTAAACGGTGTAACTTTCAACGTCGTGGTGCGAACCTTCGTTAAGAGGGAAAACTTCGTCCAAAAAGTCTTTCGCAAACGCAATCACTTTTTTGCCACGTGCTTGATTGTATTTTTTACCTACGTTCATACCCGCGCCGTTTTGGCTAATCACATCGGTGCCATAAAGCGCATCGTACAAACTTCCCCATCTCGCGTTAGCAGCATTTAAAGCAAATCGAGCGTTGCGAATCGGAACAACCAATTGTGGTCCTGCAATTGAAGCAATTTCTTCATCTACATTTCGCGTTTCGATTTGAAAGTCCGGTCCCTCTTCCTCTAAGTAGCCAATCTCTTCTAAAAACGATTGATATTGGTTTTGAGAGAACGAGCGATTTTCACGGTGAAATTGGTCAATCTGAGTTTGCAATTGATGTCTCTTCGCCAGTAGGGCTTGATTACGAGGCGTAAGATCGCTGACTAAACGTGCCACGTTTTCCCAAAACTCATTAGGTTCCAAATCGGTTAATGGCAGTACTTCCTGATTGATGAACTCATAGAAGCCTTGATGAAAATGACATTCCTTTGTTTTCGGTAGACTCATCGCTTCATTCCTCGTGAAATTCTTGGTCTGTATATTCATTTATTCCCTTAGGGAAAGTGTTGATTAAGTGAGCAGCTTCTCCTTTTGAATCATTTCTGCTCGCTTATTGTTCGCTACACATTCACTTTAACTAAATATTTACTAAAATTTCACAAAGAAAATTTCACAATGTAAATTTTACAACTATGAAAAATACAAAAAGTCTATTTAGACAATCCCATTTTTTGGGCACAAAAATCCGTAACCTACGGAAAAGAAACAACTTAACGCTGGAAGATCTGTCGTCACGCTGTGTAAAACTGGACCCTGAATCCGCCCCTTCTGTCTCGTATTTGTCGATGATAGAGCGAGGAAAACGGGTGCCGAGTGAAGATATGCTGGAAGTAATCGCGTCTGTTTTTCAGAAAAATGTGCAATGGTTTCTGGATGATGCGCACGATCAGAAAGAGATCGTGCCAGAGAAAGGAAGCCGTGGTGGCATTCGAGGAATGGCGCTAGAGCCCAGTTTTCTTTTCTCTAATGAGATTCTGCAAATTGCTATTCCTGAAATGCTCTCTCAGACAGGAACAACAGGTCGGCAGTTTGCGCATCTGCTGATACGTGCTCACCAAGAGCATCACCAAAACCACTTCCCTGATCTGGAACGTGCAGCAGAAGAAATCGGTAAAAAGCGAATGCCACTCAGTGTGGAAGATTTGCTCGAAATCTGTGAAAGCGTCGGTTTGAAGATCAAATGGTTTGAAAAATCCACGCAAAGCAGCGTGAGCTCTAATGGCATAGAAGTTCATCGTGTTCTTCGCTCTTACTTTGAAGCGCCGGCTACCTTACATTTGAATAAGTCTTTGAAAAAAGATTCTATTCGCCTTAAATACGATTTAGCGGTCAACATTGGGCATATGGTTCTGCATGATGGAGATGGTGAAAAAAGTATGGTGGTTGCCGACAGCAACCCAAGCTATGAGGTTCGCGATGAATCTAAGTCTGGTGGATCTGTTGAATTGGATTCCACCAAGATTCTCCATGCTTGGCGAGATTTCGAGTGCTCATTCTTTGCTGGTGCTCTACTCTGCCCACGGGTTCCTTTCCGTCAGCTACTCGATAGAAATGGCTATGAGATCGACGTTTGTAAACAAGCTGGGGTGTCTGAATCCATTGCAATGCGGCGTATGACAGCGGTTTCTCCCTACCCACACTGGCATTATTTCGACGCATACAATCCCGGTAAACTCAAAGCGGTATATCGCGGGAATGGCATTCCCCTGCCATGGGGAAATATGCGGATGGTGGAAGATCCTTGTCAGCACTGGTCGGTATTTCGAATGGTGTCGAATGATGACAAGCTGAACGATGATAAAACCGTTGCGCAAATTTCCATTCTTTACCAAAACGACGTTCCACATATTTACTGCTGTGAATCAAAGAAAGTCATGGATTTAGCGGGAAATCCACACGTTTTGTGTACTGGTGTGGATCTCAACCCTGCAATTGACGCACAGGGACATGATTCTGTTGCCGTCGCTAATCTCTTAAAGGACGCATGTGTTCAAAATGGTGGTACGGCAATCATTCCGCTTAAAGTTCGGAAGTTGCTAATGACTGTGGCGCGGATACTTAACATCAACTGGGTAGAGCGTGGAATAGATAATCGGGCTCGCTTGATTTGTTCTCGCGGTGCTGTTTGCCCTCGTGTACCTAAGTGCTATTCCGATTTGGAGCCAGTTTCAGGAGCCTAAGCGTTTCAAAAAGCTCAATGTTTCAACTAGCTAGAAACAAGAAAAGCGCCATTTTACTTGGCGCTTTTCTTCTATTTCAAAGACCAAATACAGTCTAATCAAATCTTTTGTTTGTTGGGCTATGACAACCTCAAGCTTTGTTAGTACTAGGCTTTGTTAGCGCTAGGCTTAGGCTTATGTCTGCGCTGAGGCTTTCTTACTGGCTTCTCAGATACGCCTTTGTTCTCGTTCGAATTACGATTGCTTCTTCCCTGTCTAGGCTTTTGTTCGTCAGAGTTAAAACGTCTTTTCTGATTGCCTTGCTTCTGGTTCTTGTTGGAAGAATTAGAGTTGGACTTGCCTTCTTCATTCTGCCCACCAAAGTTTTTGTTTTTCTTTGGCTTCTTCGGCTTGATCGGGCGAGTATCAAGTTTAGAAGCTGGAAGTGGATGAACAGGTACATAACCTTCTAGCGTTTCTCGCGGAATCAGCTTCTGGATTAAGCGTTCAATAGCAAACAGCTCTTTGGCTTCATCGGCACAAACGAGTGAATACGCTTTACCCGACTCGCCTGCACGACCAGTACGACCAATTCGGTGTACGTAATCTTCTGGAACATGAGGCAGATCGAAGTTAACAACTTGTGGCAGTTGAGGAATATCCAAGCCACGCGCAGCAATATCCGTCGCAACAAGCACTTTTATTTGGCCTGTTTTGAAATGCTCTAAAGCTTTGATACGAGCACCTTGGCTTTTATTACCATGAATAGCCGAAGAAGAGATTTTCTCTGCTTCTAGAAAACGACTGAGTCTATTCGCACCGTGTTTTGTTTTTGAAAATACAAGCACCTGCTTCCAATCATTATCTTTAATCAACTGAGCAAGAACTGATGGCTTCCTCTTTTTGTCTACGGAGTACAGGTACTGTTCTACCGTTTTGGCTGTCGCATTAGGAGGGCTGACAGAAATTTGTTCTGGGTTCTTAACTAAACCTTTTGCTAACTGGCGAATGTCGTCAGAAAACGTCGCTGAAAACAGTAAGTTCTGGCGCTGAGTAGGCAGGAAGGACAAGATTTTTTTAATGTCTCGGATAAAGCCCATATCCAACATACGATCGGCTTCATCTAAAACCAACACTTCCAACTGAGAGAACTTAACCGCATTTTGTTGATAAAGATCCAACAACCTTCCCGGTGTTGCCACCAAAACATCGGAACCTTTACGCAACTTCATCATTTGAGGGTTAATTTTCACACCACCAAAAACAACATTGGAGGTTAAAGGCAGGTATTTACCGTATTTTACAACGCTACCGTTCACCTGTGCAGCCAACTCACGAGTCGGAGTCAGCACAAGTGCACGTACATTGTTTGCTTTAACTTTAGGTCCTTTTGCAAGGCGCTCTAGGATTGGAAGTGTGAAACCAGCAGTTTTTCCCGTTCCCGTTTGGGCAGCAGCCATAACATCTTTTCCTTTGATGACTGCTGGTATCGCTTTAGCTTGAATTGGTGAGGGAGTTTCGTACCCCTGCTCTTCAATCGCTTTCATGATTTCAGCAGATAAACCCAAAGAGGAAAAACTCATATTAAAAAATCTCATTTTATGAAGTAGCGCACAGGCGCTAAAAAGGGCGCCATTCTCCTTGTTTTCAACGGTTAAAGCAACTAACGATTGTATGAATCATACATTCATCTTCTATTCATAGATCTTTCCTTAATATGAACTCACTCATTAAGAAGCATAAGGAACACCATGAAACGAATTTTACTATCAATCGCATCAGTTATTGTTGGGCTTGTTACGTTGTTTACTGGTCTGTTCATGGCGGTTTTTATCGGCATTGCAGCAGTAATTATGGGAAAAAGATTAGAACGCAAAATGGAAAAAGACGGCTTTCATACATTCAGTTCAAATACTCGCCGCAGTGCTACTATAGAAGGAGATTATGATGACATTACAAGTAAGTAAAAGAGAGCGCATTAAGCAAGCTTTAAGAAAGCGTAGCGTGTTTGCTTTTTATTTGGCAGCGTTCGCTACAGCTTTGGTATTAACTTACCCTGAAGCAGATCACAAAAAACAAGATCCTAATATGGCAACACAGCAACAAATCCAGCTTCAACCCGTAAATTTTGAGTTCGACGAATTCATTGCCCGCAATGAAGGTCAGATTTTCTCCATCTAAGGCGGCAAGGCGTAATTGCCGCCAATTAGATCACACTTTTCTATGTAATTAACACCAAAACACCTCATCTTCCGTGATGCCAAACGTTTACGTCGCGAATTAAGCGAATCATAAGTAAACAAAATGTTTCAAATTCCACTCATAGCATTTGTCTTTTTAGGTGTTTTAAACCATCAAGTATCAATTATAGCGTGCTTAGCACCATCATTAATTTTACTAGCAGAATAAGCATCTCAACTTTACAATCCTCACGCATAAATATAACAAACATCCTACATAAAAATATTATCCCTAACCCAGCTTATGATTGAGCCGTGAGGCTGTATCTAAGCTATAAAACGTGAAAAGGTCTAAAGTAAAGATGAGTCCAGAAAAACACCTTCTAGACTGGCAAACAAGCCAAACCAATGCTGAATCCATATTCCCTATTCTTGGTCAGCTTTACCGACAAAAAGGCGTAGAAGTTTTGCTTTTTGGTCGCCCTCTCGTTAACGCATCGACTATTGATATTGTTAAAGCACACCGACTCGCTCGACGTTATGTCGGTAACGACCTTTCTCCGTCGCAAACTCTACCTGTTTTGCAGCGTCTAAATGAAATGTCACTATCCCCTTGCCGTATTGATGTTGGGCAACTTGCTCATGGCTACTGGCAAAACAATGAAGATGAAACCAATCTACGTGATTACTTGTCAACAGCTCTTGTCGAGCCATTAAACGGCGAACCAATGACTGAGCCTCGCGATGTCGTACTTTATGGCTTTGGTCGTATTGGTCGTCTGCTTACGCGACTTTTGGTTGAGAAAAGTGGCCCTGGATACCCTTTGAGGCTTCGTGCTGTTGTTGTACGTGGTGGTAAAAAAGGTGATCTTGAAAAGCGTGCTAGCTTGCTTCGTCGTGATTCCGTTCACGGTCAGTTTAATGGCAGCATCATTATTGATGAAGAGCGCAAAGCCATCATCGCAAATGGCAATTACATTCAGTTCATCTACGCAAACAAACCTGAAGAAGTTGATTACAGTAAATATGGTATTCAAGACTCTCTTGTTGTCGATAATACGGGTGTTTGGCGTGATACTGAAGGGCTTGGTCAACACGTATCTTGCAACGGTGCCTCTAAGGTACTGCTAACTGCACCTGGTAAAGGTAATATTAAAAACATCGTATTTGGCGTTAACGAAAACATGATCCTGCCAGAAGACACCATTGTTTCTGCAGCAAGTTGCACAACTAACGCCATAACACCAGTTTTAAAAGCCATTAACGACAAATATGGCGTCCACTCTGGTCATATTGAAACTGTCCATTCTTATACCAATGATCAAAACCTCATTGATAACTTCCACAAAGGTGAGCGTCGAGGTCGAAGTGCTTCACTGAATATGGTTCTTACCTCAACTGGCGCTGCAAGTGCTGTGGCAAAAGCACTCCCTGAACTCGCTGGGAAACTCTCAGGTAACTCTATTCGAGTCCCAACGCCAAACGTTTCAATGGCCGTTGCTAATTTGAACTTGGAATCAGAAGTCGACAAGGAATCGTTGAATCAATACCTCCGCGAAATGGCACTGAATTCCGCGTTGGCTGGGCAGATTGATTACACGGAGTCAACCGAAGTGGTGTCTACTGATATCGTAGGGTCACGTCACCCAAGTGTTGTTGATGGTGCAGCAACGATTGCTCAAGACAACCGCTGCGTACTTTACATTTGGTACGACAACGAGTTTGGCTACAGCTGCCAAGTTGTTCACTGTATGGAACAAATGATGGGAGTTCATTACAAAACCTACCCTAGTGTTTCGTAATTTTTAGAATCTGCCTGCGTAGCGCTGGTCTTTATAGGTTAGCGCTATGTTTGGGTAATCATATTATTTCAATAATAATAGTCCCACTTTTCCGCCCACGCTCCACTGGGCGGTTTTTTGGCTCCAAATCAGTGGCTTCAAGATCATGATCTAACTCACCTGAAAATTAAGTGTGGCGCCCCTTCTAACTCAACTCGCCTGATCTTCGTTTTGTACACTTTTGCTAGCAGCTCGGGATTCATGATTTCCTTTACGTCTCCGAACCCTTTAGACGTGCCATTTTCAAGCAACAGCACTTTATCTGCATATTGTAGGGTTCTATTTAAATCATGATTTGCCATTACTACCGTGATGCCGAGCTTTGAAATTTGTTCGATCAATTCATACAGCAGAGACTCTTGCCCTATATCTAATGGAGCTGCTGGCTCATCTAGAATCAATAACTTCCCGTAAGGGTTCCATTGAGGCATCACTTGAATGCACATTGCAGCTAATCTCACGCGCTGCCACTCTCCTCCGGACAAGGTGGTGGTATCGCGCACCAATTTGTCATCAACCTGTAACTGAGAACATAGTGTTTCCAATGGCTTACCCAAATCGGTAAGCGTATAACCATTGGGCACGGAAAGAGACAGGAATTGAAGCACCGTCATGGTAAAGGCTGGACGTTCTTGTTGAACAAGATAGGCACGAACGGCGGCTAATTCTTCAAGTGAAAGCTGTTCAATGTTTCGGTCACCATAATGAATCTCGCCTTTATACCCAAGTAAACCTGACAAGGCAGAAAGCAATGTGCTTTTCCCGCTACCATTCGGACCAATAACATGCAGTACATCCCCTTTTTCCACTTTAAATGAAAGAGGCAGAAGTCGATTTCCTACAGACAAAGCATCAACGCAAATCATGGTTTCTTAATAGCATCCAAATGAAGAAAGGCGCACCAATCGTTGTGGTAACAACACCAAGAGGTAATTCAGCGGAGTCGAGAGAAACTCTAGCCAGTATGTCTGCAAATACCAACAGACCAGCACCAGCAATAGCTGACATAGGTAAAAGGTATTTGTTTTCTGTTCCAAAGGCTAACCGCAGTAAATGTGGAATCACTAAACCAACGAAACTGATGATTCCTCCCAAGGCAACGGACATTCCAACCAACAGAGATACTGCGAGGATCAAGCGCCAACGTAATTGGTCAACATCGACACCAAGCTGTTTAGCATGTGTTTCCCCCACCATAAGTTTGTCGAGTTTGCTACCTTGTAAGCATAACCAGACAACAACAGGAACCATAAACAATGTGAGAGTGTGTTGATGCCAACTGGTGCCCCCTATACTGCCCATCAACCAGTACATGAGTACGCGCATGCTCATGTCGTCACTGAAATAGAATGCCCAAGTCACCACAGCACCCGATAAAATACCAAGCGCAACACCGACCAATAGTAACCTTGGTGTACTTAACTTTAGGCTTCTCGCCATACCTACAATCAAAAGCGTAAAGAGCAACGACCCTGCTATTGCAGCCAGCATCGATACTTCAGGGCTTGGCATCACGGGGAGCAGAAACAATACGACAACCATTGCCAAACTGGCACCACCTGAAATACCGAGTACACCCGGTTCGGCGAGCGAGTTTCCCAGCAGCACCTGAAGACTCGCACCTGAAATCGCCAGTGCAGACCCAATCGCTAGAGCGGCAAGCAACCTAGGCAATCTTAGCTCCACAAGTAGCATTTGATTGAGTGGTTCGGAAAAGTTGAAGGGCGAAATAAGTACTTCACCGATAGAAAGGTAGCTAAAGCAGAGGACGAGCAGCAAGATCGAACTTGCAATGAAGCAATTTTTCCATCTGCGCTGCTTGTTTAGAATAAGTTGGTTAAAGTTCATATCGGTATGGTTTGTCAGCATCTCGCTACCATACCGATAAAAAACCATATTAAGCAAGTATCAATCTACATTAACCGTTACTAACTGGTCGTTTTCAAAGCAAGTTTCAGATTCAACAACCATAACAACAGCTCGTTGACCCAACGCTACTTTTGGGTTTGGAAACACAATGGCTTCACCTTGTTTCTCAGCGTACAGTAATGTATCGCCATCGAATCCCAAGAGCTCCCCTTTATCAAAACGTGTAAAGTTCGATACGCCGTCAGAAAAAGTGAAACTAAAATCGAGGTGGTTCTTAATGATAGTGCGGCTAACTGCATACACTTTTAAAGCGTCTTTCTTTGCTGGCATCGAATCGTTTGAAAGTAATGCGCGAAGTGAAAGATCAAAAGCAGAAATTAAACCCAGGTCATTACTGCCGAGCTTTGAAACTCTGCCAAGCTCCATTGTTAACGCTTGTGCACCATAAAACTGTGCCGAGTGCCAACTAAAGGTACTGGTCGGAGAATTCGAAAGCAGCAGCGCTTCTATTTGCCCTGCCTCTAGAAATTCAACGACTTCTTTAGAGCGAACAGGTTGTTCGACGTAAGGGCTAACCGCGAACGTAAAGTGCTCGGATGCGCGAATCGCGCAATGCAAGTCTAGGTGCCAGCGAGTAGTCTGCTCGGTACCTTCAAAAAACGATTTAACGTGTGCTTTTAGTTTTTCCGCAATGTCTGTTTCGATGGTTCCTGGTCGTTCGGTTTCATCAAACAAACGATTTAAGTTTTCTGTCACAAAGCGTGTGTGTTGGTTTGTCGCTTGAGGGTGTCCCAAAATGAGTAAACATCTTGAAGTAGGTTCAAAGCTGCCATCCACGATATCGTTCACCATTTGGTCAACTAACTCCATTGGCGCGGTTTCGTCGCCATGGATACCAGCAGAAACGATGACATTCTTACTGTCTTGAGAAAGTTGCTTGGGCTCCCAAAGAAGGACACCACGATCAACCCAATTTAAAAGACCTGACGATAATGAAAGAGATTGAGGGGAAAATCCCTCATCCAGATCCAATGTATCGTAAAGAAAAGACTGTTTGAAAAGTGAACCCTGCATTGTACAACTCCCTGTCCGGCCCAACATCTGTTGCAACAATGTTACATGTAGGATAGCAAAAAGTACACCGAACGCCTTTACTTAGCAGACATATAATCCAAACAAAAAGACAATTTAAGATATTTATTCTAGATAATTGAATACATATTGGTAAGTTCGGCGGAGAGTCACTCCGCCGAAAGTGTCTTAACTATTAATCTTCGCCAATAATGCTTCAAATTCAGAAATTTTCTGCTCGACTTGATCAATGCTCTGTTGCCAGAACGCTTTTTCTTCCAAGTTCATGCCTAGGTGTTTTTCTACGACTTCTTCTGCTTTCATTCGCCCCGTATCGCGAAGTAACGCTACGTAATCTGGGTAGAAGTGCTCACCTTTAGATTCACGCTGTGCATAAACGCCTTTACTGAATAGGTAGCCAAATAGGTATGGGTAGTTATAAAAATTAACTTCAGGAATACTGAAGTGGAGCTTGCTCGCCCAGAAGTAGGTGTCTGACTCTGGCATAACGCTGCCATACCATTCTTGCCAAGTGCTATCCATTAACGTGCACAATTCTTCTGACGACAGCTCTGCGTTTTTACGTTTTTCGTAAAATTCACGTTCAAATTCGAAACGCACTGGGATATTTAGCATAAAGGTGACACAGGCAAACAACTCTTCCCACAACATTTCCAGTTTGTCTAGATCGCTTTCTGCTTGTTCCAATAGTGCGTCACGGACAATGTTCTCTGCGAAGACAGAGGCCGTTTCGGCAAGCGTCATTGGGTACGACGTTTCCGCAAGAGGCATATCCGTCATTACCCAGTTATGGAATGCGTGACCCAGCTCATGGGCAAGAGTAATCAAATCTTTTTGACTGCCGCTCCACGTCATAAAGACAAGTGGAGTACGTGTACTTGCAAGCTTGGTGCAGTAAGCACCTTGCCTCTTATTAGGCTGAGGTGCTGCATCAATCCAGCCGTTTTCAACCATAAGGTCAACAAAATCAGCCATTTCCTGAGAGACAGAAGCAAACGCGTTCTTAATGATTTCAATCGCTTCATCAAATTCGTAAACCTTGGTGACTCCATCTGTTAAAGACGGCATTGCCGCGTGCATATTCCAAGGTGTTAGGGACTCAGATCCTCTTACAATCGCCATTAAACGAGCGGCTTTTTGCGAAATTTCTTTATTGTCTCGTGCGCTACCAATCAATGCTTCGAGCGTTTTTTCTGATATGCGGCTGTCGTTCAAACTTGGCTCTAGGAAATTGGCGATTCCACGCTTCTGCGCTTCTGTATGTCTCCAACCCGCTAAAGCATTGACGATAGATGCGAACGTTTCTTGGTGCGTCCCCACAGCAGCCTGAATGCCACGCCATGTGGGCTCGTGTTTATCAACATTACCGCTAAATAGCTCACTCGCAGCTTGCGACAAAGCCATTGTTTCTGATGAGCCATCTTTATAAGAAACATCCACTTTCAGCGTACCGGTTAGGTTATCGTACAAACGACCCCAAGCTGTTTTTCCATCCACTTGCAGTGCTGATAACAATTGCTCTTGTTCAACAGATAACCTTTGCAACGCTTTTTCTCGGAGGCAGCGAATGGCAAAGCGCTGCGCTTTTACATCGTCACACTCATGATTGAGCACTTTCTCAACGATACTTTCTTCTGACGTTGCCAGCTTATCTTGATATGGGCTATATGCTTGTTGAAGATTAGCACCGAGTTTAGTTGTACGACCAACCAATTGCTTTGCTCTACTCAGCGTTGAATCCACCGAGGCGTAGCAATTGGCGAAACTTGAAATTGTTCGGAGGGTTTTTAATACATTGGAGTAAGTAACAATGCCTTTTTGGATTTGGTTAACGAGTTGGTCACCCTCTGCAAAACCTTGTTTGGCATGATAGTTGAGCTGGTCGATACCTTGCTCAATGGTGTGAATGTCCTTTTCTATTCTGGCGTCATTGAGATTTTGATATGCGACACTGAGATCCCAGCTTGGAGCTGTCATTTTTTATTTCCTTATAGTAACGCCAACGCTCCTCACTTTTACGAAAACTTGCTCTGCTTTGCAAAGCTCTATATGGGTAACAGAGGCATTAGCGATTAATAATGTAGAGTAAAGTGCAGGGTTGCGCCAATCTAAACCCAGAATGCTGGCTAGTATAATTCTGATTACACCACCATGCGTAACAACAACGGTATCTTGCTGACAAGTTTGAGTTAATGATCGCCATTTAGCTTCAACTCGTTGGTGAAATTCTTCTAATGTTTCGGCGTTGGGCAATGGATGACCAGCAGGATCACGCCAAAAATCATCGAGAAGATGCCATTTAGATTCTATTGCATTGAATGGTTTGCCATCTAAATCGCCAAAAAACATTTCTTTGAAGGCTTCTGAAACTTCAACACTTGCTGATGGTTGAGCGCTATCTTTGACCGTCGAGTCTTTCCCTGACGATATGAGTTTAGCTAAATTCAAACAACGAGATAATGGTGATGAAATGATAGAATTAAAAGTACCGATTTCCGATACCAAATCTGAAGCAATTTGAGACTGTGCTGTTTCTGGCACTTTTGCATCAGTCCAGCCATTCAAAGCAGGTTCGCCCGTCACTTTTCCGTGTCTTACTAAATAGATGTTGTAATTGGTAGGGGTTTTCATTTCTTATCAGCCTTTAAGATTTTAAAGACAAGGGCAAACCGGCAGCAATAAACGTGACATTACTGCATACAGACGCGACCTTCTGATTCATCCAACCTGCATGATCAACAAACAAACGGCTAACTTTACCCAACGGGACAATCCCCATTCCGACTTCGTTAGACACCACAACAAGGCGACAACGAGAAGTGGCAATGGCGTGGACAAGTTCTTCCACTTTTTCGTGTACTTGGCTATCCATCGCATCGTCACCTAACTCAAATAAAACATTATTTAGCCATAACGTCAGGCAATCTAGTAAGACGACACAGCCTTCATCTAATGATTGGATGACTTCGGCAAGATTTAGAGGTTCTTCAATGAGATTCCAGCTCTCCCCTCTTCTTTGCTGATGTATATCGATCCGCTGTGACATTTCTCCGTCAAAAGATATCGCGGTCGCGATGTAGATTTTCTTTAAGGTAGAGCTACTTGCTATTTCTTGTACACACCCTTCAGCATAAGTCGATTTCCCGCTTCGTGCGCCACCTAAAACCAAGTGATGATTTTTCATACGTATACTCCCATCCCCCCTAATACAACCAAATAGAAAAGAAGCTCCAAAAGTTGTTGAGCAGCACCTAAGCAATCACCAGTAAAGCCACCTATTCGTGCCATTAACCAGCGCTTAAACATGATGCGAAAAGCGATTCCGATTGCAATAACCATAACGGCGGTGCTTAGAGGCATCCAAAGTATTGAAGCCACAGCACAAACTAGTATAAACAACAGTTCAGAAAGAGATTGTTTTTGTGCAAGAGGCTTACTTTTACTGGTATCAGAGTCCGAAACATAGGGTGTATCGAAGATAAAGCTGGCTGCAATTGCGCGGCTAAATGTATACCCCGCAACCCAAATGAGAAAGATATTCTCATGGTTTGTTAATTCTGAAAGCAATAAGAATTTACCTAAAAGCGCCATGACTAGTGCACTGGCACCATAGGTTCCTATCCGGCTATCTTTCATGATTGACAATCGGCGATCTCGAGTCATGCCACCGCCAATCCCATCCGCCATATCAGTAAGACCGTCTTCATGGAAAGCACCAGTTAACATAAGGCTAAATACCATTGTGAGAAAGACTGAAATCTGGGGTGAGAATATGAGATTTGACGCCTCGTAAACAGAGGCGCATAAAAGACCGAGTAATGCGCCAACAACCGCAAAATATCGACCCGCCCTATTCATACGTTCATCAGAATAGGGAGTAGAAGTCGGAACTGGAATTCGAGAGAAGAAACTCAGCGCAAGGTAGAACAATTCTAGCTGAGTTTTCAGCCAACTCACACAGTTACTCCTGCGCTATCAAAACTTGCCATGTCGTTGTAAAAAGTGGCAGCAGCCAATACAAGGGGATACGCTAATGCAGCGCCTGTGCCTTCGCCAAGCCTTAGACCCAGATCGATCATGGGTTTTGCTCTTAACGCCTCGAGAACCAATTTGTGGGCATGTTCTTCCGAGCAGTGGGCGAAAAGCATGTAATCACGAACTTCCGGTTGGATTCGCATTGCAACAAACCCAGCAACAGAGACAATGAACCCATCGACCAACACAGGAATTTTCTTGTCACAAGCCTCTAAAAAGGCGCCAACCATCTGAACGATTTCATAACCACCTACTTCGCTCAGCATTACTAAAGGATCTAATCCGATATGTGATTTATTGCTACGCTCTATTGCCTGTTGAACAAGCTCTACTTTGCGAGAAAGCTGTTCTTGATTGATCCCCGTTCCAGCCCCGACAGACTCCTCAGCTTCAATGCCGAGCGCTAAGCTTAATAAAGCCGATGCACTACTTGTGTTCCCGATCCCCATTTCGCCAAACATAAGAATGTCGGTACCTTGCTGGCTAAGACCTGAAATCAAAGTTCGCCCGAGCGATATCCCCTCATTGACTTGCTCTAAAGACATAGCTGAGCTTTTCACAAAATTTTTGGTTCCAGCACCGAGGCGCTGCACAAAATAGTTACTCTGGTTCGACTCCACTGGCTGCAAAATGCCAGCATCAACGATCGACAAGTCAATGTTATTGAGTGTACAAAAGCAGTTTATTGCAGCCCCACCTGCAAGAAAGTTTTGTACCATTTGTTGAGTTACCGCACTTGGCGCAATACTCACGCCCTCTTCCGCAATTCCATGATCGCCAGCAAATACGATCATCCTTGGCTTATTCAATACGATTTTGTTGATAGCATTCGATTTATTTTGGCTTTGAATCAAAGCCAGTTGATGTGCTGTATCTTCCAACAAACCAAGCGCGCCTGGTGGCTTAGTTTTTTGATTGATGACAGTTTGAATGTGACTGGAATGTGTTTGGTCTAGCATGTTTCTTCTTATTTTTACTACTTATGAGATTTAGTCTACCTGCTCAAGCCACCGCAGGCTATGCTGAATATCAAAATATTCGCACACCTCATACCAGAGCATTTAGTGAGCAAATTATCAGAAATAACCAATTAAATCAATTAGTTATCCCCACATTTTCGTTATTTACTGAATTACCAGTAAAGAGCTCAATTAAAGCGCTGAATGAATTATAGAGTTGGCAGTCACAAAATTTGTGAATCAATTTGAGTGCACGCCTGCGGAAAGGTCACGCACGTTATTATTCTTCTTGAAGCCCGTATTTAACCAGTATTTTCCAATAAACCCCGTTTTTCTTGATTTCTCTTAAGCCTATATTGAAATCATGGATCAATTGGCTCGCATTAGGATGGTTTTTACTCATTGTAATGTGTAACGCATTTACTGAAAGTGAGTTTTCTGAAACATCAAACAAATTGGGATCCAATCCATTTTCTGTCATTAGAAATGACGCAACAATGGGTTCTTCTAGTGTTAGATCTATCCTGCCAGCTATGAGCTTCTTAAGGTTACTCAATGTGTCTGAAACGGGATCACGCCTAAACAGTAAGGAGCTCAAGAATTCATCACCGTAGCCATAACTTCTAACAATACCGATATTTCGTCCTCGTAAACTTTCCATTCCAAAGTATTCAAACGGATCGCCTTTAAGCTTAATGAATTTCACTTTATTGTAAAAATATGGGTTGCTGTACTCTAGGTATGACGCCCTTTCTTCGGTATACCAAGTCGCCACTAACACATCTACACGGCTTTTCTTGACTTCGTGTATGGCTCTAGCAAATGGCATAAGTTTAAAATTAAGGTCATAACCTTGAGTTTCAAAAGCTGCTGTCACGATATCAACAGCAATACCTCGCTCTTCACCTTGCATAGAAAACGGTGCCCAGCGGTCTTGAACGCCTGTGATGGTCTTCGCCGATAAAACCACAGAATTTATGAGGTTAACAGTAATGAGAGTAAGGAAGAGAAAAAACGATTTGCAAACCATACTCCACCTCAAGTTATGATGACATATTCCAATTTGGGTGCATTTTTCAGCTCTTCACCTGCTCAAAAATCACCCACCCCTATACATTAGTAACACGTCAATCACGCATCAACATACCAACAGAACAACTTCGGTAATTATCACTTCTAAGACATTGGCTCAGTACTTTAACTATGTTTGAGAGCCTGGAGCACAGCTAACTGCCTCTATATTCAACTATTCTCATTTTGAGAATTAGCATAAATGCAACCTGTGTCCTATTGTCAAATTGAAAGAAACTACGCATTTCAAATTGCGAAACCTTTAGTAAATATTGCTATGCGACTGTAATTTAAGTAATTAATTATTGGCACATATTGTGCTAAATCTTTAGGCATAACGTTTCCAACAACAGGAGAGACCTATGGAAATGCAAAGATCAGAACAAAGCCCTCAACTACTTACTCTGTCTGTATTAGGCGATATGGATGCAATGGGATGTAAGTCGTTACAGCCTCAAATAGATAAAGTCATTTTCGAAGATACACATAAAGAAGTCGAAATAGACTTATCTCAAGTCTCATTTTTAGACTCCTCTGGCGTTGGTGCGATTGTTTATCTCTATAAGCGTTTAATCGAGAAGAAACGAGTAATGCGAATTGAAAACGCGCATGGGCAACCTCTTGAACTTATTACTTTACTCAGAATTAGTAATGCCATTCCTGTTAATAATAACAGCCACTAGTTACTCCATTTTAAGTCGCACTGTTTAACGTTGGCTTCACGTTAGAAATGTTCGGAGGTTGGTATGAGATTCATCTTTTTACTGTCATTGTTTGCTTCAATTTCGGGCTGTACCAGCTTTGCACCTGAAGGCAATGGCGGTCTTGCAGAGCATTATCCTCAAGCAAGCTTCTCAGCCGTAATGCCTGACGAGCCTCTAGGTCCAGAACACGGGCTAAGATTTGAATGGGAACTGGCGGCAAGGCACTTAGATGTGCTGATTCTGGAGCAAGCTGAATGGTGTTTCCCTGCGACCGTTTATCACGCAAAAAATAATGAAGCACGAATCGCACGCGAGCTTGAGGGTGGTTTAGAGTACGACGCAGCGAACGATTTAATCATTCAAAGAAAGCTTCTCAGAAGACTTGAAAACCAGTTGGATTATGTCCTCTCGAAAGAAGATTGTGTGCCACCAGGAAGCAATCAGAAAAGCAAAAAAGAGGTGGATTTAGCTACCCGCCTATACGACTTACTCAATGCAGACAACCAGTTCGCATTTAATAGCTATGAACTGAGCCCTAAATATATCGGGCGTCTTGCGGAAGCCTCTTACCTGCTAAAACAAAATCCTGAGTTCAAACTGCTCGTTACTGGTCATGCTGATTCTGTAGGTAAAGAGAGTTACAACACCGACTTGGCGATGGAACGCGCTAAACAGGTGAAAAGATATTTGAGCATTTTTGGCTTAGAACCACAGCGTATTCATGTCGATTCGGTGGGAACAGCAGATCCGTTATTTGAAGGCAGTGAGCCACATGTTCGGCTAACAAATCGACGCGTCACCATTGAATTGCTTCAAGCAGAACAAATACTGCCGGCGGAGATGAACAATGAATAGATTCTATCGTGTCATACTTTGCTTACTGGTGGGTTTTATACCTTTAAATACGCACGCCAAACAAGAAACGGTGAATGTTGGCGATTTAGTCAGTGTCATGTTGCCGGGGGAACCCACCTTAAATAAGGATTTCCAAGTCGACAAACGTGGCAGGCTCATTCTTCCTGAAGTGGGTCCAATTCATGTTGCAGGTAAAACAGAAGATCAAATGATCGCAACGATTACGATCAGTTTGAAAACCGTGCTTCAAGATCTTTCCAACCTAAAAGTTTTCATCAGTAAAAAGCAGTTGCTTATCAGTATCCAAGGCTATGTTGAAAGCCCAGGGGAATATACCCTTCAAAAAGGTGACAGTGTTCAGTTGGCACTCCATGCGGCTGGTGGATTACGCTCTGGTGCGCAGCTAGACCAAATACAACTTCGTCGTGGAGATGACGTTCAAACGTTCAATTACAAAGCGTTTTTAGATACAGGTAACAAGAACCTACTACCTGATATGAAATCTCTAGACACCTTATTCATTCCTGCTTCTCCTATGGTTGGCAACATCGAACAAGAATTCGACCCAGCCAAATTGGCGGATGCCGGTGACGCCGCCGACGGACGAAACGCCATTAAAGTATTTGGGGAAGTTAACGCTCCCGGTACCTTTTCTTTCAAAAAAAACAATACGCTTGTCGATCTGCTCATGCGTGCAGGTGGCGTGACTCGCTACGCGGCAGTAGACCAGATCCGCGTTATTGCGCATAACGAACCCACCCTTTTCAGCCTTAAGAAATACCTAGATACCGGTAACAGCAACCTTTTGCCTGAACTTGTGGCTGGTGCAACCATATTCGTCCCTAAGCAAGAAGACGAAATCAAATCCGGTTCCAATACCGTTTATGTCATGGGTGAAGTGGCCAAACCGGGTGCATTCGAAGGGAAAGAAGGTGCGACCTTCATGGACATTTTGGCTAACGCTGGCGGTCCGACTCGTTTCGCTGAATCTCGCCAAATTCGAGTCATTAAAAGTAATGGTCGAGTCATCAACTTTGATTTGTCTGGTTATACCGAAGGTACACAACGTATGACGCCGCCAGAAATCGACCCTGGTGACGCCATTTTTGTTCCTGAAAAGACCGACATGAATGAGAAATCATGGTTAAAAATCGCGCCTAGCCGAGCAGTACGTGTGATTGGAGAAGTTAAACGACCTGGGCGAATTGAATGGTCAGACGAAATGAACCTGATGGATTTGTTGGCTCATGTTGGAGGGCCGATTGGCAGAGCGGATACAAGCCGTATTGAGGTTGTCACTCCGACGCCTGAAGGTATCCCAGAAATGACCGTGTTCGATTTGGATAGTTTTATAAAGAACGGATCAAGCGATGCCAATCTGCCGTTAATTCGAGCAGGCAGTACAGTTCGTGTCCACGATTTGCCACAAGATCCCTCCGACAATAAAGCTCAATGGGTTCGCCAAGCGTCTGATGTTTCCATCTATGTGTTTGGTCAGCTTTCTGCACCCGGTAGATATCGATTTACCGAAGACATGCATTTTCTCGACATTTTAGCGGCGGCTGATGGCCCAACCCAAAGTGCTGATATTCATAATATTCGTGTAACACACAGGAATGGGAAATACGCTCGAGTCAGCAAACTTAACTTGGCGCTTTACTTCGAAACTGGCGATGAGTCTTTACTTCCTAAGGTAAAACCTGGCGACACCATTTACGTGCCAGAGAAAGACAAAAATTGGTTAGATGAAAGCAAAGAATCCACGATTCGCGTATTAGGAGCCGTCAACAACCCCGGTAGGTATCGATTCAACGATACCATGACTATTTTGGATCTTTTGGCAGAAGCTGGAGGGCCCAATAGCAATGCATACCTAGAAAAAATCAGTGTAGTGAACATGTCTTGCTGTAGCGGTCAAGCTCGTACATTTGACCTTATTGAGTTCAGCCGTACCGCCAACTTTAGAAACCTGCCAGTACTCAGAGCGGGAGATACCGTTTATGTCCCAAGAATGGATGAAAGCATGTTAGAAAAAGTCCGAACGGGCTTGGATGATGTGTTTCGTATCTTGGCTACCGTCGCATTGATAGGAGCACTGTAATGTCTATTCCTGCTTGTAATATGGAAATTGAACAAATTTTCCTTCAGCTAGAGAAACACCACTGCCGCTCTTTTTGTATTACTTCGACAAATTGCGGTGAAGGCAGCAGTTCGATTGCGCTGGCTCTTACCGAACGACACCTGCTTGCTGGGTATAGAACTTTGTTCGTCGACTTAAATTTAAAGCACCCAAGCCTAATGTCGATTGAGTTACCCAGTATGCTTCCCGACGCGTCGGACAGCCCTGATTTCACGAATGATATACATACAGCTAATGACGTAGACGTTTTTGAGGATATAGAAGATATTGAAAACATCGAGACCTTTGAAAACCCAAAGAGCTTTGACAGCCGAGACACCTTTGACAACCAAGAAACATTTGAAAATTTTGATACAAATAGTGATAAAAACGCGATAGTCAGTAACCAACACACACACGAGCCCGAGCTAACGGGCTGCCAGCACCTCGCAATCGTTGAAGGTACTCACGAAGTCATTACTGGCGTCAATGCACCGTCGGAAAAAGCTGAAATCATGGGCTTTCGACAACCTCACATGCTCAAACAAAAGATAGAACTTTGGCTCAAGGACTACGATAGAGTCATCATCGACACCAGCCCGATCTCGCAGTTAAATGCCAACAATATCCCAGCAGAAACAATCGCTGGATGCTGCGATGGCACCGTTCTTATGCTGATGGCAGGGAAAACCAATCACGCTGAGTTGTCGTCAGCTATGCATCACTTAAACGACAACAACGCCAATCTGCTTGGCACAGTAATCAACGATTTACATCACCCTAGCCTTTCAGATGAACTTTGCCGTCAACTTAAGCGTTTCACATTTCTTCCCAAATCTTTGGTGTCCAAGCTATCTATGTCGATTCGACGAGCAAGGTTTCTTCAGGTGACCATATGACCAAAGATCAATTGAGTCATCATCACAGCACACTATTATTTTCACATCGCCGCAAAGCGAATTTAGAGTCAGTGACAATGCTGCGTCAGTGCTTATCAAAAGCGTTGGATACCACAATGAAAGTCTCTGTTCAGAAAAACAACATCTTGCTGTGTTTCTCAGAATGGGCAACCAATCTTATTCAGCATGCCTCACCGATGACTGAAGACATTGATATCTCGATTGAAAAGCAATCTGACGTTCTCGTTCTAAAAGTCTTGGACACAGGGCAAAGCTGGAACCCAACATTAACTGACGAAAAATCCATCATCACTGAGTTTAGTGATGCTGAAGAAGGGCGAGGTATAGCACTAATACAAACGTACTGTGATGACCTACACTACGAAACGGTCGACGGAGTCAATAAGCTCACGATGAGCTGGAAAATAGTGAAAACCATCAGTAAACCTCGAGTACTCATTGTTGATGATGACCCATTACTGCTCAAAGTGTATGACGCTTACCTAAATAAAGATCTTGATATAACGTGTGCGCGAAGCGGCGATCAGGCTCTTGAGCTTATCGAAAATAACAAATTTGATCTGATCATTTCAGATATTCAAATGCCAAACATGGGTGGTATGGAACTTCGAAAAGCGATCCAAGAGGCGCATGATGGTCGAAGCATTCCATTCATTTTTCTAACCGCCCTATCACAAGAAAATGTCCAAGCGAACGCCAATCACTTAGGGATAGATGATTACCTTATTAAACCCGTCGATAAAAAATCGTTACTGTTTTCAGCTCAACGAGTGTTAGCCAGATCAAACCAGGTGTACAACCAACTGTCTCACAGGCTCGATGAAAAAATCACGAACAGTTTGCTCCCCAAAATTAACAAACCTAAGTCGGGCTGGAACATTGAGATTCGGCAAAGAACCACGGGGTGCGGAGGTGGTGATTTCTTACTTTCCAAACGGTTTGATAAAGAAAACCTTTACGTACTTGCAGACGTTATGGGGCACGATGTAAGTGCCAAATTCTTCGCTTACGCTTACGCTGGCTATTTACGAGGCCTGTTGCATTCCACAACAACAGCTAGCCCATCAGATACGTTAAACAATTTGTCTAACAGCGCTTTTGAAGATCAGCTTCTCTCACAAATCACCTTAACCAGCTGTGCTTTTTCATTACTCGATAACGACCAAATAGAAATGGCATCGGCGGGTCATCCCTGTCCATTATTGATAACAGAAAAAGGGATAGAAAGTGTACCTGTGCAAGGAATGCTACCTGGATTGCTCCCTCACAGTAACTACTCTTCTACTCGCGTTCAACTAGGCGAAGGAAAACGTATTGCTGTATATACGGATGGATTATTTGAATCTGGTGACAGCGTCACAGAAAGAGAACAACTGACCATAGAAATAGAGAAAACGCTCGTAGAAACGTTACACAAACCCATCGATGTTGCCATTGATGAAGTCATGCGTGCTTTTGATGTTCTAGCGGGAACACCAGCTAAAGACGATACCTTATTGATTCTTATCGAATCCAAGTGTTGGTAGGAGAAAGAAATGAGTCTTAGATTGAAAACCATTTTAGGCATAGCTGGCATTGAAATTGTGATGCTGATGACACTTGTCTTAAGTTCAGTAAAATTCTTATCCGATTCCAATGAACAACAGCTGCTACAGCGTGCGGACACCATGTTATCCATGTTCGCAGGTGCAACAAAAGAAGCCGTCATCTCCTCAGATTTACAAACACTGAATGTTTTGGTCAAAGACATCTTAGAAGTAAAAGACCTTTGCTACGTTCGGATATATAACGCTCAAGGTCGTCTGCTTGTTGAGGGAGGGGAAGAAAACTTATTAGGGCATTTTGCTGCAATGGATACAGGGTTATCTTCTTCGAAAGATGGGGTTTTTGATAGGGCCACATCTATCACCACAGGGGCAATGCGCCATGGTCATATCGAAATGGGGTTCGCAACAAAAGGCATTAATGGCATGCTTTCAAATGCCAAACGGTGGATACTCAGTATCGCGACAATTGAAGTCGCATTAGTCACTTTATTTTCCCTTATTTTGGGCTCCTATCTCACTCGTAATTTGTACAAAATAAAACAAGCCGCCCTTTTAATGACGCAAGAAGGTCCGGGGGTTCAAGTGGCTATCGCCGAAGGAGACGAAATCGGCGACTTAGCAAAAGCGTTCAACTCCATGTCGCAAAAACTGGCTGATAAACAGAAAGAGCTAGAGGTTGCACGTAAACAAGCCGAAACTGCAAGTGAAGCAAAAAGTCGCTTTCTTGCTTCAATGAGCCATGAAATTCGCACACCAATGAACGGGGTTTTAGGCTTACTAGGAATATTGGAGCAAACCCCTTTGCAAAACGATCAAAAGGAACTGGTTCATACAGCTTCCGATTCTGGTCAGCTTTTGCTCTCCATTATCAACGATATTCTCGATTTTTCTAAAATGGAAACCAGCACGCTTCTACTTGAACCTGTTGCATTCAACCTAACCGAAAGCCTCCATCAATCGATGGATTTCTTTAAACCTCAAGCTCACGAAAAAGGAATCTATCTCGAGTTATCGGTTAGCCCAAATGTCCCCGACTTCGTATACGGCGATGTATATCGATTTAAGCAAGTTTTACTTAACTTGATTGGAAACGCAGTCAAATTTACTGAGCATGGTGGAGTAGATGTCCAGGTTTACTCAGAGCGGCATGAAGGAAGAATCGAACTTAAATGCTCAGTTAAAGACAGCGGAATAGGCATTCCAGACCAGCACATACCTCATCTTTTTGACGAGTTTACCATGGTCGATCAGACCTTTGCCCGCCACTATGAAGGGTCAGGGCTTGGTTTAGCGATAACCCAACGACTCTTGCATTTGATGGAAGGGAAAATTGAAGTTCAGAGCGTAGAAGGTATCGGTAGCGAATTTCGCTTCAATGCGTGGTTTGACCAATCCAATCAAAACGAAGTAGAGCAACACTATCACCAACAGCCTGAGGTTGACACAGACCTTTCCAGTGCGCATTTACTGGTGGTTGAAGACAACAGCGCCAACCAAATGGTGATAAAGAATACGTTGCAGTACGCTGGCATCACACCTGATATTGCAAATAACGGACGTGAAGCGATAGAGGCTGTAAAGCAAGCGCATTACGATCTGATCTTGATGGACATATCTATGCCAGAGATGGACGGCATGACAGCCACTAAGCACATACGCGCACTCTCTGAGGAATATTCCAACATTCCTATTATTGCCCTAACGGCTCATGCCCTATCAGGGGATCGAGAGCGATTTATTGAATCTGGGATGTCGGACCACCTTCCGAAACCTTTTAATCGCTCAACTTTATTATCTTGTCTAAGCTTACATTTAAGAAAAAAAATGTCAGAGGGCAATATGGAAAACGGCTCACAAGAAAGAAAACAAGATATCGAGCAGATTACCGCATTTGAACATGAAGATGACAACATCGCGTTAGTCGATGAGTCTGTCATTCAACAGATAATCTACGATACCGACGCAAGTGTATTACCTGAGCTTATCGAGTTCTATTTGCAAGAATCTAAAGAACGAGTAGCAAATCTTATGGATGCAGCAAACTCTAAAGATCAGGAAGCGTTGGAGTTTGAATCCCATACCCTTGGAAGCAGCTCAGTTACGTTAGGAAATCTAAGACTTTCAAAACACGCGCGAAAAATCGAATTGTTGTGTGTGCAAAATAAAATGGAAGAAGCATTAGAATGCGCTGCCGCATTACCTGATGTTGCAGAGCTTTCTTTTGCAGCATTACGCGAAAGGAATTCCCGTGGCTTTGAATAGCGCATTGGGCTATCGAACTTATTGAAAAGCATAGGATTAACTTTGCAGAATCATGCAATGTCTGCTTAACTCAATATTAAACAAATATAACAACGTTCAATTGCTTACTTGGATCAGTTAACTCTAAGTATTCGACGTCCGTGGAATTAGAACCATGTACACGCATGGGAGATGTAAGACTATGAATCAACCAAACGTTCTTTTAGTCGAAGATTCAACTTCTTTAGCTATCCTTTACAAACAATACGTAAAGAGCGAGCCCTATGATTTCTTTCACGTCGCTACAGGTGCTGAAGCAAAAGAGTTTATTGAGAAGACCCCACCTCAATTAGTAATCTTGGATCTTAAGTTACCCGATATGACGGGGCAAGATGTGCTGGCGTGGATACGTGAGAACCAAATATCCACCTCGGTCATCATTGCCACGGCTCATGGTTCCGTTAATGTTGCTGTGGATTTGATGAGAATTGGTGCTGATGATTTTTTGGAAAAACCCATTAATGCTGATCGCCTAAAAGCCTCGATTAAAAATCATTTAAAGCGTAATAAGCTTGAAAATTTGGTGGAAGATTTGCAATCCACTCTTGATAGAAAGCGCTATCAAGGTTTTATCGGCTCGTCATTACCCATGCAAGCCGTGTATAAAATCATTGATTCAGTTGCCCCTACCACTGCTAGTGTGTTCGTTTGCGGAGAAAGTGGAACCGGTAAGGAAGTGTGTGCCGAGGCGATTCACAACCAGAGCAATCGGAAAGACAAACCATTTATCGCGCTAAATTGTGGCGCCATACCTCGAGATTTAGTTGAAAGCGAAATTTTTGGGCACATGAAAGGCGCATTTACTGGGGCAGCCACAGATCGAAAAGGAGCTGCTTCCCTCGCAAGCGGTGGTACGTTATTTCTTGATGAGCTTTGCGAAATGGAATTGGACATGCAGAAAAAGCTGCTGCGATTTCTGCAAACAGGCCGTTTTACTCCCCTTGGAGGAACCAAAGAACTCCAAGTTGATGTACGCATCATTTGCGCGACCAACCGTGATCCGCTGAAAGAAGTGTACGAGGGTCGGTTCAGGGAAGATTTGTATTATCGAGTAAACGTGGTGCCAATCAACCTTCCTCCCCTTAGAGATCGAGACACGGACATCATCGACATTGCAAAATTCTTTTTGCGTAAGTACGCGAGACAAGACAAGAAAAAGTTCACCAGCTTTAAACGAGATACGGAACTCACGCTGTGTAATTACGACTGGCCAGGTAATGTTAGGCAGCTGCAAAATATTATTCGCAATATTGTGGTTCTTAACGACGATGTACAAGTTTCGGTGGATCATCTCCCGCCACCATTGAATTCATCGCCGTCAGGTCTTGGTAAAGCTCAAAGCATGAATATGTCGGCAACCATGGCGAATAAGCCTATGCCGGCTACACCAGATCCGATTTATACCCCAACCACAGCGCACACGTCACATTCGCAACCCGAACCGAATGACCATGAGACAGCAGCACTAAGCTCTGCGTCCCATCAAGCCATAGAAAAAGACAATATGAAAATACGACCAATGGCTGAAATTGAGCGTGAGGTTATCCAAAATGCCATCGAATACTGTGATGGTAATGTGTTAAATGCAGCGGTCTTACTCGAATTGAGCCCATCGACCCTTTACCGAAAAAAACAAGCATGGGAAACCCATGAAGAAGAGGAATGATGCACTTCGTGTATGGCTTGTTCTAGATTCACAGAGCTTCGGTGGCATTGAGTCTCATATTGTCCAATTATCACTTGGACTGATCTCCTTGGGGTGTAAGGCTGAAGTTGTTTTTGTAAAAAAATACAACTCAGCCCACCCAATGCTTCCTAAACTGAACGATCTCAGTATCCCCTACCGCTTCTTGTCCGGAAGCCCGATAGACTTGTTCAAACAAATTAAAAAAGAGAAACCTGATGCCATTCATACGCATGGCTACAAGGCATCTCTCTACGCTCGGTTAGTTCGTCCTTTTATTTCGCCTCCGATTATTAGCACAATGCATGCGGGTGAAATAGGTTCTGGAAAACTTAAGATCTATTTGTGGTTAGAACGCAATACCCATTTTTTAAGCCATCATTGTTTTGCCGTAAGTTCGAAAATAGCGGATCGAGTGAAAACCCCTATCCCCATCATCAAAAACTTCATCAACATAGAACAATCCAAATTCAGCAACGGTGAACAGATCGCTTTTGTAGGCAGATTGAGCGAAGAAAAAGCACCAGATAGGTTCCTAGAAATGGCATCCAATGACCTCAATCATCAGTATCACGTTTATGGTGATGGCCCTATGATGCAAATGCTCAGTGCAACCGCTTCGGAGAATGTGGTTTTTCATGGTCAGCAAGCAGATATGTCTGGCGTGTGGCAAAATATTGGCTTATTGGTCATTCCCTCGCATTACGAAGGCTTACCAATGGTTGCATTAGAAGCGATGTCTCGAAGCATTCCTGTTGTGTCAACGCCTGTTGGAGACCTCCCCAAGCTTATCCAAAATGGTGTAAATGGATGGGTCAATGACTATTCGCTGTTGCCAGCGGCAATCGCACAATGGCAATCGATGCCACAGGTCAAAAAAATGGCGTTCAAAAAAATGGCGCGACGAGCTATAGAAAATAGCTATTCGGCTCAAGCAGTTATCCCCTCATTGTTGCAAATTTATCATCAGCGCATTCAGGATTAGCATTTTGGGAATCGATTTTCAAAATGCTAATGCACCTTTGCAATAATAGGAAACAAAGAGCACATCAACTTTTCACATCAATATAAATCAATAAGATATATCAAAAACCCAAACTGGCACATCTATTGCTGTTACTCATTACAAGCCATTTAAGAAATGGATCGTAGGGAGGCAATATGATGGCAACAACAAATATTTTGCTTGTTCAGCATGACAATGAAAACCCAAACGAGATCGAAAATCGTCTTAGGGTGATATTTTCTGGTCTGAATACGAAAGCATTTACCATCACATTGTGGCATCGCCTAAATACAGATTTAGAAAACGGCTTACAGAGCGAATTTCCTGCGGTTAAGTTTTACTCTTCTTCGACACGCAGCTCTGAATCTTTGGCGGGTTGGTATCAAAAATACCAGGTTGGAAAAAGAATTGTACGCAGTGAAGAAATCTCGTTAATTCACTGCCTAGATATCCAGTGCTGTCAGTGGATGAACTGGGTTTCTAATCATTGCGATGTGCCCATAATCGCGGACATAGGGTTTGAGTTCGCAGAAGCGCACTCATTACCTTTGGGTATTAGACTGATGCCCAAACTTATTGCACCTAGCAATAACATTTCCAATACTCTCAAAGCATTTGGGTATCCGAGCGAACAGTTGGAGGTTATCCCAAATCCTGTTGCGCTTACTAGTGTTAAATCGAGCACGGCGAGAGTCCTTAATTTAAAAGAACACTTTAATATTGGTGAAGATGACTACATTTTGATCAATTCAGAGCCGTTAGAGATTTCAAGCGGAATTGATTCACTGATACAAGCCCTCTCTATCATTCGCGTAGACCAACCCAATATTCACTTAGTTTTGTTGGGGCAAGGAGAGGACCGATGCGAGCTAGAACAACAAGCCATGCTTTTGAACATTAAAGAATTTGTTCATTTTGTCTATAGCCCCGACGACCATACCCCTTATTTACAGCAAGCTGATGTTTACATTAGTGGCGCGCGAAAAGAAGGCGCAAGAACTCATATCCTTGCAGCTGGCAAAAACCGATTACCGACGATCGCTCCTATGATAGGCAGCAACCCAGAATTGATTCGTCAAGGTATGACAGGCTTTCTGGCACTCGCCCATTCGCATGTTTCACTCAGCGAAGCCATTGAAATGATCACAGCTGATTCAGACCGCTTATCTTGCTTTTCAGAACAAGCTCACTTTTTAGCACAACGATTATCCGATCCAAGACGCTATTGTGCGTCACTTGCGTCGGTATACGTGCAAGAAATAGAAACACACTACGAAACCAATGATTCTGCCCATTTATCTCCTCTTTTAAATAATTTGGGCTACATAACTAAGTTGCTAACGGGTGGTAAAGCAACGGGAGGTTCACTATGAACAATACATCTCACATACTGGTTGTCTCCCCTAACGAGCAAGGCATAAGTGCAAAAAATCTTACCCAAGATGTACTTAGTCAGCTGAAAGGAGACGATACAAAGATTACAGTGATGGCACCCGACCATTCCAAGATCGAAGGCTACAATACAGTCTCGATGGGCAAAGAAAATATGGCTGCCAATGTTCATGCGATTTCTCGTTGGTACCGCGCCTTTCTGTTTTGTTGTTATGTGCTTTACGCAAGAATAAAGTTTGGTGAGATCTCGAGTGTTTTACTGACTGCTCAGCCAAGCCACAGCTCCCCTGTTTATTGGCTTCGTAACCTGCTCAAATATCAAGTCGTTCAGATTGTATGTCAGTCCGTCAGTTGGACACCAAAAAATGGTGCCAGTCTCGTTAAAGCAGACCGAGTGTTTTATTTACAGAGCATGCGAGAATCCATGCTTGAAGCCATTGCATGTCAATGGCAACATTGCCCAAATACGACTGCCCACCAGCAGGCGCAAGATGTTATCCAGAGTGAAAGGTTCACCCCCTTCAAACTTGGTTACGTGCATGTCGATCAAGCACTAGAAAGCGACGCTGAGCACTCTCAAGTCTATTGCGAAACGCAGACCAAAAATTTATCTCATTTACTTGATGCATTAGCGCACACCGAGCAAAGTGCTCGCCCGACTATTCAACTCAAGCAGTCTGGCGCCAATGAAAACCGAAACACCGACCTAAAACATCAATCCGATCATTTGGGTTGCTATAAAATTGAAGGATCGATTCCTTGGTCACCTGGGCATGTTTATCTCGCATTACCAGAAAACCCAGATAACGAAAGGCAGATTCTCAAAGCGTTAAGTTCAGGAATGTGTGTGATTTTACCGGCAGATGGGTCGTTCTGGGACTTGGCGTTATCTAACCAAGTCAACTGCTTAAAGTACAAGCCTTACGACACGTCATCGTTAAAAGAGAAGTTAGAACTGATTGTAAATGCACCGTCTTCTTTGCTTCAAATATCCAAGGCTGGCGCGCACATCGCGAATGGATACCGTGCAGACCAGTGCTATAACAGCATTATTTCGGCTCTAACTAACCGTTCAATTACTGAGCAGCACGACTAACCTCTCTTCTGTCCAAGCCACATAATCAATAGAAAAGCACTACCGAACATCAATCGGTAGTGCTTTTTCCGTTCAATAAATCCAGCCGTAACTTGCTGGAATCATACTGCGTTTAGGAACGATTTCGTCTCTGCTGTAAAAGGCGGATAGCGACATGTGAGTAGAGCATGAAATTTTATCTAGAAAGGTATGGTCTATAATTATGAATAACGTGTATACAAAATAGATTATCTTCGTACACAAACAAAAAGGCTTTTAACCCTAGGCATGTAAAATGCAGACATAACTAAATTGGCTCTTCGTTATCTCATATCGAGAAAATAGACACATCGAAGAGGTGAATTGTTAGGCAAATTGAACATTGAAGTTATCTTCTTTCTCAATTTGCATAAAGCCAAGATTTAGGAGGCGTTATGTTACCTAATCAACAACCGAAAAAACCGACAAAACAGAAACCCACAACAAGAAAAGACTCATCTAAAACGCGTGTCAAATTGAGAATCCCAATGTCATTGACATAAAAGCAAACTTAAGCCGCTGTATTTTATATAAAATAATTCTGGCACAATCATTGAAAGAGCATAGTCATCGCTTCTGCATAAACAGGACAGACTATGCTCTCATTAAAACTACAGACTCTAAAAAATTGGCTAAAGCATAGCAATACACCTACCGCACGTTTTCTATTTCGCGTTATCAAAAGAGTAATCCACTTCGAGTTTTCCTTCCCAAAAGTGGTGAACAGAGGGATCTATTTTTCCTATCAGTTATTCTCTTCAGCATTCTCCGCTATCACACGAGTTGTTTTTAATACTCCGGCATTCAAAGGTCGTTTGAGCCAATGTGGTAAGAACTTGTATTTGTACGGTGGCATTCCATTTGTTTCTGGACCTATATCGATTTCTGTCGGTGACAATACAAGAATATCGGGGCATACCACATTTTCAGGGCGCACTTTGAGCGAAAACCCGACGCTGCTTATTGGCAATAATGTTGACGTTGGCTGGCAAACCACAATAGCCGTCGGCACGACTATAATATTAGGAAACAATGTTCGAATTGCAGGAAGAGCATTTCTATGTGGCTATCCGGGTCACCCAATAGAAGCGAGCGCAAGAGCCAAAGGGCTACCCTGCCTAGATGAGCAATGTGGCGACATTATATTAGAAGACGACGTTTGGTTGGCGACCGGAGTATCCATAATGAAAGGTGTCACAATAGGGAAAAGAACCATTGTTGCAGCGAATAGTGTTGTAACCCATGACTTACCATCGGATGTATTAGCCGCAGGCAATCCAGCAAAAATCATCCGACGTTTAACCCCTGAATGCATACAGGAGGTGCGTGATGCCTCGTGATTTAATTGTATTTGGAGAAGATTGGGGCGGGCTACCCTCCAGTACCCAACATTTGGTTAATCGCCTTAGTAAAAACCGTAAAGTGCTGTGGGTAAACTCTATTGGGCTACGTAAACCTCGCCTTACCGCCCACGACATTAAACGAGCGTGGAACAAAATTTGCGTTTCGAAAGCGAAGCTCCCTGCGCGACTTCAAAACCAAGCGGAGTTTCCAGTGATTACTTTGAAAACGCTTCCGGCTCCGAGTTCTCATCTTGGTCGACACCTAGCGCAAAAATGGATGCGCTCACAATTACTTCCTATTCTCGACCACTACGGAATGAAAGATCCGATTCTTTGGACTTCCCTACCTACGGCAGCGGACCTTTGCGGCACTTTGGGTGAATCTTCCGTTGTGTACTACTGCGGCGATGATTTTGGTGCCCTATCAGGCGTCGATCACGAATGCATTTTGCAACACGAATCTAAGTTGGTGGAGAAAGCCGACCTCATATTGACGGTAAGCCACCACTTAATGCACAAATTTCCCCATGAAAAAACACAATATCTACCACACGGTGTCGATTTCACCTTGTTTTCAAATCACGCAGAACGTGCAGCAGATCTCCCTAAAGATGGCAAGCCCATTGCTGGCTTTTATGGCAGCCTTTCGAAATGGCTAGATTACGACATGCTAGATCAAACCATGCGCTCACTACCAGAATGGAACTTTGTGTTCATTGGTCAGTTGGAGTTATCAACCAACCCACTACCTAACTTGCCCAATGTTCATTGGCTCGGTCCAAGACCGCATCATACCTTGCCTTCATACAGTCAACACTGGCAAGCGAGCCTTCTTCCTTTTATTGATAACGAACAAATCCGTGCATGTAATCCACTAAAGTTACTGGAATACATCGCAGCCGGGAAACCCATCGTCACAACAGACTTTCCAGCTTTAGAACCCTTTAAGCAGTTTGTTCAATGCGTAAGTAATGCTCATGAACTCAGCTCTGCGATTGAAAACAGCCAATTTGCGGTCAATACATCTCAGGTTCAAGCCGCAGCAAGGCATTCGTGGGATAGCCGTGCAAAAGACTTAGAAACCTGGCTGGAGGCACTATGATGACGATTGGTCAGCGCGTATTGATCATATTGATGGGTGCGTGGCGTAGGCGCTACGTAATTGCCGTCCCTGTGGTACTTTTTCCTATTATCGGCTTTATCATCGGTAAAACCACACCAAGGTATTATGATTCGCACACCAGTATGTTGATTCAAGAAACCGCCAAAATGAATCCATTCTTGGAGGATCTCGCGGTTTCTACCATGCTCAAAGATCGTTTAGACGCACTAAAAACACTGCTACACAGCCGCCACATTCTTGCTTCTGTTGCAAAAGAGCGAGGTCTTATCTCTGAAAATCCAACACCAGCAGAATTGGATTATGTTATTGGTGAGCTATCTTCAAGTTTAAAGGTAACCAAGCTAGGGCGTGATTTACTGAAAATTGAATACCGCTCTTCGACTTCTGAAGGTATGGCAGAAACATTAGAAGCCGTAAGTGTCCACTTTGTTGAGCAACTTCTGGCTCCAGAGCGCTCATCTATGGTCGACTCGCAAAACTTCTTAGCCACCAATATTAAATATCGCCAAGAAGAATTGGATAAAGCCGAAGCCAACCTTGCTGACTTCAAAAGCAAAAACGGTTCGTTACTGCCAGAGATGCAGCTGGAAGCTTTAGGTAGACTCGCGAAACTTAAGCAACGATTGTTTGAAAGACAAGCAGAATACGCTGGTGCAAAGAAAACACTGGGCAGCTTGGATGTTCAATTGTCTAAGACCAACCCTGTTGTGGGAAAAATTGAAGAACAGATCATTCGCATTCGAAGTGATTTAACCTTACTGAGAGCCAAATACACCGATTCCCACAGTAAAGTTCAAGCGAAGATTCGTAATCTAAGACGATTGGAAGTGGAGCGAAACATTCTCTTAGAACAAACCCAACCGACCTTAGACAGCGCGCAGCTTTGGGATATCGCGAGCTCTTCATCACTAGAAAACCATGGGGAGAATCAGCCAGTACTGATTTCACAGCTTGGAGATTTGCAAAAAGCACGTTCCAATGTAGACAGCTTAAGTGAAGAAATAAAAACAATTCAGATCATGATTTCAGAGCTAGAAGTATTGACGTCAAGCTTTGGCGAAAATGAAAAACAACTGTTGAATTTGCAACGAGATCTTGCGTTAAAAAGACAACTGTATGACAACCTAATGGAGCGATTCGAAATGGCTCGCCTCACCAGTTCACTTGGTGTTTTTGAGCAAGAAAAGCGTGTAAAAGTCATCGATAGACCATACACACCAAGTGCACCTTCCAACTTGCCACCTATTGTATTTCTCATCGCTGGAATAATTGGAGGGCTTGGTATGGGCGCAGGTATTGCTCTGATACTCGAGCTTACCGACACAGCCATTCGCCGCCGAGATGAAGTTGAAAAGATCACAGGAAAGCCGGTGTTAACTCGAGTACCTAAAATGAAAAACACGAACGACGAAGTATTGAATTTGGGTTCTGAAACTCAAGAAGTACCCTTCATTGACATTAAACCTGTAAGGTGATTCGTCGCTGTCTTAAACCGGAACGCTATATCTCTTAAACAGGAAAGCTATTTCACTTAAACCAGAAAAGCTATCCCACTTAAACCAGAAAAAATCGAAAGCGACCCTTAGCTAAAATCAGATCACAACAAGCCCGTTCCTGACGGGCTTTTTTTCAAACAACTTCTACCACACCGCCTCTCCCGTCATAAGCCATATACAATTTTAATAGTGAGCCTCTCAAACCGACTATCAAAATGAGAAACCTAAACATCTCAATACAAGATTTCACATATATCATTGTTAAATAACAACTTTAATCTTGGCACGAGTTTCGCTATGTAGTGAATAAGATACTTGGATTTGAGAGTGGATAGATGAAAACAATCGTACACGTTGTTCAGCATTTAAGACCTGGGGGAATCGAAGTCATGGTTCTCGATATGCTGCGATTTGCGGATAAAGCCAACAAAGTGTTTGTCGTTAGCCTTGAGGGTTCAAAAGAAAATTCACTCCGAGCTTGGCCTCGGCTAAAAGACCACGAAAGTCAGCTATTTTTCCTCAACAAACACCCCGGTTTGAAGCCAAAACTGTTGATGACAATGAGGAACTTACTTTCCACGCTCAAAGCCGATGTTGTACATAGCCATCACATTGGCCCTCTACTTTACGGTAATGTCGCAGCACGAATAGCAAACGTACCAATCCGCATTCATACCGAGCATGATGCATGGCATTTAGACAATGACGTCGATGTTCGCCTAGAAAAACTCGCATGTTACTTATCTCAGCCTAAATTGGTTGCGGATGCGGACTTTGTAAAAGAAAAGCTTGCCAACGTACTTGAAGATATTCCCGTCGAAACAATTCATAACGGAATCGACTGCGAGCGCTTCGTACCCGGTGACACTAACATTGCCCGCGAGCGTTTGAACTTACCGATAGATAAAAAAATCATTGGTTGTTCCGGTCGAATGGAATGGGTAAAAGGTCAAGATACATTACTCTATGCCCTAAAAGGCTTGCCATCGAATGTGGTGTTGGCTATTGCTGGCCATGGTACACAGCGCTCTTCACTTGAAGCACTGACTAAGAAACTGAATTTAGAGGAACGGGTATTTTTCCTTGGTTTCACCGACGACATGGTGAGCTTTTATCAAGCGCTTGATTTGTATTGCCTTCCTTCTCGCAATGAAGGGTTTCCTCTTTCCACTCTAGAAGCTCAATCATGTAACGTTCGGTGCGTTGCAACCGACGTAGGTGGTGTTAAAGAAGCCATTTGCCCAGAGTCCGGGACACTAGTGACACCAGACAACTCATCCTTAATGAATGAAGCATTGAGCAGCGTACTGAATGGTGAAAATTCGTGCACACCGAGAAATTACATCGTTAAAAACTACGACATTAGAAATATGACCTCTGCCTATGAAAAGCTTTGTAATAAAGGAGAAAAGTAATGGAGTTATTCCTAATCTCTACAACGGTTATTTGCATATTTTTGGTGGTTTATCATCACGTAGGATATCCGCTATTTTTAAGCATAATTGCCAAGCGAGTGAAACCAGCAGAATTCTTGTCCCAACAACGCTGTTTTCGAGCTGAGCATGCGGACATAGACCTCCCAACTGTAACTCTGATTATTCCCGCCTACAACGAACAAGACTGGATTGCCGAGAAAATTAGAAATGTGTGCTGTTTGGACTACCCACCAAGCCAATTAAAAGTGTGGATTGCGTGTGATGGCTGTACAGACCAAACAGCTGAAATCGCATTCAATACCATTCAAGAAGCAATATGCGAAGAGGTCCACATTGAAATCTTTGACTTTCAAATTAACCAGGGAAAAGTCGCGATGGTCAATAAAATGGTGGAAAAAGCCGACAGTGACATTGTTGCCTTAAGCGATGTATCCAGCTTGATTTCATGTGATGCCCTACTGATTGCCGCCAAACATTTCGAGTCTCCATCCGTTGGCGTTGTGAACCCAAAATATCAGATTATTTCTGGCGACCATGCTGAACAACAATATTGGCATTACCAAGGAGCGATAAAGCAAAGTGAATGCTTATTAGGCTCAGTTCTTGGAGCGCACGGAGCCTTTTATATGTTTAGGAGAGAGTTATTTGAGGAACTCGAATTCGATACCATTAATGATGATTTCATCATACCTATGCGCATTGTAAAGCGTGGCTATAAAGGTGTTTACGAACCTCAGATGATGGCATTAGAACTCGAGCAAGTCTCTATGCAGCAAGATTTTAAACGCCGATTAAGAATATCTGCAGGCAACTTACAACAAACCCTTCGCTTGTTTGCCATGCTGAATCCAAAACACAAAGGCGTCGCTTTTGCCTTCTTTTCCGGAAAAGGGCTGCGTGTCACCATGCCTTATTTGATGATGTTTGCTCTAGCAGGTTCCATTTTACTGAGTGAACACCCCCTATTTATGACCGCTGCTGCTTTACAAATTGCTGGTTACACTATCGCTCTTTTTGCTTGCCTGCTACCGAGAGTGTTCACCTATAAACATTTCAAAACCCTTGCTTACGTCATTTCAGGGCATGTCGCCAGCTTCATTGGTGGGATGCGGTATCTGCTTGGGTTAGAAAAAGGTCAATGGGAACGAATTTAGGAGACGGATGATGGATATTATGACTTTTAATTCAACACTTTCAAATACAAGAGCAAAACGTATACTTCTCGCAAAACGTTTGTTTGATCTGGCGTGTGCATTTTTGGGCGCATGTGCGACTCTCCCTTTGTATCCTATTATCGCTATCGCAATAAAACTGGATTCAAAGGGACCAATATTTTACGGGCAAGAGCGTGTTGGTAAGATCACGCAGTCAGGTATTTCTAAATTTATGATGGTCAAGTTTCGCACCATGTACACAGATGCAGAATCCAAAACAGGTGCAACTTGGGCCAAAGACAACGACCCGAGAATTACACGAGTTGGCATGTTCTTAAGGAAAACGCGTTTGGACGAGATCCCTCAATTTTGGAACGTCTTAAAGGGAGATATGTCGTTAATCGGTCCTCGCCCTGAGCGCCCTTGCTTCTACGGTAAATTAGAATCTCAAATCCCATTTTTCTCTGATCGCACATATGGCGTGCTACCCGGAATCACAGGGCTTGCACAAGTTAACCAAGGTTATGATACCTGCATAGAAGATGTGCGTTCGAAGGTTGGGTACGATCATAGTTACGCGCTCGCGCTCATGTCATTTTCAAGCTGGATTAAGATGGACTTGGAAATCATCAAGAAAACCATTTTGGTTGTGGTTTGCGCACGTGGTCGATAATTTTATTATTTTAACTCCACTAATCTCTACAAAAGCTCAATTTACCCAAGGTTCGTTGAGCTTTTTTAACGACATTTTCGCACTGGATTAGTTTGTCATAGTGAAGTGCTGTGCTGACACATGCGCTGATGCTTCTTCATCAGAAAAATAGAGCTCTAGCTCTTCAATATTAATCGCACGAGAGAAATAATACCCTTGTAAAACATCAACGTTACAGCTTCGAACAAAATCCAACTCTTCGTCTGTTTCTATACCTTCTGACACCACGGTAAACCCCAGACGCTTTAAGGTAGATACGACAGACCGGTAAAGCTCTTTTCCTTTAACATTATTAGCCTGTTTTAAGAAAATACGATCCAACTTAATCACATCAGCATCTAGTGCACCAAGCATCGATAAGCTTGAATACCCCGTACCAAAATCATCAATGGCGACCTTAAACCCAGCCTCCCGCAATATTCCTACGCTTTCACTGACTAATTCCACATGCTGGGAATAAATGGATTCGGTAATTTCAAACAAAACAGGATAGCCAGACAGCTGCTTAATGACCTCAGAGATGAATTTCTTATCACTCAGAGAATCAACATTGAGGTTCAAACTGATCTTTAAGTCGAAATTTTTAAACACTGGCTGGTTCTTTACGTCATTTTCGACCGCATCCACTACCCACTTATCAATGTATTCTCCAATTTTTGCATTTTCAAAATGCTGAATAAAATCAGGGGAATTGGGTCTGTGCTCGCTTTCCAAACGCAGTAGAGACTCTACACCAACCATCTTGAGTGTTTTGGAGTCAAACTGAGGCTGGTAATACATTTTCAGTTCACCCGCCAATATTTCCTTTAAGCTCTGATTCAACTTATCTTGCTGAGCCACCAACTCATCATGCATTCCCATGAAGGTAACTTCTTTTTGAACGGGCACGGCATAACTGAACCGCAGCTTTCGAATTAAGGTGTTAAGCAAGCTGTCGTTACTGGTATTCGTGTATTTTCGTACAAATGGCATATAAATCAGCACACCCATACCGACGGTTACGATCTGCAACAGTAATGCCTTCACGTTGCCACCTGTCACCAAATACGAATCGAGTAGTGAAGGCGTTACCCATTCAATACTGTCTCGCACCACCGTAATATCTAATGCCGATACCCACATTTGGGCAAACAGGTGGTTGGCAAGTGGCACTAATACAAATGGTATGGCTAAAATTGGGTTGAAAATAATCGGTAATCCGAAAACCAATAATTCGTTTACATTAATTATCGCAAAAGGAATGGAAAGCTTGGCGAGCGTTCTTGCGTATTTCATATTAGAAAATAATAATATAGAAATAATTAACGACCACGTACTTCCCGCTCCGCCATAAATAACAAACACATCGAAAAACATACTAAACGACATATTTGTCACATAGATCTCTGAAACAAAAGAGGAATCAAAAAAGGTGTAATACGCGGCTGCACCGTGTATTCCTGATAGCCAGGTAATGTGGATAATTATCGTATGCAAATAAGCTTGAATCCCCGTAGGCCACTGAGCAATCATGTCCACAAGTGCTTGGAATGTATACTGACCAAATAAATAGTACAGAGCTCCTATCCCAATAAAAACAACGAGGTGCGGCATCATCCCGTTTATCGCACCTTCTAAAACAGGGTTAACGACTCTAGTGTGTATCAGCTTGTATTTCACATAGCGATTCACAAGGAAATACCCTAAACAAACCATAACGGGCACAAATACCGCATCGTCGAGAACAAACGCGTCCGAGAGAATCAGCCCGTTTTCGGTCTTCGTAATGTAGCCTGAAAAGATGAGAAACATCGTTAAAGCAAGGGAAGTGACTAGCAAGCGCTCATCAAAGAAATGAAAAGAAAGGTGATAAGCGAGTGTACATGTAAGTAAAACGGGGAATATTTTTCCAAGCAAAATATCTATCGTTGCAATGTCTTCATAGAGAATCAGCTCATAATTATTGTTTACAACAATAAATACAATCCAAGCTGAACGGAAAAACAAATAAGGGATCAGTGAGACCATCGCCGCTCTAAATGAGCTTAAAATGATTTGAAATATGGCTTTCATTTCAATATTCGCCTGATTTATACATAATCTGTATGCATATATGCAAGTTCATTAACCACATATTAAAAGTGGCTACCACAACGCTATGTGCAGATTATAGAGTAAAGCGTGCGCAATACCGTTCTTATTTTAGAGAATAAAATAAGAAATTCAAAACCAAGTTAAATAAACACGAACAATTACTGGAATTAGCTTAATTTATGAAACTTTTGTGACATCTTCTTCGGGCAGTTCCACTTTTAGCTGATCTATGTTGATGATGGCGCTGAGTTCGTGAATTCGATTGATCAGCCTTTCGTTCAATACCACCCCATCCGCTATTAAGCGTGAACCGTTTGCAGCACAGATATCTTGCTTTAAACGCATACCTACTTCCAGATCACTTAATTTGAAAATCAACCTTTCATTAATACCTAACGTTGGCTTTTCAGGCTCTTTATTCACTGGCTTAATTTCAGGCTGAATAGCAGCGTCTTCAGTCATGCAATCAAAATCGGAATCAACTTGATGATATTCATGTTCATGAAAGAGTTGGGCAGATTCGCTAAACGCTGCCAATATCTTTTCTTTCGCCATATCGAGAGTAATAGGCTTAACAAGAAATGAGTTAATATCGAGGTTCATGCACGCACGCAGCACTTCTGTATTGGAGTAGGATGTCACAGCGATTATGCGCGTGGACTTATCGTTGCAAGTGTTGCCCGTTCGAACTTCTTTTAACAATTCAATTCCGTTCATTTCAGGCATGTTGATATCGGTAATAATGATATCAACTTTATGCATATCCAGTTTTTGAATCGCAATTTTACCATTTGGGGCAGTGAGGATATTTTCTACTCCGAGCCTAAGCAGCATAGAAAGAGTCGCCTTTCGGGAGAAATCATGATCTTCGACGATCATAACCGTTATTTTGGAGAATATTTCTGACGCTTTCATGGTGTTTTCCTTCCCAGCTTTTTAACGTTGTTTTTCAATCTTCAATCCCTAGCTTTAGTAACCAATTCAAGCTATATAATTTTTTCTTTTTCTAAGTATTTTTGAATGTCCGTTACTTTTGTAACACTTTGTTGGTAAACGTTTTCTAAGTATCCCCAATCTTGTTTTAAAGCCTCATTTTGCAAAGTTAGAAATGATTCAGCCAGCCGTTCAGCACCCGCTGAATTCGCTGCACCTTTAGCAGCATGAGCTATGCTTTGTATCTGGCTTTCGTCCTTATTGGTTAGCGCACTTTCCAATGCGTTCATGTCTTCTTGCAGCGAATCCCAATACCCTTGTAAAAGAGGTGCTAAGACATCCAACTCAGCAGTACCAAGAATGGCTTCAAGCCGCTCAAAATTGATGGCACTTGACTCTTCTAGCTCTGGTATTTGCAAATCGTGCTTAAACGGCGCATCAACATTAACGTGGTGGTCGGTATGCTCATTCTCATCGTTCTTATCGTTTTCACTGTTTGATTCGACTGACGCGTCCAGCCACTTATCTAATATTTTCCCTAAAGTATTTAGCTCCACAGGTTTCGAAAGATAATCGTCCATCCCCGCTTGAATACAGTGCTCTGCCGAGCCAACTAACGCGTTGGCGGTAATCGCAATGACCGGCGTTCTCTGCTGTGCATCTTGTTCGTTCTCTATTTTTCGTATTTCTTTCGTGAGTTCAAAGCCATCCATTATTGGCATGTGGCAGTCTGTCAGTACGAGCCCGTAGCGCCCCTTACTCCACATGTTCAACCCTGCTAAACCGTCCTCAGCCATGTCACACACATAACCTAACCGATTTAATTGCCTTTCTATTACGTCACGATTGGTGGGCTGATCTTCCGCTACCAATATAAGCCTGCCATCTTTCTCAGCCTGCTCTTTGGTAGGTAAATCTTTAGTCGCTCTTAATTTTTGTTTGTTCTCAACGATAGGGCTGCGTTTGCCCATTAAGATCGCAATACCCATTTCTAGTTCACTCGGTTTTAATGGATGCGCACCGGATACCATCGTATTGGAAGCGACAAACCCTTTACTTGAAGAGGAATCCTCGGACAACAACAGAGTTTTCGCTTTACCATCAAGCAACTTCCCTATATTCCCTTCATACACTTTATCGATGTCTTTCGAGGAATATTCAGGACCGGCAATCATGATATTGAAGCCTTTTTCTTCATGAGTAAGCACCATTTCGGCTTTCGCAAATGAAGAAACAGAAACCACCTCGCAACCAACAGACTCAAGATTGTATTTCACTACTTCACTGAGCTCTGGTGAACGCAAGACCGACAAAATTCTCGCTTCGGAGTAAGGGATGTCATCCTGCTCCATTCTGAAGTTGAGGTCATAAACGCAGGGTATCGTCATGATGAAACAACTGCCCTCACCCACCTGGCTTTCAACCCGAATACGCCCGCCCATCATTTCAATCAGTGATTTTGTGATGGACAAGCCTAGCCCAGTTCCTCCGTATACACGGGTGGTCGATGTGTCTGCTTGGGTAAATGCTGAAAACAACTTATCTATTTGTGATTGCGACATGCCAATACCGTTGTCTTGTACACGGATTTCGATTTCGTCTCGACCGTCATTAGAAACGGGCTCTGACATTATCCAAACTTGCCCTTGGTAATGTTCGTCTCCACTCGTAAACTTCACTGCGTTGCCAACAACATTGAGCAACACCTGCCCCAATCGAACTCCGTCGCTCATTATGTATTGAGGAATACGGGAATCGTGTTTTAACAATAGGGATATATTCTTCTTCTGAGCTTGTAAGAACAACACATCTGCTGTGCGCTCCATGACTACGTGGAATTCAACGGGTATGTTTTCCACTTGCATTTGTCCTGCTTCAATTTTAGAGAAATCTAAAATGTCATTAATGATGTTTAAAAGTGTCATTGAAGAATCGCGAATCGTTGTTGCCATGGTGCTTTGTTCAGGTGTTAACGCCGTTTCACTTAGTAAATTGATCATCCCCACCACACCGTTCATTGGTGTTCTAATTTCGTGGCTCATGTTGGCAAGGAACATCGATTTGGCTTCATTAGCGGCTGTGGCCGTTTCACTTTCACGTCTTAACAAGTCTTGCGCTGTTTTTTCTTTGGTTATGTCTATATTGACCCCACCCATTCCAATGGCTTTGCCAGAGCTTTCGTCAAACACAACATCCGCAGCGGCTTTGATCCACCTAACGTCACCATTCCTCCATTGAATACGAAACTCAGAGCTGAAACGCGATAACGTATCTTTTGCTTTCATCAACTCTTCTTCTGCGCGAGAAGCATCCTCTTCCAACACTCGCACTTTCCACATATCATAAGTATCCGTGGCGTTTTCTCTGTCCACGTCATACATCAGATACATGCGGTCATCCCAATCGAGTTCTCCGTTTCTAAAGTCCCAATTCCAAATACCAATTTCCCCAGCCTCGGTGGCTAGATTCAAACGTCTAACCAAATCTTGTAGGCTTCTTTTACTTAGTTTAAGCTCCGACTCCGCATGTTTTCGCTCACTGATGTCTCTCAGAGTTCCCAAATAATAAGCTTCGCCATTTGCCGCTACTTGCGTAATCGACATTTCCAATGGGACAAGCTCCCCTTCTTTGGTTTGCCCTATGACCTCATCACTTTCTTTCCCTTTTTCTGACGAATCCATCTCAATTGAGTGAGTCAGTAAGTTGATGCCTTTTTGTTCAAAACCTTCTGCAAGTAAAATGTCAAATGGTTTACCTAACAGCTCCTCTCGCGTCCAACCAAACAGTTTTCTAGCCGAATCATTAATATCCAAAATAGTTTCATCCAACTTGAAGATAATTAAGCTATCAACAGCGGACTTAAATACTGCCTTCATACGGCTTTCACTGTCTTCGAGTTCTAAGGTTGTTTGAGCAATCAAATCCTGCAGCATTCGATTCGCTTCTTGGGCGTCCTCTTTTGCTTTATGTAGCTCGGTAACGTCTGTTTGGATGCCGATAAAATGGGTTAACACCCCTTCATCGGAGTAGACAGGGTCAACATGTAAGTGGCATTGAAATATTGATTCATCTTTGCGTTGATTTTGAATATAGACATTGCAAGAACGTCCTTCGGACAGAGCACTTTTAAGCTCGGTTAACCCTGGCTGTTCGTGATCGGGACCATGTAGAAACCGGGGGTTTCGACCAATAACTTCCTCACTGGTATACCCCGTCATTGCCAAGAACGCGTGATTGACATAAACAATAGGCAGGTCGCGGTCCTCAGCATCACACACCATCATTCCAGATTTTGCAGCCCGAATCGCTCGGCGCTGTAAATCCAGCTCTTGCTGCTGGTCTAATGTTTTCTTAACCAACTTTTCACGCTCTTGAAGCCGACTTTTAAATATGTCTACCGCCTTAATGATTTCCCCGACTTCGTCGTTTCGACGATATTTGGGTAACGGCGTAGAAAAGTCGTTACGTGACAACTGAGAGAATATGTTCGCCAACTGTTTAAGTGGGGAGCTTACACGGTAGAACATGTACAAGCCCGTTGCTGTCAATACGGCGACAATCATAATTGAGATCAACCACAGCTTCGTTTTGAGTTGGGCCGCTTCCACGAACGCTGATTCTGGAGGGACTTGAATGTAGACCTGCCAATTTAAACCTGGAAAGTCATAAGCACCTAAGCTACTTGCGCGCAATCTTAGCAGCACTTCACCACCCTTTTGGTTAACCAATGAAATGCCTGACGTAGAGTCTCGATAAATCGAGGATTGAGTGCGATAGTGATCGTTGATATTTTGCCCTTTCAATTCCGAGTTTTCTCGAAAGTAATCCATGGCTTGATTGTCTTTCGACCGCATGTCGATAAGGACATCGTCTTTTTGATCGACAAGCAGTAGTTGAACATTGCTGTAGCCTTTCATTAGCAGCGATAAGTGGTATTCGAGAAAGATCTCTTCTAGGAACTTAAAATCTAATACGTTTACCCAAACCCCAGTCACCTCGCCAATGTCATTTTTTATTGCCGTCGCAAACATCATATCGAATTGCTCTTCACGCACGCTCTGTTGACCAAAGAGAGACGAATGGGGCCCATATACCACGGTGCCTAATTCCGGAAAGGCCGGATTTGGTGACAAAGGTTTTAAGTAGGATTCATTCAACACATTGTTGAACCACTGCTTTAGCAGTACCTTTTCCGATTTCGATTCTATTGGCTTTATTTCCTCTCCGAAGACATCCATTCGATTTTGGGCAACGAGATCACCTTGGGTTGTAAAAACCAAAATGTGGCTATAAACCTTATATTCGGTAATGAGCTTATCGAGGTATTCTTCTAAGTTTTTGTTTAGAGAACTGTTTTTGTTTGGAGAGCTGTTTTTGTTTGGAGAGCTGTTTTTGTTAGAAAAGCTGGAGGAAAGCCTTGCATTTAAAGCAAAAGCTCGTGCATCGTGAAACCTTTCAAATAAGTTACGATCGATCTTTTCTATCAATTCTTTTGCAACATCCTGCATTTCATCTTGAACTTTATTTTCCAGTTCATGCGTTGCATTCCACGTAACGTAATAAAGAACTGAAAACAGTAATGTCGTAACAGCGATCAGTAGTGTTATATTTTTAACTTTGATTTTCATACCTAGCCTAAACCCGTTTGGTTAATTGGCTACAATACGCAAACTTCTCTTATTAACTGCACCGCGAACGTTTTATCTTTTTGTTATTACAATATTATTTAAGATTTAATTGTCGCTATTGCGTATTAAGCGCCCACTCTAACACTTACAATTATAGCTCACCTTGTTGATTCGCCACTCAATCTTCGGTTTTAGTAGCTGGTGGTTATTGTCGAGTTTAAAAATATGTGCTTATCAATCACCCTTCTTGGAAAAAGCTCATTTTTATTTATATAAAGCTCAATTTTGAATCTTTGTTGCGTATTGATTGCACATTGACAGCGGTCTGCTTAACATGTGGCGCGTATCATTAGCTCCTCGCTATGTGGTTGCTTTCTTCAGTACACTTTTAGGGATGTAAAGTGCATGAAAAACCTATCTTTTAAAAACAAGATCATCGCTCTAATTACCATCATTGTTTCTATTACAATTCTGACTTCTTACGTCAGTGTTAATTACTTCATCAGCCAATACATTAATGATTCGGATACACGAAACATCAGCCACAACATCGAATTGGTTAAGAAGAAACTGAGTACCGATCTGCAACGACAAGTGAATTTAGCGAAAAGCCTAAACTTCAGCATGATGGATATTGCAGAGACCAAGGAAAACTCCGGTTTCTATAAAGTCGTTAAAATCGTAAACGACTACGCATTTGATGACTCAGGCATAATGGAAGAAGACGCTTCTCAAGAATTTATTAACGCCGCGTCTTCGCAAACAGAAACGCCTGCTATCAGTGACGTAACAGTCACAAATGGCAAACCCCTTCTAACCATTTCAATGCGTCGTTCAGACGACTCTGTCGACTTCTTTGTAATCGATTTGAGTGAAATGTCATCCATTGTTGCCGACTACGCAATTAGTGGTAGTTACATCGAACTGATTTCTCAAAATGGCACTGTTATCTACTCAAATAAGCAAGGTGACAATCTAATGCCGTTTAACAAGCGAGTCTCTTTGGGTGAAAAGAGCTGGCAGCTAAATGGTTACATCGACTTAGATTTAATTGAGAAAAATACGTCTTCGTTGAACTGGTTGATCACGATGGCTTTAATCATCTGTGCCGTTGTTATTATCGGGATAAGTGTTGCCCTGCTGCATATCGCATTTAAGCCTTTGCAAAACTTGAAAAGCGTTGTTGCCGATTTATCTAAAGGAAGTGGTGACTTAACTCAACGCTTGGATGTCGTTTCTCAAGACGAAATCGGCCAAATATCTCACTCAATTAACTTGTTCATTGAAAAGCTTCAGAAGATGTTTGTCGAGGTTTCTCAATCCAGCCACAGTATTGATACTGCTGTCTCTCAAATAAACAGCCAAACTGAATCGAACTTACAAACGCTGAACAACCACAATATTGAAACCGAACAGGCGATCACGGCAATAAATGAAATGAGCGCTACCGCTGAATCCATTGCACAAAATGCCTCTGATGCAGCAAAGTTAACCGAGCACACCTCTGCAAATGCTGAAGAATCAAAAGAAATTGTTTCTCAGGCGGTAAACAGCGTTTCAGCGCTGGTTGATGAAGTAAGCAGCATGTCTCAGTCTATCGGGACGATGAGCGCGGACACAAAACAGATCAGCACCGTGCTGCAAGTGATTGGTGAAATTGCTGAACAAACGAACTTGCTTGCCTTAAATGCGGCAATAGAAGCAGCCCGTGCAGGTGAGCAAGGCAGAGGATTTGCGGTCGTAGCCGACGAAGTAAGAGCCCTAGCCGCGCGAACGCAAGACAGTACCTCTCAAATAAATGAAATGTTGAGTAAGTTACGAAATGCCACCGACAATGTGGTTTCAGCAATGGAGTCTACACGCAATAGTTGTGAGAACACAGCTGAGAATACCAATAAGGTTATGGATTCTCTTAACCAAGTGACCGATTCTGTCATTGAAATAAATGAATTGAATGCACTGATGGCAACCTCTGCGGATCAGCAAAGTCAGGTTACAGAAGAAGTGAATAGAAATATGGTCGCAATTCAGCAGATCGTACATCAACTGAACGACAACGCTTCTCAAGCCAATACCGTGAACCAGGCCCTTGATTCAACATCTAGCGGTTTAAATAAGGTTGTCGGACGCTTTAAAGTTCAGTAATTTATGTAAAGTATCAACTTAGGCAGCGAGTCAATGATATCGCTGCCTTTTTTTTTGCACATTTTTCATAAGGATAGAGAAATGGATTGGAATACATGGATGATCTACGTCGCGGCGATATTCATACTCACCGCATCACCGGGACCCAGTGTTTTACTTTGTTTAAGTAAATCGGTCACACAAGGTTTTCGCTCATCAGTTTTTACCGCTCTTGGCAGTTTAACCGCCATTATGGGCATCCTAACGCTTTCTTTTACCGGGTTAGGTATGATCATCGCAACATCCGAGTGGGTATTTAATATCATAAAATGGACGGGGGCAGCTTATCTGATTTACCTTGGCGTGCAGGCATTACTTTCTAAACAAGAAAGTTATGAAGTTGCTGAAGGAAAAAGCCAACAACAATCACCTCGCAGTCTGTTCTTAAGTGGCTTTATCGTGGGCTCCAGTAACCCAAAGGCCATCATCTTCTTTACGGCACTTTTTCCACAGTTTATTGATCCTCAACTCTCTTTACTCACCCAATACTCCATATTGGCGAGTACGTTTGCAGTGATGGAACTGTCTTGGCTTTTGATCTACGCCTACTTAGGAGCAAAATCTTCAAATTGGTTATTGCAAAGTGGTCGTGCCAAACTGTTTAATAAGCTGACTGGTGGCGTGTTTGTGGGTTCGGGTATACTGTTGTCTACAACCTCACGCTAAGAAATTCTCGAGAGGTGTTATGAGTATTCCAGAAAGTAAAGTGGCGATTGTTGCCGGCGGCAGTGGTTTAGTTGGTCACGAGTTAATGATGTTACTTCTCAAAGAAGACGCCATTGCAAAAGTCCATGCCATGGGAAGACGACCTACACACCTCTCTCATTCAAAGCTTAAAGAGCATATCCACGTAGACCTGTCGGTCACTCAGTGGGATGAAAACTCCTCCTCTCCAGAAATTGGTTTTATTTGCCTAGGGACAACACTTAAACAGGCGGGGTCAAAAGAGAAGCTTGCGAAAGTAGACGTCGATTTGGTGTGTCATGTTGCTCAGGAAATGAAATTACTCGGCGTTACGCGCATTGCCGTTGTTTCTAGCTATGGAGCAGATCCAGACTCTTACTCTCATTACTTGAAATGCAAGGGACGAATGGAGTCAGCTGTGTCAAAAATGGGATTCGAACGGGTCGTATTTGTTAGACCAGGTCCTTTAAGCGGCGAGCGTGATAAGCCGCGAAAAAACGAAATAATAACCGAATATGTCCTTAAGCTCTTTTCGCCTCTTCTCATCGGCAAACTTGGTAATTTCAAACCAATCTCCGGAAAAGACGTAGCGCAGTGTATGCTCTATTCGTTATTTGAAACTCAAACATCTCAGATCTACCCCACTATTTTTGATACTCGTTCAATGATTGCGTTGCTGGATCAATTTAAATAAACGGACATCTTATCTCCCACCAGCTGAAATACGGCATCACCCACTCTAAATTAACGTGTTTCAAATGATGGTTTCGTTCGCATTGCCAGTTTCAAAACGTACGTGGCGATTAGCGTGTCAAACGTCATACGTTTTAGAATGGTAGAGTAGTAAGTTTAGTTGATTTTAGATGAGGTCATAGCTCTTCCGTTAAGTTGGAAGAACTATGACCAGAGTTGGAAGGAAATCTAACGTGTATTCGTTAGATGCTACCGTTTATTGTGACTAAAGCTGAAGAATCCAAAGTAATCGATAGATTGTTGTTGGATGCTCATCCTGCATATTTCTCACACTTGCCCGGCAATGAAAGAAATCTTGACACAGATGACATCTTCGTCAGATTAAAAACCCTGACGAGTGCCAATCACATCAAATTCCGATGCAGAAACAAAGTCCCCTAGCCCAGATAATGCCTCGAATCTGACATAGTTTGCTCTAACTGGTGCAAACGATAGGGTGTGCGTTCTGGTGTTTGAGTCAAAATGACCGCTACTCACTTCCTGCCACTGTGAACCATTCATTGAAAGAGAAATTCGATATTGCCCAATGGTGCCATTCCCTAAATCTTCACGTGCAAGATACTCAAATCCTGATACATCAAGTGTCTCACCAAGTTTTATGATAAAACTTTGAGGCGCCTTTTGACTTTCATCATTAGGGAACCAAGGTGAGTGATACATAGTGCTAGGGTCGTTATCAAATGCTTTCGCCAGATCATGGCTAGATTGAAAATCAGGCGCTTGAATAATGGTCATTGTGCTCTCATCGAAGTCATTTACGGTGCGTGTTCCAATCACATCAAACTCGGCTGCTGATACGAAATCACCCAATCCAGATAGCGCTTCGAATCTGACATAGTTCGCTTTAATTGGCGCAAACGATAGCGTGTGATTCCTTGTATTTGGCTCAAAGCTGCCGCTACTCGCCTCTTGCCACTGTGAGCCATCCATTGAAAGTGAGATTCGGTATTGCCCAATCGTACCATTCCCTAAATCTTCACGTGCAAGGTAACCAAATCCTGATACATCAAGTGTTTCTCCAAGTTTGATAATAAAGCTTTGAGGCGCCTTTTGACTTTCATCGGCAGGGAACCAAGGTGAGTGGTACATAGTGCTAGGGTCGTTATCAAATGCTTTCGCCAGATCATGGCTAGATTGAAAATCAGGCGCTTGAATAACCGTTATAGTGCTCTTATCGAAATCGTTTTTGTCCCGTGTTCCAAAGACATCAAATTCCGCCGCCGACACAAAATCACCTACCCCAGACAACGCTTCAAACTTCAAGTAGCTTGCTTTGGTAGCACTGAATGTGATTTTTTGAATTTCTGATAAACGCTCGAAACGGCCATTGCTTATTTCGGTCCATTGGTTACCATCAAGCGAGAGTGAAAGCCTATATTGCCCAATAGTGCCATTTCCAGCACCTTCACGTGCAAGATAGCTGAAACTATGGACATCAAACGTCCCACCTAGGTTAACGGCAAATTGTTGAGGTGCTCTTTCACTGTCGTTGGTCGGATTCCACGGTGAGTGGTAAATCGTTGTTGGGTCATTATCAAACGCATTCTCTATGGCATGCCCTTGCTGGTGGCTGGGTTGCTCAATAAAGACAAAATCGGACTTATTGATCTCGTTAAATGTAGCGGATTCAGGTCCACTTATTCTCAAGTTTGCCCAATTAATGCAATCAACAGCGGCACTGGTGTCAATATCTTCAACGGTTAGCTCAACGCTACGTATTCCGGTTAACGCTAAATTAGGTTTGACGACGGTAGGGCCTTCTATATCGTACTCCCAGGCTTTAAACCCATTCAAATAGATAGAAGCTTTAACGGTATTCCCGTATACATTACAACTGTCGTCAATACCCACATCCGCATTGAGTTCAGACCACGTTCCATCAAGGAAGAACGTAAGAGACGACGGCGCAGAAACCCCAATCCCTCCAGAGAAAGACAAGCCGTTCATTTGCATTGCGTCCCCTGTCACTGCCTTATCTTGCTGGACGTTACCTACAGCAGTACCGTTAGAGAGCGTTAAATCAACCGTTTTAAGCGGAACTTCGATTCGTTCGGTGATCACATCAAACTCTCTCGCGGAAAAGAATTGACCAACACCCGCTAACGCTTCAAATTTTAGATATCGAGCATTCTGTGCCGTGAATCTCGCAATTTTCAGTTCGTTGCTTACCTCCCAATCACCTTCGCTAACGGGGTCCCCCCAGTTGCTCGTATCGTTAGATAAGAAAAGTCTATATTGCGTGACCGTGCCATTTCCTGCATCCTCCCGCGGAAGATAGGTGAAACCAGAGACAATGTAGTCCTCTCCAAGGTCGATGGTGAATGACTGAGGTAGTCGATCGCCGTCGTTTTCAGGCCACCATGGTGAGTGGTAAATGGTACTGACGTCCCCATCTAGCGCATGGCTAAACGGCTGAAAATCTTGTTCTTCAGCACTTTTAATAATGGTGATCTTACTTTTGTCAAAATCTGTCTCGTAGAGTGGGCTCGGATAAGGTGGAGTCACCGGTAACGTGGCTAGTTCATCAATGTCTATATTAAATTCGATACCTTGGTAAACAGATTGGTTTGGCACTTTGATATGGATGGTCCCAAATTTCTCATCTGTGGCGTAGTACCACCCCTGTTCAATAGCATTGAACTCATCTAGCGTGCTCACAGATGTCATTTCTAAATTGCCAAACCGTACACTTAATGGTTCCAATAAAGAATTCACTTTAAGGTGGTAGCTGCGACCCGTTACTTGATCGGTGTAGCTATTGTGCACCGTTGTCGCGTCAACATTGATCGTGATGTCTCCTGCTGCATTTTCCGGCGCAGACACACGGATGCTCGTATCTGCAAATGCATTTTGCTCTTTGTATTCACGTGTTTCGCCATCATCCTCAAATAGCGTAAACTCACTGTTACCGTGGGGGTAAATGTCTAGAATCAGGTGAGTTTTATCCTGTAGCTGATCAGATTGGGCACCTTCATACATTGGAATAATCGCACCTGCGCGGACAAGTACAGGCATTGTGTCGATAGAAATCGGATAATGAGAGAGCAGTGTCCCGCCCGATGGTGATAGGGTACGGGTTCCGTCCCAGTAATCGATCCACAGCCCTTCTGGCAAGTAGACGTCTTTGTGCCATCCGCCGTTTTTGAGCATAGGTTCATACACAGGGGCAACCAACAAAGATTCTCCATACATGTATTGATACTTGTAGGTTTCGTCTTTAAGTACAGGATCGTCCGGAAACTCCCAAGTCATCGCTCTGACAATAGGAAAACCGGTTCTGTCCGCCTCGTAAGCATAGTTATACAAGTAAGGGGTAAGAGCGGACTTCAACTTCAAATATTGGCGGTTAATGTCACGATAGGATTTACCACTTTGTTTACCATCATGCCACCAAGCGTGTTTCCTTTCTTTGTCGTCCCAACCAGACATCGCTATCAACACTGGGGTGAAAGTTTTGAACTGAATATCGCGAGTGTATTTTTCAGCTCCGTTACCAAATATGCCGTTAACATCTGAAGAAGCGTACGCCTGACCTGAAAGACCGGAGCCAATGAACGTTGGTATGTGCCAACGGATATAGTCCCAGCTAGAGTATTGGTCGCCCGTCCACGCTATTGAGTATCGCTGCGTGCCTGCCCAGCCCATTACCGTCCAAATCATTCCCCTAGTGTCGGAATTATTGACCAATCCCTGATGAGCATCGTTATTGGCAGATAAAGAGTACAGCTTTCCTGGACCTGTCCATGCTACATCCAATTTGTAAACGCTGACGCCATCCGCCACTTCTTGCGCAATAGAATCTAGCGAGCGTTGTGTCCATAAACCTGTTTTTATTCCCAGATCGTCTAGCGCATTGATGGTGCCTGATAGATTTTCATATTCACAACCATACCCATCGTTTGGCAAAATCCACCCTATTGGCATATCGTAATTTTTATAAGGAATGCCCACTTGTTCAACAACATCCATCGTTGTTCCTGGTTCGGAAGGCCAGCCTTGTGGGTAATAGCCGTTTTTGTTGTTGTAACAATCCGCATCACCGAGGTAGTACGCCCATCGAGGCATCAAATGAGGACGCCCCGTTAACGCGGTATATTGCTCGACAACGTCTTTAATAGAGTCCCCAGTAAAATAATAAGCATCAAACCTATTTTCGTTATAGCTGGATGTATATTTATCAATATTTCTAAAATCTTGTCCCCCATTTCGCCAAGTGTTTCTGAGTACTCCGTAACCTTTGTCTGACATAAAAAACGGGGCAGGATTAGGTCGGTCGTACTCGTCCCAACCACCAGAATACGACGCTTCCATGATTTTGCCATTGAACTCAAACTCACCATTTTGCTGACCACCGCCGTAGAAATGTTCCTCTAAGCCACTGGAAAGCGTTTGAGTAGTTTTTCCACTCGGCTTGTCCATCTTAAGCGACTCAATATCAAAGTTTGTTTTAGCTTGCCCAATGCTAATAGGAACAATTTCAGACCATAACGCAGTTGGATCACCTTGCTTGTATAAAGAAAAGATCAGTGGCGATTTCTGAATTCTTAATGATATTTCATTCGTATTAAGAGCATAAAAATTGGAATTCGTCGTCAATTGAACATTCACATTGTCTACGTTGTTGTCGACGACAATGGTAGGAAGTGCGTTGACATCAAAGTCACTCGCATTACAGTTAAAATTATTGCATTGGTCGAATAGCGCATCCACTGTCTCATCGACAAACGTCGCCGTTTGACTCACCTGTATCCGAAATGTGTTCTCACTAAGGATAGAGATTTTAAGATGCTCGTTATCCGTTGTTTTTAGCGTGAGAGTCTGTCCGGTAAGTTGCACAGTGTTTGCATCAATATCGCCGAGTCCCTTGGCATCGACAGCAGTTATCGTTACGAAAACCAACGCCGTTACGCTGAGATATGATTTGGTACATTTCATGAATATTTTCCCTAATATCAGAAAGTGAACATCAAATATTGAGTGTCTCTTTTCTTGATTCCTTTCGTTTTCTTTCGCTTTATTTCTCGTGTTTTTTGTTTATTTCTATTTGTTTCTATTCACAGAACCTAGCGCTGTTTTTTAATTTTTAAAGTGATTTTGATCAAAAGAATTTCTCTGAAATCTATGTTTTTTGTGACGTGAGCTCGCAAGAATTATGAATATTTTTTCAATTCATCCCCCTTACCTCAACAAGTGCAGTTTGTCGGTAACCTTCTTTTTATTTCGTTCTCAAAAATAATAGAGACATGACACCTTAGCGTTTGTCTCAAAATAGTGATGCGGGACAGGCTGGCTTAAAGATGGTGCGAGTCAAAAAGCATAAGCAAGTCGTTGCCCCGCTTTGATAAGACAACAAAATATGAAAAGTGCATGGGAGTGATAGATGCTGTGTAAAATTTCACAGGCTTTTTTGTAAAATTTACACTGTGAAATTTTTATTGTGAAATTTTGATGTGAATGGCGCTAATCTAAAGTTGAAGCAAGGGCAAAAGAACAGTCACCTCTTTTACCCAAGCTGGCAAAAAGATAAATGATGAGGACATCACTATGACTATATCAACTGCTTCGAACAATCAAAATACAGAAACCGAACAACAGTTTGATGCGACTTCTGTCCTCGCTGCTGAAAAATCAAATGCGCAACGAGTGACAGAAAAGCAACAACGAGCAAAAGAAATATTGGATTCATCCTTCCCGTTAGAGCATGGTTCTCATCAAGATGTTGTGAACTATATGGTGTACTACTGCAATTTGGTTGCCTGCTTTGCAGATGGGAAGTTGGTAGGGTTAGATAACCCTTCACAGTTTGTCGCTTTATCAGGTCACAAACGCGAGCCGGAAGCCATTTTACTTAAAGATGCTCAAGGTTCGCACCTAGAGATTACGCTAGGGACACACCTAGGCAGTATTGATAATTTGGCAAACATCCAAGATATTCAGCTGGAATCTCGTACCTCGCTGTGCATGGAAACCCAATCTAACCACCGTTACTGGATCAGCCTTCTAGAAACGGGAGCAAAGGGCGACCCCATTGCGCACAGCGTCGACAAAGAGTACACCTCGCGCAGTGGTGAAGACTATACACTCACTCGCTTTTGCAAGAATTAAGATACACAAAAATATCCACACAACTATTTTATAAAAACCTTAACCTTAGTCTATGTCAATCTGACTGACCCCTTAATTGGGGTCTTTTTTTTGGGTCAAACAACCTAAATAATTTTACCTAAACTGTCCCCGAATTGTGATTTCTCTCGTCTAGATAATAGCCAGAACTAAAAACTGGTTTGAACGTAAGTTAAACAGCTTATCAAGGAGAAAACTGTGAGAATGAATCAAGAAAGGAATTGGACCGGAGTCGAACATAATTTAGACGACTTATTTTTAGCCTATCTCGAGGTTTTGAAAAGTCCTAGTTTGTTTAGTCAATGGAAAAAGGCTGAAGCCCCCGTTGTTCACCTGATAGAAATAGCATCAGTATTGTGTTCCATAAAAAAGTCGTTCACGTCCGCTAATTCAATACAGGGAGTGACACAATGATTGCGCATGTCCTATCAATTCTGACCTTTATGGTCGTTACCTTTGCCGCACAAGGCTTATCCCATTTTGTTATTAACAAAGATCATTTTGATTCAGTGGGTTTTCTTCGCTCTGAGCCAATCATGGCGATGGGGTTCGTCGTTATGATTATTCAAGGCTTAATCATCAGCATTGGTCTGAAAGCCTGGAAAGACAGTACCGTTAGAATGAAAGACGGTGTAATTATTTCGCTGCTTTTTGGATCGTTTCTTGTCAGCTATATCGCACTCACCGAGCCTGCTAAATATACCGTACCATCAATTTCAAACTGGATTCTAATTGAACTAACAGTCGGGTTGCTGCAATTTGGGATTTTTGGACTGACTTTAGGTTGGATCCATAAAAAGTTCCGCTCAGATAATAGGCACCGAAATACCTACACGAACAAGATATAAAGGAGGCATCTATGAGAAATCTTGCTGTTCTGGCATTCGTAACGCTTGATGGAGTCATGCAGTCCCCTAGTATGCCTGAAGAAGACCCATCTGGTGGATTTAAGCATGGCGGTTGGGCAGCGCCTTACTGGGAAGGTGTAATGAGCCAGGTCGAAAGCTACGCGATGTCGACGCCTTACGATATGGTTTTTGGTCGCAATACCTATAACATTTTTTCAAGGCATTGGCCTAACGCACCAAAAAGCACACTTTCAGACCGAATGAATGCAGCGAGGAAATACGTTGTTACGTCTGACCCACAAACATTGAATTGGGAGAATTCCCATGCAATTACGGGCGATATTGCTTCTGAAATTCATGCTTTAAAAAGCCAAAACGGTCCTATCCTACAAGTGCATGGCAGTGCCAATCTGATACAAGCGCTTCTAAAGCATGGCCTAATAGATGAACTTCGCCTCTGGGTATTTCCTGTCGTTGTTGGTAGCGGAAAACGTCTGTTCGAATACGGCAGCGCCTTACATCGTTTTGAACTTACAAAGTTTGATAGCTGCGATAACGGTGTAATGATGCATTTCTACAAACCTGCGTTAACTTCCAAAAACCTGCCTTGAATACCGCGCCAGAGAAAGGCGTTGAGCGAGTAACGATAGAACTGAATGAACTCGGATCTGTTTAAAAGTCAATTTTCTTTACCCCATTAATTGGGGTCTTTTTTTTGGTTTAATTCTATAAGCAATGCTTTAAGCTCTCCGACTTCTGATCTGAGTTCCGTCACTTCGTCTTTGAGGTTTGCCATTATGTGTTTGCCCTGATCCTCTTTGTCATCTTCCAGAAACCAAGAAGCCACAAAGCCGGTAAAAGTACCGAATAGACCAACACCCGTTGTCATCAACACAGAGGCAACAAACCTACCCTCAGCTGTGACGGGATAGAAATCCCCGTAACCTACAGTCGTTATCGTTACAAATGCCCACCAAAATGCGTCTGACGCATTGTGAATGTTGGCTCCTTCAACCCCTTGCTCTAACAAAAGTAATGCGATTGCACCAACGGTCAGCATAAGAATCGAAACAAAAACAACGAATGAGAACGAGCTTTTTACTTTGTTCCGTAAAAAGACATTGGCTAATGTGCGAACAGAGCGAATGACCCGAATGAGACGAATAACACGAACGACGCGCGCAAATTGCGGATAAAAACCAAATGGGACGGAAGAAAGCAAATCTATCCACCCCCATGTACGAAAATATCGCCAACGATCGGGGGCATGTTTCAATTGGATAATGAAATCAATAAAGAAGAAAACACAGATAAATTGATCCGACCATCTGAGCATAGTGTTGATGTCATCGGGTAGTTTCGTTGTTAATTGCAATACAACGGATATCAAAACAAAGACAGACAAAAACAAAATAAAGACCTGAAATGGGCCTAGATACTCACGCTGCTCAGTAGTGGTCATGAAATGTTCTCTAAAATCAATCTAAAAAGAGGGGGAATACTCGGTAACATTAAGTGACTAGGTGATCGTTCGTCAATCCGGAATGCAAAGTAGTTTGGCATGGGTTTGGATAGTGACGTTAGTGACGGGGTTTCTTTTTGCTGGGCTTTGGCTTAGACGTATTCTGCATTGAAGAATACTCATTTTTCAAAATGAAAACAAAACGTATCACACCGATGACAAACACAATGCCTAATACAATAAGTATTGTCTGGCAAAGCCACTCTGGGTCGCAGGGTAAATAAATTTCTATGGGCATTTCGCCATATACACAGCAGGCTCGTAACAATACTGACCGCCCACTCAGCAAAAAACTTCTATCCCTGAGTCACCTAAAGCAAAAAAGGCTGTTATGAGCACCTAACAGCCTATATTTTTACCATACAACTATGTCGCTATTGAGCTATTGAGCTATTGAGCTATTGAGCTATTGAGCTATTGAGCTATTGAGTTGAAAGATATCGTCCCAAACTATCCAAGCCAGTTCCCCAACCTGCACCGTGTTGGCTGCGCGATGCGTCAAATGCGGCGAGTTCTTCTGATGTCGCGTTAACGGGCTCCCAAATCAGTTGTAATTTAGTTTGGCTGCCATTTTCTTCAAGCTTAACCGTTGTTTTCATTTCTTTTGGCCAATTAGGCATTTGTGGGCTCGGCATGATCTCGCCCTGCTCATTCGATACCGATTGAATAAACACAACCGTGTGCGGTTCTACAATTTCAATGTATTGAGATAAAAGCCACATCTCGAAACCATTTGGCATCACCATCTTGTGAAGAGACGATCCACCAGCCTGAATATCAGCTCGGGTAAATTCGCAGGTTACGCCAGGCATAGGAACCATCCACTTTGTCATGTGCTCTACTTTAGTCCATGCCTCAAATACCAAAGCGATAGGCGCATCGTATTCTCTTGTTAGAATGGTGGGTTCTACGTGTTGATTACTCATCCTTGTCCCCTTTTTGTTGAATCTCTTGTAGGTATTCACCCAAACTATCTAAAGTATGGGTCCAATATTGCTCGAATTGAACAATCCAGTCTTGAATAGACTTAAGTTGCTCGCCATTTACGTGATAAGCGCGAAATCTTCCTTCTCGACGCTCCCTAACCAAATCGACGGCTTTTAGCACCCCTAAGTGTTTGGATACCATTGGCTGATTCCACCCAAGTGATTCAACTAGCTGATTAACCGTCATTTCTTTGCCAGCTAATTTTTCCAGTAGCTCTCTTCTTTTAGGCTCAGCTATCGCGTTAAATGGATCAAATGTGGTTTTTGTTCTAGCCATAAACTTTAATATATTCCTATATGGGAATATTTCAACATGATAAAGGCCAAGTTCTTATCATTGAGACATTGGAGAGTTCTCGTCTTAGTAAACTTAGGTCTTATACTGGTTGCAAAGATATGTTGAGAAGGAAATCATGGTGGAAAGTCAGTTTTTTAGGCAACTTGATAAGCCAACGCAAAACAAACTTACCCTTTCAGCGCAATCATTTCGATTCGAACCACAAGAGTTTCTTCTCGATTCACAGTCAAAATGGAACACGGTATTCCTATTAAACTCAGGCTCTGTGAGGATGTACTACCTCGACAGAGATGGAAAAGAGCACAACAAAGCCTTTTTTGTCGATCATGCTTTCTTCTGGCCGGTGACAGAATCGCTAAGGAATGAGCCCGCCGGATTTTTTATTGAATCCATTGAAAGTGGTAGCGGATGGCGTTGGGATTTTGATGTCTTCAAACAAAATTTTGCCAACGAAGCCGACTGGATGACGTTTTCTCACCTTTGGATGGAAAATGTATTAGCCGAAAAGTTCAATAGAGAGAAAGACTGGCTGCAACTTACCGCAGCGCAGCGCTACATTAAACTCATCACTCAGAGGCCGGAGTTCAAGCGTTTACCCAACATGCACCTCGCAAGTTATATCGGCGTAACACCTGAATCCTTCTCCCGATTAAAAAAATCCATGTCACTTACCAAATGATAAGTACAACTCTCTGACATTTCGCCAGACTTTCCGTTAACGCACAAAAAGGAAAGCAAAATGGAAAAGGGACTAGAAGCAACATCTACTTTACTGCTTGGACTTATGGCTGGTTTTTTTGCCACCTACAGTTTTAACGTGAACTACGCCATGCTCGAAGTCGATGGCAGCACCTACGCTACGGTACAATCACTGTTTAATATCAATGTGAGACACACCGGTTTTTTTGTGTGCTTTTTTGGGGCTGCTCTGTTGCCCACAGTAACTGGAGTGGTGTGGCTGAGAAAGGATAAACGATGTGCACTGATTTGGTTAGCCATCGCTTTGAGTTACTTTATTGGGATAGTTATTTTTACTCGGTTTGTTAATTTACCGCTTAACTACTACACAGAATCATGGGATCCAGCCGCGCTGCCCGATGATTGGCAAACCATTCGAGATCAATGGAATACCGCGAATTTACTGCGTGTTATTGTCAGTATGATTACCTTTTCGATTGCATTGGTAGTCCCTCACTTACGAACACGCAGTATCATCCGTTAGCTTTGTACTCTCTATACGGAAACACCTAAGCTACGCAAATCTTCTCGCGCTTTCTTAGCCGTTGAAAACTGGAAAGCGTGAAAGCCCTCTGTTTTCGCCCCCTCTACATTCGCGGGCATGTCATCTAAAAATACAGATTCACCAGCTTCCACGTTACATTGCTCCACCACCAACTGGTATATTCTAGGATTAGGTTTCAGTACATCCCATTCCGCAGAGACAATGGCATTGTCGAATAGCGACCAAAAATCGTATTTATCTTTAAGAAACGTAACAATTTCATGCACATTATCAGTGAGTGCGTAAATGCCATAGCCTGATTCTTTTAAATCTTTCATCATGTCTTCTGTGCCTTCTAATAAGGACAGTGATGATTTCACGTTATCAAAGAGTCGGTCAGTTTCGGTTGCACTTAGCTGCAGTTGAGTTTGATACGCCAGCTTCGCTTCACTTTCAGAATACCGACCTTTATTTAAATCAAGCCAAATTTGATGAGAGAAAATGTCTTGAGCCAGTTTTTGCGCCGCTTCCTCTTCCACATCAAACGTTGCGGAAACGATCTCAAGAGGAGACCATTTTACAATCACGTTACCTACGTCAAAAACGATATTTTTTATTGTCATATCCTAGCCTTTGTTAATTGATGCACAAGTACGCGCTGGGGTTATAAAGCCTTTAAATACACCGCGGCATTTTCCTTAGAAGGAGAAAAACCAACGTTCAAAAGATACTCTTCGTGCTCTCTGGTTTTCGCAATGGCTTTAAGCATGTTTACACCGCGTTGCTTCATCACTTCTGGGTGTAATTGGTAGTAATACTGCGCGACCTTCATGTCTCGATACTCTGGCGTCACAAAATCAAGCACAAGAGATAACGTGCCGTCCTTATCCATGTTCCCCACCAGCACGCCCGCAATACTGTTGTTTCGAAGTGTATAAAATGCCGTGTCCGATTTCTTTATCGATTCCACCGAGGTTTGCTGCTCAATTTCGGCTAAGTTGGTGGAAACAAAATGGTCGAAATATTCCGAATCGACAGAAGCCGAGATCAATTTGAATCTCTCTTTGGTGGTATAAATACCCCACAAATAATAGACATTGATTCCTGCAATACCTAAGTTCATCAACATAGTGGGATAAGAATCAATAAAATAGGCAAACGCTGCAAAAAGTAAGCAGCCGATAAAGTTAATCACTCTTAACTTTATGATGGACGTCATTGTTAGCGATACAAGTACGACCAAAGATGCGAGATAGCCAAACCACTCTACCCAATCAAAATCCATTTTGATGCTCCTTCTCGTTTGTGTAATCAAAAAGATAGCATTGGAACTATGCTGGGTACACATCAAAAATGTGTTAGCTATGCAGGTATAAAAAGAAAGCCACCGAATAAAGTGGCTTTGAAAACAGAGTGCATATTTATCGGTGTCAACACTATTCAATAATATCTATCATAAAACGCCCGATATCCGTGTGATGTAACAGTTTGCTTGTGAAAGGCGCAACCGCTTCGTCTTCACCTTGCGCGAACAAGAATACTGGCGTGCTGGTGTGGCTTCCTGTGCTCCATACCACACCTTGCTGTTCTGCCAATTCCCGAGCCAGCAAATTTTGTCGGTTATCGTCCGTTTGGTACACGAAGAATGCACCATACCCTTCCAGTTTTGGCACGGTCTTACTGCTTAGGTATTTGTGATCCCGAACGTAATAGGGGTTAGGCTGAGTGTCGAGTATCTTTTTCGCCTGCGCTGCGCTGATTTCAAAGTCGCTATTCTCAGCGACTAACTTCGCCAGGTTCTCGGGTGTTTGCTGCGCTTTATCTAACCCATCAAATTCGGAGTAAAACAGATCAGCGTGGCTGATTTTTTGGTTGTAAATCTTATCCAATACATTAGGAGAAATGAAATTGAAATTAGGCTTGTAGTCTCTTCCTTCAAATGCATCTCCAGGCAGCTCTTGAGGATCGGGTAAGTCCACCGCTGAATAACTGAAGCCAAAACCGCCTGTTTCATGATCTGCGGTCACCAATACGAGAGTGTCGTTTCTGGTATCAGCCCAGTCGAGTATGCTGGTTACGGCATCGTTCATTTTTAGCATCTCGTGCAGCATGCTGCCCGTATCGTTATAATGCCCAGCCCAATCTATTTGCCCCGCTTCGACCATTAGGAAAAAACCGTTCTCGTTTTTTTCCAACACGCTGATCGCATGTTTGGCCATCTCTTCAAGTGTCGGTTGCGCACGCTGATCATCACCTTTGAGCTTGCTGTTAGTAATGCCATCATACATTCCTGAATAAGAGAACAACCCAAGTACTTTGTTGCCCTTCGAGTTGCTTAATTGCTCTTTAGTAAAGACGGTTTCGTATCCTGCCCCTTCAGCTTCGGTAATGAGGTTGCGTTCATCTTTTCGCTTCGATTTAATACGCACTTTTCCGTCGGTTTTCGCCGTGAGCGCTTTGTGTGCTTCCGAGGTTTTGTCACTCGCGCTTTTTGGTATCCAATACCTCAAACCACCAGAGAGCAACACATCAGCATCGCTTGCGAGCATTTGCTCTGCGATTTTGTTTTCCAAACTTCGATGAGCAACATGCGCAGCAAATGACCCTGGTGTTGCGTGGGTAATACGCGTATCCGAAACCAAACCGACCGACATGCCTTTTTGTTTCGCCACTTCGAGTACGGTACGTGCCGAATACCCTTTCGCATTTAGCCCGATCATTTCCGCCCCCGACATTTGCCCTGTTGCAAGTTGGCTCGCTGAAGCAGCGGAATCGACCACAATCGCTTTATCAGGGTGTGTCATCGACATGTTCATTTGACCACCTTTGATCATGCGCTCAAACACCGTACCTTTTCCTTTCAGCACCGACTTAGGGGCAAGATCGGAATACGTTTGCAATAAGCCCACTTGCTGGGGGCCCATTCCGTCTCCTATAACCAGTATGATATTTTTTGTTTTTGATTCCGCGAACGCCATATTAGCACTTAAGCCAATAGCGGCTGCCGCTAAGGACATGAGCGATAATCTTCTTCCATGTAATTTCATCGTTTCTGTTCCATTGATTGAAAATTTTGGCGCTACTCGAAAGCATCACCTTGTTCTTTAAAACGAAAAAAGGAACCCCAGTAGAGAGGTTCCTTTGGTTTCATCACCTAAGAAAAAGAGAACAACCTAAAATGTTCATCTTTTTTTAAAAAGGCGGTCAACAAATAGAGTCGCATTATTCATTGTCCACCATGCCGCTATCAAGGTTAGCGAGCATTTTGTCGGCATACCAATTGATAAAATTGATCACACCAAATTCATAGGTCTCGGAGTAAGGACCCGGTTCATAAGCCATCGAGTTAATACCCAGTTGGTTGGTTTCCCCAAGAATACGGTCTTGGTCGTTCGTTGCATCCCAAACCTTACGTAGGTTATCTACATCGTAATCGATACCTTCAACCGCATCTTTATGGACAATCCACTTGGTAATCACTTTACTTAACTGGGGCGCAACAGGAATCACTTGGAAAGCGATCAAGTGGTCACCTTGAGCATGGTTCCATGAGTTAGGCAAATGCAGAATTCGCATTGAACCCAAATCAGGAGTATTAATACGCCCCATTAATTTCTTGCAACCCACTTCACCGTTCATCGTCATTGCGCTTACGCCATCTTTTAAGGGCATGCGCACAATTCGATTTTGATTCCCATAAGCAGATTTATGCTCGTGAGGAATGCCATTTTCATCCCATATTTTTTGCTTTTCGGCAACAAGCGCTTTGAACTCGTCAGACGCCCGTGGATCATTAGTGTCATCCCACTCTAAAAGGGAGCCTAACAGTTCTGGGTGCGAACCTTCACAGTGGTAGCACTCTCGATTGTTCTCGATAACGAGCTTCCAGTTCGCCTCTTCCATCATGACACTTTGGACGGCAACTTTGGCGTTTTCCAAGTCATAGGGTTCAAGGTAGTGCTCTAAATCTTTGAGAAACTCGTCAATTTCAGGCGGATTCTCAGCGAGAGAAATAAAGATGTACCCTCCTGCCGTTTTACAGTGTATAGGCTTCAAACTGAATTTCTTTTTATCAAAATCCGAACCCATCTCCTGACCGGCGTAAATCAACTCACCATCCATGTTGTATGTCCATTGATGGTATGGGCAAACTAACTTAGCGGATTTACCGCGATGCTTAGTACAAATTTTCGAACCACGGTGACGACATACATTATGCAAGGCATAAACTTCGCCGTTATCACCCCGTGTGATCATGACCGGATTGTTCCCAACCTCAAACGCGATGTAGTTTCCTTTATCAGGAATTTCACACGTTAACCCTGCAAAAAGCCATTCACGTTCGAATATAGATTTCATATCGATATCAAACAGTTCTTGGTTGTTGTAAAACTCTTGTTCCAACGAGTATCGAGGGTTTCGCTCTCGCAACATGTCCAACACTTTTTGCTCGTCTATAAGTCCTTTTTGAGGCCTTTTTTTGATATTTGCTTCCATGGGTCTATCTCTTATAGCGCTACCTATCCCACACGCTTTTCATCAACACTGTTGAGAAAAGCTCTGATTCCCTAAAAAGCAGCGGTGTGAATGGGTGATGACAAACACACCGATGTTAAAGGGTTGCCAACAACCCACTTTACAAAAGCCCGCAGTCATAAAGTGGTTGTTGTGGGATATCTTGAGCAATACCCAAAGTTCACACTTAGTTATTTGAGACACGAATATGCTCAAAAAAGACAAGTCGAAGGAACAAACCTTCACAATGTGTTAGCGATCAATAAAATACGAAAAGCGCACACAACCCTCGATAAAATTTACTTTTTTATTTTTAATTGAATGATCAATTAAAAATAAATGATGGATCACAAACAGAGAATAACTGGCTTTACAGAGTAAACGCCCGCTGATTAATTATTAACCAAAAGATAACAAAATGATCACATGAGCAATCTTGAAGGTCAGTTTACTCACACACGGAAGCAAAAGGAGGATCGTCATGACCTCATCGATACAAACAGGGACAAAGATCAGTTTTGTACTGGTTGAAAACTTCACTATGATCGCATTTGCTTCGGCAATTGAAGTGCTAAGAATGGCTAATCAGTTGTCGGGAGAACGGTTGTATGAATGGAACACAGTAAGCTTGGATGGACAGTCGGTCCAAGCGAGTGACGCACTTAGTATCAATGTAGATGGGTCGATGGAACTTGCTTCCGAGTCGGAAACAGTCATTGTTTGCGGAGGCGTGGGTGTACAACAACAATGCCAACCTAAAATGCTGAATTGGCTTTTGCACTTGGATCGGCAACATATTACGTTGGGCAGCTTGTGTACGGGGAGCTATATTCTTGCGAAAGCAGGTCTCTTAGATGGGCACCCTTGTGCAATCCACTGGGAATATATGGCTGGCATGCAGGAAGAATTTTCCGCCATCCACGTGAGTAATAAGATTTTCACCATATCAGAGAAACGCATGACCTGTACGGGTGGAACTGCGCCGATGGATATGATGCTCCAAATGATTAATCGCCAACATGGCGAAAAGCTCAGTGCTGCGATTTCGCAAATGTTTATTTGTGACCGTATTCGCGACAGCGAGGAAATGCAAACACTGCCACTAAAAAGTTTGGTTGGCGCTTCTCAGCCCAAGCTTCGCGAAATCATCATGCTGATGGAAGCTAACCTTGAAGAAACCATCAGTATGGACGAAATGGCAGGATACGTTGACCTTTCAAGAAGACAGCTAGAACGCCTGTTCCAGAAGTACTTAAACTACTCCCCTTCTCGTTACTACCTGCACCTTCGGCTAAACCGTGCAAAACAACTTCTTAAGCAGACAAATCTGTCCATTATTGAAGTGTCTATCGCGTGCGGGTTTGTTTCGACGTCTCATTTCAGCAAGTGTTATCGCGACTACTTTGGCTCTCCTCCTAAATCTGAGCGTTCAGCCAAATTCTCAATGAGCCAGGCTCCTTCTTCATCGAATGAGCCGACTTATGCATCGGTATCCCTTCATGAAGAGGTCATGGTGAAAAGCGTGATTTAGCTTTCGGTCTTTCGCCCCTCATATCTGGTTCACGAAATCATAAAAAATCCGATAAACAACGCTTATCGGATTTTTACTTGTTGGGAGGTGAGTTAAACGGATCAAAAGCAATAACTGATCAAAAGAAATAGAGGCTATCCTCGCTTTTTTAGTAACCCTTCCGCTTTTAATACTTTCAGAATCTCCTCTGCAGCCTCATTTGGATCTGGCGCGTGCATTACTTGGCTCGATGTCGTTTCCGATTTCGCGGTTGCGGCTTTAAACCGGTCTTTTGCCGACGTTGCTTTTACTTTTTTCAAGCGTTTAGGGCGTTTGGCGGCTGGCTCAAATTCCCAGTTTTCAAGCGCTAGGTCTTTAATAAATGGTGCTCCCAAATAATAGATGTTTCCAGAGACCGACTTTAAGTAAGAAATTTGCCTAGGCTCTGCTGCTGCCGAATCAACAAGACCAACAAACGGCAAATTCACTTCTACCTTTCGTCTTTGCCCTCTTGGTAGTGCCTGCAACACCGTTGCGCTATTATTGTCTATTCTCAGTACCTCTACAATCTTCGGTACCAATGTGAAACCCAGTAAATTGGCTACGGTATAAGGCAGATGCCCCGAGCATTCACCTACCTCCGCTTCTGTCCCTGTCAGTATGACATCAGCGTTCGTAGAGCATATGTAATCCACCAGCGCCGGAATAACATCCGCATTTGCTGGCTGTGACAGTACGGTTAAATCTGGAATACCCATTCCTAGGTAATCTCTTAAGGAAGGTTCATCAGGATCGCCAGCGTGCAATAGCTCCAAATTCACGGCATCCAAACCCAGTGCCAATTCCACCATTTTTGCGTCTTGATCTGCTCGTCTGGCGCGTTTGGTATAAGGGTGCTCCCCCACTGAAACTAATCCTATCGCTTTAAGCATGTTCAACCTCCTTGTGCTCAAGGTTGTTCGAGTCGGAACGGGAAATCAATGTGTCTCCGATAACAATTTCATCTGAATCTTTGCGTAGCAGTACGCTCATCGCCTTCATGATCTCGCTGCTATCAGCGATCACACTTAACTCAGAGCGCTTAATCATATCGCACCCCAAATCTGTATTGATTGCGATGACTTTTTCACACTTCTCAATACCTTGTAGGTGCTGAACGGCTCCAGAAATACCCACAGCGATATAAACTCTGGCGGTAACCCAAGTACCCGTTGCACCTACCTGAGTACTTCGGGGCATAAACCCATCGTCTACCGCAACTCGACTCGCGCCCATCGTGGCACCCAATTCCGATGCCAATTGTTTGAATAGCGCCCAATCCTTGACCCCGTTCCCTCCCGACAAAATGAACTCTGCTTCGCCAAGTGAAATGGTTGCAGGGTCGACATCAACCGAGCCTTTGTCTGAGATACCTATAGGCGCACATAGGTCCGAGTTGATCTCCGCTCCTATATCAATACACGCATGGCTCGTTTCCGTTACTGGCTCTTCGCATTCGGGTAGTAACAGCATCACTCTTGATGCCTTCTGAACATATTGCCGCGTTCCTTTGGAAGACAAGCAATGGCATTGGTCGTTTTGCCATTTGTACACGTTCGTACTTGGTCTCACATTAAGCGAGGCAGCCAACCTGCGTCCTAGCTCTCCACTGCCATCGTCACTCTCAGCGATAAGAATGTTTCTAGGGCTTAGCTTCATGACTTGTTCATAAACAAATTTGGCTTTTCCTTCAGGGTTGTAGCCTAAAAATACGGTTTCATTAGCGTAAACCACTCTATCCACGCCCAAGCTTCCCAGCTCCTCCTTTAGCTCCCCAAACAAGACAAGATCGACAGGCTGAGTAGGTGAACAAGAAGACGCCTGTTTATGAGCCAGCCCCAAAATGTCTTTACCGTGTTCAGAAATTTTCCCAGACGTGGTTTCAAGTACAACCATGATTGGGGCATCCGTGCTTTCTGGGGTGTAGTCTTGCCGCTTCAGTTCCTGAGACGCTCCGCGAACACTGACGACCGAACTTGTCGCGGCACTGCCCAAATTAAGGCGATCAATGCGTTTCACTCCACTTGGACCAATAAAACCAATGCCATGCACCTTTTTACGAATCAAGCCTGTCGGTCCGTATTGAGGCTCACCAAGGTTAGTATGCTCAGGGTGAAGTCTATTCCGTGCGATACGCTCTCTGCGTGGATCTCGCCTTACGATGATTTCACTCATGCAACCTCCCTAGCGGACACCGTCGCCGCTGGTTGTGCTTTTTCTGCTGGCAACGCTTCCAATAAAAGCTCCGCAATATCTTTCACGTCGGGTCTTGGTTCGACAACACCTTCAAGCATTAATGTACACTGAGGGCATCCAACGGCAACCACGTCTGCTTGGGTTTCTTTTATGTCTTTCATGCGAATATCGGGAATGCGTTTTTCTCCCGGTATGTCTGTGACCGGAGCCCCTCCACCACCGCCGCAACATCGAGACCGATAGCCAGAACGCTCCATCTCTTTCAGTTCAAACCCAAGCTGCTTAAGTAAGTATCTCGGTGCTTCATATTCCTCGTTGTAACGCCCCAGATAACATGGATCATGGTAAGTCACAGTGCCTTTAGATACATCGCTATCCAAGTGAAGCGACCCGCTTTCAACCAACCTCGCAAGCAGCTGAGTATGATGTTCCACTTCAAAGTTACCGCCAAAATCGGGGTACTCGTTTTTTAGGACGTGAAACGCATGGGGATCAGCCGTAACAATCGCCTTAAAGCGGTATTTGTTCAGTACACCAATATTGGCTTTCGCCAATCGCTGGAAGGTGGCTTCGTCACCCAGTCTGCGGGCGAGATCCCCACTATCCAACTCTTCGTTACCCAAAACGGCAAAAGATACCCCAGCACGACGCAGCAACTTGACCACTGCGCGTATGGTGCGCTGATTTCGCATATCAAAGGCTGCGTCGCCCACCCAAAACAGCACGTCGCACTCTTTGACTTCTTTGAGTACGGGCAGTTTTAGATCGATTCCCCAGTTGTGGCGTTGTACCGGAGGCAGCCCATTTGGGTTATCTGTCGCGATCAAATTTTCCAACACTTCTCGGCCTTTACCGGGTGTTTGACCAAGGTCTAGCGTTAAATGCCGTCTCATATCGACCATGGCGTCAACGTGTTCAATCATCATGGGACACTCTTCCACACACGCTCGACAAGTTGTGCAAGACCAAACAGTCTCCGGATCTAAGAGCTTTTCAAATAGAGGTTGGTCTTTACCGCCTTCACCAATGTCACCCTCTTTTCCGGGGTAACCCTGACCGGCATAGCGTGATGTATCTCCACCCGCCATCCCAACAACCAAGTCTTGGATCATTTTCTTCGGGTTAAGAGGCTGACCAGCCGCAAACGCAGGGCACATTTTTTCGCATCGACCACATTGGACACACGCATCAAAACTCAGCAGCTGCTTCCATGAAAAATCTTCGGGTTTAGCAACCCCAAAGCCCGGGGCGGGCTCTTTAATATCTATTGGTTTTAATCCTGTAGAACGAATGCCGGAAAAGCGTTCTGCTCTGCGGTGAAACGCGAGATGCAATGCGCCAGAAAAAGCGTGCTTTAGCGGTCCACCCCACGTCATACCAACCACTAGCTCTAACAAACCTAACGCAATGCCCAACAGTAAAACCACGGCTAGTACGGTATTCCCAACAACGGAGTCTTGAGAGGCAAGAGTGAACACGCAAATTGCCAGACCGGATGCAGAAAACATCAACAAGCTTTTAGGAAGGCGCATCCAAGCCCCTTTCGATAGGTTTGGCGGAGCGTTCACACGCCTGAGATAAACGAATATCGCCCCTACGAACATCGCGAGTAAAGGTAAAATAAGCACAGCCCATGCTACGGGGTGATAGTCGAGGTCAAATAAATAGATGGCCATCAGCCCCAGCAACGACGCGACAAAGCCTCCTGCGGCTGCCACGTGCGTGTTCGACATGTATTTGTCTCGGGCGACGACGTGGTGCAAGTCGACAAGGTAACGCTTAGGAATGGATAGGAGCCCAGCAACAACATTGACTGGCTCCTTTCTTCCTCTACGCCACATCAAAATACGCCTTAACGCTCCAAGAACCCAAACTAGGATCACTGTTACCAGCAACCAAGGTAAGATCTGATTAATCATCGCTTCTACTCCCTACTTCTGCATCTGTTATCAGAAGTCCTTACACAGTCTGAGCGCATCGTATATTGCTGCGTGTGTGTTTCTTTGAGCGGTACAGTCACCGATGCGGAACAAAAGCATGCCTTCGCTTTGTTTTTCCAATGACGGCTGTGGCTTCGCATCGTAGAGCGCTTGAATATCCATTTGCCCTTTATTAACCGATTGCGCTTTCAAGGCGTAGTAGAGTTCTTCGGACGGTCTGATCCCATTTTCGACCACAATCTGGTCGACGACGCGTTCTTCTTTTTGCCCCGTGTACTCGTTCTCTAGCACAGCGATGAGCTTATCGTTTTCTTTGTAGACTTCTTCGAGTATGAAATCCGGTGTCATGATGACTTCTTTTTCATACAGGCTTCGGTAATAGGTAGGGAATGTGGTTCCACCGACCGCTGCTCCCGGCTTGATGTCGTCAGTCACCAACTCAACAAGCGATCCTTTGGATGAAAGATAATCGGCGACAGACATACCTGAAAATTCGCAAATCGTATCGTAAACCAACACATTTTTACCTGGCTCGATTTCTCCGCTCAGTACGTCCCAACTGCTGATGACTAACCCATCTTGCGCGCCCCATTTAGGGTTTTGCTCAATGAAAGGTGTTCCACCAACGGCGAGGATAGTGACATCAGGGCTATGGCTTAAAATGATCTCTTCTGTCGCTTCAGTGTCGAAATGTATTTCGACATTAAGCCTCGCCAGCTCTAACGCATACCAACGGGTAATACCTGCAATTTGGTCGCGCTGAGGTGCCTTCGCTGCCAGTGTAATTTGACCACCAAGTTCTGGTGCTTTTTCGAGTAGCACGACATTGTGCCCGCGCTCGGCACAGACACGTGCAGCTTCCATTCCTGCTGGACCACCACCCACAACCACCACTTTTCGAATCACACCGTCTGTTTTCGAAATAATATGAGGCATAGTGGACTCACGAGAGGTTGCCGCATTTTGAATACAAAGCACGTCCAGCCCTTGATACTGGCGGTCGATACAATAATTTGCGCCCACACATTGGCGAATCTGATCCACTTGATTCATTTTTATTTTTGCAATGAGGTGCGGATCAGCAATGTGCGCGCGTGTCATGCCAACGAAATCCACATACCCAGCTTCAAGTATTCGCTGCGCTTGGTTTGGATCTTTTATGTTTTGAGCATGAATAACTGGCACGTTCACCACTTCTTTGATCCCGGCAGCTAGATGCAGAAAAGGTTCTGGTGGGTAACTCATGTTCGGAATCACGTTTGCTAGTGTGTTGTGCGTGTCGCACCCCGAACCAATAACGCCAAAGAAATCGACCAAGCCCGTTTTGTCATAGTAGGTTGCGATTTCTTTCATGTCATCGTGCGTTAAGCCGTCGGGGTGAAACTCATCTCCACAGATTCTTAAGCCAACTGCAAAGTCTCGCCCTACCTCTTCTCGAATCGCCTCCAGAACACGAATCCCGAAACGCATTCGGTTTTCAAAACTTCCACCCCACTCGTCTTCTCGTTTATTCACGCGAGGGCTCCAAAATTGATCGATTAGGTGTTGGTGTACAGCCGAGAGTTCGACACCATCAAGACCGCCTTCCTTTGCTCGCCTCGCGGCTTGAGCGTAGTCTCCAATGATGCGTTCAATTTCTTCAGGTTCAATGGTTTTACACGTTGCGCGGTGAACCGGTTCTCGAATCCCACTTGGGCTGACTAACGTTGTCCAGTCTCCACCATCCCAACGAGAACGACGCCCCATATGGGTGATTTGAATCATGATATGACCACCGTGCTTATGCACTGCGTCGGCAAGATTCTGAAAGTGGGGAATGATTCGGTCGGTGGATAAATTGACGGATTTCCACCAGCTTTGTGGGCTGTCTATGGAGACGACACTGGAACCACCGCAAATACTAAGACCGACGCCACCTTTGGCTTTTTCTTCGTAATACTTAACGTAACGTTCCGTGGTCATACCGCCTTCAGTGGCGTACACCTCAGCGTGAGCCGTGCTCACAACACGGTTTCTTATTGTTAAGTTATTGATATTCAATGGCTGAAATAGTGCATCAAACTGAGACATCGCTGCTTCCTTACTGTTTACATCCGACCGCTTTTATTTTTTAGTGCTTTCACTTCTTTTTTACCGATTTCACTTACTTTTCTACCACTTCCACTTAGCTTCCCAGCGGCTCAACCACGAAGACTCCGTAATCAACGCCTTCTTCGGACGCGCTTTGAACCTGTGTGGCTTTGGTTTTGACGTTGTAGCCCAAGCTCTCTGCGATTTGATCGATCGCGCCAGCAAACCAGCCCGTAAACATGTAATCCACTTTGCGATTGACTTTTCCGTAGTGGTAAACAAAAGCCGAGTGATCCAATCGAACTCGCGCAGTTCCATTCTCAATATCCAAACTTTCAATGCGGAACAGCCCCCAGCCTCGCTGGGAAAGGCGCTTCATGTAGTGTTCAAATACCGCGTCACCAGAAAGCCCATGTTTTTCGGCTTCCTTTTCACACCAATAATGCGCCGATTGGTAACCGGCTTTGTATAAAATCTCCGCGTACATATCGTCGCCTAGCGACTCCGCTATCGCTGTGTGGTTGTTGATGAAAAAGTGTCGCGGTACGTACAGCATCGGAAGTGCGTCTGTCACCCAAACGCCTGTTTCGCTGTCTACTTTGATTTCCATTTCAGGTGCATGTGTACCCATTTTTAATCTCCTTATTCGCCCCAAACTTCTTTGAGAGTGTTAACCCAGTTTTCACCCATCACTTTTTGTACTTTTCTTGGCGTCCAACCTCGGTTGAGTAACGCCTCGGTAAGGTTTGGAAACTCTCCGATCGTTCTAATGCCTTTCGGGTTAATAATTTCACCAAATCGAGTGAGACGACGAGCGTAGCCTTTATCGTGAGTAAGCCATTCGAAGAACGGTTCGTCGTGCCCTTGCGTAAAGTCCGTTCCAATACCGACGTGGTCTTCCCCCACGATGTTGACGATGTACTCGATGGCTTCGACATAATCTTCAATCGTGGACTTGATGCCGTTTTTGAGGAACGGAGCAAACATGGTTACACCGACAAAGCCACCGTGATCGGCGATGAATTTCAGTTCTTCATCCGATTTATTCCGAGGGTGATCCTTAAGACCAAGGGGCAAGCAATGTGAATAACAAACGGGTTTTTCAGACGCGAGAATGACCTCTTTTGATGTTTGGCTTCCTACATGAGACAAATCGCACATCATACCAACGCGGTTCATTTCACGAACGATTTCATGCCCAAAGCCAGAAAGCCCGCCGTCGCGCTCATAGCACCCTGTACCAACAAGGTTTTGTGTGTTGTACGCCATTTGGGCAATGCCAACACCCAGTTGCTTAAACACTTCGACATAGCCAATTTGGTCTTCAAAAGCGTGAACGTTTTGGAAACCCAATATGATCCCTGTCCGCCCTTCTTGTTTTGCTTTGTGAATATCCTGAGTCGTTCTTACGGGTCGAATTAAGTCAGAGTGCTCTTGAAAGAAGGTGTTAAATTCCGCAATGTTGTTCACGGTATCTTGAAACCCTTCCCATACTGAAACCGTGCAATTGGCGGCGGTTAATCCCCCTTTCGCCATGTCTTGAAAAAGTGCTCTATCCCATTTGGCTATCACAAGTCCATCTAAAATGATGGATGCTTCATGTAGCTTTTCCGCGTCTGACATATTCGACTCCAAAGTTTTATTAAGCTCGTGCTCGTATTAGGTGCTGCACGCACAAAGCATTCTGGTTTAGGGGAATGCTGATTAAAGGTGTTGCTCTTAGGTTTTGAGTCTAACGTGTCAATTTGCGCAAAAACGGCTTGAAAGCGACAAGAACATTAGGAATGCCGTCATCTTTTGCTCTGGAAAAAAAATAGCGACCCAATAGGTCGCTATTCTTCGTTTATGTTGTGACTTTGGGTTGATGTTCTATGCAACCATTCCATGTGGATCGATAACAAACTTCTTCGCGACACCGCCATCGAACTCGCTATACCCATCGGGTGCTTCATCCAAGGAAATAACTTGAACATTAACGGCTTTGGCTATGTCGATTTTATCCCATAGAATCGCTTGCCCTAATTGCCTGTGATATTTCATGACGGGGCATTGACCCGTGACAAAGTAATGCGATTTCGCCCAGCCTAGCCCAATACGTACACCGAGTTGCCCCATCTTTGCAGCTTCATCGACTGCCCCAGGATCGCCCGTCACGTACAAACCCGGTATACCGATACCGCCACCAGCACGGCATACGTCCATCATGGTGTTAAGAACCGTTGCAGGTTGCTCTTTGTGATGCGAACAACCATGGCTTCTCGCTTCAAAGCCAACGCAGTCAATGGCTGCATCCACTTCTGGCACACCTAGGATCTGCTCTATCATTTCTGGAACGGTAGATTCCTCTCGAAGATCAATCGTCTCACAACCAAAGCTTCTTGCTTGCTCCAATCGCGCTGGAATCATATCCCCGACAATCACGCATGCAGCCCCAAGTAAATGAGCAGAAGCGGCACACGCCAACCCAACAGGTCCCGCTCCAGCGATGTATACCGTTGAACCCGGTTGAACCCCTGCCGTCACAGCTCCGTGATAGCCAGTTGGGAAAATATCCGACAGTAGTGTGAGATCTTTGATTTTCTCTAACGCACCTTCACGGTCATCAAACTTAAGTAAGTTGAAGTCGGCATAAGGCACCATAACGTATTCCGATTGCCCACCAACCCAGCCGCCCATATCGACATAGCCGTAAGCCGCACCAGGACGTGCAGGATTTACGTTTAAGCAAATACCGGTATTGCCTTCTTTGCAGTTTCGGCATCGGCCACAAGCAATATTAAAGGGAACAGAGACAATATCGCCCACTTCAAGAAACTCGACATCTCGTCCACATTCAATAATTTGCCCCGTAATTTCGTGTCCAAGAACCAGCCCTGCTTCTGCCGTTGTTCGCCCGCGAACCATGTGTTGATCGCTTCCACATATATTGGTTGTGATCACCTTTAAAATAACGCCGTGTTGGCACGCTCGTTTACCCATCATAAGTTCTGGGTAAGCAATGGGCTGAACTTCTACACTGTTCTCCCCCATGTACACCACACCGCGGTTTCCATGATTTCCACACATAAATTCCATATCCCTATTCAATTTGATTTGCTGCTCAGTTCGCTTCTCATCGACAGGTACAAGAAAGTCGGTACGAGAAAACCAGTGAGCCCCTTTCCAGTTAATCGGTTTATGTGTGAGTAAACATGTCCATATAAGACGCTAAATCGACTGTTTGAGACATGTTAAGAATCTTGAAAATTTAGACTGCTAAAAATTAACGCTCTCGCTTTACGTTTGCCTAACAAAACAGAAAGCCCCTATTCAATAGGGGCTAAATCTGCTTTTCAAAGATAGGCACTGTTACTTGAACAAACGAACTATTGCTCGAATACGATGGTTTTATTGCGGTAAAGGAACACGCGCTTTTGAATATGCAGTTGAACTGCTTTGGCGAGCGTCAGTGATTCAACGTCCATCCCTTTCTTGGCTAAATCCTCTGGGTAAAAGCTGTGATTCACCACTTCCATGCCTTGAGTAATGATCGGACCTTCATCCAGTTCATCACTCACATAGTGAGCCGTCGCGCCTAACAGTTTTACCCCTTTTTCATAGGCCTGATGATAGGGTCTCGCGCCTTTAAAGCCTGGCAGAATAGAATGATGAATATTGATGGCTTTACCTTCCAAACGCTTACAAAACCCGTTCGATAGAACTTGCATGTAACGCGCCAAGATCAATAGCTCGCATCCATATTCCTCCATGATTTGTTCCACTTTTGCTTCTTGCTCCAATTTGGTTTCTTTCGAAATTGGGAAGTGGTAATACGGGATACCATGCCACTCAGCAAGCGGTTTCAAATCGGGATGGTTGGAGACAATAGCACCCACTTCTACATTTAGGTTTCCGGTGCGGTAGCGATAGAGCAAGTCGTTCAAACAATGGTCGTACTTGGACACCATAATCACCACTTTGGTTTTATGGTTGGCGTTAGAGACTTCCCACTCTAAATCGAACTTGCTCCCTCTAACATTGAGTTCTTTTGTGAATTGTTCTGAATCGAAGCTCGCGCCTTCCATCATTCGAAAATCCACACGGATGAAAAACCGCCCTGATACCTCATCGTCAAATGAGCTCAATTCGCTGATGTAAGCATTCCACTCGTACAAGAAGCGAGTGACAACATCAACCGTTCCCTGTCGGCTTGGGCAGCTAGCGGTAAGAATATAGTGCTGTGTCATGCCATTCCCCTTCGGTATGTCGGCGGTTAGGTTCAATCGGCGACTAAACACCGACGTTTAAAGAAAAACCATATTCTTTAGAGGCATCTTGCAACCATAAACACAGATAGTCTGCAAAGCTTCTACGTACGATTAAATCTACTTGATGCTCGTCGCGTCGAATCATGTGCACGGAGCTTTTCGCAAACACGGTGCCGACGACTTTGCCAACAGGAAACGATTCTAAATCGGTGTCGTAAGGGCACGACTTTTTAATAACATCCAGAGTGTGCTTCCCACTCAGGCGTATCACCGTTTGTGCGCCACTCACATCAACCACAGAAAAGTGCCCGTTCAATTCGTTTCTCAGATCTGCCTTTAAAACGATGTATGATTTCTCCTTAGAGACAATAAGCCATTCATCGGGTGACATCCAATAAATGCTGGTCTCACCATCTGTTTTTGATTGGCAAGCAGTGCGAGGTAATGTCAATCCAACCGCATTTTGAATACCTAATACAAATTCAGGATCATAGCCGTTTCCACGAACAATGATATGAGTCAGTGCTGCCAACTCCCGAATTTCGACGCCATTCCCTTCATTCAAATTCGCCTCTGCTGAAAGCGCGACGTGTTGCAACGGAGAATTCATTCTAGGGGCAAATTTCATTTCATTATTCGACATTTTGGCGCTCTCCCTTTGGATCATAAAATACAGAACTGGTGATCTCAGCCTCTAAAACCCTGCCATCGGCTAACGGAAAATAAACCGACTCGCCTAACATGGCTAACCCATTTTTGATCATCCCCAGAGCAATGGAGTGCCCTAAACATGCGCTGTAGTAACTTGAGGTCACGTGACCGATCATCGTCATCGGAACCGGTTCTTTAGGGTCAAGTACCGCTTGTGCCCCCTCAGGTATAACGGCTTGGCTATCTTTACAACGAAGACCAACAAATTGCTTCCTATCGGTACGAGATGTATCTTCCCGCTCCCATGAACGCTTGCCAATGTAACTGAATGCCTTTTTCTTACCGACAATCCAATTCATGTCCATATCCTGAGGTGTAACCGAGCCGTCCGTATCTTGTCCAGCGATGATAAAGCCTTTTTCCGCACGTAGAATGTGCATGGTTTCGGTTCCGTACGGAGTGATATCGAACTCTCTCCCTGCTTCCATAATCGTTTCCCAAACGTAAGATCCGTAATTGGCTTGCACGTTAATTTCGAAAGAGAGCTCCCCAGTAAAACTGATTCGGAAAATACGCGCTTTCACGCCGGCAACTTCGCCACTCTGCCACGTCATGTATGGGAAAGATTCGTTCGAGACATCCCAATCTGGCGCTATTTTTTCGAGCAGTTTGCGACTATTTGGACCAGATATCGTCATCGTCGACCAGTGATCTGTAACGCTGGTGAAATACACATTGAGTTCTGGCCATTCGGTTTGTTGCCACAACTCTAACCATTGCAAAACCGCCGCAGCGCCCCCCGAGGTAGTAGTCATAATGAAGTGATTATCGTTGATGCAAGAGGTCACACCGTCGTCGAAAATCATCCCATCTTCTTTGCACATCACGCCATATCGGCACTTTCCGGGCGCAAGTTGGCTCCAAGGGTTGGTGTAAATTCGATTGAGAAACTCACGCGCATCGGCACCCTGAATGTCGATTTTACCCAGCGTTGAGGCATCCAAGATCCCAACACTGTTTCGCGTAGCTAAGCATTCTCGGTTCAGGGATTCCTGCATGGTTTCATTACCTTTTGGGTAATACCAAGGGCGCTTCCATTGGCCAACATTTTCAAAGAGCGCACCATGCTCAATGTGCCATTTATGCATGGAAGTAAAGCGAGCAGGATCAAACAAATGCCCCGCATCCCGCCCCGCTAACGCACCGAAAGTGACAGGTGTGTACATGGGTCGGAAAATAGTGGTGCCTGTTTCTGCGATGGTTTTTCCCATCGCCTTCGCGGCAATTGCCATACCATTGATGTTGCCAGTTTTACCTTGGTCAGTTCCAAAACCCATAGCGGTATAACGCTTGATGTGCTCTATGCTCTCAAAACCTTCTCGGGTTGCCAGCACAATCCCTGCCGCCGTCACGTCGTTTTGGAAATCGACAAACTGCTTTGGTGCACGGCTAATAGAGCGCTCATGAGGACATAAGTAGAGTTCCATTGAATCGCTCATAATGGGCTCTTCTATTGCTGGAAACTCTCCTAAATCTTGATTTGGTTTAACGCCAAGAGAGCTAAGAAGGCTTTGGACTTCGGCAATCGCTTGATCGGCAATGGCGTTTAGGCTGTATACCCCATTAACACCGCCAATACAGGTTTGGTCTTGTACCGTTTTACCCGGAACAAAACCCAAACTGTCTTCACACCAAACGGGTTTGGAGCCTGTGTGACAAGACAAATGAACTGCTGGGCTCCATCCCCCCGAACTGGCAATGGTATCGCAGCTCACTTCAACCACGTTACCTATCACCTTATCGCCCGCTTCGTTAATCGGCGCGACTTTGGCACTTTTTACTCGTTTGTTTCCGCATGCTTGAATCACACACGAGCCTTCAAAAACAGAAATGCCCTGCTCAATCGCCCAATCCATGAGATGTGCAGCGACTTGTTTTCGTGAATCAACAATGGCAACGACCTGCTTACCGGCTTCTACCCACGCTTTTGCTATTTCGTATGCACCGTCATTGGTTGTCATTAGCAAAAGTGCATCACCCGGTACGACCCCATACTGGCGCACATAGGTTGCTACGGCACCGGCAAGCATGTTACCCGGCAGGTCATTGTTGCCATACACTAACGGGCGCTCAATCGCACCGGAAGCCAAAACGACCTTTTTTGCACGAATACGATGAAGTCGCTGACGTGGACCTTCAACATTTTCACCAAGATGATCGGTGCGTCTTTCCACTACCCCGACAAAATTTTGGTCGTAGTAACCAAATGCCGTGCTGCGGCTTAGGATCATGCACTTACTGTCTTTACTGAGTTCGATTATCGTCTCATCAATCCAGTCAGACGACGTGAGCCCGTTGATTTTGGTGTTGGAAGACAAGAGTGCGCCACCGAGTTGGTGTTGTTCGTCTACCAAGATGATTCTGAGCCCTTGCCCGACCAGTTTTTTGGCTGCGGTCAAACCCGCAAAACCGCCACCTACAATCAAGACATCGCAATGGTGGTTCATCTTGTCGTATTCGTCGACATCTGGTGCTGTTGGTGTACTGCCTAAACCCGCGGCTTTACGGATGTATTTTTCATACGTTGGCCACAGTGATTGAGGATACATAAAGGTTTTGTAGTAAAAACCTGGGGGCATCATTCCACCGGCTAACTTTCCTAGCCCAGCTTTAAAATCGATATCGATATTTGGCCAACCTGACACACTGCTGCACACTAAGCCTTCATAAAGCTCTGTTTGCGTTGCTCTTAAGTTTGGAATGGTCGTACTGGCTGAACTGCCAACTTGTAAGATGGCATTCGGCTCTTCTGCACCACTGCCAAAAATGCCGCGAACACGACCGTATTTGAAGCTTCGCCCGACGATATCGATGCCATTTGCCAACAAGGCTGATGCGACGGTATCCCCCGCGTAGCCAGTAAGCTGCTTGCCGTTGAAGGTAAAATTAATTGGTTCGTGTCTGTCTATCAATCCGCCAGATAGTGTGCGATTGGACTGTGTCATTCCTGTACCTCCGACGTAGATTGCTTAGGCGACTGCCCCATTTCGTAGACTTCAACAATCTCGTATGAGACCGTGTCTCGCGTTACGTTGAAAAACTTTCTACACCCTGTGGCATGGAACCACATTTCATGATGCAACCCTTTCGGATTTTTACGGTGGAATAAGTATTCCCCCCATTCTTTATCACTTAGCGACGCAGGGTCGAGTGGGCGCTCGATGTGCGCCTCTCCAGCATAAGAAAACTCTTCTTCTTCACGATGTTCCTGACAGTAAGGACAATACAAGTGCAACATAATTAGCTCCTAGTGCGCGACACCTGCAGCGCCATGTTCATCAATCAAATACCCTGATACAAAACGATCCATCGCGAACGGTTTTGCTAATGGATGTGGATCGTCATACGCGATTGTATGAGCAAAAACATGCCCCGACCCTGGTGTTGCTTTAAAGCCTCCTGTTCCCCAACCGCAGTTAAAATACAAACCTTTGATCGGTGTTTTACTGATAATGGGACAGGCATCTGGACAGGTATCAACGATCCCTCCCCAGTGACGGTTTAACCTCACTCGGCTAACAATTGGGAACATTTCCTTAATGGCAGAAATAGTGTGTTCGATTACCGAAAATGACCCTCTTTGCCCGTAGCCTAAGTAGCTGTCTATACCCGCACCTATGACCAAATCACCTTTATCCGATTGGCTCATGTAGCCATGGACATGATTAGACATCACAACGGTGTCGAGCACTGGTTTCAATGGCTCAGAAACCATCGCCTGAAGAGGGTGAGATTCCAGTGGAAGAGACAAACCCACCATATTGGCTAACACACCAGAATTCCCAGATGCCACGCAACCAACCTTGTTTGCACCAATAAATCCGTTTGATGTTTCCACGCCAACGACACGACCATCTTGAACCCTTATGTCGGTGACTTCCGTTTGCTGGATAAGATCGACACCCAGCTTGTCGGCGGCGCGAGCAAACCCCCATGCAACGGCATCGTGACGCGCCGTACCGCCTCTCGGTTGCCAACTTGCGCCCAAAACGGGATACCGAGCGTTGTCTGAGCAATCCAGAATGGGCACCATTTCTTGCACTTGGTCTCGGTTAAGCACCTCGCCGTCTATTCCGTTTAGGCGATTGGCGTTCACTCTTCTCTCAATATCTCTCATGTCTTGAAGGGTATGACCCAAGTTCAGTACGCCTCGTTGGCTGAACATTAGGTTGTAATTCAAATCGACTGACAAACCTTCCCATAGCTTCATAGCATGTTCATACAGCTTTGCCGCTTCATCCCAAAGGTAATTTGAACGTACAATCGTGGTGTTTCGTGCTGTGTTACCACCACCTAAGTATCCTTTTTCAACCACAGCGATATTTTTTACTCCGTGATTTTTTGCCAGATAATAAGCTGTCGCCAAACCATGACCACCACCGCCTACGATGATCACATCGTAAGCCTTTTTAGGCTTTGGATTGCGCCAAACACGCTGCCAGTTTTCATGGTAAGTAAGAGCATGCTTGAACAAACCGAATCCTGAATATTTGCTCATTGTTGATTCCTTTCTACTACGCAGTCACAACTGTGTCTGACTAACATTCAATGACGTTGACGGCTAAGCCACCACGTGACGTTTCTTTGTACTTATCCAACATATCTTTTCCAGTATCTCTCATGGTTTTAATCGCGGTATCGAGAGAGACAAAATGGCTACCATCACCTTTCAACGCCATGGATACAGCGTTAATCGCTTTCACCGCTGCCATGGCGTTGCGTTCAATACACGGTACTTGAACAAGTCCTCCAACTGGGTCGCACGTTAAGCCTAGGTTATGTTCCATCCCAATTTCCGCCGCGTTTTCAACTTGCTCGGGGGTTGCCCCAACCGCTTCTGCTAACCCCGCAGCAGCCATTGCACATGCCGACCCCACTTCGCCTTGGCACCCAACTTCTGCACCTGAGATAGAGGCGTTGGTTTTGCATAGCATGCCAATAGCTGCAGCACTCAAAAGAAACCGAATAACACCTGCTTCGTTACCATTGCAAAACTCTAGGTAATATTTAATTACCGCGGGAATTATGCCTGCTGCGCCGTTAGTGGGCGCTGTTACTACTTTGCCACCGGCTGCGTTTTCTTCGTTAACCGATATGGCGTACAGGTTTACCCACGCCATAGAATCTAGATGCCGAATTCCGGTTTCTTGATTCATGTCGCACAGGTCGCGATGCATTTGAGGTGCGCGCCGCTTAACCGATAACCCACCAGGAAGAATCCCATCTTTGGTTAGCCCTCTGTCGATGCAACTTGTCATGACACCCCAGATTTCATTAATACCATCCAGTACGCTCACTTCATCACGAAACGCACATTCGTTTGCGAGCATAATTTTATGTATCGGGTGCCCAGTTTTATTGCAGATGGTAAGCAGCTGTTCTGCTGTATTAAACGGGTATGGAATAGGTGCAGCTTGAACGTTGAAAACCGAGTTTTCTTTCCCTTGCTCAATAACAAACCCACCGCCAACGGAGTAATAGGTCTTGCTATTAATAACGGTGCCTTCCGCGTTGCTGGCTGTTAGCGTCATCGCGTTAGAGTGCCCAGGCAAGATCTCCTCACCTTTGAAAAGCATATGTTTTTCTTCAAAAAAACGAATCCATTTGTCTTGGTTTAGAAAAATCAACTCGGTTGCAGTAATAGAACGAATACGAGCCTCAATTTCTTCCGATTGAACCAACTCTGGTGTGTAGCCCTCTAAACCAATTTTCACGGCCGTATCGGTACTGTGCCCTTTCCCTGTTGCACCTAATGATCCGAACAACTCACATTGGATCTCTTCCACTGAATCGATGACGTTTTGCTGCGCGAGTTCCTCCACAAACATGTTGGCCGCTTTCATCGGTCCCACGGTATGGGAGCTGGACGGTCCCACACCTATCTTAAACATGTCGAATATACTGATTGCCATAATGCCGTACCTATTGAATCGCCTTTGCTAGCGATAAACCGGATGCTCAGAACAAAGCTTTTCTACCTGCTCTTTCACTTCTTGGACGACAACATCGGACTCGATATTATCGAGAATGTCGCATATCCAGTTTGCCAGTAGTGCCACTTCTTGCTCTTTAAAGCCTCGCGTTGTAACCGCTGGGGTTCCTATTCTCAGGCCGCTCGTCACGAATGGTGACTGAGGGTCATTCGGTACTGCATTTTTGTTCACAGTGATATTGGCTCGGCTTAGTGCTTCATCCGCCGCTTTCCCCGTTAAACCTTTGCTTACTAGGCTTAATAAAAACAAATGGTTGTCTGTTCCACCTGAAATCACTTCGTAATCTCGTTGCTGAAAAACCTCTGCCATTACCAGAGCGTTTTTCACAACTTGGCGTTGGTAGCTAGCAAAATCCTCCGACATCGCTTCTTTGAAGGCGACGGCTTTAGCCGCAATCACATGCATTAACGGGCCACCTTGCCCACCGGGAAAAACCGCTGAATTCAGTTTCTTTTCTAGCGCTTCGTTTTTACGGCAAAGGATCAACCCGCCACGCGGCCCACGTAATGTTTTGTGCGTAGTTGTTGTGACGACATCGGCAAACGGTACGGGGTTCGGGTATTCACCAGTGACGATTAAGCCTGCAACATGAGCCATGTCCACCATCAAGTACGCGCCTACCGAATCGGCTATTTTGCGGAATCTTTCCCAGTCCACCACTCGTGAATAAGCGGAAAAGCCTGCAACGATCATTTTTGGTTGATGCTCAGAAGCCAATGCTTGAACTTGGTCGTAGTCAATTTCACCTGTTTCTTCGTTTAAGCCATATTGAACGGAGTGATATTGTTTACCAGAAAAACTGACTTTCGCGCCATGGGTTAAATGCCCGCCATGAGCGAGGCTCATCCCCAATACGGTGTCACCTGGGTTTAACAGCGCCATGTAAACGGCTGAATTCGCTTGAGAGCCAGAGTGTGGCTGTACGTTCGCGTAGTCCGCTCCAAAGAGCTGCTTTGCTCGTTCAATCGCAATGGATTCCACGACGTCTACATGTTCACAGCCACCGTAATAGCGTTTTGCAGGGTAGCCTTCGGCGTATTTATTAGTGAGTTGTGTGCCTTGCGCTTCCATCACCCTTTGACTGGTGTAGTTTTCTGATGCGATCAATTCCACGTGGTGGTGCTGACGGTCCGTTTCGGCTTCTATCGCGTTCCAAATCTCATCGTCAAACCCTTTCACAGTATCCTTACGGTTGAACATGCTTTCTCTCCATTCAAATCATTCATCGCACTCAGGGAAAGTCTAATTTTTCGAGCTGAGGCTTTTTTCCACGCGGGTTTTGCGCGGATTGTTTGTATGGGTTGATACTAGCGAGCACAGGGTTGGGGATGATGCTTTTTTACGTCGACAATTATTCTATTTACGACGCCAAAAACGACTGAATTTCTGCGGACTAAAAGTCTTAATTGGTGGGCATAAAAAAAGGTTAGCGCAGCTAACCTAATGACCAATGGCTTCCCGACAAAGCGTAGCTTAATGAACATCCCTGTAATTTCGCGTGTCAACGAAGTTAGTTTATACAAGTGTCGATTAATGCTCGGTCACACAAATACTCAGTTAAACAAATACTCGGTCAAACAAATTATGTTTTGATAACGACATGGCTCTTCGGTGTGGAACAACAACTCAGAATGTATCCATCATTCTCGTCATCTTCCGTAATCCCGCCGTTGTGATTCATTTCCACTTCACCTGAAACCAATTTGACTTTACATGTACCGCAGATCCCCATTCCACAGGCTTTTGGGATATGTAGCCCAGCTTTCGAGGCCGCGGATAACAATGTATCTTCTGCGGTAATCTTGGCGCTTCTATCTGCATCCTCAAATAAGACTTCAAATAGATTGGTATCATCCGGTTGAAGCAAAGCATGCTCAGCCGATTCTAATGCCTCTTCTTTGGCTTCTTCCGGTGGCGCACCAAAGCTTTCTTCGAAATAGTTTTCCATTGGAAAATTCAGTACTTGAAGGATCTTTTTTACCGCATTCATGTAAGGTGTAGGTCCACAACAAAACACGTATCTGTCCTGAAAATCGGGGGCAATCAATTGGAGAGTTTCCTTGGATAAATAGCCACGAAATCCCATCCAGCTATCGCCAATGTTTTGCCTTTCACAAATTATCGCCAATTCAAAGTTATCGATCCGCGAATCCATAAATTCCAGTTCGCGGTGATAAATGATGTCTTTCGGAGTCTGCGCGCTGTGGACAAACTTCATATCTACATTGCCGTTAGTATCAAACCACCAACGTGCCATCGACATTAAGGGAGTCACACCAACGCCACCGGACAATAGCAGCACCTTATCTGCGGTTTGATCAATACAGTTAAAGTTACCTACCGGTCCGTGAACCGCTAGCTCGCTTTCCACCATCATATTATCGTGCAGCCAATTAGAAACTTTCCCACCTTTCACGCGCTTTACTGTTATTGAAAAGCTATAAGGTACAGACGGAGAAGACGAGATCGTATAGCTTCTCATCACTTGTTCTTCGTCTATTTCAAGCTCTAGCGTGACAAATTGACCCGGTTTGAAAAAGAACATAATAGGGCTCTGACTCATGAAACAGAATGTTTTCACATCATGCGTTTCTTGAATCACTTTTACACAACGAACCATATGACGACCATTAACCCAAGTTTGAGTGTTGACTGGGCTTAGGTTAACTGGATTCTCATCGATCACGGTCATGGTGCGACTCCTTTCTAATCACTCTGTGTTTAACGTTGGTGGTTGTATTGTCTTATTATCCTTCGGACACTTGGCTGAAATGTTTTCCCAGCAAAGCGTGATAGAAGTCTTTGTCTGACAGCACGCCACAAATACGTCCATTCTCTTCTATAACGATTGGACGACCCGTTCGATAACGTATTTCTAGTGCTTCTCTCATTGTGATGCTTGGACTTGCAACAACGAGACTCTCGACCGACAACGCTTCGATATCGACTTCCTGATTCCACTTCAGTAGATGAATATCCCCCGCATGTTGACTGCCGGCGGACATAACCTCTCCTTTTAGTGACACCGTAACCCAGCTTCTTTTCTCGTGATCGAGGTAATACCGATCATCATTAACTGCGAGCTCTTTTGCCGGCGTCATTAACGACTCACCACAAAGAACATTTAAAGGGTTGGTGTGAGCAACGAACTCACGGACATATTCGGTGGATGGACGCAACACGATATCTTCTGGTTTGCCTTGCTGAATAATCCGAGCCGATTCCATAATGGCGATGTTAGTGCCCAGTTTTAGCGCTTCATCCAAATCATGGCTGACAAAAATGATGGTTTTCTTTAGGCGCGTTTGGAGTTCTAACAATTCATCTTGGAGTTGGTTCCGAATAAGAGGATCGAGCGCAGAGAAAGGTTCGTCCATCAGCAGGACATCAGCGTCCATTGAGAAAGCGCGAGCTAAACCCACTCGCTGCTGCATTCCACCGGATAACTCATGCGGATATTTTTCGGACCACTCTGCCAGCCCAACCATCTCGAGTTGTTCCATCGCTTTAGAGATACGAACCCCTTTAGCGATGCCTTTCATTTCCAGTCCAAATGCCACGTTTTCAACAACCGTTAACCAAGGCATTAATGCAAATTTTTGGAAAACCATGGATACACAGTTAGCACGAATGGTTCTGAGCGTATCTCTATCGCAAGTAGCAATATCGGTTTGTTCACCGTCGTATTCAACAACAAGCTCGCCGCGAGTCGTTGTATTCAGACCATTTATTGCGCGTAGTAAACTGGACTTCCCAGATCCTGAAAGCCCCATAAGAACGCAGATTTCGCCTTCTTTAACTTCCAAACTGGCATTGTGTACGCCCACAATATCCCCAGTTTCGTTTGAGATTTCTTGTCGCGTTTTTCCTTGGTCTAGCATTTCTAAGGTTCTATCGAGATCGTTTTGACCAAAAATGATGTCCAGATTTTTAATAGTGACTGATGCCATTGTTTATCCCTCTTCTCTGCCGCCAGTAACGCTTTTTGGCTGCTTGCATAGACGGTCTAAAATAATCGCGACCAAAACGATGGCTAACCCAGCCTCGAAACCTTGAGAAATGTTTACTGTGTTTAGCGCCCGAATTACGGGTTTTCCTAATCCGTCAGCGCCAACTAGCGCAGCAATAACCACCATAGATAGCGATAACATGATGCACTGAGTAATTCCGGCCATGATGGTGGGTAACGCCGCCGGTAATTCAACTTTAAATAGTAGCTGCCTACGATTTGCACCAAATGCTTTACCCGCTTCTAACAATTCTTCAGGGACGCGAATGATACCGAGATATGTCAGTCGAATAGGTGCGGCTATAGCAAAGATAATGGTTGAAATAAGCCCAGGAACAACGCCTAAGCCAAACAATATGAGTGTGGGGATTAAGTACACAAAGGTGGGAATGGTCTGCATTAAGTCCAATATTGGTCGTAGACCTACATATAGCCACGGCTTGTGGGCGGCAAGAATACCAATCGGAACCCCGACGACGACACATAAAGCCGTTGCCGAGAAAACCAATACGAACGTTTCTATCATTTCTGGCCAGTAGCCCAAATTTAATATGAGCAGAAGCGCGAAAATGATGAAGACAGACATACCGATGCTTCTATGTAAGGCAAACGCTAAGCCAGCGGTAAAAGCAATTAAGAACCACGGCGGAAACCACTGGAAAAGTTCGACAACAAGTAAAATCATCCATTCCAGACTGAATGCAATCGCATCAAAAAAGCCTGATGCGTGACCGATTAACCAATCAACAAATGCTTCAATCCAAGACCCTAACGGTATTTTATTTTCGATAAACCAATTCATTACACTACATCGCTATCCATAGACAGATGGAGGGAAGATAAAGCTAAACGCCTGCCTTCCTACCATGCTGTTCATTGTTATTTGTTATATGTTCAGATGTGCTTTAACTGCGGCTAACCCGACTGTCCCGTCTTTGGTGGAGACACCTTTTAGCCACGTATCCAATACACTCGGATTTGCCTGTAACCATTCACGAGCTGCTTTTCTAGGGTCTTCTCCCTTATCGAGTATTGCGCCCATGACTTCGTTTTCCATGTCCAAGCTAAATTCAATATTGGTCAGGAGGGTTCCGACATTTGGGCACTCTCGAATGTAACCATGACGTACATTGGTGTGGACCACCGCGCCGCCAAAATTAGGACCAAAATAGTCATCACCACCATCTAGATAATCGATTTCAAAGTTGCTGTTCATTGGGTGTGGAGCCCAGCCAAGGAACACTATCCATTGATCTCTTCGGATGCTGCGTGCAACTTGAGAAAGCATGCCTGCTTCGCTCGATTCAACTAGGCTGAACCCTTTCAATCCATACGCATCGGTATCGATCATTTTTTGAATCAGGCGGTTTCCATCATTCCCCGGCTCTATCCCGTAGATTTTGCCTTTGAGTTCTCGTTTGTATTTGGCAATGTCAGAGAAGTTCTTGATGCCTGCATCAAACGCAGCTTTATTCACCGCAAGAGTATATTTTGCGCCCGTTAAGTTAACCTTTACCATGTCCACACTGCCTTCAGACATGTACTTTTCAACATCTGACGCCATGGTTGGCATCCAGTTACCCAAAAACACGTCAATGTCGTTATTGGCTAACGAGTTATATGTAACGGGGACAGATAGAAGCTGTGTGCTTGTTTCGTAACCTAAGCCCTCTAGTACTTCTGAGGTAATCGCTGTGGTCGAAGTGATGTCTGTCCACCCGACATCTGCAAAGCGGACAAGATGGCATTGGTTGGCCATCGCTGAAGAGCTCAACAATGCCGTCAATGCCAGTGCATATTTCCCTATTTGCTTACCAATAGTTGCCTTCATAACTTTCTCCTTGTTGTGATGACTTTCTTCGACCCAACGCGGTGTTAACGCCCCAAACGTTGAATCTATAAACCCTATCTTTGTTTCACTTGATACTCTGGGTGAATCCAAACATCGATATTTGAAATCGGGGAGATAAATCCTTTGCCTAAGATGGAATCGGACAGTTTCTCTGCCATCATGATGGTCGGTGCGTTCAAATTTCCGCTGATGATGCTCGGCATGATAGAGGCGTCGACCACTCTGAGATTGTCCGCGCCATATACTCGTCCGTGTTCATCAACAACCGCCATCGGATCATCCTCTGCCCCCATTTTGCAGGTGCAAGAGGGATGGTAGGCGCTGTCTCCTTTTTCACGAATGAAGGCGTCTATCTCTGCATCGGTTCTAACGTTTAAACCTGGTTTGATTTCCTTTCCTCGAAAAGAAGCGAATGCGTCTTGGGCAAAAATTTCTCGCGTAAGCGTAATGCATTGACGCATTTCCCATACGTCTCGATCCGTGGCTAAGTAATTAGGTTGAATGATGGGATACTCAAATGGGTCCGCCGATCTAAGTGTGATTTCACCTCGGCTTTCAGGTCTCATGGTTCCAACGTGTGCTTGAAAGGCATGTCGGTCACCCTGATCTCTGCCATGATCGTTTACTAACCCAGGCAAAAAGTGATACTGAATATCAGGGTGCTTCACGCCAGCCTCGGTTCGAATAAATCCACCGGACTCCAAATGAGCCGTTGAGCACCACCCTGTTTTATTAAGAAACCATTCGGCTCCCCACATCACTTGATTTACTGGATTGGTGGATTTATAGAGCGTGATCGGTTGAACGCATTCTTGCTGAACGTAAACTTCTAGATGGTCTTGTAAGTTTTTTCCCACACCGGGGCTGTGCACAACCGAATCGATACCGTGCTTGGCCAATTCTTTTTCATCACCAATACCCGATAACATAAGCAGTTGAGGCGAATTTATAGCACCACCTGAGAGGATCACTTCTTTGTTTGCGTAGGCTCTTTTGGTCTTGCCACCTTGCACATATTCAACACCAATCGCTTTCGTTCCATCGAATAGGATTCGTGTCGTCATCGCCCTCACTTCAGTTTGCAAATTTTCTCGCTGCAATACGGGTCTTAAGTATGCTTGTGCTGTGCTTTCGCGTTTTCCGTTATGAATCGTCATATCCATAACGCCAAAACCTTCTTGCTGATAACCGTTCATATCTGTTGTCTTGGGGTAACCAGCTTGGACACCCGCCTCAACAAAAACATCAAACAATGGATTTGGAAAATCGCCCGTATGTACCCTTAACGGACCGTTATGACCTCGATAGGCATCTCCTCCAACCTTCCGGCTTTCCGCCCTTTTGAAGTAGGGTAATACATCTTCATAAGACCACCCTTTCGCGCCTTCACTTTCCCAACGGTCGTAATCTAAAGCGTGACCTCTAATGTAGACCATTGCATTGAGCGCAGAACCTCCACCCCAACATTTCCCTCTCGGCCAGTACATTTGTCTGTTGTTCATATGCGCTTGAGGTTCGGTTTTGTAAAACCAATTGTATTTGTCATCTTCTAAGTTGTAGACGAGCCCCGCAGGCATATGAATTTTCCATGTATCGTCCTTTCTTCCGGCTTCAAGAAGCAATACGCTGAAATCGCCATCTTCAGTTAATCTATTCGCTAATACGCATCCTGCTGAACCTGCGCCTACAACAATGTAATCGGTGCGATGATCCATAGTTATTCCCTTACTATTCCCTATCTCATTGAGACTTATTAACCCTTTAATACGGGCTTTCTATATCGCCAAGCTCTACATACACGCTTTTCACTTGCGTATATTGGTTTAATGTTTCTGGCCCGTTTTCCCGACCAATTCCTGACTGCTTGTAACCGCCAACAGGCATTTCCGCTGGTGATGCTCCCCACGTATTTATCCAACAAATACCCGCCTCTATTTTTGCGATCACTCGGTGTGCTCTGGACACGTCTTTAGTAAATACCCCTGCTGCCAATCCAAATTCAGTACAGTTAGCGCGCTCAATAACTTCGCTCTCAGAGTCAAACTTTAAAACAGACATGACTGGGCCAAATATCTCATCAACGACATTTGGCATATCGTCAGTGCAGTCAAAGAAAACTGTTGGCTCGACAAAGTATCCGTTCTCTGTTTCTAGTGAGACATGTCGCCGTCCACCACAAAGCAATTTCGCGCCCGATTGACTGGCAAGATCGATATAACGCAACACCTTATTAAGGTGGTTTTCGTTGATCAAAGCCCCGACTTGTGTGCTCAGTAATCTTGGCTCCCCAACAACCAGCTGCTCTGTTTTCAATTTCACTTTACGCAGAAACTCGTCATATACGCCTGACTGAACAAAAACGCGAGTGCCGTTGGTGCAAACTTCTCCCTGCGTGTAAAAGTTGGCTAACAACGCACCAATCACCGCATTATCAATATCTGCATCATCAAAAATCATGAGTGGAGACTTGCCCCCAAGCTCCATCGTGACTTCTTTTAACGTGCTGGCCGCATCTTGCATGACTTTACGACCAGTACCGCACTCTCCGGTAAACGATACTTTTTCGATTCCAGAATGACGTGTGAGATATTGCCCAACACGATAATCACCCTGCACAATGTTGAAAACGCCATCAGGTAAGCCGGCTTTTTTAAGTGCTTCTGCCAAGTAGTAGATTGACAGTGGTGTCTCTTCAGAAGGTTTAAAAATCATTGAGTTACCAGCGGCTAAGGCGGGTCCAGTCTTCCAACAAGCGATTTGAATGGGATAATTCCATGCGCCAATGCCAGCACACACGCCTAATGGCTCACGTCGCGTGTAAAAAAACTGGCTATCAGACAGTGGTTGCTGAACCCCTTGAAGACCAAGGACTAACCCAGCGTAATATTCAATAACGTCCGCACCAGTCTGAATATCAACTTCCAGCGCTTCCTGTATGGGTTTCCCAGTATCGATTACCTCAGTTAACGCTATTTCATCGTTCCATTCACGTAGGTATTCCGCTGCTTGTCGGAGAATCCGGCTTCGTTCTATTGACGAATACCTTGCCCAAACCTTCCCACCCTCTTTTGCCGCAGAGACGGCATTGTCTACATCTTCAATGGACGCTTGTTGGATTTCACAGACGATCTCTCCATTCGCAGGGTTAATGGATGTAAAGCGTTCTTTAGACGTCGCGTCAACATACTCCCCACCTATAAAAAGTTGTTTTAAATCGCCACTTATTTCGCTCATTGAAGTGTTCCTTTCTTGGTGTGCGTAAAAAACTGTTTGTCTGTTAATAACGCTTCAGGTAATTGGCTAAATAGATATTCTGTAATTAATTGTTGTGCAAATTCAGCATCGATACCTTTTGGGTTTAATGCCCCTCTAAGCCAAATTCCGTCAATCAATGAAGCGGTAGTCATGGCAACCATTTTTGCTTTTTCTTTTGGTAGCACTTTTTTAAGCTCATAAACTAAATGAGAAACCAGACGTTGCTCGTTTATTCTTTGCAAACGGAAAAGCATGGGGTTATGCATTGCATGAGGCCAGAAGGCTAACCACGTTTTCACTATTCGTCTCTCGACCTGCCTATGGTCGAAATTTCCACCCACAATCGCCATAACTCTTCCCAGAACATCACTTTCATGAATATCCGAAAGGCGCTCTTTGACTCCTTCTGCTAGCAGCTGAAGTACTTGGCGCATAGTGGCTTCAAGCAGACCATTTTTGCCACCAAAGTAGTGATTTATTATTGCTGGGGATACGCCTGCCGCTTCACTAATTAAGGCGACACTGGCACTTTGCATTCCTACGCGGTCGATAACCGTCATAGTCGCGTCTATTAGCTGTGGCTTCCTTATTTCTGGCATTCCTATTTTTGGCATAACACCCTCTAAATATGCGATTGGGATTTTTATTAAATGACCATTTAACAAAACAATGCGACCTATTAGGAATATTGTCAACGCAGTGAAATCGGCGTAAAAAGTCAAAAAAACAAATAGAAACCTATAGAAAAATATTTATATCCATTTGTTTTTTAAGGCTTAAATTCTATCCGATATTGAAGATTGAAATGAGAGAGAATGGAAAAGCGTGGGATTCTGATAGCGCAATTAAGAATAATGGTGTCGTCTTTAGGATAAGAGAAAATGAAAATGGATTTATATAAATTGCTTTTATTAAAGCACCCAAAATTAACTAAATCGCATTCTCGATGAAAAATAACGATTACGTATACTTCGTTAATTAAATTAAGTCACTTAGTTGTTGTCGATTTATATACCCAAGTGACCTCAAAATGCAGGATTCAGAGCCTCATAGTCTGTTCCAGTTCAAGGAGAAGGACGCAGTGGAATGACGAGTCCTTTCCAAGTTCTTTGACAATGAAATGGGACAGAATATGGGCTCCCAAGGGCGAGTTTAACTGGCTTTCATACTGCGTTACCGATTCTTGATTTAGAATAACTAGATCTTCAAATCGATGCCTTGCCTGAAAGCCAGTTAACTCTCGCTGAACCTAGCATCTTGAGGTTACTTGGGTATAGGTAAAAATGCAGAGGCTTTAGCCCCGGCATTTAAAGTACATACAAAGATTCTACTTATTGATTAGTCATCTTTAATAAGAAGTATCGTGCTCAAGTTGTTAGTAAGATCCGTTGCTGATACACCTTCAAAGTCAATCGTCACCGAGCTTCCGTCTCTATCGACGGTTATGCTTGAATGATCATCATCGCCATTCACTGTGCCTTTTATTTGGTCCAGCATAGACGACACTTCATTTTCAGATAAGTCAGTGAACAAATCACTCAAATCAAGCTTGTCTCCTTCATTAATGTGGAAATCGGTAATGCTATCTGTACTGCCATCTAAATCGGAGTTAACCCACTTAAAGACGTCTGAATCGTCACCACCAGTCAGGATATCACTTCCTAGTCCACCAATTAATGTATCGTTGTCGTCGCCGCCATATAGGTAATCATTACCGCCTTGACCAAAGATTATGTCATCACCTTCATTCCCATGTAGGTGATCAGCTTTATCATTATCCGTAGACTGATTGAACTCCCCAATGTTTTCGGTGATGTAATTATGCACTTGCGCATCAGACACTTCCGCTACATTGAGTTTGCCTGCCACATACTCTTTTATGCCTTCGTAACCCTGTGCAGATACACCAGACATGTGCATAGAATCACCAAATAGAATGTCGTCACCTCTACCGGCAGAGATGGTATCGGCACCTGGAAGCTTATCTTCTGAAGTACCAAGGATGGCTTCAGCTAAATCATCTGCATCTACATTGGTTTGCACGTTACCATCTGAATCAAAATCTTTTAACTGATCTTCATTCAAGCCACTGCCAATACCAATTGCTTCCACCGTTACACCGTTACTTTCGAGCATTTCGAACCCAAGCTCAGCTTGTGAAAGGGTAGCACTGTCTGCGTAGGATCCGCGACCAGCTATCTGCACAAACTCATGCTTTCCCGTTCCATCAGGTCTCATGAACCCTTGGAACGTTCCATAGTGGTAGCCCGACGTATAACTGTATACTTTTCCGTGCGTATCGATAATTGTCTTGCCTGCGTAGCTATAGGTTTGACCCGGCACGTAATCAGCATTATTTAAAATATCATCTAACGTACGATCATTAGAGTTCCCTGGTCTATTGTATACAACAGGGTTAGTAACATCCGTGTTGTAATAAGTTGGGCGACCATCGGTAATGAAATACGCCATGTTATTGGCTTCTGGATGTGTTGTTTTCACCGTTTCAAACCAGTTATTGGTAACAGTGAATGCATCTTCATAATTCGTGCCGCCGCCAGACTTCAAGCTATCTAAAACAGTTTCAAGCTTGTCTTTAGCACCTGCATCAGCAAGATCCACACTCACACTTGTATGCGCCAATGTATCGAAATCTACCAACATCACATTAACTGTACCGGAGTGCTCACCTTTTGCACTGTTGATCAAGCTATCAAAAACTTCCTCTAGCTGGTCTTCAATGTCATCAATATTACTGCTTCCAACACTACCTGAAGTATCGACCATGAATGCAATATTATAATCCTGACCATGAGTAACAACAGTACCAGTGGTATCGCCAATAATGGTGTCATGCGTGTCACCAGTGGTGTTGCTTTGCCCATCGCCACTCATTGTTACGCCAGCAAAATCACTAAGGACGATTGAGTCATCCCCTGAGGCTGTATTTGCTGTGTCACTTCCTTCCTGAGAAGTTGCAGTTACAGAAATTTCCGCTGCGTTAGTTGCCGTCGTTACTAGAGTCAGACCAGATAAGGTCACCGATGTTGCATCGGAAGACCAAAGCCCAGAAAGTGTGATGGTGCCATCACTTGAAGCAGTACCGATGACTGCTCCGCTGGCGTCTTTCAATACATCACCTTGAGCAAGGCCAGAGATCTCAATCTCCGTTAACGTCTCACTTCCATCAACATCGGTTAAGGATGCTTCAATATTCAGTGGGTATTCAGATGATGTAGGCTCAACTTTTGTCAACGAACCTGTATCTGGGTCGAGCTCAAAAATACCATCTTCAAACTGAACATACTTAATGTTGTGCAAATGCAATGAATTAACTTCGTTCGCTCCATCTTCAGAGAAGTTGAACCAGCGGTCATTACTGGTAAAGCCAGAGCCTTTGCTGATTTCATAATCCGTGCTGTTGCCTTTTAGTATCGCGACATCTTTGGCATTGGGATCGTAATGATTTGAGCCGTACAACGCATCTGTGCCGTTGCCCGCTACAAGGATGTCATCACCTAAATCGCCTCTGATATCATTCTTAGAATCCTTGGCACCGACTAGAATATCGTTACCGTCACCACCTGATATCGAATAACTAGCACCATTGTCGAATTCACCAAATACGTAATCACGCTTTGATGTACCTGAGCGCTCGCCCCACACATCAATAATTTGAGTGTTCTCTATACCAAACTCTGTTCCATCGAAGTTTTCAGGTAAGAAGTCTTCATAGGTCATTCCAAATGTAGGGAACTCAGAGTAGACATGAGTAGGACTACCAGTGAGCGATACATTAACCTCTGGTGCATCAGCTACTGGGGTCACGTCTAGGTACGCGCTTCCCGTATCTGTTAACTTGCCGTCGCTAACAGTGAAATCGAACTTAATATCATCTGCAGACATATTTTCGTTCGGGTGGAACACCGCACCTGTCACTTGACCGTGAGAGTTAGTTGTAACAACAAGCTCACCTTTTGACTCATCGACAGAAAGAGCAGAAATAAACAAGTCGTCTTGATTTTCGTCCGTCGCCGTATTCAACAGTAACTGTAATTTAGCCGCATCAATAACAAAAGCGTTATCTTCTGCAGAGTTACCTAAGTCTGCATCGCCGTTAACGACAGGCGCTCTCTCTAGTGCAGACTCGGAGCTTGGAATAGTAATGTCTACAACTGCCGTATCATCACTTTCCTGTCCATCAGAATCGACTGCCTTATACTCAATCTCATCATTGATTTCCGAATCAACTACTTCAATATTCGATAAAGTGAAGTTTGAATTCTGACCAGCTGTAGTCGTCAAACGAACTTCATCAAAACCACTATCTAATTGAAGATTGGCAACATATTGAGAGTTCTCTATATCACTAGACGAATCAACTATAACGGTCTTCTGTAAAACGCCATCTTTGTAGAGTTCGATATGAACCTTGGCGTCAATCCCAAGATCAGTATCTGTGTAATGGTCATGTAAACTGCCAAGAGAAATATTCGCTTCAGTTACATTCGTACCATCGCCAAAATCAATAGAAATATATTCTTTGCTGTCACTTTCAACTTCATTGCCGTTTACACCAATGCCATTTTCATTAACTGCGCTATGATAATTCAGTGTTCCCTGAATCAAGGAACCGTCATCAGCAATGCTTCCGCCAGTTATCACCAAACCACTTTCTAAAGCGATTTCTGTCAAGTCATTAATTGGGGTATCGCCATGGTAATCAGTCGCATCAAAACTGAAATCAGCATTAACATTCCCATCTAGCTCATACTTAATGTTAGAGGTATCATCAACTTTTGAACCTACAGATAAGTCGGTTCTAGAACCATCATCATTAATTACATATAGCGTTCCAAACTCTGGAAGGCTGGTAATAACAATACTTGTTGTTTTACTTGAATCCACATCATCTTCTGTATCGGTCGCATGACTAGAGAATGGAACGTCAAAGACGCTAGACGTTGACGATACAGAGAAATCGTTAACTTCAGGTCCTTCGTTTACGTGAACTGTATCTGTAGACCCATATTGAGAACCATCTGGATAAGTTATAGATACGCTCACTTCAAAATCACTGCCCTCGGCAGGAGTTACATAGGAACCTTCAACTTTTCCACTGGTAATTTGCTGCTCAGACAGTGTAATTGACTGTACTCCAGAAGGTAAAGTAACAAGTAAGACAGTTCCTACTGTCGCTCCTTTTGGAAGATCTATCTGGTACGCAATATTTTGACCAATCTCAGAGCCTGCCAACACTTCATCATTATTTGTATCACTAGTAATAGTCACCTCTGGTTTAAGTAGGTCTTCAACTGTGTAAACTTCTTCATCAAACTTAAATGACTCAAATTCCCTAAAGACGTTTGTGTCTTTCTCAGTTGGTTCGTAGATGACAATTTCGCCATTGCTATTAATGCTTATCTGGTATTCATCAATATTCCCTGTGAATACCGCACGATCATGATGAGCACCGCCGTCGGCAACAAAATAATCATTGTCATCGTCCGAAACCATTCTAAGTTCGTCATTACCACCGCCAAGAAGCACGTAGTCGTCAGACGCCTCAGTTACAGCAGGATCATAGGTACCGTGATAATAATGAACCGTATCAGAAGCCTCACTAACATTGCCTGCAGGATCCGTTTCCTTCGCAAACATAAACTCGTTGTCATTGGTAGGCGTTGCGCTGATATCAGAGATATCAAGCGTCCAACTTAAATCATTTTGAACTGTTGCAGTGCCAATTGAGACATAATCACCATCTTCATTTTTAGCAAACACTTCAATCGTATTTCCAGCTTCACTGCCCGTACCATGCAAAGTCACTTCAGAGTAATCACTGTTTTCTGAGTCGTCTGTAATGTTTGTGATGGTTGGTTTAGCCACAGTGGCGTCCACTTCGATGCTGGATGTCGCTTGCGTCGCAGCATTGCCGGCCACGTCGCTGACGTCCGCGGTAATGCCTTCCAGACCTTCTTCGAAGTTCGCCACGTCCGCCGCCGGAACCACGATGCTCCAGACGTTGCCTTGAACCTCACCTGTGTAGGTCTTGCCGTCGATGGTCACGCTCACCAACTGACCGTTTTCTACGTTCGTGGTGGTGCCGCTGATGGTCAGCGCCTGACCTTTCTCGCTCGCGTTGATCACGTCATCGCCCGCCAAGTCGGCGTCGATGCTGATGGTTGGGTGGCTCGTGTCGACCGTCACGTCTTGCGTGGTCGTCGCTTCGTTGCCTGCCGTATCTGTCACGGCGATGCTCAGGCTGTTTGCGCCGTCTTTCAGCTCGTTCGTGATGGCGATGGTGTAGACACCATTCGCATCCGCGGTGCCGGTCGCTGTGCGAACGGTATCCGTCGCATCCGTGTACGTGATGGTCACGGTCGCGCCCGCTTCCGTCACACCCGTGATGTCCGGGGTGTTGTCGTTGGTGATGGTGTCGGTTTTTAGACCACTGTTGGTCGCGTCCGTGATGTCGGACGTGATGGCCGCTTTCCCATCGTCTGTTGGGTGCGTCAATACCGCTGTATCCAGTTTCGCACTGTCTGTGCCTTTCTCTGACACGTTGCCCGCCGCATCCGTGATGGTCGCGTCCACTGTCAGTGTCGCGCCTTCCGCCGGTGCATCCACCGTCGTCAACACTTCGCCTGCGTCGATGTGAGCTTGTGTCAGTTCGATAGCCGTGCCGTTCACGGTCAAGGTATCGCCTTTCACCGCGCCTGTGCCTGTCAGGCTGATGGTCACGTTCACGTCACCGTCCAACTCCGCCTTGCTGATCAGACCGTCGTTATCCGTATCTTCTGTGATCTCCACGCCTGGCGCTCCCGCCGCGGTGGTATCCAGTTTCGCACTGTCTGTGCCTTTCTCTGACACGTTGCCCGCCGCATCCGTGATGGTCGCGTCCACTGTCAGTGTCGCGCCTTCCGCCGGTGCATCCACCGTCGTCAACACTTCGCCTGCGTCGATGTGAGCTTGTGTCAGTTCGATAGCCGTGCCGTTCACGGTCAAGGTATCGCCTTTCACCGCGCCTGTGCCTGTCAGGCTGATGGTCACGTTCACGTCACCGTCCAACTCCGCCTTGCTGATCAGACCGTCGTTATCCGTATCTTCTGTGATCTCCACGCCTGGCGCTCCCGCCGCGGTGGTATCCAGTTTCGCACTGTCTGTGCCTTTCTCTGACACGTTGCCCGCCGCATCCGTGATGGTCGCGTCCACTGTCAGTGTCGCGCCTTCCGCCGGTGCATCCACCGTCGTCAACACTTCGCCTGCGTCGATGTGAGCTTGTGTCAGTTCGATAGCCGTGCCGTTCACGGTCAAGGTATCGCCTTTCACCGCGCCTGTGCCTGTCAGGCTGATGGTCACGTTCACGTCACCGTCCAACTCCGCCTTGCTGATCAGACCGTCGTTATCCGTATCTTCTGTGATCTCCACGCCTGGCGCTCCCGCCGCGGTGGTATCCAGTTTCGCACTGTCTGTGCCTTTCTCTGACACGTTGCCCGCCGCATCCGTGATGGTCGCGTCCACTGTCAGTGTCGCGCCTTCCGCCGGTGCATCCACCGTCGTCAACACTTCGCCTGCGTCGATGTGAGCTTGTGTCAGTTCGATAGCCGTGCCGTTCACGGTCAAGGTATCGCCTTTCACCGCGCCTGTGCCTGTCAGGCTGATGGTCACGTTCACGTCACCGTCCAACTCCGCCTTGCTGATCAGACCGTCGTTATCCGTATCTTCTGTGATCTCCACGCCTGGCGCTCCCGCCGCGGTGGTATCCAGTTTCGCACTGTCTGTGCCTTTCTCTGACACGTTGCCCGCCGCATCCGTGATGGTCGCGTCCACTGTCAGTGTCGCGCCTTCCGCCGGTGCATCCACCGTCGTCAACACTTCGCCTGCGTCGATGTGAGCTTGTGTCAGTTCGATAGCCGTGCCGTTCACGGTCAAGGTATCGCCTTTCACCGCGCCTGTGCCTGTCAGGCTGATGGTCACGTTCACGTCACCGTCCAACTCCGCCTTGCTGATCAGACCGTCGTTATCCGTATCTTCTGTGATCTCCACGCCTGGCGCTCCCGCCGCGGTGGTATCCAGTTTCGCACTGTCTGTGCCTTTCTCTGACACGTTGCCCGCCGCATCCGTGATGGTCGCGTCCACTGTCAGTGTCGCGCCTTCCGCCGGTGCATCCACCGTCGTCAACACTTCGCCTGCGTCGATGTGAGCTTGTGTCAGTTCGATAGCCGTGCCGTTCACGGTCAAGGTATCGCCTTTCACCGCGCCTGTGCCTGTCAGGCTGATGGTCACGTTCACGTCACCGTCCAACTCCGCCTTGCTGATCAGACCGTCGTTATCCGTATCTTCTGTGATCTCCACGCCTGGCGCTCCCGCCGCGGTGGTATCCAGTTTCGCACTGTCTGTGCCTTTCTCTGACACGTTGCCCGCCGCATCCGTGATGGTCGCGTCCACTGTCAGTGTCGCGCCTTCCGCCGGTGCATCCACCGTCGTCAACACTTCGCCTGCGTCGATGTGAGCTTGTGTCAGTTCGATAGCCGTGCCGTTCACGGTCAAGGTATCGCCTTTCACCGCGCCTGTGCCTGTCAGGCTGATGGTCACGTTCACGTCACCGTCCAACTCCGCCTTGCTGATCAGACCGTCGTTATCCGTATCTTCTGTGATCTCCACGCCTGGCGCTCCCGCCGCGGTGGTATCCAGTTTCGCACTGTCTGTGCCTTTCTCTGACACGTTGCCCGGTGCATCCACCGTCGTCAACACTTCGCCTGCGTCGATGTGAGCTTGTGTCAGTTCGATAGCCGTGCCGTTCACGGTCAAGGTATCGCCTTTCACCGCGCCTGTGCCTGTCAGGCTGATGGTCACGTTCACGTCACCGTCCAACTCCGCCTTGCTGATCAGACCGTCGTTATCCGTATCTTCTGTGATCTCCACGCCTGGCGCTCCCGCCGCGGTGGTATCCAGTTTCGCACTGTCTGTGCCTTTCTCTGACACGTTGCCCGCCGCATCCGTGATGGTCGCGTCCACTGTCAGTGTCGCGCCTTCCGCCGGTGCATCCACCGTCGTCAACACTTCGCCTGCGTCGATGTGAGCTTGTGTCAGTTCGATAGCCGTGCCGTTCACGGTCAAGGTATCGCCTTTCACCGCGCCTGTGCCTGTCAGGCTGATGGTCACGTTCACGTCACCGTCCAACTCCGCCTTGCTGATCAGACCGTCGTTATCCGTATCTTCTGTGATCTCCACGCCTGGCGCTCCCGCCGCGGTGGTATCCAGTTTCGCACTGTCTGTGCCTTTCTCTGACACGTTGCCCGCCGCATCCGTGATGGTCGCGTCCACTGTCAGTGTCGCGCCTTCCGCCGGTGCATCCACCGTCGTCAACACTTCGCCTGCGTCGATGTGAGCTTGTGTCAGTTCGATAGCCGTGCCGTTCACGGTCAAGGTATCGCCTTTCACCGCGCCTGTGCCTGTCAGGCTGATGGTCACGTTCACGTCACCGTCCAACTCCGCCTTGCTGATCAGACCGTCGTTATCCGTATCTTCTGTGATCTCCACGCCTGGCGCTCCCGCCGCGGTGGTATCCAGTTTCGCACTGTCTGTGCCTTTCTCTGACACGTTGCCCGCCGCATCCGTGATGGTCGCGTCCACTGTCAGTGTCGCGCCTTCCGCCGGTGCATCCACCGTCGTCAACACTTCGCCTGCGTCGATGTGAGCTTGTGTCAGTTCGATAGCCGTGCCGTTCACGGTCAAGGTATCGCCTTTCACCGCGCCTGTGCCTGTCAGGCTGATGGTCACGTTCACGTCACCGTCCAACTCCGCCTTGCTGATCAGACCGTCGTTATCCGTATCTTCTGTGATCTCCACGCCTGGCGCTCCCGCCGCGGTGGTATCCAGTTTCGCACTGTCTGTGCCTTTCTCTGACACGTTGCCCGCCGCATCCGTGATGGTCGCGTCCACTGTCAGTGTCGCGCCTTCCGCCGGTGCATCCACCGTCGTCAACACTTCGCCTGCGTCGATGTGAGCTTGTGTCAGTTCGATAGCCGTGCCGTTCACGGTCAAGGTATCGCCTTTCACCGCGCCTGTGCCTGTCAGGCTGATGGTCACGTTCACGTCACCGTCCAACTCCGCCTTGCTGATCAGACCGTCGTTATCCGTATCTTCTGTGATCTCCACGCCTGGCGCTCCCGCCGCGGTGGTATCCAGTTTCGCACTGTCTGTGCCTTTCTCTGACACGTTGCCCGCCGCATCCGTGATGGTCGCGTCCACTGTCAGTGTCGCGCCTTCCGCCGGTGCATCCACCGTCGTCAACACTTCGCCTGCGTCGATGTGAGCTTGTGTCAGTTCGATAGCCGTGCCGTTCACGGTCAAGGTATCGCCTTTCACCGCGCCTGTGCCTGTCAGGCTGATGGTCACGTTCACGTCACCGTCCAACTCCGCCTTGCTGATCAGACCGTCGTTATCCGTATCTTCTGTGATCTCCACGCCTGGCGCTCCCGCCGCGGTGGTATCCAGTTTCGCACTGTCTGTGCCTTTCTCTGACACGTTGCCCGCCGCATCCGTGATGGTCGCGTCCACTGTCAGTGTCGCGCCTTCCGCCGGTGCATCCACCGTCGTCAACACTTCGCCTGCGTCGATGTGAGCTTGTGTCAGTTCGATAGCCGTGCCGTTCACGGTCAAGGTATCGCCTTTCACCGCGCCTGTGCCTGTCAGGCTGATGGTCACGTTCACGTCACCGTCCAACTCCGCCTTGCTGATCAGACCGTCGTTATCCGTATCTTCTGTGATCTCCACGCCTGGCGCTCCCGCCGCGGTGGTATCCAGTTTCGCACTGTCTGTGCCTTTCTCTGACACGTTGCCCGCCGCATCCGTGATGGTCGCGTCCACTGTCAGTGTCGCGCCTTCCGCCGGTGCATCCACCGTCGTCAACACTTCGCCTGCGTCGATGTGAGCTTGTGTCAGTTCGATAGCCGTGCCGTTCACGGTCAAGGTATCGCCTTTCACCGCGCCTGTGCCTGTCAGGCTGATGGTCACGTTCACGTCACCGTCCAACTCCGCCTTGCTGATCAGACCGTCGTTATCCGTATCTTCTGTGATCTCCACGCCTGGCGCTCCCGCCGCGGTGGTATCCAGTTTCGCACTGTCTGTGCCTTTCTCTGACACGTTGCCCGCCGCATCCGTGATGGTCGCGTCCACTGTCAGTGTCGCGCCTTCCGCCGGTGCATCCACCGTCGTCAACACTTCGCCTGCGTCGATGTGAGCTTGTGTCAGTTCGATAGCCGTGCCGTTCACGGTCAAGGTATCGCCTTTCACCGCGCCTGTGCCTGTCAGGCTGATGGTCACGTTCACGTCACCGTCCAACTCCGCCTTGCTGATCAGACCGTCGTTATCCGTATCTTCTGTGATCTCCACGCCTGGCGCTCCCGCCGCGGTGGTATCCAGTTTCGCACTGTCTGTGCCTTTCTCTGACACGTTGCCCGCCGCATCCGTGATGGTCGCGTCCACTGTCAGTGTCGCGCCTTCCGCCGGTGCATCCACCGTCGTCAACACTTCGCCTGCGTCGATGTGAGCTTGTGTCAGTTCGATAGCCGTGCCGTTCACGGTCAAGGTATCGCCTTTCACCGCGCCTGTGCCTGTCAGGCTGATGGTCACGTTCACGTCACCGTCCAACTCCGCCTTGCTGATCAGACCGTCGTTATCCGTATCTTCTGTGATCTCCACGCCTGGCGCTCCCGCCGCGGTGGTATCCAGTTTCGCACTGTCTGTGCCTTTCTCTGACACGTTGCCCGCCGCATCCGTGATGGTCGCGTCCACTGTCAGTGTCGCGCCTTCCGCCGGTGCATCCACCGTCGTCAACACTTCGCCTGCGTCGATGTGAGCTTGTGTCAGTTCGATAGCCGTGCCGTTCACGGTCAAGGTATCGCCTTTCACCGCGCCTGTGCCTGTCAGGCTGATGGTCACGTTCACGTCACCGTCCAACTCCGCCTTGCTGATCAGACCGTCGTTATCCGTATCTTCTGTGATCTCCACGCCTGGCGCTCCCGCCGCGGTGGTATCCAGTTTCGCACTGTCTGTGCCTTTCTCTGACACGTTGCCCGCCGCATCCGTGATGGTCGCGTCCACTGTCAGTGTCGCGCCTTCCGCCGGTGCATCCACCGTCGTCAACACTTCGCCTGCGTCGATGTGAGCTTGTGTCAGTTCGATAGCCGTGCCGTTCACGGTCAAGGTATCGCCTTTCACCGCGCCTGTGCCTGTCAGGCTGATGGTCACGTTCACGTCACCGTCCAACTCCGCCTTGCTGATCAGACCGTCGTTATCCGTATCTTCTGTGATCTCCACGCCTGGCGCTCCCGCCGCGGTGGTATCCAGTTTCGCACTGTCTGTGCCTTTCTCTGACACGTTGCCCGCCGCATCCGTGATGGTCGCGTCCACTGTCAGTGTCGCGCCTTCCGCCGGTGCATCCACCGTCGTCAACACTTCGCCTGCGTCGATGTGAGCTTGTGTCAGTTCGATAGCCGTGCCGTTCACGGTCAAGGTATCGCCTTTCACCGCGCCTGTGCCTGTCAGGCTGATGGTCACGTTCACGTCACCGTCCAACTCCGCCTTGCTGATCAGACCGTCGTTATCCGTATCTTCTGTGATCTCCACGCCTGGCGCTCCCGCCGCGGTGGTATCCAGTTTCGCACTGTCTGTGCCTTTCTCTGACACGTTGCCCGCCGCATCCGTGATGGTCGCGTCCACTGTCAGTGTCGCGCCTTCCGCCGGTGCATCCACCGTCGTCAACACTTCGCCTGCGTCGATGTGAGCTTGTGTCAGTTCGATAGCCGTGCCGTTCACGGTCAAGGTATCGCCTTTCACCGCGCCTGTGCCTGTCAGGCTGATGGTCACGTTCACGTCACCGTCCAACTCCGCCTTGCTGATCAGACCGTCGTTATCCGTATCTTCTGTGATCTCCACGCCTGGCGCTCCCGCCGCGGTGGTATCCAGTTTCGCACTGTCTGTGCCTTTCTCTGACACGTTGCCCGCCGCATCCGTGATGGTCGCGTCCACTGTCAGTGTCGCGCCTTCCGCCGGTGCATCCACCGTCGTCAACACTTCGCCTGCGTCGATGTGAGCTTGTGTCAGTTCGATAGCCGTGCCGTTCACGGTCAAGGTATCGCCTTTCACCGCGCCTGTGCCTGTCAGGCTGATGGTCACGTTCACGTCACCGTCCAACTCCGCCTTGCTGATCAGACCGTCGTTATCCGTATCTTCTGTGATCTCCACGCCTGGCGCTTCTGGGGCAATTTCGTCAATATCACTGACATTAATGGTGAAAGTTTGGCTGGATTGACTGCCATCTTCGGAAGTGGCTGTAATTTCAATAGTATGAGAATCTGAAGTTTCATGATCTAATGCGCCATTGACAGTAACGACACCTGTTTCAGGATCTATAGTAAATAGACCATCTGCATTGTCACTCAACGTATAAGTAACACTTTGACCATCTACGTCTACTGCAAGACCTGTAATGTTAACTTCGGTACCAATGCTCGCATTCTCAGCAACTGTATTGTCATTGCCGTCTGAATCTGTTACCGCGCCTACATCATCATTAACTGCTTCAACAGTTACTTTCACAGTGGTAGGTTCGCTATCTAGCTTTCCATCTGTGGTTGTATAGGTAATCGTGGCTTCGCCATTGAAGTTTTCGGCTGGGGTGAATACGATTTTCCCATCTACAATCTCAACTGTTCCTTGATTCGCTGGAACTGACGCCTCTTTGATGGATAGAGGGTTGCCTTCTGCATCGGTATCGTTAGCCAATACATCTATGGTTACTGAATTGTCTTCTAGCGTTGTAGCAGTATCTGCGGTAGCAACCGGTGCATCATTGGTACCTTCAATTGTAATCTTGACTGTTGTTGGGGTACCATCTTCAGTAAAGACATTGAAGGTGTGTGTTACAGACTCTCCTTCATCAAGGTGATCGTATGCACTGCTAGATTTGAATTGCCACTCACCACTTTTATGAATGTACAACGTTCCGATATCACTTTCGATCGTATCGGCTTTGAATGTGTCATCCGCACCGTCTACGTCTGTATGCGTTAAGGTGCCGCTCGTTCTTACAATACCATCGGTTTCTGTTAATGTTTTAGTAGCCGATGTCACTTCAGCAGCGTCATTTGTACCAGTAATCGTTACCGTAACATCAACAATAGTTGTTGCACCTTGAGAATCTTTTACTTCAATTTGATAAGTCTCATTGTGCTTATAACCTTCCGGCAGCTTATCTGCGCCTTCAGTGTCTGTGATAACGAACGTATAGCTGCCATCGGCACGCATTTCAAAATCACCCAGACTTGTGTCTGGTTGAGAAAGAACAGTGAAAGTATGGCTGTCGTTTGCATCAGCATCGTTTACTGTCAGACTTTTTACTGTTTTTGATGTATCACCTTCAAGTATCCAAATATGTGTTTGCAACTCCACGGAAGGAGCATCGTTAGTACCTTGGATATTAATGTCGATGGTCGATTTCGTTCCATCTTCCGTTTCTACGATAAACTGTTCTGTAACTTGGTCATTCGCCCCAAGCTCATCCAATGCAGTGTGAGATTCAAAATTCCAGCTACCGTCTGCTTGAAGCGTCAATACACCATATGTGCCGCTAATAGTGGTCGCTTTAAATGTGTTGTCATTACCATCTGGATCAGTGCTTTCAAGTTGACCACTTGCAGTAAGTACAGAGTCAGACTCCGTCAAATTTGCTACATCGGCAGTCACATCAGCAGGATCATTGCTACCAATAACGGTAATGGTAAGAGAAGTCGTTGTACTACCACCTGCGTCATCTTCAACAGTAACTGGTACTGTAATAACAAGTTCTTGCCCTTCTTTCAGATCATCATATTCGCTTGCGTCGAAGGTATATGTGCCATCTGAATTAAGTGTTAGTCCTTTCACTTCTTCGTTTGTTGTAAATATTAACGATTTATCAGCAGGGAGATCGACATCCGACGCTTCAATTTGTCCACTAACCGTCGCATCTTCATTGACTGATGCTGTTTCTGCTGTTGCTGTTGGATCATCATTAACAGCGGTAACACCAACATTCACAGTTATCGTATCTGTTCCACCATTACCGTCACTTACGATTACAGTAAAGCTGTCATTACCATTGTAATTTTCGTTAGGTGTATAAGACCAATTTCCGTCAGCATCTACCGTTAGCGTGCCGTTAGAGGGTTCTGTGCCTTTTGCAAAAGTTAATACATCACCATCGACATCTGTCGCTGTGAGTCTTCCACCAACTTGGGTATCTTCATTCGTCGACACACTCAGAGAGTCACCAAGTGGGTTCCCATTTTCATCTGCGATGACTGGGTTATCATTGATATTCTCACCAGTAACGGAGTCTGTTCCTTCCGCTGAAACATTACCTGATGTATCAGTAATGGTGGCATTTACAGTAAGAGTTTCATTTTCACCTGGAGCTGGGTATGTGACGGTAATAAACCCAACATCGATTTGTTCTTGGTTGATGATTAGATCGGGTTGTCCAGTGATTTTTAGCGTATCGCCGACTTTAACGCCTTCAGGAAGCGTAATTCTGACATCCACTGTCCCATCGTTTTCATCTGAGGTTAGGATTCCATCATCATTCGCATCGTCCAATATTTGGACAACAGGCGCACCAGTTGGTGTGTTATCTTCAGTAACAACGCTATCATTGCCTTCAGCTGAGGTGTTACCTGCTTGGTCAGTCACCGTCGCCGTGATATTCAGTGAATCACCATCTTCTGGGCGATCGTACTCAAAAGAAATCGCACCGTTATTAATCATTTCTTGGGTGATAATAGTGTCAGGTTGCCCCGTCACTGAAAGCACATCACCAACTTCTGCATCTGATGGGATACTAACCGTAACAGTGACTTGCCCTTCTAGTTCATCATCCGCGAGCAAACCGTCGTCGTTGAGATCATCTTCAATCGTTACAATAGGTGCAGATGGAGGCGTAGTATCAAGATCAAAGGTGATAGGCGAACTGGTTGAAGTTGAATCACCATTTGGTTTAACAACTTCAGCGGTAACAGTGTAATCACCGTCTGTTGTCAAATCCGTCGCTGGAATGGTAACAACTATTGGAGAGAAGCCATCCCAATCATCAGGAACAGGCACTTCTATAAAGGCAGAACCACCAGTCGGTCTTGATACTTCAAGGAAGATTGTATCTTCAATGGTTGTACCTGCTGGAACAGTTACAAGAACATCAACACCATCTTGTGCTTCTTCTGCATTAACTGAGTTAATAGCTTCTGGGATGGATAATGTAGGCGCACCTTCTGGACCTGGTTCTGTCGTAAGTAAAATTCGGTAGGATTCTAATAAAGTTAAACTTTGGGTTCGAGACAGCCCCTGGCTTTCTAGGCTGCCTGTATCAAAAGAGGTTTCCGCGATAGACTGAGCACCAACTCGCTCAATTTCTCCTGAAGTCGTTAAGCTCGACCCCGAAGCAGCAGTACCTGCAGCAGCGGCAAATTCATCACCCAATTGAGTCGGGTCATCACCACTTTCTAAAGCTGCAAAGATGTCTTGGATATCTTCATCAAGCTCCAACTCATTCAAGTTCTGATCATTATCAACAATACTTGCTTTTGGAGAGGTTTGTTCTTGTACATCGTCTGATGCAAAAACAACTTCACCTGGAAGTAATGGCGTTCCTTTTGGAACAACTCGAACGTTGCCTTCCTGATCGATAACAATTAATTGACTGATACCTGCGATCGCTGATGACAAAAGAGATTGAATAGAATCCATGCTAACCCCAAAATTATTCGTTTCGTTGCATCATTACGTGCCAGAATGTATGACGCATTAGATTTTTATTAGTTAATCTAATAATTTACCACCTATATGGAACTAACTCCACAAAACCCATCAGCTGATTCAATATCTCTTTACAATCCCTACAGACTTTATGAGCCAGCTCTCAAAGTTGATAACCTTAAAATTACATTTCAAATCAATTTAAACAATTTGAAATTAAATCGATGATTAAACAACCAAATTTAAACTTAAAGTTTATTTTTTAAGGAAAATTAATTTCGACTATGAACGTTTCAGCAAGAGCTTTATTGACAAGTATGTCGCTAACAAGCCATTTTCCACTCAATTACATATGACTGATTAAATGATTATTTAACCAATATTCTCAATATAGAGAATTCATTCTCATTTGTGATTCAAATTATTAACTTTTCTTTTTGATAAAACCTAAGAATCAACACCCACCCACATCTAATTGATTAAAAACAATTTTAATTTCCGAAACAAGCCAAAAGAATATCTCATAAAGTCAGTTATCTTTTATGCCTACCTTTTAATCAGCTTGACAAAAATTGACTCATCTTTAGATCAAAACGCACTCTTAGTTAGGATACGAAGCGTCAAAAAAATTGGGTCAATACGCATTCGTTAAAAGTACTAGATAAGTATTAATATATTCAGCGATATTAAGTCACATGTGGAAATGAATTCGATGGGTAGAGAAGTACAAATAAGAATGGGCTGGAGAATTCCAGCCCTTTGAAAGTAGAGAATTTTATATTAATCCCATTTAAAAGCGTTTTGATTCATAAGTTCACTCACTATTTCACTTGAGGTTGAAGTGAGTGATAAACCATAATCACCAGCATTTCCGATGACTACATCTATAGCCTGAGTCATTCCGGTTTCAGGCGTTACAACAAGCTCTAGAGTCGAACTATCACTAGAAACAGAAGCGGAAATATGACCAAGCAGAGATGAAAGATCGCTGCCATCTACTGAATCAGGCAAGATGTCCCTTAAGTCCATCTTATCGCCGATACTGGTATCGGTAGACAACGTAAAATCCGTAATCTGATCATGGCTTGAGGCACTGTCTGTTTCTCCTTTGTACCAGATAAACAAATCATTCCCACTGCCGCCAGTTAAAATATCGTTCCCACTACCGCCTACGAGAATATCTGAACCGCTATCACCATCAAGTATGTCATCTCCAGACAAACCAAATAAGCTGTCAGATAAGATTCCACCACCAATGGTATTAGCGCTACTATCGCCAATATTGTCGCTTACGACCAAGCTTCCGTTATCCAGCAAACGTTCAATTTTTTCTTCAGAAGATAAGCTATTTGGAGAGGCATGATCCAGTAATTCACTCAGTCCAACATTTTCTAATTCAATGGTTTGAATTACGCCGCTAACATCACTTATGGTAAGTACACTGCTACCGGAGCTCTCTGAGAGAGCAATATTGGATGCTAACGTAGAAAGACCTAGCAAGTTATCTGCTTCTACGATTGCGCTAATATCCAACTGGTCATTGTTAGCATCGAACTCTCGAACTATGTCGTGCCCTGCTGGCGAACTTAATGAGCCAGGTTGCCATACAAAAGAGTCTTGAGAGACAACACCGCTCCCTTTCGGATCACCATAAATAACTTCATTTTCATCGGTTGCGATGAGTATGTCATTACCCGTAGTAATAGACCCGCTGAACAACGCACCGTTAACCGTTACAATCACTGTTTCAGTAGAAATACCACCATGTGAATCTTCAACTTCAATTGTGAAGGTTTCCGTTTTTGTCACGCCGCTAATAAGGTCAGATGCATTGGGTTTGGTTTCGTCAATAACGTAAGACCACATCCCAGACTGATCGATACTAAGGTTTCCATATGTTCCGTTCGGATCGGATACAGACCAAAGCAGAGAAGTATTGTTTGAATCGGGATCTGACGCTGTAAGGCTTCCAGACGCTAACGCTGTAAACCCAAGTGTTGTTGTACCTGCAACATTTACAGCTGTTACCGTTGGTGCATCATTTCTGCCAGATACTGTAATAACGATGTTTTGGTTAGTTACACCGCCATTTCCATCAGATACTTGCACAGTAAAGGTTTCAGTATCTGTCTCACCTTCTCCTAACGCATCGCTGCCAAGCAACGCATTATTAACGGTGTACTCCCACTCACCTGAAGAGGCATTAAGTGTTATCTCACCATATTGACCAGTCGCGCTACCAACTAGCGACCAAGAGTGCGTATCCGTTAAATCTTTGTCTGATACGTTCAAGTCCCCTGTAATACTAGAAGCTGAGTCTTGAGAGATTCCACCCGATACGTCACCAGTAATTGATGGTGTATCGTTACTTCCTTGTACGTCGATTGTTACGGTTTTTGTTACCGTTTCAGTACCGTCAAAAACGCTGATCTGGAAGGTATCTTGTTCTGTCTGTCCAGCAGCCAAATTTTGTACGGCATCCGAACCATTTGCTAGCGTGTATGTCCATACGCCATTAGCATCTACCGTAATAGAACCATACGTCCCCGTATCACTACCAGTCACGCTCCAAGTATGTGTGTCGTTCACATCTACATCACTTACGTTCAGATCACCTGTCGTGCTCGACGTTCCGTCTTCGGATGTACTACCCGTCAGTGGACCACTCACGGTTGGAGTATCGTTGGTTCCCTTAACTGTGATTGAAACAGTCTGCGTATCACTCTCGTTGTGTTGATCAGACACTTTAATCTGATACTCAAAAACAATTTCTTCTCCTGCACCCAGCTCTTGAATGTCGGAGTGACTATTGTCTAAATCAAATGTCCATTCTCCACTCTGGTCGATAGACATACTTCCGTATGGAGAGTTGTCATTCAGCACCTCCCAGATATGGGAGTCAGGAGTATCTAAGACATCTGGGTCACCGGAGTTGAGCTGACCTGTCACCGTAATTACAGATTCTTCCTGCGCAGTTGCATCTGTGTCTGACGGAAGGTTACCCACAATAACTGGGGTATCATTTTCACCATTGATGGTGATATTGATGGTCATGGTATCAGTACCGCCGAATTTGTCGGTAACGGTCACAACCGCTGTATCTACAATTGAAGAGCCTTTGCCTAAGCTATTCACAGTTGTGTTGTTGCTGTCGACAACGTACTCCCACACACCTGTAGTAGGGTTAACTGTCATTGTTCCGTATGACGATGCAGTGGTTACGCTGTAACTCGAAATATCTGCTTCATCGACGTCTGCTGTTACCAAACTTCCAGATGCTGTCGTGATTGCCGTTTCCGCAACAACGCCGGTTGCATCACCAGAAATGACAGGGTCGTCATTCGTCCCCGTAATAGTTACAGTCACAGTTTCACGAGTGGTCACGCCAAAGCTGTCGACCGCTGTTACCACGAAGGTTTCCGTTACAGATGAATCCGGCGAAAGCTTCTCGACATGAGGTTGCCCGTTATATAAGTTGTAAACCCAGTTTCCGGCAGCATCAATCTCGAATGTTCCGTACGTCCCTTGAAGTGCATTACCTCCTTCTTTAGGTATAAAGGAAGCTGAATCATCAGAATTGGATTCCGTCGCATCCAATTTTCCTGAAGCTGGCGTGCTACTGTTTTCTTCTGCCGTTCCAGAAACATCACCAGAAACTACCGGAGCATCATTGGAACCCGTAACGGTAATTGTGATCGTTTCCGAAGACTCAAGCCCGAGCGCATCTCGAACAATGACATCAAAAGTTTCTGTAAGCGTGTCTGTTTGCCCTAAGTTTTGAACCGTCGCATTACTTTGATCTAGCTGATATTCATAACTTCCGGTCACAGCGTTAAGAACCAGCTTCCCGTATGATCCCTGCTCTTCATTCGCTGCTGTCTCATTCGGCAATCGCCACTCATGTACATCACCAACGTCAGGGTCGCCAGAATTAAGCGATCCAGCGACTTTACCGTCGTCATCAGTATTCGCAATACTACTCGTCAGTTCACCTGTTATGTTTGGTGAATCATTAGTGCCTCTAATATCAATTTCAACTTGAAGCTTTATTGGATTACCACTTGCGTCAACGGTGGTTTTTCCATATTCATCGACGACAACAACTTCGAAAGTTTCGGTAAGCTTTGCACCTTCTTTTAGTTGATTAACAGCCGCGTTTGAACTGTTGAGGTTATAGCTCCAGTTCCCTGATGAATCGAGAGTTAATGTACCGTATTGACCTTCACCCGTTGGTAAATGCCATGTTCCTGTACCGAGCCCTGTTGGCACGGTAAGTGTGCCTGAATCCGTTTCCGTTGTTTCTTCAACAACTTGTGCCGTTTCTATAACTGGGTTGGTTACTTCAACGTGATCAGCGCTCCCCACTACATCAATCGTAATAGTTTGGGTATCTGAGTCGTTGGATTCTCCTGAAGAGTCTGTCACTTTTACAGTAAACGTCTCTTGAACAACTTGCCCAGGCTCCAATGCTTGAACCAGAGGATTATTGTTATTTAAAACATAGTGCCATTTACCGGTTGCTGGATTGAGTTCCAACGTACCATATGTCCCTTCAAGCTTGTTATCGGGTTCAGCAGTACCGCCGCTATTAATTAAGCTCCAAGTATGCGAGTCCGCGACATCAGGGTCATTGGCTATTAGCTGACCAGATTCAGAAGTAAGAGAGTCTTCGGTCACAGAGCCTGAGATATCTCCGACAATGTCTGGCTGATCGTTGTTTGGTGTACCACCACCTCCAACTGGCGGAAAGCCAGAGCCTTGCACTTTAATGACAATTGGGAAAGGTGCCGACAAACCATCGTCTAGATCTTTCGCTTGGACATAAAATATGTCATCGGCAGTGGCGTTTGTTGCAGGCATTGTTTTTCCTGCATCTAAAGTGTAAATCCATTCACCAGTTGAAGAGTCGATACTTAAGGTTCCGTAGGTTCCATCGCTGTCTACAACAGTCCATTCCTTAACATCGTCAAGAGAATCAACATCAGTGGCAACAACCATACCTTTTGCGGATTCGGACTTCGTTGCTGTGACTGTGCCATCATCATCGCCGCTCACTACAGGCAAATCATTGGTTCCTTTGACAGTTATGGTGAGATCTTTACTCACAATCGCACCAAATTCGTCTTCAGCAAGTACGGTAAATGTTTCTACATAAGTATCGTCCTGACGCAAGCCTTGAACTTGCGGAGAATCATTGTTGATCAAATACTCCCATTGACCATTTTCATCAACAGTCAGCGTACCTAAATTACCCGTAAACGTAGAGGCAGCAAACTTAACTGTATCGACAGTATCCGTGTCAGTCCCATCAGCAACATCAATATCGATTTCCTGTACATCAAGATTTCCGGTCAACGAGACACTTGCACCTGAACCATTATCTTCGGTATACGTTGCAGCAACATCACCGATAATTTCTGGTTCATCATTGGTCCCAGCAATCGTAATAGTGAGCGTTTTCTCTACTTTTTCTCCTGCATCATCTTCGACAAAGACCGTAAACGTCTCCGTCAAACTTGTCGTCGGTGAAAGCTGTTGAATGGCGGTTGAATTTGCATCGTTTAGGGTATAACTCCACTGTCCTGTTGTCGGATTTACAACAAGAACGCCGTATGTTCCTTCTCCAGCGTTGGGGGGACCTGATATACCAAACTCTGCACCATCATCTTTATCTGGATCCCCTGATTGAAGCTGACCGGAAACAGCGGTTGCTCCATCTTCTGTGATCGTTTTAGACAATTGACTGCCTGAGAGTGTTGGTGCGTCATTGGTGCCTGTAATGGTTATCTCTACTTGAGATTCACTTTGTTGACCAAAGCTATCTGTCGCTCGCACTGTAAACGTATCAGTTGCAGTGTCGCCTTCATCCAATTGGTTAACTGAATTAGATGAATCATTGAGAGTAAACGTCCATTGACCATTACCATCAATAGAAAGAGAACCATAGCTACCAGATGGGTCTACAACGATCCAGGTATGTGTATCACTCCCATCAGGATCGCCAGACTCTAGTGTACCTGTCGTGGTATTAGGGGTTGGTGGCGTGCCCGTACCTGCAAGCTCTTTTATGCTGCCAGTATCGTCGCCGATAATACTAGGATCGGTGTTGGTCCCAACCACATTGATGGTGATTTCTTGCGTGGTTTTTCCTAAATTTCCGTCATCCACTTCAACAGTGAATGTATCCTGAGCTATTTCACCCGCGTCCAATTTAAGCGTCGCGTCTTTGGTTGAATCAAGTTGGTATGTCCACTTCCCAGTATCCTCGTCAATGGCAAGTGTTCCGAATGTGCCGGCAGGAGCCAAGACTTTCCAAGTGTGCGTATCCGTTGTATCGATATCAAGTGCAGTAAGTTGCCCTTCCGCTTCTTGCTGACCAGCAGTCGCTTCAATCACTGTTCCTGAAGTTTTACCTGTTATCGACGGATCGTCGTTGGTACCTTGAATGGTAATAACTAGGTTCTTTTCTGTTTTCTCTCCATGACTATCCGTTACAGTCACCCGATAGGTGTCCGTTAACGTTTCACCATCGGCAAGTGCCTGTACTCGGCTATTTGAATTTGTTAGCGCGTAATCCCAATTACCATCGGAATTCATCGTCAATTCACCAAACAGCCCTTTAGGGTTCAATACGGCAAACGTGTGAGTATCATCGGCATCTGGGTCACCGTCTAGAGCCGGAACATCGTTCGTTCCTTCAATCGTCACCACTACCTTTTTCGTGGTGGAAGCCCCTTCACTATCAGTAACTTTCACCCAATATTCTTCCCGAACGGTATCACCTACGTCGAGATGGTCGGCTTTGTCATTATCAAGTGTAAACGTCCACCATCCATAGGCATTAACACTGAATGTACCTAAGCTGCTTGGATGGAACTGAGTCACTTCCCATGTATGAGTATCGTTTTGATCGGCATCGCCAGGCTTTAATTTCTTAGATACGGATAACGTTCCGTCTTCTGTTACCGTACCCACTCTTGAACCTGTCATACGAGGGGTATCATTTGTACCCGTAACTTCAATCGTGATGAGTTTGGTATCAACTCCACCATTACCATCGTTCACGGTTACTGTGAAGAAATCATGTTCTTCCTGTCCCTCAAGCAGTCGTTGCACTCTTTTACTGCTGTTATTTAGGGTATACGTCCAGTCTCCATTTGCATCAATAGAAATGGAGCCGTATTTACCCACGCCAGCATTACTCACCGTCCAAGTGTGAGTATCAATCACATCGGCATCCGCCACATCCAGCGAACCTGTTGTGGTTAGAGTAGTGTCTTCTTTTACGTCCCCAGACTGTGCACCTGAAATAAATGGCTGATCGTTGTCCCCCGTTATGGTGATCACAACGTCTTGAGTAATGACGCCATTGTAGTCATCGGTAATTTCAACGGTGAACGTGTGCGTAACTTCCTGACCTTCAGCCAAAGCTTGCGCAGCGGTGTTGTTTATATCGAATTCCCATTCACCGGTCGCTGCGTCAATTTTAAATGTGCCGTAGGTTTGAGTATCGCTACCGAGCAATTTAAACTCTGTGCTATCAGGTACGTCAGGGTCTTGTATCGCTATCGTACCTGTTGCTTTTTGAAGTGACGCGTTATCTTCTTCAACATCACCTGTTGTTCCACCGGTTACAGTCGGTAGATCGTTGCTACCAACCACTGAAACTTCGATGGCTTTAGAAACGGTTCCACCTTTACCATCACTCAAGGTAACAGTGAAAGTTTCCGTTTCCTGCTGATTCTCATGCAGGCTGTTTGATTTCACAGCATCCAACACATACTGCCAGTTGCCGTTGTTGTCGATGGTTAGGTTCCCATATGTTCCCGTTCCACCACCGCTAACCGTCCATGTGTGTACGTCAATGGTGTCAACATCTGTAAAACTGATGGCACCGGTAGCGGTCGTTTGAGTGTCTTCGGTGACTGTATCTGAAAACTTACCACCCGTTACTACAGGAGCATCATTGGTCCCCGTTACGGTGACAGTCACTTCCTGAGTATCCGTTGCGCTTCCGTCGCTTACTTGAACAGTAAAGGTTTCCGTCACGACTTGCCCTTTTGCCAATGCTTGAACGGAACCGAGTGAATTATTGATTTGAAAAGTCCATTCCCCAGTAGCAGAATCAACGCCAAAATGACCAAATTGAGATGGATGAGTACTAACATCAGACCAAGTTAAATCAGTATTAGGTGAGGTATCGTTATCAGGGTCGGACGCGACCAATTGCCCCGTAGCAAGACCGCTGCCTACTGTATCTTCTACAACAGATCCTGTCATATCCACCGTCGAATCAATGACAGGTACATCGTTGGTGCCTTTTATACCGATCAAGACCTCTACCGTCGTTTCACCGCCATCTTCGTCCGTGACTTTGACTTGGTAAGTTTCAAACAGCTTCTGACCTTCTTTCAGGTAATCCGCTTTGCCGGGGATCAATTCAAACGTCCAAACCCCTTCGGCATTTATTTTGAAAATACCTACGCTGTCTGCCGGTGCAGTCCCGCCTACCACCGCAAAAGTGTGATTGTCGTTATCCAAATCCTGTACGACAAGGTTCTTCACAATGCGCGTTGTACTGTCTTCTTGGGTCCAACCACCCAAGCGCTCTTCTACAACGGGTAAGTCGTTAGTTCCTTGAATGGTGATTTCAACCGAGCTGGCTGTACCATCGGTAGTGGTGACTGGGTAGGTAAAGCTTTCACTTTCCCCGACTCTTAAATGGTCAAATGTGCTGCTGGCGGTAAAGGTCCAATTGCCGCTTTCGTCGATAACAAACGTACCAAGGGCGTTGGTAATGGTGTTGGCAACATAACTGTTGTCGGGTCCATCTACATCCGTGCTAGTCAGTGTTCCAGAAGAGGTCAACACACTGTCTGTTTCAACGAGCGTGACCGAATCTGACGACACAACCGACGCATCGTTGGTGCCTTTTATACCGATCAAAATTTCTACCGTCGTTTCGCCACCATCTTCATCCGTGACCTTGACTTGGTAAGTTTCAAACAGCTTCTGACCTTCTTTCAGGTAATCTGCTTTGCCAGGGATCAATTCAAACGTCCAAACCCCTTCGGTATTAATGTTGAAGAGACCCACACTGTCTGCTGGTGCAGTTCCGCCTACCACCGCAAAGGTGTGATTGTCGTTATCTAAATCCTGAACAACTAGATTTTTAACAATGCGAGTTGTACTGTCTTCTTGGGTCCACCCACCCAAGCGTTCTTCTACCACAGGTAAATCGTTAGTACCTTGAATGGTGATTTCAACCGAGCTGGTTGTGCCATCGGCGGTGGTGACTGGGTAGGTAAAGCTTTCATTTTCACCCACTCTTAAATGATCGAATGTACTGCCGGCGGTAAAGGTCCAATTGCCGCTTTCGTCGATAACAAACGTACCAAGGGCGTTAGTTATGGTATTGGCTGTAAAACTGTTATCCGGTCCATCGACATCCGTGCTAGTCAGTGTTCCTGAAGAAGTGAGCACGCTATCTGTTTCCACAAGCGTGACCGAATCTGACGACACAACCGACGCATCGTTGGTGCCTTTTATACCGATCAAAATTTCTACCGTCGTTTCACCGCCGTCTTCGTCCGTGACTTTGACTTGGTAAGTTTCAAACAGTTTCTGACCTTCTTTCAGGTAATCCGCTTTGCCGGGGATCAATTCAAACGTCCAAACCCCTTCGGCATTAATGTTGAAGATACCCACGCTGTCTGCCGGTGCGGTTCCACCCACTACGGCAAAGGTATGATTGTCGTTATCTAAATCTTGCACCACAAGATTTTTAACAATGCGAGTTGTACTGTCTTCTTGGGTCCACCCACCCAAGCGTTCTTCTACCACAGGTAAATCGTTAGTACCTTGAATGGTGATTTCAACTGAGCTGGTTGTGCCATCGGCGGTGGTGACTGGGTAGGTAAAACTTTCATTTTCACCCACTCTTAAATGATCGAATGTACTGCTGGCGGTAAAGGTCCAATTGCCGCTTTCGTCGATAACAAACGTACCAAGGGCGTTGGTAATGGTGTTGGCAACAAAGCTGTTGTCGGGTCCGTCTACATCCGTGCTAGTCAGTGTTCCTGAAGAAGTGAGCACGCTATCTGTTTCCACAAGCGTGGCCGAATCTGACGACACAACCGACGCATCGTTGGTGCCTTTTATACCGATCAAAATTTCTACCGTCGTTTCACCGCCGTCTTCGTCCGTGACTTTGACTTGGTAAGTTTCAAACAGTTTCTGACCTTCTTTCAGGTAATCCGCTTTGCCGGGGATCAATTCAAACGTCCAAACCCCTTCGGCATTAATGTTGAAGATACCCACGCTGTCTGCTGGTGCAGTCCCGCCTACCACCGCAAAGGTGTGATTGTCGTTATCCAAATCCTGTACGACAAGATTCTTCACAATGCGCGTTGTACTGTCTTCTTGGGTCCACCCACCCAAGCGCTCTTCCACAACGGGTAAGTCGTTAGTTCCTTGAATGGTGATTTCAACCGAGCTGGCTGTACCATCGGTGGTGGTGACTGGGTAGGTAAAGCTGGCCTCTTCTCCAACACGAAGGTGATCAAATGCACCATTGGATGAAAACGTCCAGTTTCCATCAGCATCAATGACAAATGTGCCAAAATCGTTAGTTGTGGTATTGGCGGTAAAGCTGTTATCCGGTCCATCAACATCTATGCTAGTCAACGTTCCTGAAGAAGTAAGAACACTGTTTGTTTCAGTCAGAGTTCTGGTATCAGCTGAGACGGTAGATGCATCATTAGTTCCGAGCACTGTGATAGTGAGGATCGCCGTGTCTGTTCCACCCGCTTCATCAGTAACGGTGACCGTTACTGGAATAGCAAGCGTCTCTCCTTCCTGAAGATAGTCATAACTACTCGCATCAAATGTATAACTACCATCATCATTGAAGGTCAGCCCTTCAATTGTGTCGGTAAGAGAGAAGCTTAAAACGCTGCCCGTTGGTAGGTCGATATCGGTGGCATCCATTTGCCCCGAGAAGGTCTCATCTTCATTTACTGAGAAAGATTCAGCCTGAGCAACAGGGGCATCATTTGTGCCCGTAATTGTGATCGTTAATGTACCTGAACCAGAACCACCTAAATTATCTGTCGCAGTGTAAGGAATAGTAATAACCAGTTCTTCACCTTCAGACAGTGAATCATAACTTGATGCATCAAACGTATAGCTACCATCCGTGTTGAAAGTTAAACCAACAGCAGTCGACGTTGTTGAGTAAGTCAGGCTTGCTCCAGGTGGAAGGTCTGCGTCTGTCGCCAATACTTGTCCAACAATAGACGTATCTTCATCCAAAGCGGCATTAAAGTTTTGAGCAGAAGGTAACTGGTTGATCGCAGCAATTTGCAAAAGATTGAGTAAAGAAAGGCTCTGCGTTTCAGATAAGCCCTGGCTTTGTATTCCAGACGTATCAAAAGATGTCGACGCTAAAACCTGTGCGTCTGTTCGTTCAATTTCACCTGATAAGCCAATTGACGACCCACCAGCCCCACCACCAGCAGCAGGAGCAAGTTCTTCAATTTGGGTCGGATCCTCTCCGGCCTCTAACGCTGCAAATATTTGGTCAATCTCTGGATCGGTATCGAGAGCAATCAGCTCACCATCATCACCAACAATAGAAGTTGCTGGCAGATCGCTTTCTGAGAATAGTAACAACCCACTTTCATCTTGCAGAACGATCTCTCCTGCAAGTAATACTGTATTTGCAGGTACAATTTTGATGTTACCCGCAATATCGATAATTAGAATTTTTTCTTTTGATGGTGGTTCAACCCCTGCAGCAGAGGCAAAATCCACAAGCAGCGTAGGGTCTTGACCTGATTCAATTGTCGCCAATATTTGGTCAATGTCCGTTGAAAGCTCCGGCTCAGCCTCTTTCACAGGAAGCTCAGCCAAAACAACCTCATCATCTATAGCGACAAAGACTTCCCCAGGTAGGAGTGCATAATCCTCAGAGACAATTTTCAAATCACCTCGAGTGTCTATTACGATAACTTTACCCAGCGCAGACAAGCCTGCAGAAAATAAAGGAGAAAAAGCGGCCATATTTACAACTCCCAGAGAAGCAAACCATCACGTACTTATGACTAAATTACGCAACTTAAAATGAACTGATAAACGCTGAGATAATAAGCAACAATAATTTATTTAAAAGCTTACAGAACCGATGCTTATATTGGAATTCTACTTATCTCAACCGATATTATTTGACCATTTTAAGTATATGTATTTATTAACACTTATCAGTTTCAAAAGTGAGAATGACACTATTTAACTTATTGTCTTCGAAAACATTCAATAGCTTATAGAAGACAAATGTCGCAATATGTAGCTCACTCATTTATTTGTATTTTGCATGCATCTCATAAATGAGATTATAATTACGATAAAATACATATAGATAAAAAAATAACTTAACTGGAGAGGTAAAGTGAAAGGACGTTATATAGGTGCCATAGGCTGCTTACTTGCTGGCTCGATAGCCACAAGTGTTTCTGCTCAAACTTTGGAGCAAGCCGTGGCCATTACGCTCGCCACCAACCCAGAACTTAAGAGTGCATTTAGTGACTACATGAGTTATCGAAAAGATAACGAGGCCGCTTCTGGTGCATACCTTCCTAAATTGGATTTGGATGCAGGTATCGGATTTGAGCACGTAAACCCTGCTCCCGAAAACAGCGAAACAACAGACTTAACCAGAAAAGAAGCCACACTAACATTTACTCAATTAATTTGGGACGGTTCATCCACACTTAATAACATTGATAGAACAGCCGCTGAGGCTGAATCAATGAGGCTTCAACTCCTTGCAAATGCACAAGACAAAGCACTAGAAGTTGCGCAGATTTATCTTGAAGCAGTAAAGTCTGAAGAGATATTGGCATTATCTGAAAGCAATTTAGCAGTCCACAAGAAGATATATAAAGATATAAAGCGCAGAGCAGAATCAGGTATTGGTTCTGTTGCCGATGTGTCTCAAGTTGAAGCGCGTATTGCAAAAGCACATGGTAATTTGCTTGCCGCTCAAAACAATATCTTCGATGCACACACCCAGTTCACACGTTTGGTTGGTCAAACACCACAAGGTTTGATTTTCCCTCGTGCCGATGAAACTTCTATACCTCTTACTTTCGAAGATGCCATAAATCGCGCATATCAAAGTCATCCTGTAATAAAGATAGCCATCTCAGATGTCGATGCTGCACGCTTCCAATACGACCAATCTAAAGGCGTAAACTACCCTACGTTTTCATTTGAAGCTTCAGGCACATGGCGTGAAGATGCAGGCGGCGTACGTGGTCAAGCAGATGAAGCCAGTGCTATGCTTCGTATGAGATATAACCTATATAATGGTGGCTCTGATACTGCAAACTCTGAACGTGCGGCATACCAGCTGAATAAATCGAAAGATTTAAGAGACAGAACCTACCGTACTATCAAAGAAAGCTTACAGTTGTCTTGGAGTGCACTGGATCTAACTTTACAACAAAAAGAGTTTTTGGCTGACCATGTTGATTCTGCTGCTGAAACCGTTATTGCTTATGAAAAACAATATCGAATCGGTAAGCGTACTCTTCTCGATTTGCTGAATACCGAGAATGAATTGTTTGAAGCCCGTAAAGCGTACATTGACGCTCATTATGCCGAACAGTCCGCTAAATACCGTGTAATGAATGCCTCTGGCGTATTGCTTGACTCTCTTCTGGTTGAAATTCCAGATGAGTGGAAAGAATCTGTAGAATATTAAGGTTGAAGTTAATGAAGTTTCTAGCAATAGCGTGTTCCGCACTGCTTGCATTATCTTGGCAAGCTCATGCTAATCAGAACGATGAATATGACTACATCGAAATGCCTAAGTCTGATCAGGTCGCGGATCTTAGTGATGACGATTACGATGGCGTGGTTAATGCTCGTGACCTATGCACAGGCACACCACGGGGCTCTCAAGTAGACAATGACGGGTGTGAAACATACATTGAGTCAGAAGAGAAAAAGCAGCTTAAAGTATTGTTTGCAAATGATTCAGATGTAATTACGCCTGCATTCATTACTCAAATTAGAACCATGGCCGAGTTTCTAGATGCGTACCCTGAAACCTCTATAGAACTGCAGGGTTTTGCAAGCAAAACGGGTAACGCAGAGCACAACTTAGATTTGTCGAAAAGACGCGCTAAGGCAGTGAGAGAGTCTTTGGTAAGTTATGGTGTGAGCCACACTCGGATCAAAACAATCGGTTTTGGTGATTCAGTACTGGATGATTTAGGTGAAAGCCAGGTTAGCCATGCGCTAAACCGCCGTGTAGTTGCTACCGTAGTCGGTTATAAAGGGTCCGTTATTAACGAGTGGAATATATTTACCACTAAGAAAAAATAACGGTCTATATCCGAATAGAAGCCAGATTCTAATGAATCTGGCTTTTTTATTTTTCCATCTTTACCGTGTCAAAATACGCGGAAAGTGCTACCCTTTCGGCGAATTTACTAATCTTATTGGATACCCCGATGACAAAATTAACTTCAGACATCGAATCTAACCTAAAACTATTCGTTGAAGAAACCAAGCAGACCAAGTTGGTTTGGGGCTTGCGAAATGAAGAGGGTTGGCTAGCTTGCGATTCAACAGAGTTTGAAAGCAGTGAAGTAATGCCATTTTGGTCTTCTCGTGAAGATGCAGAATTACACAATGTTGAAGAATGGGCCGATTTCGAAGTATTAGAAATCCCATTAGATATTTTTGTCGAAGACTGGTTGATCACGTTAGCTGAAGATGGCGTCCTAATTGGAACAAATTGGAACGCAACTTTGGAAGGTAAAGAATTAGAGCCTTCCGATCTAGCGAAACTCTACCTTTAAAAGATATTCAAGTTTCAAAAGTCTTAAGCCTAGAGATTAAATATCTCTAGGCTTTTTTACATTTAAAAAGCATCTAATTCTTAATGTAGAAATAATGATTTTGGATAGGTCCATTCCTATAATTTTCGGCTCACTTCACTAATTCAGTTTTTCTTTTGCACAAATCTCATTTTCTGTTTCAAAAGGTGACATTTGTACTATTTTCATATGTCTGCACACGTACAATAACCCCCCTATCCAATATTCACTCTGGAGCATAAGTGAGAAAGAGTAATCTACTCGCTAGTATTATCACCGCATTTGTCACTTTTACTGCTTCGGCGTTTGATCGCGAGAGCTGGAATGAGCTGTATGCTAATCAATTAAAAAGCAATGAACATGCAGCGTTAATGATGCTTCAAGAACGTCATATCATACTTCCTGACAATGCTGAAAAACTCTATATCTCGACGCAAATCTTCCGGTTTTATTCCATTCGTAAACAGCCTTATTACAGTCAATTACCCGATGTTCCAACCAGTTTCGACAAATTTCAACATACGCTAATTGAAGCACTTAACGACGAAGCAAGTGGTAACAATCAAGCTTCTTATGCAAAACTTAAAAACTTAATAAACCAAACAAAGGTCACTCATGACTATCAAAGCAGAACATTAATTGAATATCAGTTGTGCCTACTGCTTAGCCGAATGGGCGAACACCACAGCGCAAAGTTTTATTGCGCATCAGTCGTCAGCCACTTAGAGCAAATGGAAGACCCATTCATACCGCTAAGGGTCGCTTATCGTCTACTTGCCAATAACTATTCATACCTTGGAGATTACAAAACGGCGTTAGTTAAGTACTTCGAAATCATTTCAAACTCTAAGCCTTACCATGATAATTCTGGTAATTACAACGATATAGGTAATCTTCTTGTGGATATGGGGAGATACGACGAAGCCGAAACTTACCTTTTAAAATCGCTAGAATTGCGAAATGAGCCAAACACCTTACCGCTAGCGAAAGCTCAAATAATGCACAACCTCGGTAATTTCTATCTCACCACTGATCAATTTGATAAATCGCAACATTTTTTTCAAAAATCGTTAGAAATATTGAAGGAACTCGATCACCAGTACGGAATCGCCCTTTCCTACATAAGCTTAGGAAAACTCAATACAAAACTAGGTCATCATGATTTAAGTAATGCTTACCTTCATCAAGCAATGGATATGGCCGCCGAGCAAAACAACCGTGAAATGAAGATAAAAATAGCGTTAAGCCTAAGCGAGGAATACCTAGCTAGAAAGGTTTATAACGTAGCCATTGAATATGCTGAAACCGCGGTAAGAATTGCTCAAAATGACGAATTACCTTTGTTTGAAGCTTCAGCGCACTCTCTACTATCACAAATACATGAGCAGACAAGCGATTTCGAGAAAGCGTTAGAGCACTATAAGCAGTTTCATACACTAGAAATCAATAAGCGTGATATCGAAAATCAAAACGCTTTTGAAGCCTTAGATTTGAGTAAAAGCAAATTAGAAGAGGAACTTCAAAATTCGAAGTTGGTTTTGAAAAATACCGAACAAAAACACCAACTCGATAACCTAACACAACGCGATATGATGAACAGAATGTTTATGGTTGTCCTGTTTTTTATTATTGGAGGCATCTTGTATGCCAATAAAAAGACAAGACAAACTGCCGAAAAAGATTCGCTTACACAAACATTCAATCGATTAACTATTTTGGATAAAATCCGTAGGCATCCACAATCCTCTTCTGGCAGCCACAAACACGTATTAGTCCTCTTTGATTTGGATAATTTTAAGGACATCAATGACAGCTATGGTCACCCAACTGGGGACATTGCGCTGAAGCACGTTGCTAAAACAATTAAGGAACAACTCGAAGAAAAGGACTGTGTAGGAAGAATTGGGGGAGAGGAATTCTTAGTCTTACTGAGCGATGTACCGGAAGAACAAATTTGGCACCGAGTAGAAAAAATGCGAGAGACGATTGAAATCAGTCACTTTATGTCGGAAGACCATCAATCACTGAATTTAACCGCGAGCTTTTCTTATCTTGCGACATCAGAAAAGCTCAGTGATTTTGATATTTTGTATTCGATACTCGATCAAGCGTTATATCAGGCTAAAACAAATGGCAGAAACTGTATTGTCGATGCGTATACCGACCCTATTGACAACGTTCCTCACCCTGCTTCGAAACCAATGACTGCATAACTGATTCTTGATTATCTAAATACTCGTTAAGCCCTGCAGAGCGCAGATCACAAGAAGGACAATCACCGCAACCATCACCAATGATCCCGTTGTAACACGTCAGCGTTTGAGAACGTACCAATTCCAGTGCTTTATATTGATCGGCCAATGCCCACGTTTCTGCCTTATTCAGCCACATCAACGGAGTTTTAATGTCTAGAGTTTTGTCCATGCCGGAAACAAGTGCTTTGTTCATTGCTTTTACAAACTCATCGCGGCAATCAGGGTAACCAGAAAAATCGGTTTCACACACGCCTGTAATGACAGTCTCTGCGCCAATTTGATAAGCGTAAATTCCAGCTAGAGTCAGGAAAAGAATGTTTCTACCGGGAACAAACGAATTAGGTAATCCATTGTCTTGCAGTTCATGTGATACAGGAATGTCATCACGCGTTAACGAACTGATTGCTAGCTCGTTCAGTAAGCCGACATCCATCACTTTATGAGCAGCAATATTGAGGTCACTGGCTAGTTTTTCAGCCACTTCAATTTCAAGCTTATGACGCTGACCATAATCAAACGTAATCGCGTGTACTTCATCAAATTCTTCTATCGCTTGAACAAGACAAGTTGTGGAGTCTTGGCCACCACTAAAAACGACAACGGCTTTTTTCATATTACGGCCCTATGCAATGTTTAAGTACTTATGAGTTTGAACAGAGAGACGCCAATTTCGTTCAATACAGGTATCGATACACAGTTTTGTTGCTCTTGGCTTCTGGCTGATTGGCTGAAGGGCTATCGTCGTCTTCTCAGACACGTTAGCGCTGGCGATCAGTTCATCTAGCTGGTCTATGTCTTTTTGCGTTCCAACCGGGTGCTTTATTTCGTCGGCTCGTTCCAATGCGGACTTGAGAACAGGTAGCTTTCCTTTCATCGCAATTTTTGGAGAAACCGTTACCCAAGTTGAATCCGTTGCTTTTACTTCAAAAGTTCCGCTGGTTTCAATTTGACATTGGCAACCAATTTTCTCGAAAGCTTCTGTTAAGTTCACCAAGTCGTATACGCACGGTTCGCCCCCCGTTATCACGATATTCTTAGCGCTAAATCCGTGTAACTTGTACTGCTCGACAATTTGCGCAGCGGAAACAAAACACCATGTAGGAGAGTCTTCTGTTTTCACCATGATATCGCCAATTGGCGCCAAATCTTTTTCTTCGGCTTCCCACGTTTGTTTTGTATCACACCAAGCACACCCTACAGGGCATTCTTGCAGACGAACAAACACCGAAGGCACCCCTGTAAAAGTACCTTCACCTTGGATGGTTTCAAACATTTCGTTGATTTTGTACTGGCTACTCAAAACGTGAACACTTCTTAATCCGGATTTTTAATAGGGTTTACTGCTGGACAAATACCGCCTAGCGAACAGCAAACTGCCGGATTATACGCACTTCTGTAGAACATACCAGTGTTTGTAAAAGGCACAAAAAATAGGACCTCGAAAGATCCTATCCTAATGCCATGAATGACCTACATTCTTTGGTCTTTGCCCGTACGAAGCTGTGTGATTGCAAATATCAATACGAGGATTGGGTATCTAAGCGCTTCTAGAGCCAACGCAATGATAGAACTGTAATTCAAAATCCCCTGCACGACCCCAAACAATAAATTGGTTAGCACTAACACAGCTATCACACTCACGATATGTTTGACGCTGCGATGACGAGATTCCACTTTCGGTTTTAAGAAAGTGAAAACTGCCGCAATAGCAATCGAAGTAGCAAACCAGTTCGCAAAGTCTGGCCTTGGCCACAATGTCGCTAACCCTGCGATAATTACAACCACAACCCACCAAACAGACGCACTGCTTAGTATTTGCCCCGTATGCACCTCGTCTTTTTTATCTAGACGATTAAAGTGCCAAACGGCCATTGCCCCTAGTACAATACCGACCAAAACGTCTGAGAAGTATTGCGCTCCAAGGTAAACACTGGACACGCCATGGAACAGCACAATAGTGATAATCGATGGCAAGTAACGTCGCACGACTTCAATTGGGTATTCACGAGTAGCATGCAAATAAAATAGACCTAACACCGTCACCATGAGTGCGCTCGTCATGCTCGGCATTCCAAACCCAAACGTGTCGCCAAGCATCAATTCCGGCATAAAGGCGTGAGGACGAGCAAACCCTACTCCAACTTGTGCAACCAACGCCAAAATCGCGACACTGACCACAGCGAAGAGTAACTCCGCACCAAAGTAACGTCCAAACACCATAAATGCCGTTGGTATTAAGAAAATCAGCATCCAAGGACTTGCTAGCGTGTCTCCAACATAGAGAAAGGCATGGATATACGGAACCAATGCTGGCGGAGCACTTAAAACGCCATCTTGAAGCGCTTTAATGTATTTAATTTCTGCTTGGTGAATCGGAGGCGCCGCTTCGACGATATCATCGATATACGCCACTTTTTGTCTTGTCGCTTTTCCGGAGTAGTATTGCAAAGCTTCAATTTGAGACGGGTAGCGGTATGTCGCCTTATTTACTTCACCCACTTTCGCAAGCACCACTTGTTTGGTTTCAATACCATAATGGGGTGCAAACCAAGCCGGAACGATGTGATGACCAGCTTCATCAGTGTGGTTGAACGCAACGATAGGAGAATCTGATACGCAATCGTATAACGCCGCATTGCCTAAAACGCCTAACTTTCCAAGAACAGTAACAACCAAACCCGACTCTTCCCAAGCCTCTCGCTCAGCCGCTTTCGCGGGATCTTCCCCTTCTTCGACATGACCTCCTGGGATTGAGATCTGCCCAGTGATGGCCTCTCGCACCATGACAATGCGCCCATCATGGCTTGCAATCAAACATAGTGCGCCTTTGTATTTCTGGGGAGATTCCGTACTAGCCGAGGCGGTTGCAGATACGAACAAACTGGTAAAAGAGATGAAAACTAGAAAAATGAAACATGAAAACAGACGACGAAATGTCACAATGTGTAATCCCTAAAATTAAGAATCGATTAGAGGCTTTCGCATCCAATGGATATGATGCTCTAATCCCAAGTTGCTATAAAAGTTTAAGGCAGCTTCATTAAACTGCCACACTTCTACAAACATTTGTTTCACTCCACAGTCTTTAAAAGAGCGCTCCAAGCGTAAGAACAGCAGCCTCGCGATGCCTTGTTTACGAAAACCTGGTTCAACATACATTTCATCAATGCTGCCCATTTGTACAGGTTTCATAATGGAAGATTGTAGTTCGCAGAAGTGACCCGAGATAAAGCCAACAGCTCCATGTTCTGGATGCACGGCGACATAAACAAAACATTCTGGGTTATCGAGATAACGAGCAATACTTTTTTCTTGCTCAACATCTTCAGCCGTTTTAAACAGCTCCGGGGTGACTTTGTGATGAAAATCGTGAAGTTCATACATAAAATCGTTGAGTGCTTCCAAATCGGATGTTTGGGCAGCACGAATCTTAATGAGGCTCATAAGTCTATGGGAATAAAAGCTTATGCGCTAAGTATATACTCAATCTACTTCAATGTGCATAGTTCAGAACCCTATCTGCTACCTCCATTCAGAGAGAAGAATAACTAAAAACATACTGCATCGGCTATGACGAAAAAGCGCACCCAATGGATGCGCTTAAATAGTAACCGTTATTTGGGTCGATTAAGTACGTCTTCCAATTCATTTAAGCTGGTGGGGTCGTCTATTGTCGATGGCACGGTGTATTGTTCTCCATCTGCAATCTGGCGAATGACTCGTCGAAGGATTTTCCCTGACCTCGTTTTTGGCAAACGGTCTACAACTAAGGCGTGCTTGAAGCAAGCTACGGCACCAATCTCATCCCTTACTTTACCAACCAGCTCTTCTTCAATGTTATCGTCGGCTATCGACACCCCATCCTTAAGAACCACAAAGCCAAGCGGTGTTTGACCTTTGAGATCATCGTGTATCCCTACTACAGCACATTCCGCAACGGCAGGATGACCACCAACAATCTCTTCCATCTCCCCTGTTGATAAACGATGCCCTGCAACATTAATGACATCATCCACTCGACCCATTATGAACAAGTAACCATCCTCATCTAAATATCCACCATCCCCTGAAACGTAGTACTCAGGAAATTGAGACAAATAACCTGACTCAAATCGGTCGTGATTACGCCATATTGTAGGCAAACAACTTGGTGGGAGTGGGCGTTTTATTGCGACATAACCTTGTTGCCCCGATGCCTTAGCATGACCAAACTCATCAAGAATGGCGACTTCAAAGCCTGGCATGGGCTTTGTGGCGCTGCCGTGTTTAACTGGTAACGCTTCCACCCCTAATGGGTTTCCCGCAATCGCCCAACCCGTTTCCGTTTGCCACCAATGGTCAATCACAGGTTTTCGAGTGCAGGTTTCCACCCACTCTTGAGTTGGCGGATCCAATCTTTCCCCTGCCATAAAAATACTGTTTAGATTCGATAGGTCATATTTCTCTAAGTGACTACCTTCTGCGTCTTCCTTTTTGATCGCTCGGAATGCCGTGGGGGCAGAAAAGAGTACATTCACATTGTATTCTTCGCAGATTCTCCAAAATGCGCCAGGATCGGGAGTTTTTATAGGTTTGCCTTCAAAAAGTACGGTTGTACAACCATGAATTAAGGGAGCGTATACAATGTAAGAATGCCCCACTACCCACCCCACATCTGATGCCGCCCAAAACACACCATTTTGTGGAAGGTTATACAAACAAGACATGGAATATTTCATCGCAACCGCGTGCCCACCGTTGTCACGCACAACACCTTTGGGTTTTCCAGTTGTTCCCGATGTATAAAGAATATAAAGCGGGTCTGTCGATTTTACGGGCACGCAGTCGGCGATAGGCGCTGAGCTTTGCGCGGATTGCCATTCAACATCGCGCGACTGGTTCAACGCAGCAACACACTCTGGCCGCTGAAAAACAATCACAGAGGAAGGTTTCCAGCGGCTATCCATAACGGCTTGGTCGACGATGGGTTTATATGGCAGTATTTTGTTTACTTCAATACCACAGGACGCAGTCATTACCACTTTCGGTTCCGCATCCTCAATCCGCACTGCAAGCTCATTTGGCGCAAAGCCGCCAAAAACTACAGAGTGAATTGCCCCTATTCTGGCGCAAGCTAACATCGCCATAACGGCTTGGGGGATCATGGGCATGTAGATAACGACTCGATCGCCCTTACCGACCCCTTGCACCACAAGCATACCCGCAATTTTAGCCACTTCTTTTTGCAGCTGAGCGTAAGTGTAACTGCGCTTTACTCCAGTAACCGGTGAATCATAGATCAACGCTGTTTTGTCACCATTACCTTGCTCAATGTGGTAATCCAGTGCAAGCCAACAAGTATTCAAAACTCCGTCGGCGAACCATCGGTCTATGCCATTTTCGTCTTTGCTTAAAATCGTTTGAGGGAACTGAAACCAATCTAGGTTTTGGGCTTGTTTTTTCCAAAACGCTTCGGGTTCATTGCAAGAAAACTGATACTCTTTTTCGTAGGTAGACATCCGTTCTTCCTCCGATATAAAAACGGAGCCGATCACGGCTCCATTTTCAGTTAATTGATAGTAAACAAACTCATGAACTCGTGAACAGGCGTGCGCTCAAGTGCTTGTTGGTCTATACATAAATCAAAGACTTGCTGAGAACGCATCACAGGGAAACGGGTTTGTAGATTTCGAAGGAATTTTTGCTCCAGTACTGGAATACCTTCTTCACGTCGGCGGCGATGACCAATCGGGTATTCAATTTCGATCTTCTCAGTCGACGAGCCATCATCAAAAAAGACTTGGATCGCATTGGCAATTGAACGCTTATCCGATTCCAAATACTCTCGGCTATACCGCGAGTCTTCAATAATCATCATTTTCTCTCTCAGTGCATCGATGCGCGGATCGCCATTGTGGAAACCATCTTCATAATGCTCTGCCACCAAATCTCCGTAAATCAATGGAACAGCAATCATGTATTGCAAACAATGATCCCTATCAGCAGGATTCGCCAACTTACCGGATTTGGAAATAATACGAATCGCAGATTCATGGGTCGTCACTTCAATTCTGGTGATCTGGTCGATTCTATCTTTAACTTCATTGTGAAGCGCCACTGCGCATTCCACAGCGGTTTGTGAATGGAACTCTGCTGGGAAAGATATCTTAAATAAGACATTTTCCATCACGTAGCTTTCAAATGGCTGATTCACTTTGAATTGTTCACCATTGAAAAGTACGTCATAGTATCCCCACTTAGGAGCCGTTAACACAGACGGCAAGCCCATTTCACCTTTCATCGTGATCATCGCAAGTCGAACCGCACGTGAAGTCGCATCCCCAGCCGCCCACGATTTTCGTGAACCAGCATTAGGGGCATGCCGATACGTTCTTAGCGCGCAACCATCGACCCAAGCTTGGGAGACAGCATCTATAATTTGCTCTTTGTTGCCTCCAAGCATTTTGGTAACAACCGCAGTAGATGCAACTCGCACCAACAAGACATGGTCCAACCCAACTCGGTTGTATGAGTTTTCAAGTGCTAACACACCTTGAATCTCGTGGGCTTTGATCATGGCAGTCAGAACATCTTTCATAGTGAGAGGCGCTTTCCCCTCAGCTACAGCAACTTGGCTTAGATAATCGGCGGTAGCCAAGATCCCACCTAGATTGTCTGACGGGTGCCCCCACTCCGCTGCCAACCATGTGTCATTAAAGTCCAACCAACGAATCACACAACCAATATTAAAAGCAGCAGTGATTGGATCTAATTCATGGCTAGTACCCGGAACTCGCGCACCATGCCTGACGGTTGTGCCCGGCACGAGTGGACCAAGATGTTTCGTACACTCTGGGAATCTAAGCGCCAGTAACCCGCAACCCAGCGTATCCATTAAACAATTCCGGGCTGTGTTGTACGCTTCTTCCGACTGAATATTGGTATTGCTGACGTATTCCGCTATTTGAGCAAGCAGGTCATCAGGTGCTGGGCGTTCATTGACTTCTACATTTTGTGTCATTTCTTGTTCCTTAAATTCTATAGACGTTTATCGATTGGCAGCCAATCTTGGTGTTCTGGACCTGTGTAATCGGCGCTGGGTCGGATGATTCGATTGTTTTCTCTTTGCTCAAAAATATGAGCACACCAGCCAGTTAAGCGACTCATCACAAAAATAGGCGTAAATAATTTGGTGGGAATGTTCATAAAGTGGTATGCCGAAGCGTGGAAGAAATCCGCGTTACAAAACAAATCTTTCTCACGCTTCATGACCGATTCGACTCGCTCGCTTACGGCATAAAGGTGGGTATCGCCAACGGAATCAGATAGCGTTTTTGACCATGCTTTTATCAATGCATTTCGAGGGTCACTTTCACGATAGATAGCATGACCAAAACCCATGATCTTCTCTTTACGCTCTAACATGCCCAGCGTCTCGCGTTCCGCTTCTTCTACTGATGTCCAATTCTCAATCATCGCCATCGCCGCTTCATTTGCACCGCCATGCAATGGACCACGCAATGTTCCAATTGCGCCAGTCACACAGGAATGAATATCTGAAAGTGTGGAGGCACATACGCGAGCGGTGAATGTAGAGGCATTAAATTCATGTTCCGCGTATAAGATCAGAGAACAGTGCATCACCTTTTTATGGAGTTCAGAAACGGGGTCGTCCGATAACAATTTTAGGAAGTAGCCGCCAATGCTGTCTTCACCCTCATCATCCGTATCAATCCGAACGCCATCGTGCGAGAAGCGATACCAATAGCAAATAATCGCCGGAAACAAAGCCAACATTCGTTCTGTAGCAGCAAGTTGATCTTCAAAGGACTCTTCTGTTTCTAAGTTCCCAAGAACTGAACAACCTGTTCTCATTACGTCCATTGGGTGCGCCGTTGAAGGTAGCAATTCCAGAGCGTGTTTTAACGGTTCCGGCAACCCTCTTAAACGCTTTAAGGTTAACTTATATTCATCTAACTCTCGTTGGTTTGGCAGTTTTCCCCGCAGCAGCAAATAAGCGACTTCTTCAAACTCAGCATGATTCGCTAAATCCGTAATGTCGTATCCACGATAGGTCAGCCCCGTTCCGCTTTTTCCTACGGTACATAGTGCTGTTGAACCTGCGCTTTGCCCGCGCAGCCCTGCACCACCAAGTGGTTTATCTGTCATGACAGACTCCTTGTCATTATGCTTTTGCCTGTTCGTTATTTTTATGAGTTGAACAGTGCGCCAGCAGCTTCACGTTATTGGATTGTGTACGACTATGTTTTGTCGGCGAACAACTCGTCGAGTTTGTCCTCATAGTCGTGGTAATTTAGGTGTTGATATAACTCTTTTCGGGTTTGCATTTGGTCAACCAATGCTTCTTGGTTGCCTTCATGTAATAGATGGGAATAGACCATTTCTGCGGCTTTATTCATGGCGCGGAAGGCGCTGAGAGGGTAAAGCACCATATCCACAGAATGCTCCGCAAGCTCTTCTCCCTTATAAAGCGGTGTTTGTCCAAATTCGGTTATATTGGCCAGTATTGGCACCTTGTAGCCAAAATGGTGCGTTAGTGCATCAGACAGCCTTTGGTATTGATTCAGTTCGACAAAAGCTTCCGGGAACAGCATGTCAGCACCCGACTCAACGTACGCAATACAGCGTTCTATGGCACTCTCCATGCCTTCTACAGCCAACGCGTCCGTTCTCGCCATCAATACAAAATCGCTGTCGCTTTTTGCATCCACAGCCGCTTTAATTCGGTCGGTCATTTCTTGCGTGGATACGATGGCTTTATTTGGTCGGTGACCGCATCGTTTTTGAGCGACTTGGTCTTCCATATGAACTGCTGCTGCGCCGGCTTTCTCTATCGATTTAACGGTACGAGCGATATTAAATGCCCCGCCAAAACCGGTATCGATATCCACCAACAAAGGCAAATCGCAAGCGTTGGTGACTCGCTCCACATCCACCAGCACATCATTGAGTGTGGTGATACCAAGATCGGGTAAACCATAAGAAGCATTGGCAATGCCACCGCCAGACAAATAAATCGCCTGATGACCGGTATTTTTTGCCATCATGGCGCAATACGCATTGATGGTACCGACAATTTGCAGTGGATGATGATTTTCTACCGCTAAGCAAAACTTCTTCCCTGGTGAGACCTTACTTGCCGTCATGCGTCACTCTCCTGTTGAATTTGTTGTTCGATAAGCTGGCGGCTGCACGAGATGTGTCTTCTCATCAACATTTCCGCTAACTCTTCGTCTCGATTTTGAATGGCTTTGAGTATGAATTTATGTTCTTCCAGCGCTTGCTCGGGGCGAGAATGCGAGCGTGGAGACTGATATCGATACATTCGAAGTAGGTGATACAACTCATCGCATAATAAGGTGACCAGCTTGCTGTTTCGGCTGGCTTTAATAATTCGGTAATGGAAGTCGAAATCACCGTGTTGGTGGAAGTAAGAAGAACCCTCTACCTGTTCGATATGATCTGAATGTGTCGACAATAACTGACTCAACCCTTCGATTTCTTCATCGGTGATGTATCTCGCTGCTAACCTCGCCGCCATACCTTCTAAAGCTTCACGCACGGCATATAATTCAGATAGGTGAGTTAACGATATTTCGATAACGCGGGCACCAACATGCGGGATCCGTTCAATCAGCCCAAGTCCTTCTAGGCGCATTATCGCTTCTCTTAACGGCCCTCGGCTTACATTAAATCGTTTTGCTAACTCTGGCTCAGAGATTTTGCTTCCGGGAATGATGTGCCCTTCCACAATCGCTTCTACCAAGCTACTGGTGAGGTTTTCTGATTTTGTCGCTTCTTTCTCAGGTGTGACTACAGACATCGACTCGCTCTACATTGTCAACAATATTTAAGATTTGATCATAATTTAGTCACAAAAATCTAATAGATCAACATAATTGTCGACAATTTAGACTAATGTCTAGCCTCTTCACCTTCCGTGAACAATATGAACTTAATTCACTTTTTGTTTTTTATTCTTTTTAAGTCCTCTATCTGGGCTTTCACACCTCAGCACACTAAGTTAACAACCAGCACCAAATAGCAACATAAACATAACAAATGGGCTCATCTATGAATAAGCTCAACGACATAAGGAACGTGACATGATTAAGGTACTGAAACCCACATTAGCGGCTGCGGTAATTGCTGCTAGCTTTTCTTTCAGCGCATTTGCCGCTGACATGGAAAAGATTCACTTTTTAATCCCCGGCGGCGCTGGTGGCGGTTGGGATATGACCGCTCGTGGTACTGGTGATGCGTTAGTTAAATCTGACATTGTCGACAAAGTTTCATTCCAAAACCTTTCTGGTGGCGGCGGTGGTAAAGCAATCGCACACCTTATCGAAACAGCAAAGCGCCAAGAAGACACACTCATGGTGAATTCAACGCCCATCGTTGTCCGTTCCCTAACGGGTATTTTCCCCCAATCTTTCCGTGACTTAACGCCAGTTGCAGCGACCATTGCTGATTACGGCGCAATCGTTACATCCGTCGATTCTAAGTACAACACATGGCAAGAAGTCGTAGAGGATTTCAAAGAAAACCCACGTAAAGTAAAAATTGCAGGTGGATCGGCTCGTGGCAGCATGGATCACCTTGTAGTGGCAGCCGCGTTTAAAGGTGAAGGTTTCGACGCCAAAGCCGTGCGCTATATCGCTTACGATGCAGGCGGTAAAGCAATGGCTGCCTTACTTTCTGGTGAAACGCCGCTTCTTTCTACTGGTCTTGGTGAAGTGTTAGAGATGTCTAGAAGTGGTCAAGTAAAAATATTGGCAGTGACCGCACCTAAGCGCCTTCCAGCTGCTCCTGAAATTCCGACACTCGTTGAAACAGGAAATAACACCGTATTCGCTAACTGGCGTGGCTTCTTCGCTGCACCTGATACCCCACAGGCGAAAATTGATGAATACAACAATGCGTTATCTAAGATGTACACCACTAAAGAGTGGGCAACGGTTAGAAACCGCAACGGTTGGATTGACAACTACAAGCCAGACCAAGATTTCTACAAGTTCCTTGAGGAACAAGAAGAAACAATGGGCGCACTAATGCGTGAGCTTGGTTTCCTTAAGTAAAAGTTTGACCAATTCTGTGTGTTTGATCTGCTCGACTCACTAGAATTGGTCTGCCCCTTTGCTGTGTGCGCTGTAAAACGCCAAACTCCTTTGTTTATTTAGTTATCCCTCAGTGACGCTGCCTTAAACGGCATCTTCACAACTAAATTGATTAACTGAGCGTACACGGCTTTTTTCCTTCCATTTAGAACAAAGGAATGAAGATATGTCTGTTAAGCCCACCAACTTATTTTGTCGTGACCGCGTGGGCGCGATGATATTTCTCGTCGTCTGCTTATGTTACGGCTATCAAACCACGCAAATCCCTCTATTCCCAGGGGATGAATACGAACCCTTTACTGCTCGAACACTCCCAACATTACTTACCGTCGTCGGCGTTATTCTTTCTTTGATGCTGCTTGTAACTGCTCGCCCTGATGAAGAAAACGGTTCGCTGCTGGGTTTCGACTGGAAATTGCTCATCGGCTTTTTGATATTAATGGCAATGTACGGCGTTGGGCTCACTTACGTTGGCTTTGTATTAGCAACGGGGTTCTTCTTAATGATCGGGTTCTACATGCTTGGAGAGCGTAAGAAATCTATCTTATTTGGCGCTTCTTTCCCGTTTGTTATCGCTTTCTATTTACTACTGACTCAGGGTTTAGATATCTATCTAGAACCCGGTATTTTGTTCTCTATCTGGTAGGAGATTGACATGTTAGATGGAATATTAGCGGGTCTATCTACCGCCGTAATGCCGATGAATATCATGATGGTGATCGTCGGTTGTTTTGTAGGAACCTTTATTGGCATGTTGCCGGGATTAGGTCCTATTTCTGCAATCGCATTGATGATCCCCATCAGCTATGGTTTAGACCCAGCTTCTGGTCTTATTCTTATGGCCGGTGTTTATTATGGTGCTGTCTTTGGTGGATCCACATCCTCTATTTTAATCAACGCTCCGGGCTGCTCTTCAACGGTTGTTACCGCATTTGATGGCTACCCAATGGCACAAAAAGGTCAGGCTGGTAAGGCTCTGGCACTCGCCGCTTACTCATCGTTTACTGGTGGTACGCTATCAGCAATTATGCTTTTGGTTGCCGCTCCTGCTCTAGCAAGCGTGTCTTTGAGCTTTCAGTCTTCAGACTATTTCGCTTTAATGCTTCTTGGTTTGTCTGCGGTAGCTGCCTTTGCAGGTAAAGGCCAAGTATTGAAAGCTTGGATGATGACGATTCTGGGATTAATGCTATCTACAGTTGGTATCGATAAAGGTGTTGGTGTAGAACGCTTTACGTTTGGTTTGACGGATCTCATGGACGGCTTTAGCTTCCTACTGCTTGCTATGGCGACGTTCGCCCTAGGTGAAACATTAATGGGGATTTTGAAACCGCAACAAGATACTCGAGGCGATGAAAGCAACAAGCTCAATAATTTAGGTAGCATGAAGGTAACAAAAGAAGAAGTGAAAGAGGTCGCTCCTGTTTCTCTACGTTCTTCTGTCCTTGGCTTCTTTACTGGCGTGCTTCCAGGCGCGGGCGCAACAATTGCTGCATTCCTAAGTTATGGTATGGAACGTAACTTGGCACCAAAAGAGAAACGCGAAGAATTTGGTAAAGGTAGCATCCGAGGTTTGGTTGCGCCTGAGTCGGCGAATAATGCAGCATCTAGCGGCTCGTTTGTTCCCCTTCTTACTTTGGGTATTCCGGGCTCAGGAACTACCGCCATCATGCTTGGTGCCCTGATTGCTTACGGCATTCAGCCAGGTCCTCGCCTGTTTGTGGATCATCCAGACGTATTCTGGTCGGTTATCATCTCCATGTACTTTGGTAACATTGTATTGGTTATCTTAAATCTACCGCTGATCCCATATATCTCGAAGCTACTTATGGTGCCTCGCACCGTACTTCTTCCAATGATTTTGTTCTTCTCAATCACTGGGGTGTACTTGGTATCGTTCAATACGATGGATGTGTTCATCATGTTGCTTGTCGCCATGGCAGCGATTGCGCTTAGGTTGGCTAATTTCCCCCTCGCCCCATTATTACTCGGATTTATTCTGGGCGGGCTGATGGAAGAAAACCTTCGCCGAGCCTTAATGATCAGCGACGGTGAACTGAGCTTTTTATGGGAAAGACCTATAACGGGAGTATTCGGTGCGCTGGCTGTTGCTGTCCTTCTAAGCCCTATAATTGCTAAGCTTTTTGGATATTTAAAGCAACGCAATTCAGCAAACCCGAGTCACCAAGATTAGATTTAGCAATCGAAAGTTATTCGAAATAAATACAAACCAAAAGGCTTCTGGAAAACCAGAAGCCTTTTTATTTTTGAAGGAGTTAGGTTATTTAATTTTTCCGAAATCGACCTTCAAGTAACGAGTAAAATCGCTATGACGAACTTCACGGCCTAAAGAAGGAAATTCTGATCTTGTCCACCAGAAAGCTTCCATGCCCATGTCGTAATCGAGCGCATTAGAGTGGAAACGAACGGTAACGGGCTTGTTGAAGTTTTTGTCGATTTCCCAGAAAACATATCCCGGTATCGCCGTATCTCCACCCCATGCTGGAGGGAATGGCTCATCAGTGCGATAAATACGCCAATCGGCACCCGCGTAAAACCAGTTGTACCAATTTTTCTTCCATAGTGTGTACAGCTGCCATTTATTACCGGCATTACCACCACTACGAGTGATACCAGAATGCCCGTAAGACACAGATTGCTGTGGCGGCGTAATGGAAATACTAGGGGCGCCGGCAGAACCTGAAACAGAGAACGACGGTCCAATAGGAACTGATACACTGGTTGCTGCCGACACGGCTTCAGGTCCTGAACGTCTTAGGAAGAAAGCGTTATCTGGGTTGTAGCTCAATTCACACGCTCGCCCAGCTTCTGGAACCAAACAGATTTCAAAATTCAGTTTATCAAGCAAGCGATAAGCTTTGGATTGAATACCGCCCGTTTGTTCGTGGTAAGGTTTTTGATTGTTGTTTCGGGTTAAACCTTGCCCTGCCCACTGGGTGGCTAAATACTTGTGACCAGAAGCATCGCGATACGCAACCACTTCGACTTTAGTATTGATGGTACGGCGACCATTAACAGAGTAGATTATTTCTTCGCTATTCAAACAAGTACCGTCTTCTACCTGCCAACGTGTTTTCAGCACTGAACACAAATTAGACGGCGTAAAAAACTCAGCGTGTACTGGCGCAGAAGTAAACGTAGATGCCCCGACCATCCCAAGCATTGAAACAGTGATTAAAGAGCGAAGATTGATTGTCTTTGTCATTATTTATCTCCTCTGCTTGATTGGTCTTTAAAAAATGCGCTTAGCTGTTCTTGAATGATGTTATTAGACGTATTTGCAAAGCTTAAGCTGTTAGAAGACTCTTCGTTTCTAAGTGTCATGCGCTTTGCAAAATTGCCATCGATAGGGAAAAGTACAACGACATCACCTTCCGATCCGATTCCGGTTAACTCTAAAGACAATTCTTCAACGTTGTTTTGTATGACAATGGGGAGATTTTTCTCTTTTGCCATTTTTATCAAAGGGCTAGATACCGCGAGGCTAGAGTCGACATGGTTACCATTGATCATAAGCAAGACGTTATCTGCATTAAAATCGACGGCTGAAAGACCTTCAACTACTGTGTATTCACTGCTTAGTAGATTCAGAAGTGCTGCGTCGCTCGAATTAACGTCACCAAGAGATAAACTGGTGTTTGCGGCGGATGCAAATCCACTCATGATGGCCATGCAGGCACCTAGATATTTCACGTTTATATTTTTCATTATTTTTCCTTGTAGGGTTGGAAACTGACAACCCATACAGCGTTATTTATAGGGTCATCATTAACCCCTTTGTAACCCCCAGAAAGAACACTAAACAAGCAAAACACTCTACATTTTATAAAATATTGGAATTGTATTATCAGATTTAGTAATTAGAAATTTTTGCTGATTGACACATGGCTACTTTTACCTTTAGAAATAAACGTTTATGTCATGTAGTATGTATGTATGTGATATTGCTTCTAAATACAGTGAGATTGAAAGTGATATACGTAGTATGGAGTGAATAAAACGACAAAAAGCCTCGTGATAATAACGAGGCTTCCTGATTCAAATACTATTCAAATACTATTCAAATACTATTCAAATTTTAAAGGCTAGGTTTATTCAATACGAGCTCATCAATCACGCATTTCAGCCTTTTTTTCAATATCGCTAGGCACACTTAATTCCCAACGTTTCAACTCTTTCTTACTGAATATAAATGACCCTTTTTTCGGTGTCGTTATCGTCGGCATTTCTCCAGAAGCTACAAACTGATTAATAAGTTTTGCTACTTCTATTCCTTGTTCAAGGGCACTGATACTTAGCCCCCCTATTGCCTTTCCTTTACCGACGGAATATGACCAAAAAGCAAACACGGGAATGGGAGAATTTTCACTTGTCCAAGAACTTACTTCATCCAATGAGTAGTGTTTGCCAGATTTATCTTTAAGAGCAGCATAATTGGCAATGATAATGGCATCGTAACCTTGTTGTTTGGTTTCTAAAATATTACTTTCCCAGCTTTCGTAATTCTGAATCAAGCTAGTATGAACGGTAATACCATTGATGCTTTGAGAAAGTTTATTATTGAACGAGGTTTCGAGAATGGCATGAGACGTAGCAGCACCATCCATTAATACACGAATTTTAGCGACGTCGGGTAACACTTTACTGATCATATATACGGAGCGCTTCATCAGCGGTCGCTCTAACACGCCAGAAATACTTGGAGTAATTGGTACATAATTCCGAGGGTTGGCATTGATGCCTAAAAAGAAAGTGGGAATATTGTTTTCTATTAAACGAGGACCTAGGTATTTGAGGGCATTATCGTCAGAAACCACCACAATGTCTGGGTCGTGCTGTTGGATAAACTCCCACGCTTCATCAGCTATCGCTGGGAACTGGTTCGCTGGCTTGCGTTTGGTATCCATTTGGAAATTATGAACGTTCATATCCCCAATTTCGCTGTGAAAGCCTTCTCTATACTCCGCAACCCAGGGATATTCAAAATGGTAGCTATGAATAAAAACAAGTTCTTTAGCAATGCTATTACTTGCAAATAGCATGGTCATTAGCAGCAAAAAAATTTTTCTCATAAGAAAGCCCTAACACATTGTCTTATCCAAGTTTAGACAATTTGTTAGGACCTGCTAATTTTCGTTTAAAGCTCTTATCAGAAATTGATTAACGGAAGATTCTGCGATAAGTGCGTTCAGGTCGCCCCACAGACCCGTAATGAACATCCGCTTCAATTTCACCGGAACTAATTAAATACTCAAGGTAACGCCTTGCCGTTGTTCGGCTTGCACCAATTTTAATGCCAGCTTCGTCGGCGGTGAATTGTGAATCCCCCCCAAAAAGCTGGCGGATCTTATCGAGTGTTACACCATCAATACCTTTGGGTAATCGGTTTGTTGAAGGCTCTTGCGACGTTGATGCTTGCAACATTTTATCGACCAGTTTCTGGTCCAAATCCGATACGGTTTCCAGCTCTTGTTTCTGCGCTTGATATTTTTTTAACGCCGCTTCAAGTCGTGAAAAAATGACAGGCTTCAATAAGTAATCCACCACCCCACCTCGCATGGCTTCTTGCAGCGTATCAACATCGCGTGCTGCGGTTACCAAAATCACATCGCAGTGCTGTTTTTGTTGCCGTACTTGACTGAGGATTTCAAGCCCATTTCCATCTGGTAGGTAGACATCAAGTATCACAAGATCCGGTTGAAGCAGATCCAACTGCATTTCCGCTTCAGATTGGGAGGTGGCGATCGCGACCACATCAAACCCACCAATCTGATTAAGATATCTGTGATGTACTTCAGCGATACCTTCATCGTCCTCGATGATCATCACTTTTGTACTTGCCACCATTATTTCTTTTCCTTTGGTATATACACCGTTGCTCTTACTCCTTGAGTCGGTCCGTTTCCAATATCCAGCTGACCGCCATATTGCTTAACCAAATTATCAACAAGGTATAGCCCAACACCTCGATTGTTTTTCGCCTTACTTGAAACACCTTTCTCTACAAGTTTGGCTACATCAATGTCACTTGGCAAACCGCAACCGCTGTCTTCTACTTCTAAAATAATTTCTGTACCGTAATCGCTGATAGAAACAAAAATGTGGTTATTGGGCATTTTCCCGCGCTCTACGATCATTGCGTCGAATGCGTTATCAATTAAATTACCCAAAATTGTCACGAGGTCTTCAGCATTCACGTTGGTTGGTAGTGGTTCTAATCGTGTGCCGTTATCAATTTCCAAAACCAACCCAATCTCACGTGCACGTTCAGTTTTTCCCAGCAATAAACCGGCGACTAATGGGTCTTTCACTGTTTCTCGTATAAAACCAATCAGCGCTTGATAGTGCGCGGTCTCTTGCCCTATCAGCTTCTGCACTTCTTCCGATTCACCCAGTTGCACCAGCCCGCTTATCGTATTGAGCTTGTTCCGGTGTTCATGGGTTTGAGAACGAAGCATATCGGCGTATTCGCGCGTTTGTGAAAGCTGTTTTGTCAGTTCGGTTATTTCATCACGACGACGAAAGCTCGACACCGCCCCAACCACTTCTCCCTTTACGATAATTGGATTGCGGTTGGCGACTATTCGCTGATCATTCAAATAAAGATCAATATCATGCTGAGGCTCTTTGGTGGAAAGAATGCCAATCAAGTCACTGTCTGGCAGAACCTCTTTCATTGGCATGTTCATCACACTGCCGCGCTTAATTTTAAGAATGTCACATGCACTGCGATTGATTGATCGGATCAGCCCTTTGTTATCTATGCTGATAACCCCCTCTTTTATCGTACTCATCGTGACATCAAGCTCGACATACAACCGAGCGATTTCTTCTGGCTCGAAGCCTAAAATTGCTTTCTGAAAACGCCTTGATGCGTAATTAGACAAAACAGCGTTGGCAATCACCACCAGCAGCGCCATCGCAATGAGAAAGGCAAGATATGGCTCAATTCTATCTTGCAGGCTATCCAATAAATAACCCACTGAAACAACGCCAATAATATTGCCATCGCGATCAAATATCGGGGTTTTACCGCGGACCGACTTGCCCAGCGAACCTTCAGCATAGGAAACGTAAGATTGCCCTAATTCCAGCGCCCTAACATTATCTCCCCCTTTCATTGGCTGCCCGACGCGCTCGCTCACGGGGTGAATCAATCGAATGCCTTCTTTATTGCCGATCACAATAAAAGTTGCCCCGATCAAATCCGTCAACTCTTTAAATTCTTGTGGGAGCAGCCCCACCTCTTCCGTGGTTACCATATCGACGACCGATTGGGACTGAGCCAAAAACTGGGCGATTCCGAGTGCTTTGTAACCCATTTCTTCTTGCTGGGAATGTTTAATGTAAGCAAATCCGGCTGCCGTCAAAATCAACAGCTCGATCAAGCCAGACAATGTCATGATTATCAATAGCCTGCGGCGAAAACTCAGATTCTTCCAACTTAACAATGTCATTCCCCTTTATTCTGAGCTCGGAACATAACAAAAAAGAAACATTTCTTCCGTTAGGCGTCGCAAAAAATTGACTCCTTTATCAAAAAGACTCGGTTGCACAGTCATTTTTTAGAGTATAAACTCTACTTTCAATTTTCAGCGGTCAGTTAATGATGAAAAAGAGACCTTTTGCCTTTCTTTTGGGGACACTGATTACCCTACCCTTTTCCGCGCAATCTCAACCAGTTAGCTTTGATCAGGCGTGGCAAATCGTGCAGCAACAAAGCGACGCCTTATCGGCTTCTCGAGCCAATCTTCAGCGTTACCAACACCTTCAAGCATCGAAAGACAGTTTAAACTTACCCAAAGTTACCCTTTCTGCTAACTACACTCGCTTAGATGACGATGTGACATTATCGGCTGGACAAGTCGCAGAGAGTTCTAATGTCGACCTATCGGGCTTAGGTCATATGTTGCCCCCAAGTGTTATTCAAAGCCTAGCAGGTGCGAGTTCCACTATTACCGAGAAAGACATTTTTTCATCGTCTATCCGCGCCATTTGGCCGATATTCACAGGCGGAAGAATTACAGCGGCTCAAGAAATAGCGAAAGGTCAAACTGAAGAAGCGCGAAGCCAACTTGAAATGGAAAGGCAGGCAAAATTTGAGGACCTGACCAAGTTTTATTTCAGTGTCGTCCTTGCCAAAAAAGTGGTTGAAACAAGACACGCCGTTGAGGATGGATTAGAAAAACACCGCAACTTCGCTTTGAAAATGGAAAAACAAGGGCAAATCGCTAAGGTAGAACGCTTACAAGCCGAAGCCTCGTTAGATAAAGCCAAAGTCGATCGGAAAAAAGCAGAGCGTGATTTGGACATCGCAAAAACCGCATTAGCCAAAATGCTCAATGTAAAAGACGTTCAGTTGCAAAGCGCTTTATTCATTAACGATAGCCTACCGCCAATGTCGGCTTTTGTTGATCAAACCTTAAATACCTACCCGGGTTTACAATTGCTCGACGCCAAGGAGCAACAAGCCAGCAATTTTGTGAAAGCAGAAGACGGGAAATACTTCCCGAATGTTTACCTATATGGCGATTACACCGTATATGAACACGACAGCTTGGCAAGCCAAATGAAGCCAGACTGGCTCGTGGGTGTCGGAGTCAGTATTCCACTTATCGACTCTTCTGGTCGCTCTGACCGCTCTCAGGCTGCTCATAGCGCCGTTCAACAAGTTCAACATTTAAAGGCACAAGCGCAAAAAGACTTACAAGTGTTAGTGGAGAAAACCTATTTAGAAGCCGAGCAAGCCAAGGAAGAAGTCAATGGGCTCACCTCTAGCTTAAACCTAGCTTCAGAAAACCTTAAGCTTCGCCAACGTGCGTTTTCGCAAGGTTTATCTAACTCATTAGAAGTCGTCGATGCTCAGCTTTATTTAGCCAGCATAAAAACGCAGCAACATGCCGCACGTTTCAACTACCTTATCGCACTGAATAAACTGCTCGCACTGAGCAATGAAATGACCACTTTCCATCAATACGAACATAGAGCCAATCTGGAGACTCAATCATGAAATCAAACCTATTAAAACCTGTTTTCGCTGGCGTCGTCGCCTTAGGTTTAGGTGGATGGCTGATTCACAGTTTCAACGCGGCCTATGAAGAACAGCCCCTGCGCCTTCAAGGGCAAATCGAAGCGCAGCAATACAATATTTCATCCAAAGTCGCTGGTCGTATCGACAAAGTATTGGTTCGAAAAGGCGATGAGATTCAAAATGGTGATCTTATCTTCACCATCTACAGCCCAGAGTTAGACGCCAAGTTAGAACAAGCGGTGGCGAGTAAAGAAGCGGCCGGCGCACTGGCTCAAGAAGCAGAAAAAGGCGCACGCGATCAGCAAATTCAAGCATCCAAAGATCAGTGGCAAAAAGCCAAAGCCGCATCAGACTTGATGGAAAAAACCTATAACCGTATTAACAACCTATACAAAGATGGTGTTGTCGCGGAACAAAAACGTGATGAGGCATTAACTCAGTGGCAAGCCGCTAAATACACGGAAAGTGCCGCATACCAAATGTATGAAATGGCGAATGAAGGCGCACGCGATGAAACCAAACGCGCTGCTGCGGAGAAAGCCAGAATGGCCGCCGGTGCCGTTGCTGAAGTCGAAGCCTTTGCCGCCGACACTAAAATCCGAAGCTGGTTTAAAGGTGAGGTATCACAAGTTCTACTAAGCCCAGGTGAATTAGCACCTCAAGGGTTCCCTGTTGTAACCGTATTGGATATGGAAGATGCTTGGGCTGTGTTCAATGTTCGTGAAGATTTACTGAGTAAATTTTCTAAAGGCAGTGAGTTTTCGGCGTGGGTTCCAGCGATCGAACAACACGTTACCTTCAAAGTTTCTCACGTATCCGTAATGGGTGATTTCGCAACGTGGCGCTCTACCGACTCTTCTCAGGGTTTTGATATGAGAACATTTGAAGTTGAAGCGCGCCCAACCAAGCCAACAGAAGGGCTTCGTATGGGCATGAGTGTCGTTATAGAGAGTTTATAATCCATGATTCAATCTTCATCGGATTCAGGGCAACGCTTGTTTTCCGAGCAACGCTTGGGCTCTGGACAATGCCTAATAGTGAAAGCAGACAAATGGCTTTTGCCTGCTTTAACGTGGATTCCTATTCTGGTTGCGGTGATCATTTGGGGTGTGTTCAATCAAGGTCTCGCAAGAGATATGGCGATTGGTATTGTCGATCACGACCACACTCAGTTTTCACGCGAGCTTGTACGTCATTACGATGCCTCCCCAAGCCTTGATGTACAAAGCCATTACACCAATACACTATCGGCTAAAGAGGCGCTTCAGTCTGGCGAGATCTATGCCTACATAGTGATACCATCAAACAGCTTCAAGCATGTTTTGCAGAGCAAGCCACCGCAAATTTCGGCATTTACGAACACGCAATACATACTTATCGGTCGATTAATCAATTCCGCATTGTTGCAAGCTCAAGGGACGTTTAATGCAAAACTTGAAGCGGGAAAAGTACTGCTAGGAGGCGATACAACGCCTGTGCAAGCTTTAGGGCAAGCGGTACCAGTGCGAAGCCAAATCACGCCTCTGTTTAACAGCAATACCAACTATTCGCAGTTTCTTCTTGGCGCTGTGGTACCTGCCATATGGCAAATTGCCATTGTGGTTGGCACCGTGATGGCATTAGCCGCGAACTTGCGTTTGAGAGGCAAAGAGCAGTGGTTCAAGGGCGCACCTATCTTAAACGTGTTTCGAACACTTGCGCCATACTCTTTAGTATTTGTCGCCCAAGGCTTATTGATGCTTTTCTGGTTTTACATTGGACTGGGCTGGCCATTTCATGGCGACATCGCCATTTTATTGCTTGCACAGGTATTGATGGTTATTGCCTGTATGATCATGGGAAGCGTATTTTTCTTTTTGAGTCTGGATGCCACGCGAGCCATGAGTTTCGCTGGCGCATTCACCGCCCCCAGCTTCGCGTTTATGGGGATCACTTTTCCCGTTACAGAAATGAATGGTATTGCACAAGCTTGGCGCGCTATGTTGCCTGTTAGCCACTACATTGAAGCTCAAGTTTACCAGTCTAACTACGGGGCAACTTGGGCAGACACGTTGAACACACTTATACCAATGGCGGGTTACATTGTGCCTTTCATACTGATGTTATTGCTGATTCGTAAGAACAGTGTTTCGGCTAAGGCGGTAACCTCATGAGCACTCAATGGTTATTTCCTCAGTCTCTTTGGCAAGAATTACGCGCTATTGTGAAGCATCCAGCGATTGTTTTAACGGTGTTTGGTGGCACTCTGTTTTACTCTTTCCTATATCCACTCCCCTATGCTAACCAAGTGGCTCAGGAACAAACCGTCGCGGTGGTTAACTTAGACAAAAGCCAAACCAGTTATCAGCTCGAACGCATGGTCGATGCGACACCCCAAGTCACCATTACCCATCGAGTACACGCCATAGAAGACGCAAAATCGTTGTTTTTGTCGCAACAGGTAAGCGGCATTTTGGTGATCCCAGAGCACTTTTATCGGGATCTCATGCTAGGCAAAAGCCCCGTGCTGTCTTACGCTGGCGACGCATCATACTTTTTGGTTTATGGTGCGGTTGTTGAAGGTCTGGCACAAGCATCGGGGACTTTGGCGGCGAAAGCAAAAGTGGTAAAACTGCTTGCCGATGGCATGCCACTAGCGAAAGCCAGTGAACTGTATTCACCAGTGCACTTAAACATTAAACCCACGTTTAATCCCGAAATGGGTTACGTCGACTATGTCGTCCCCGCTGTCTTTGTACTCATACTTCATCAAACATTGATCATGGGTGCAGGTCTTCTGACTGCGCACCAGAAGAAAACAAATACCCCATCAGCGTATTGGCATAAAATGTCGCCATTAAGCCTCGTAAGCCATCGCGTTTTTGTGTTCGGCGTTTTATATCTTGCTCTCAGTTTGTATTACTTCGGATTCAGTTTTGATTTCTACGAGATCAATAGGCTAGCCAGCATACCCAACTTGTTCGCTTTGCTTATCCCCTTCTTAATAAGCACTGGCGCAGTTGGTATTGTATTGGGCAGCCTATTGCCGAGAACGGAGCTGGTTACGTTAATTGTGCTGGTGAGTTCAATGCCACTGATTTTCACCGCTGGGTTTATATGGCCGGTTGAAAGCTTGCCACAACCTCTGATTTGGATAGCAAATGCACTGCCGAGTACGCCAGCTATTCAAGGCTTCTTAAAACTCAATCAAATGGGCGCACAGCTTTGGCAAATTAAAGACGTGGTCACACAGCTTTGGGTGCTTGCGTTTATCTGGTTTGGTATCGCTTGGATTCGGATGCGTAATTCGGATACGGAAAGTCCAGCCCGATAAAAATGCCTATAAAAAACAAACCCCGCCAACAACATTGGCAGGGTTTGTTTTCGAATCAGTTTTCTTTTCAAATCAAACTAGCTTTGCGCGAGAAAGATCAGTTACCTAACCCCAGCCCTTCAGACAGCGCTTTGATTTGTTCAAGATCCAGTTTATGAACCTCAATCATTTGTGCGATTTGGCTGAGTTTAGAATTCACGTCGTCACTCTTATCACACGAATCTGAAGACGCATCCCAAGATGTGCCTGCCAAAAACTCGTCACACTCTTTACTGAGTTTTTCCTTCTGAGGCAGCAGCTCTTTCTGTTCTTTAAGCAACCCGTCTAACTCTTGTCGGATAGCCATTTCACGCTGAAATACTTCTCTTGAACGTTCAAACACAGAGGCTTGTAAATCGGCTTGTCGATTGAGTCTTTGGTTTGATATACCCAAATCTTCAAGTTGTGAGCCTTGTTGGGCAATCAACGCTTCTTGCTCTAGGTTCACCTTTTCAAGCTCTGTCACCGTCGTCTGTAGCTGTTGAAGTTGTGCTTGGAACTTCGCATTCAGTTCATTTGCTTGCTGAATCAATGCCGACTCAATCGCTTTAGCTGAGTCGACTTCATAGGCACTTAATGTTTGTTGAAGCTGTACATTTTCACCAGCCAACGTTTGAGTTTCTTTATCTTGAGATAGGTAGGCATCCTGCCAACTGCTTTGCGTAACTACGGCACCAACCAGTCCACCAATCGCTAGCCCTAATATGGCCGCAACTGTGATGTAGATGTAAGAGGATTTGTTACGCTCTTCAATAATGACGACTTCTTCCTGATCGTCATCGCGTTCGTCTTGGATATTATTGTCTACCATTCTTTAGCTCCAACGTCAGTTGATCAATTCCATGGTCATAACTGACACAACGTAGATTACAAACCCAATTATTGATGCAAGAATGACGCCTTTTTGCAGTTTTTCGTTGGTTCGATAACGAAAAAGTAGCACGGCGATGGCAATAAGCACCCCAATTGCAATTAGTCTGGTCATAACTTCCTCCTGTTCAGTTAGTTATACCACTTTTTTGAGCTTAGAGCGTAAACACTATGTCCGAAATATCACCGTCTGAAAGCAGAGTAAGGTGTGATCGTTTGAAATGTAATCGAAAAGGCAAAAGTGAAGCGGGCACATCAAGTCCCACCTCACTTTAAATGACTAGGTGAAGACGTTAAATCACTAGCCCCCCATCAATTTTTAACACCTGCCCCGTAATAAAACTGGCTTTATCGCTGGCTAGAAACTCCACTCCATTGGTAATGTCTTCTGGTTTACCCATTCGACCTAGTGGCGTTTTTGCTTTCATCATATCCAATACTTTTTCTGGTAAATCCGCCGTCATCGGCGTTTCTACAAAGCCTGGAGCTACACAGTTTGCTCTCACTTGCGCACCTTTGCGTGCAAACTCTTTCGCCCACCCTTTCGTCATGGCTATCACGCCACCTTTGGTTGCGGCGTAGTTGGTTTGACCAATGTTGCCATCTGTTCCGACAACCGACGACATCGTCACAATGGATCCGTAGTCATTTTCAATCATTATTGGTGCAATCGCTTGGGTGAGGTTGAATACCCCTTTTAAATTCACATCAATGACTTGATCCCAATCTTGCTCTGTCATTCTGTCTATCAAGCCATCCCGCGTGATACCAGCATTGTTCACAAGTACGTCGATTCGACCAAACTCTGATTTAATGTCGTTCACCAGTGCTGCTATTGCTTCTCGGTCGCATATATTGACCGTAACGGCTTGTACATTCTCATGACTTGAAAAGGCTTCGTTCAGCACTTGTTCGTTCATATCAAGGGCATAAACTTTCGTTGCACCTTGCTCAGAAAACCGTTTGACAACCGCTTTACCAATACCTTGGGCGGCACCGGTTACAACACATATTTTATTGTTAAACATTGAGTGTCCTCTAGTGGGCTATTTAATACGCATTTCACCGTCTGGCGTTGGTTTGGGCTTAAAGTCCGACGTGAAAACAGCGCGTTCCATGTTTTTACTGCTGAATTAATAATAGGTTTAATCCACATTAGTGCTAGTCGGCTTCGGTCAAGATTTCATTACAACTTGATTTCCATCATTTCTTTCCTCACTAATCGTTTGCTTTGCTTGATATTTGCGCAAACAGATTTTCCGCTACTGACATCGTCCTTTTCTTTTTGTACGATGCGCAGCTTAAAGTCGAAAGACTTTTGTTCCAGTGAAGACAGCAGGAGAGAGGTTTTACTCTAACTTTTCAATTTAAGTGAGTATAACCCGCCGAAGAAGTAAATCTTTCAGGTGCTAAATTCCAGATTTTCAATCTTGAATTGGCGAGGACTGTTGTTGGAGGAACCTCTGGAGAGAACCGTTAAATCGGTCGCCGAAGGAGCAAGCTTCTCTATCAAGTGATCTAAAGATTACTTGGTTATACAGAAGTGAAACTCTCAGGCAAAAGGACAGAGGAGTGAAAGGCAACCATTTCAACCAAACCTTTTGGTGAATAACCCATTTTGGGATCTGCTCTTGTGAGTAGACGCCCCCTTTCTCTCTTCTCCTTATGTTTTATTAATTAAGGGGAAACCATGCAAGAACTGCATTCCATTTTACTGACCATCGATAACTTGGTCTGGGGACCACCGCTACTGATCCTGCTAGTAGGAACAGGCGTCTATTTCACATTCAAACTGAACATTCTTCAATTTCGCTATTTACCCAAGGCGTTAAAAATGGTGTTTAGCAAAGATACGGGCTCTGGTGACGTATCTAGCTTTGCTGCGCTGTGCACCGCTTTATCGGCCACCATCGGCACCGGTAATATTGTGGGTGTCGCAACAGCCATAAAATTAGGCGGACCGGGCGCGTTGTTTTGGATGTGGTTGGCTGCCGTGTTTGGAATGGCAACAAAATACGCAGAGTGTCTACTCGCTGTAAAATACCGTCAAAAAGACAGTAACGGCCAGATGGTTGGCGGTCCTATGTATTATTTGCGTGATGGCGTGGGATCTAAGTTTTTAGCGACAATGTTCGCCATATTTGCGCTGGGCGTTGCCTGTTTTGGAATCGGCACATTCCCACAAGTGAATGCGATTTTAGACGCTTCTCAGCTTTCATTTGGCTTGCCAAGAGAAATAGCAGCCGTTGTACTTACCCTACTCGTTGCGTTTGTGACTTTGGGTGGCATTCAATCCATTGCTCGCGTAGCGGGTAAAGTCGTTCCTTCCATGGCATTACTCTACATTGGTGCTTGTGTCAGCGTATTACTGATGAATGCAAACCAAGTAATACCGGCTATTCAGCTTGTTCTAGAATCAGCGTTTACAAATACTGCAGCAACTGGCGGCTTTTTAGGCGCAAGCATCATGTTGGCTATTCAATCTGGTATCGCTCGCGGTGTCTTTTCAAACGAGTCGGGCTTAGGAAGTGCACCAATTGCAGCGGCAGCAGCCAAAACAGATTCCTGTGTCAAGCAAGGTCTGATCTCGATGACAGGTACCTTCTTCGACACGATCATCATCTGCACAATGACAGGGTTAACGCTTATTTTGACGGGTGCTTGGCAAGGCGATCTCGCTGGCGCAGAGATGACAACATCAGCATTCGCCATGGGGCTTAGCTCCGACACTTTCGGACCAATGTTGGTGTCGATTGGGCTTATCTTTTTTGCTTTCACCACGATTTTAGGCTGGAACTATTATGGCGAGCGCTGTGTGGTGTACCTAATGGGTACTAAAGCCGTATTGCCCTACAAAATAGTATTTGTTGTGCTGGTTGCTTCTGGTGCCTTCTTGAAGCTGGACATGATTTGGCTGATTGCCGATATTGTGAACGGGCTGATGGCAATACCTAACTTAATAGGGCTCATCGCTTTAAGGCATGTGGTTGTGGAAGAAACCAAACTCTTCTTTGAAAAAATGTCTGATTCCCCCAATTTGATTACAGAACATCAAAACTAAATTCTAGCCCGGATTGAATCTGGGCTTATTTTTTCCGGAATAATAATTCTTGAATAAATCATTTTAAAATTTAGTTAGATCTTATAAAAATTTCTCATTATCTTATTCTCTATACCGAATGGGGAATAGATTATGAATACGCATCCATTTAGAAGTGAACAAGTAAAATCAGAATACTTACAGCATTACCAATCAGTATTAGATTTATGGCCAACACCGTATGAAGAAAAGGATATTAATACCTCTTACGGTACCACTCATGTTCGTATTAATGGTCCTATTGATGCGCCACCCTTGTTTTTATTCCATGGTGCTGGAACATGCTCTCTTCAATGGCTGTTAAATATCGAAGAGTTATCTAAACACTTTAGAACCTACGCCATGGATGGCGTGATCAACCTTGGTTGTGTCGGTAGAAGCGTACCAAGCCAACCAATTCTTGATGAAAGTAATGCTGTTCAATGGGTAGATGAGTTACTGGATGGGCTCAATGTTCATACTGCAATTAACCTTGTAGGATCCAGCTACGGTGGATGGCTTGCCAGTCATTACACGTTAAAAAGGCAAGATAACATCAGGAAATTACTATTAATCGCGCCTGCTGGTACTTTGAGCCCTTTCAATGGCAGTTACTCGTTTAAAAGCCTGCTCATTCACTTCTTTCCATTTCATCGGGTATACCAATGGTATTTTAAATGGGTATTTAAAAACTTATACAAAAACGACATTGATTTTTTTGACAAAGTTATTAAAGACTTTATTCTTTCATCAAAAAGCTTTATTCCAATAAACCCAAGTCAACTACCTAAAATAAAACCCTTAACTGATAATGAATTAATATCACTCACAAAATCGGTAAAAATCATTATGGGAGATTCCGATGTTGTGTATTCTCCAATGGATACATCAAAACGAGTGAGAACATTAAATAGCGCCATTGAAATAGAAGAATTAGAAAACACAGGGCATGATTTATTGCTCACTCACACTGATTATATCAATGCTTCGATGGTTAGCTATTTTCAAAACGATTAATGGAAAAATTCGACGAGAGCCTTAACTCTGGTCGACAAGCAGCTTCACGCCTAAGCCGATTAAGACAGCGCCAGTTGCGCCCTCTACCGCTTTTAAAAATGTGTCGCTGCTCAAGAGTTCCTTGGCTTTATTGACCATAACCACTAAGCCACCCTGCCAAACCATGGCAATAACAAAGTGTATTCCTGCCATAAACATGGATTGGGCGACGGCGCTACCTTGAGGGTCAATAAATTGTGGTAAGAATGCCAAGTAAAAAACTGCGGTTTTAGGGTTCAGTACATTAGAAAGAAAGCCTTCTCGTAACACTGCCAAACGGGTGATACCCGACACGTTTTCTATTTCGCTGGGCAAGGAAGTGCGAGCTTGAAACAAAGAGCGAATTGAACCAATTCCCAACCAAATAAGATAGCCTGCCCCTACAAGCTTGAGTACCATAAACCACTCAGCGGATTGCAATAAAATCGCAGAAATACCGATCGCTGAAAACGTCGCATGAACAAACAAACCACAACAAATCCCAACACTGGTTAACAGCCCATGCTGCGTACCCGAGCGGCTTGTGTTTCTGACTATAACAGCAGTATCCAGACCCGGTGTTAATGTAAGAATCGTAATCGCAACTAAAAAGGCTTCAATGTTCAGTATTTGCATGACTTTTCCATAAAAATTCAACGACATTGAATTTATACCGCAAATCGCGCTCAGTCCCAAATTTTGAGCATTTTGGCTCAGCTCACAGGACAATAATTATTTACCATTTCGCCCGATGATTTGAGGCTAAAGCCTTGCTATAGTTGGCGTCAACAATAACAAGCCCCTATGTAACAAGGACAACCATGAGTTACTACGACAAGTTGGTAAAACACAATAAAAAAATTTCTCGCTTTGAGCACCTAGAGGCAATCTGTGGCTGGGACGCAGCAGCCGTTATGCCCGCTGGTGGCAGTGAAGCACGTTCTGAAGCATTAGCCGAGCTTTCGGTACACCTGCATCAGCTTTCCAATAAGCCAGAATTAGCGGAGTGGTTTGATAAAGCAGAATCTGAATCCTTATCTGCGGACGAAACAGCTAGCCTAGCTGAAATGAAACGCGTTTGGCAGCAAGAAACCGTCTTACCTGAAGAACTGGTAGAAGCCAAATCATTAGCAGGTTCAAAGTGTGAGCACGCATGGCGTACGCAACGTGGCGAAAACGACTGGGAAGGATTTGAAAAAAACTGGGCTGAAGTGGTTAAACTTTCTCAGGAAGAAGCGCAGATCCGTGCTGAAGCGACAGGGAAAACACCTTACGATGCCATGCTAGACCTCTACGAGCCGGGTGTATCAACGGAATCACTGGAGTCCGTGTTCAGCAACGTAAAAACATGGCTTCCAGACTTGATCAACCAAGTCATCGACAAGCAGACTAAAGAAGACATTATCATGCCAACTGGCACATACAGTGCAGCAGACCAAAAAGCACTTGGGCTGGATGTAATGAAGCTTCTGCAATTTGATTTCAACCATGGTCGTTTAGATGAAAGTACCCATCCATTTTGCGGCGGTGTACCAACGGATGTTCGCCTTACAACTCGTTACGATGAAAACGACTTTATCCAATCTATGATGGGCACCGTGCACGAAACGGGTCACGCACGCTACGAGCAAGGTCTGCCTAAGAAATTTGCAGGTTTACCAGTAGGTGAAGCTCGGTCAATGGGAATCCACGAGTCACAGTCTCTCTTTTTTGAAATGCAGATTGGTCGCAGCACGCCATTCATTCAGATTTTGGCAGACAAAGCGCGTAAACAATTCCAGCGTAACGACGATCCTACTTTCTCAGCGGAGAATTTCCACAAGCTGTACACCCGTGTTGAAAAAGGGTTTATTCGCGTGGATGCCGATGAACTGACCTACCCTGCACACGTGATTCTTCGCTACGAAATCGAACGTGATTTGATGAATGGCAAAATCAAACACACCGACGTGCCAGAGCTTTGGGCAGAGAAAATGCAAGCTTACCTGGGCTTGGATACTCGCGGTAACTTCACCAATGGCTGTATGCAAGACATTCACTGGACAGATGGTGCTTTTGGTTACTTCCCAAGTTACACATTAGGTGCCATGTACGCGGCTCAGATGATGGCAAGCATGAAGCAAAGTGTCGATGTAGAAGGCGCTATTGCTAGCGAAGACCTATCGCCAATCTTCACGTGGCTGGAAGAAAAAGTATGGAGCCAAGGCTGCTTGCACACCACCGACGATTTGGTGAAGCGTGCAACAGGTGAAGTGCTGAATGCGGATCACTTCAGAGCACACCTAGAAGGGCGTTATTTGTAATCGAAAAGAGCTGTAATCGAAAAGAGCCGCAATCGCGGCTCTTTTTGTTTCAATAGTCACTAATTCATTCATTGATTTCAAATCAACATCCAGCGCGTTCAAACCTATTTCAAAGACAATAGAGGCAGCATATATCTGCTGCCTCTTAACGACTTTTTGTTATTAGAAGTCGATTGGCGTGATAGTCCCTGTATTGTTACTAACTGGTTTCGCCGTCGCAAAATCCAACGGACCACTTGCAGAATCCAAAACAACAGGTGCATCGGGCATTGAAGTTTCATCTAGGAAGTTGGGCGCATTTCGTGGTGTCGTGTTAATTTTATAAACGTTAATACTATCCGGAAGTGAGAGACTACCGTTGACCATTGGTACATCCACGGGCTCGATATGAGCATAAGTATTATCGTCAATCATGAGAGTGCCACTCATAAGAAACAGATCTGGGTTGGACGGATCTTTTTGGTGGTAAACCGCATTGGCTAGGAAGTCGTTCAGATCACGTGTCTTTAAAAGGATATTTGATTTGACGTCTTGATAGTCTGCGTGTTGCATCGTATTGGTAAAGTACTTTTCTACCTGAGCAGGATTCCCTCCGGAAACTCGGTCCATACATTTTCTTACTCCATTATCCATATCAAATGAATGATTTATCATAATGTTGTAGCAAAGTTTATGTGCAAGAGTAATGTTATAAATCTTGCGAGACCTTTTCTGCTTTAACCAAGGCTTACCATTTTTAATTACCAACCCATAATTTCCAGAGTAGAAGTCTTTTGGCATTACTCTGTCAAAAACGACTTCGTTGTTCCCATTTACCACTGCCAAACTACCTACTTCTTTAGCAACGGAAAAACACGCTTCCTCTCCGTGACCAATTTCTACAGCTTCTGGATTACGTGTATTAATAGAAAGCGGAGTAACATAATCTGAAATATAAACACGGATAGACCTATTATTTACATTATCTGTGTTTGCTATACAGAAATTGTCCTGTCTAAAACTTGGTGGGACCTCACAAACGTTTTCATTCCTGTCATAACTTGTATTTGATTTACATTCTGCATCAATTGCCATCTCAACAAAAATTGTTGTAAGTTTGTCAACAACACCCAATACAGCTCCAAAAGCGCCAGCTTTACCAGAAACAAAGTTCACTTTATACGGAGTGAAATTACTGGTATAAGCGCCTACATTGGCAACAAATCCACCAGCTTTATTTACCGCTCTGATTGTCGTTGCAGTAGCGGTTTCTTCCACAGGCTTTTGAGCATAAGTTACTCCTGAGAAAATAAGACCAGAACATAGTAGAGATAATGTTATTTTATTTAATTTATCTTTCATTTTATTTCCTTGGATAATTAAAATCTAAATAAACCAACGGGAGTTAATTTAGAATTCGATTTATATTTAATTAATTTATTTGAGCTTCATCGCTCAAGAAAAACACTAATGATAAATTTATTAAAATAAAACTACGATTATTTTTTCAATGACTAAACTTCAAAAAAACAACATCAAAGGTTACTATTGATAGAATTATTTTTAGATGCATATTCCAAAAAAGCTAGATAAACCAAAGTACTAGAGTATTAGGCAGAGGTCATCTAATCTCCCCCCCCCCCTCACCTAAACCTCTGCCGATATTGAGTTGGCGACATCCCTTTGTATTTCTTAAACAATCGATTGAAGTTGGAGCGGTTGGTATAACCCACATTTTCCGCAATTAGACTTATGGGCTGCGATGTGGTGGTGAGTAATTGGGAGGCGTGATTTAACCTGAGTTTCATCAAGTAAGAGGTGTAACTTTCATTAAAATGTTGAATAAACCAACGGTGAATGGTGTTTTCACTTACGTACATGTAGTCCGCAAGGTTTTTAAGCGTAATATCTGATGCGTAATGATTGTCGATGTATTTGCACACTTGCTCAATTTTACTGTAGTTGGCGTTCGTTTTTTCCTTTTCCCCTTCTGACAAATACGAAAGCAAAGTGGTATGGGATTGATCTGCGCATAACTCTCCCAGAACCTGCATCAATACGGCAAGCTGCCCAATAGGAGTCAGGTGATTAAAATTATCGAGATGTTGAAAAACCTTTTCAGCGGTGTCGGTGGAAAACCGAACCCCCTTGCTGGCACTCTTAATAACTGGTCCTAACTGCCTAAGTTCGACGCAGCTGTACATCAGTTTGGCAATCCATTCTTCTCGAAACCAGATAACGTGAGTTTCACATGGGTTTTGTTCATTAGAATTTATCGATTCAAAGCTGTGCGCAATACCCGGTCCAATTAACAACAGTTCGTTGTGCTCTATCTCGCCTTCAAAGTGCCCAACTCTCGATTTCCCCTGAAAGTTTCTGTGTAAAACGAGTTCAAACTCCTGATGTGCATGCCAATATTCTGGCTTCGTCACCTCTTCAAACATCTTATAGCGCCAAGACCAACCGACGCGTTGAGGGACTTTTTGTATCGTTGCTTTCATCAAAAATCGTCTCCCTGTTTGCTTACTATGGTCGTGAATTTGTAAATGTCGTGACTGTACAGTGATAACACGCACAATCGATATTAATCAAGAAAAGTATCAATAGTCGATAGCTTAGTATCAATTACACCATTTTGCGGTGATACGGTAGTTAAGTCAGCACAGTTAAGGAGGTGACACAATATGTCCGAATATCTTCATTGCTTAATGCCCAAATTGACTTCCGTTATCGAATCAAACCAAGAGGCGCTGTCTCAAGCGACGGCGTTATTTGCTCAAGCCATTGTGAAAGACAACATGATACAAGTCTTAGGAACAGGTCATTCTCATATGATTGGTTTGGAAGGATTCATTCGTGCTGGCGGCCTTGGCAACATCAACGCAGTTTTGGATTCTGTGTTACTCACAAACGATGGCGCACTTCGTGGCTCCGCCATGGAGAAACTGCCGGGGCTGGCTGAGGTCATTTGGGACGACCAAAACATATCCCCCAATGATGTTGTCATGGTTATCTCCAACTCAGGACGAAACGCTCTGCCAATTGAATTTGCTCAACTGGCAAAAAGTAAAGGTCACCCCGTTATCGCGATAACCTCGGTAGAACAATCATCTAAATACGAAAGCCGCCATAGTTCTGGATTGAAATTAATGGACATCGCAGACATCGTCATTGATAACCATGTACCTCCTGGTGATGGGCTTTGCAATATAAATGGCAAAGTGACTGGTGCTTTTTCTAGTATATCTGGAATGCTCATTATGAATACGCTTGTGGTGGAGGCACAAAAAGAAGCGCTTAAACAAGGTGTCACCCCACTTATATTCTCAAGTCAGAATGTGGATGGTTTCGACAACGATTATGTGTATAAGCATTTTGGCTCTCGATTGAAATCGATGTAAATAAAAACTCATAACGGTCATACATATTAAACACAGAAAATATCGTTGTAGGCCGAGGAATATTAATATGGAAATAGAAGCATCCATCGGAAATATAGAATCTCTTTATAATGCCATTGCGGGTGGTGCCACTCGAATTGAACTTTGTTCGGCATTAGCGCTTGGGGGATTAACACCCAGTTATGGATTTATGCAGCAAGCAGGGAAAATATCCACCGTACCTGTCTATGCCATTATTCGCCCTCGACAAGGGGACTTCTTTTATAGCGAAGAAGAAATAGACATCATGATGTTCGATATAAAGTGCGCTAAACAAGCGGGTTTACAAGGTGTTGTACTTGGAGCGTTAACATCTACGGGGCATATTCATATGCAGCATGCGAGAAAGCTTTGTGACTACGCCCATAAACTGAAGCTTGGCGTTACCTTTCATCGCGCATTCGACCAATGCAATAACGCTGAGAAAGGGTTAGAAGACGTTATTGACCTAGGCTGTGAACGCGTTTTAACGTCAGGGCTCGCCGCTGCCGCACCGCTGGGCACGATCACGCTAGCGAAGCTCGTTCAACAAGCAGGAACACGTATCTCAATCATGGCGGGAGCTGGGGTAAACGCAGGCAATGCAAGAGCACTTGTAGACAAAACCAAAGTGCAAGAGCTGCACCTTTCAGGCAAAACGACTCGTCCAACGAAAATGGTGTACACCTCGCAATACAGCAAAATGGGTGCAGATAATATTGATGACTATCAAATCCCTGTCACCGATAAAAATGCCATTGCTGAACTGGTGAATATGTTCAGACCGTAATATTCGCTAGCCGTGCAGTTTTAACTTGGTTCTTGTAAAAGTCCTAAGCACGATTAGACAAAACCACTCCTGCTACCGTAAGGCAAATGCCCCCAATGATCGCAATGGTCAACGCCTCACCGAACACTGGTACAGCCGCAAGTGCTGTTATCCCTGGTGATAAAGAGCCAATAGTTGACGACTGCGCCGATCCAAGTTGCCTAACTGCGTAGCTATAGCCGACAGTAGACAAAAGGCCAACGCAAAAGCCTTGTACCAGAATAAATGGCAGCGCATCTTGGAAGGTATACGAACCAAAATTACTTGTGACTAAGCCGCTTAGGATTAATGCTACCGTAATCACCAGTGAGCACCACGAGATCAATATCGTCACAGCAATTGGGCTTAACCCAGATTGTTTCAAACTTATGGTGTACACCGCCCAAATCGTACTCGCACTCAATAAAACGACCACACCTTGCAAAAACGCACCAGACACAATATCAAGTTGCCCAACGATCATCGTGACAACGCCCATCATAATCATGGACAAAGCGATAATGCGCTTAAAGTTGAAACGACCCGCCAAAGCTGTGTGTCGATAAAAAAACCAACCTAAAACCGCGACGAAAAACGGTGGTGTGCCCGCCAAAACAGTTCCTACATAAGCGGCAGGGACCAAGCTTGCTCCATGCGATGCGACAAAGAAAAACGGAACGCCACCCAGCAGAATCAACAAAACGTCTCGCACTTTCGCACGTCTTATTTCATGGAGATATCGGTAAGTAAAAGGAAGCAAAAGAATGGCAGGAATAAGAAAACGCATTAACGCAACATCTGCCGTCGCCAATGGAGAAGAACCTATAGCGCGAATGGAAAGTGCGAAGCCTGTCCAAATCATCAAAACAAACGTAATGACCACGTAACCCTTCACCATTGGGGAGGCTGGCAATGAGTTAATCCCGCTGGATTGGGTGTAGATCGTTTTTTCCATGACAATTATTCCTGAACACCAATAAGATACAGGAGAATTATTCATCAAACTGCTCGCATTTATTCAGCGAATATCGTAACAATGCATGGTATTGTTAGTGGAATAAATCAAATAGACACAGTTTAATAACGGAAACCGGCAGGGAATAATGGATAGAATCGATCGACACATACTTTCAGTACTTCAAAAAGAAGGCCGCTTATCTACCGCCGATTTATCTGAACGCGTTGGGCTTTCCCCCTCCCCTTGTGCAAGGCGATTAAAAAGATTAGAAGATGAAGGCTATATTGAGGATTACCAAGCAAACTTAAGCCGTGAAAAAGTCGGTATTGCGATGAGCTTTTTTGTCGAGGTTAGCTTAAACAACCACCAAGCTGACTCGATAGAAAAGTTTGAGCAAGAATTGGCGAATATGGAAGAAGTGGTCAACGCCCATATTGTGTCGGGTGGCTACGATTACCTTCTTGAAGTCGTTAGCCCCAATTTGGCTGGCTATGAAGCCTTCACCAAAAAGCTTCATCGAATCACCAGTGTTAAAGACATTCATACCCACCTTTCTGTAAGGCAAGTGATCAACAAGAGCCCGCTGCCTATATTTGTGTGACTCTATAGCGCGCTAAAAAGACCAAGCTGGTTACGCTCACAATTCGTTTTTAGGAACAAATTCGATCTGATGTCGAATTTGTTCAATCAATCAAATTCTCCGTTCTTTAAGCTAAACGCATCTACTAAAGGAGAAATTCTAATGACGACTAGATTGGACTATTTCAACGCAGCGCCTGAAGGTATTCAAATTCTATTGGAGCAAGAAAACTACCTGCGAACGCAATTTGAACAACAGCAAACTCTCTCAATTCCTTTGTGGGAACTTGTAAAGTTGCGCGTTTCACAAATCAACCAATGTGCATTTTGTATCGATATGCACAGTAAGGATGCTTTAAAAAACAGCGAATCTGAACATCGTTTAATTGGTTTAAGCGCATGGAGAGACATGCTCCTCTACAGCGAGGAAGAAAGAGCAGCATTACATTGGGCAGAAGTTGTCACAGAAGGTAAAGCAATATCAGAGCAAGACTACACCTCAACGTTAAACACGTTTGGAGAGCAAGGTATCGTTACATTAACGCTCGCTATTAACGTGTACTAATTCAAACCTGATCTGACAGTTACCCACTTTTAGACTTGGTGCCTGTCAGATTATATTTGGGCTAAATTCTTTTCAGCCCAGATTGATTTCCCATCCTCTAATGTCTCTATTGGCGTTCTGCCACAGCACATTTTTCCTTGATGGGTACGATGATTGTTGTAGTAGTCCATCCATTCGTCCAGATCTTTCTGTAACTCTTCTATCGAACCATACAGTTTCTTTCTGAATGTGACTTGGTAGAACTCATTCAATATGGTCTTGTGGAAGCGTTCGCAGATACCATTTGTCTGCGGTGACATCGCTTTCGTTTTCGTGTGGTCGATATCATTGATGGCTAGGTAGAGTTGGTAGTCATGCTGATCAACACGGCCACAGTATTCAGTACCTCGGTCAGTCAAGATTCTCAACATTGGCAGCTTATGATTCTCGAAGAACGGCAGAACCTTGTCATTCAACATATCTGCTGCCGTGATTGGTGTTTTTGTCGTGTAGAGCTTTGCGAACGCTATTTTGCTGTAGGTATCAACGAACGTTTGCTGATAGATACGCCCAACACCTTTAAGGTTACCCACATAGAATGTGTCTTGAGAGCCTAGATAGCCTGGGTGTGCGGTTTCTATCTCACCACAAGCTTCATCATCATGCTTCTTGCGTTCAAGAGCAGCGACTTGCTCTTCCGTTAGAATGATACCGTCCTCAGCAACTTGTTTTTCTAAGGCAATGAGGCGTTTTTTGAAGTTTTCTAGGTCGTTGCGAAGCCAGATTGAGCGCACGCCACTTGGAGAGATAAAGACCCCCAGTTTACGCAGTTCATTGCTTGTTCGAACTTGCCCATGATCAGGGAAGTCGATGGCGTAATTCAGGACGGCTTGTTCAGTTTCACTATCGACTCGGTTCTTTAAGTTTGGTGCTCTTCTGCTCTGATTAATCAGAGCATCAATACCGCCAGTTTCAACCAGTTCTTGATAGCGATAAAACGTGTCTCGAGAGACACCCATAACTTTGCAAGCTCTAGATACATTGCCAAGTTCCTCTGCAAGATTGAGAAGCCCAGCTTTGTGTTTGATGATTGGATTGCTAGTATGAAGCATGAGAGTTACCTCTATTGTCTTTGATTAGTGATTAAGCACCTTTAATCAAAGTGGGTAACTCTCTTCTTTTCAAATTGAAGTGTCAGATCTAGTCTGAACTAATACAATTAACGCAATCAATAGCTGGAATCGCATTGCCAAAATATTCAAACCCGAGATAGGAAGTTTATCCAGCTAGATTTTAGTTAGGGTCTGTTAACCTTTCGTGGTTAAATTTTGTTCGAGTTCTATGCCTTTTAATCGCGACGCAAGGTGTGTAGCCTAGTCACTCTAAGCAAATACCTTGTAACAAAGAGTAAATGGCATAGAAGCGAACCCTTTGGGCAGCATTTGTGGCTTATTTCTACTGCGTTATCGCTCATTGATGTAGAGCGACTACACCGAATAAGCTCTGCCTTGTATAAATCACCCACAAATTGCTGCAAAAATCATCTCGAAAGGTCAACAGACCCTGATAATCGAGCAAGAATAATAAATGGATTTCGAAATTGTAAAACCCAAACATAAGCTTGCCGACCATGTTCAAGAGATATGGTCGGCTGCCATTGTGAAAGGAAAACATCAAACAACGCTTAAACCATTGCATAGCGACGGTGGCTCGGGAGTGATGTTTGTTTTGCAAGGAAGCGTACGGCTATCTGATTCAGAAATATCACACCCTATTTATCTTCAGCAATACAGTAAAGCAACGCAATTCATAGAGTTCGACGAAGGTACTCAGTTATGTGGTATTCGATTCCACCCCGGTATGATGCCAACCTCACTTCTTGCCCATTCCGCTGCCACGCACGCTCATTCCCAACCTTCAACTTTGTCCAGCCTGTATTCCTTGCTGTTAGAGAAAACAAGCCACAGTAGTCGATTAGCCACAATGTACCGATGGTGTAATGAGAACATCGACCTAAACAACCCAGTAATGAAGAAACGTGCATCGCTAATTAGCCAAGCCATAAGTGGGAAAATAGGTGAACAATTCCAGCACAACCAAAGGCAGGTAGAACGAAACTTTCGTGAGTGGGTAGGTATGAGCCCGAAATACTTCCAACGCTTGCGCCGAGTTTATTCCAGTGTAGCCACATTAAGGGAAAACCCCGACGTTTCACTCAGTGATTTTGCCTACGCACAGGGCTTTTCAGATCAAGCGCATATGACAAGAGAGTTTAAAGCATTTGTGCTAACAACACCGGGGGAGTTGAGTTCACGGCTGAGAGGGAAAGGAAGCCCGAGATACTACAGAAAACTCAACTAAGGTTAAGCACTGATACATGCGGTTGATTTGCTTCCCAAAAATCACTATCCACTCTTTATTAGAAAGTAAATTGGTACTATTTCTCTGACATAATTTAAGAACCACACAACGAAATATAACTTAAGTTACGGTACTTATTTGTTGTGTCTTTCCATAATGATTTCTTCTCTAATTATCATTAATATTCGTCCTAACAAGTTTTTTCCTCGATTCTCTGTGATATCGTATCCCCAGTAAGTATCACACCAAACATTTCCCTCGATCAAATTTTTAGGGTACGTATCCACTAAATAATCTCTTAAAGGTCCATGACTGAATTTTTGCCTCAAAAGCTCTATCATTATATTTGTCTTTATAATATGCCAATCTGCTCTAACGAAACCATATTGTCTCAATTCTTTCGAAACTTGCTTAACTGTACCAGCTCCGAAATCACCTTTGAATAATAATTCCAACCCATCCTTTATATTATACCTTTCATCTCTAGAGTGAAGAATACTTTGAATAGATCGTTGATGATCCTTAGTTAGCTTTATATTTTCGAAGCAAAATTTTGCTCGTAAATATGCGTGTTCAACTGACTTATATATCGTCCCATCATAAACAATTTCACAAGGATGAAAATTTGACAATTCATTTTTTCTGAAATCAGATATAGAGTTAGGATCATCTAGGTTGTAATTCACTTCATTAAAAATACAATCAATAAATGCTTCATATTTATTTTTTTTGACAATTGAATTCGTATTACGTTTTTTACGCTTGTAATACTGTACTAACATATGTTTTTCAGCTATTTCTTTTAAATCTCTTTTTGGGTATCGTCTCTTTGACACAGGAAGAACACTTACAGTACTTGAAAATAAGTCTGGAGAAGCCACGTTTTTTCTATTAGGGCAATCAATATCAACTCTAGTACGAACAAGATCCGCTTCAGCTACAGTGCAATAAATATGGTGACATGAAAATATTTCAGAAAACGCTTTTCTTACTGCCTCTATAGTACTCCCTGTTGACGAATTATCATCAACTATGATGACACTTTCCATATTATTATCTTCACCAACAATCATTTTTATATTTCGATTGGCCAGCTTATTACTATCAACTTCTTCGCTATAGTCATTCTTCATTGAATGAAAAGATATCGGTATTAGTAATAGGCTTGGGTTTGAGTTAAACCAGCGGTAGATACATTTCAATAAACAAGCCAATTCAGTCCCTCCAGAAGGCATGCCAACTACCGCATCTGGCGAATTTTTATGGCTTGAAACTATACTGTAAGCTGCTGAGGCCATGACTATCGGATGCGCAGCTTCAGGCCTAACTAACGTCCTTGAAGAAAGACTGAAATTTTTATATTCACTTTCTAACATTTTCAAGACATCAGTTAGAAATAAGTATTTTGAAATCTTGAAAGAAGAAATATCAGTTTTTTCGAGGATACCTAAAATTGACTTATAATATAAGTCAACAGATTCAACCATTATTTTTTGAAGTTGTTTTCTTAGTCTCCAATATTCAATCTGTACAATCCGATCAAATCTATGTGTTTTTTCAGATTGAACAAAGCAGTTAAAAATTGTTACAATTGCATTTTTTAAATAATCTAACATTGGAGACAACTCTAAAGTTTGGTTAGATATTTCTTCAAGTTTCACTTTCTTTAGAATTAATGCGGAATCAAATATATCATCTCGATATATTGAAATCTTGTCTAAGAACTCAACTGATGGATCAATGGCAACAATATATCTTGGTCCTCTTAAATTATATTCATTTTTATTTTCTTTCTTATTTTTCTTCTTAAAAAACCTACCTTCCCTTAAAGTAAGAAATTCCTTTGACTTACCGATATCGTCTAAATTATCAACTATCAATCCACCGCTAAAATGGAATTTAAAAGGTTCTAGTTTCTCTATATATGATGCAAGCTTAGGTTCTCTGTATAAGTCTGAAATGTTTTCATTTAACCTAGCCCTTACGATATCTTCATATTCCGATAAAGACATCAATGTTTTCTTATCCATAGAAAGCATAATTTCCTCCTTTCACGACAAAAATCAATTTACATATTTTAACTTTTTAATTACATTTAAATAAAAATTGATATTGTTAATATTTAAAAACCATAACAAATAAAATATGTAAGTTTATAAAATAAAAAACATTGCATAACCGTACAAAAACAGAGCGGAAAAATATATAAGATAAATAATATAAATCTTATATATTTTGTTTTTTCGTATCATTTCAAGTTATATATGCAACAATATTAATTTCTTTGCATACATAGCTATCTCTAGAGCTGGATTGCAAGCGAGGTGTTTTCAACACGTAACATTTCTATTCGAAAGAAGCCTATAGTCTGTTCAAACTAGTGTGACGATTTAATATTCGGCACCCTCAATTCATTACAGATACGTGATCCTCCATTGATTCCTGCGCAAGATCACTTTCTCTTCACATAAAATCTAACATTTAATCTCTCTTGATTATGTCATTTATGGAAAAATACAATGTTATTTATTCCAATAATGCAATAATAAAAAATCATTAACCTATTGATTTAAAATGCATCCGAAGTTTTAACAAACATATTTAAATCGCATTTTTGGAAATTATGCGAAGCGCGCTTCTGGTTCGTATTGGGATTCGAATTTAAGATGAGTGCATAACAATGATTAACAAGCCGATCACAAGGACGCTATGAGTACCCAAGAGCTAATTAACACATTCACCGAAATTGTCGGGCACGAACACGTTTTAACTCAGGAAAAGAAAACGGAGTATTACCGCTCTGGTTTTCGCTCTGGTAAAGGCAAAGCGCTAGCGGTGCTTTTTCCGGGTACGCTAGTAGAGCAATGGCGCTTGTTAAAAGCGGCAGTGGCAGCGAACTGTATCGTCATTATGCAAGCTGCAAAGACTGGTCTTACTGAAGGTTCCGCCCCCAGCGGTGAAGACTACGATCGTGAAGTGGTGATCATCAATATCATGCGCATGAATGCTTTGCACTTAATAGACAATGGCAAGCAAGTCGTGAGCTTACCCGGTGTTAGTTTGCATCAGTTGGACAAAACATTGAAAACGGTTAACCGAGCCCCCCACTCTGTGATTGGTTCCTCCTCTATTGGTGCGACAGTGGTCGGTGGTATTGCGAATAATTCGGGGGGTGCACTCGTCAAGCGAGGCCCTGCGTACACAGAACTATCTTTATTTGGGCAAGTAACCAAAGACGGTGAACTCGTACTGGTTAATCACTTGGGGATAGAGGGGCTTGGCGATACGCCGGAGGAAATCCTGACCAATGTCGAACAAGGCAACTTTGACCCAAGCAAGATTACCCATAATGATGCAATGGCATCGGACAGAGAATACGACGAGCGAGTACGAGATGTAGATGCAGTAACCCCTTCTCGCTTTAACGCAGATTCTCGTCGCCTATACGAAGCGAGTGGTTGTGCGGGCAAACTGGCAGTATTTGCCGTGCGTGTAGACAGTTACCCCGTACCTGAAAAAGAGCAAATTTTTTACATCGGTTGTAACGATCCTGCCAAGCTCACTATGTTGCGACGAGAGATGCTAAGCAATTTTAAGCATCTACCGGAAATGGGCGAATACATGCACCGCGATATCTTTAACCTATCCGAAACGTATGGCAAAGATGTGTTCCTTTCAATCCATCACTTAGGAACGGATAAGTTACCCAAATTTTTTGCTTTGAAAGCGAAAGTCGAAGCAACGTTAAAACGCATTCCTTTTGTTTCAAAAGATTTACCCGACATTTTGATGTACTGGGCAACCAAATTATTCCCACAACACCTCCCTCAGCGCATGCTCCAATTTAGGGATAAGTATGAGCATCATTTGATTTTAAAAATGAGTGATGGCGGCATTGAAGAAGCCAAACAGTATCTTGAAAACGTTTGGTCGAAACAAGAAGAGTGCGAGCACTTTGAATGCACTCCGGATGAAGGAAAAAAAGCTCTGTTAAACCGGTTTGCAGCAGCAGGCGCTGCCATTCGATATGAAACCATCCATTCTAAAGAAGTAGAAGACATCTTAGCTCTGGATATCGCATTGCGCCGCAACGATATTGATTGGGTTGAGCAACTGCCAGAAGAAATCACCAAAGATATGGTTATGGCACTCTACTACGGTCATTTCATGTGTCATGTATTCCACCAAGATTACGTCTTCAAGAAAGGGGCAGACACGAAGAAAATCAAAGCCAAAATGTTAGAGCTTCTGACCCAAAAAGGGGCGAAATACCCTGCCGAACACAATGTTGGGCATTTGTATGAAGCTGAGCAGCAACTCCAAGCCTTTTACCACTCATTGGATCCCACCAATACATTCAATCCAGGTATTGGCAAAATGAGTAAGTACAAGCGCAATTGCAGTTGTTGTGGGTGATTCACTCAATTCATATATGCAACAAAAACCAACATGAAAATCAGCCAGAAATTAGAGTCTGGCTGATTTATTTTCAAACAAGCCATATTGACTTAAATGCTTATAAATAAATAAGTTACGAACAAAATTCAATCACAGAAAAACAGGAGTGAAGTACTAACTGCGACAATCAAAAAGTTATATAGATTTTTAAACGCCGCGAAATTAAAAAACAATCCACCATATATCCAGCACCATACTGTTTAATTCCCTACAAAAGCAGAATTATGCAGCAAAAAAGCGTTTTTAAATGACTCCTTCCAGTAAATAGCAGAAGTGTTTGACAGCTCATACTTTCCGACAGACATGTTGCGAACATGTTATAGGGGTGAATAATACGCTCCTGACTACGCCTATAAAAACACAACATAAAAAACACAACATATAAAAACTCTAAATCTCAATAAGTCTTTTTGACAGGAAGGAAACTTATGGACAAACGAATTCCACTTGCCTTATTGGCAAGTACCACAGCATGCAATGCTGCTGCCTCAAACCTTGATGACAAAATCAATGAAATCGTCGCACCGATCGTTAACCCTTTTGTAGGAATGATCTTTTCGAGCATTCCTTTCCCTTTTACTGACGTACAGGTGCCGTGGATTGTTCTTTGGTTAGTTGTTGCAGCGATCTTTTTTACTGTTTACCTTGGCTTCATCAACGTTCGTGGATTCAAACACGCGTTGCAGTTGGTTTCGGGCAAATTCTCCGATCCAAAAGCCAAAGAGGAGGGTGAGGTTTCCCACTTTCAGGCATTAACCACAGCGCTTTCTGGTACGGTTGGCTTGGGTAACATTGCGGGTGTTGCTGTTGCTGTCTCTATTGGTGGTGCGGGTGCAACCTTCTGGATGATTCTTGCAGGCTTACTTGGTATGTCGAGTAAGTTTGTAGAATGTTCTTTGGGTGTGAAGTACAGAAACACCAACCCTGATGGGTCGGTTTCTGGTGGTCCGATGTACTACCTCAGCAAAGGCCTAACAAAACGCGGCAATGCGGCTCTTGGTCGCACGTTGGCAGTATTGTTCTCTATCTTTGCGATCGGTGGTGCGCTGGGCGGCGGTAACATGTTCCAAGCGAACCAAGCATTTAAACAAGTTGTTGGCGTAACAGGCGGCGACGCTTCGTTCCTAGCAGATAAAGGCTGGTTGTTTGGTCTTATTCTGGCAGTCATCGTAGGTATCGTGATCATCGGTGGTATCAAGTCCATCGCTAAAGTGACCGAGAAAGTGGTTCCGTTCATGGCGGCTATCTACGTTGGTGCAGCACTTATCATCATCCTGCTTAACTTCGACCGTATCGACGATGCATTTGGCGCTATCTTCAATGGTGCATTTACTGGCGAAGGCGTAACTGGTGGTGTTATTGGTGTTCTAATTCAGGGCTTCAAGCGTGCGGCGTTCTCGAACGAAGCCGGTGTGGGTTCTGCCGCTATTGCTCACGCAGCAGTTAAAACGAAAGAACCTATGTCTGAAGGTTTTGTATCGCTTCTAGAACCGTTCATCGATACTGTCGTAATTTGTACAATGACAGCGTTGGTTATCATTATCACGGGTTACCTAGACACAGATACTGGTTTAGCGGGCGTTGAATTGACTTCTGCTGCCTTTGGTAGCGCCATTGGTTGGTTCCCGTACATTCTTGCCATTGCCGTTGTTCTGTTCGCGTTCTCAACTATGATTTCTTGGTCTTACTACGGCTTAAAAGCATGGACTTACCTATTTGGTGAAAGCAAAACAGCAGAACTTATCTTTAAGTTTATTTTCTGTACCTTCGTTGTCATTGGCGCAGCAATGAACCTAGGCCCTGTTATCGACTTCTCTGATGCGATGATCTTTGCAATGGCATTGGTGAACATTGTTGGTCTATATATTCTGGTTCCTGAAGTGAAACGCGATCTAGCGGATTACCTAGAGCGCTTCCAAGCAGGTAAAGTATACAAAGTGCAAGACAACGCTGCTCAAGACTAAGCAGCCTTAGGCGAGTCAATTCAAAACAGCAGGCTTCGGTCTGCTGTTTTTCGTTTCTATACCTCTGTTTTTTCATTTCAATACCGTTGTTTTTTATTTCTATACCGCTGTTTTCTATTTCTATACTAAAGGCGCCTCAAGATGTTCGGGGATATGTGTATCTATCTCAACTCAATCCCTGTTAGGATAAGACGTGCCACAGTATTCCATTCAAGGATTGATAGGAGATAACGGTATGACAGAAAAAAGAAAGGTGCCTAAGTTTGCCGCAAATTTAACCCTACTCTTTACAGAAGAACCCTTTCTCGACCGATTTGCACAAGCTCAAGCGTCTGGATTTCACGCTGTGGAGTGTTTATTCCCGTATGCTCACCCACCACAAGACATCGCAGAAAAGCTTGAAAAGCACCAACTTGAGTTAGCTTTGTTCAACCTGCCGCCCGGAAACTGGTCACACGGAGAAAGAGGATTAGCCGCTCTGCCGGATCGCGAACAAGAGTTTCGAAATAGTGTTGAACTGGCTCTGAAGTACGCTTTGGAGCTTCGATGTAAGAAAGTACATGTTATGGCAGGCATTGTTGAATCGTGTTTTTCTCGCCAACAACACATCGCCACTTTCATCAAGAATCTGCGATACGCTGCCGACGCTTTTTCGCCATACGGTATTGACGTTATGATTGAGCCTTTGAACAGCCGCGATATGCCTGGTTATCTAATTTCACACCAAAAAGAAGCGGTTGAACTCATCAATCAAATCGACCGCCAAAACGTTAAGCTGCAGTTCGATATTTACCACGCTCAAATCATGGATGGCGACATCACCACCCTACTTCGTAGATGCGCACGTCATATTGGACACGTTCAAATCGCCTCCGTGCCCGACCGCAACGAACCCAACTTAGGCGAGCTTAATTTGCCTTACTTGCTCGATGTATTAGACGAGGTTGGCTACCACGGCTGGATAGGCTGCGAATATCGCCCCAAAACCAATTCCTATGACGGGTTGGATTGGTTGAAGCGATATCATTGCCCTACATAAGTTCACGCTTGATTGATCTGTTTACCGCTTTCACTTTTGAGATAGCCTAGCCAATCATCAACAGGTAATGGTTTGGCGAAGTAATAACCTTGAGCGCAGCGGCAACCGATTTGCAACAGCGTATCGACATGGCTTTTGGTTTCTACCCCTTCCGCTATCACCGCTAAATCCAGAACCTGTGCCATTTTGAGAACAGCACTGGTGATTTCATAATCGAGCTTGGATGAATTCACATCTTGAATAAAGCCTCTGTCGAGCTTAATGCAGTCTGCAGATAGGTTTTTGAGAACAGAGAGTGAGGAATACCCTGTTCCAAAGTCGTCGATGGCAATCTTATAACCTCGCGCTCTCAACGTTTCAATGGTGCGTACGCAGGTTTCAAAATCACGCATCATGTCTCGTTCGGTTATTTCCAACAGCAATTGATGCGGCTTGCACTCCGTTTCGTCGAGAATACTTTGTAACTGTTCGGCTAAGTCCGTCATGTAGAACATTCTCGCTGAGAAGTTTACCGAGAATATGATGCCGTCTAAATTCGTTCCTTCGTTTTGCCATTCAGATATCAAACTGGCTACTTCCCTGAATACCCACTTGTCGATATCAATAATCAGGTCCGTTTTCTCTGCCACTTCGAGGAAATCGATAGGCGGAAGTAATCCCAGCCTTGGATGTTGCCAGCGCACCAAAGCTTCCGCTCCGATGACTTTTTGAGAATGTAAGTCAATCTTGGGTTGGAAATAAACGACCAGCTCATCATTCTTAATCGCTTGGTGTAAACCGACATTGGTTTCAATCAAGTCGGTTACTTCTAAGGTCATCTTATCCGCATACACTCGGTACTGATCCCGACCGTTTCGTTTGGCGTGGTACATAGCCGTGTCTGCATTTCGAATGAGAGTTTCACCATCGGCACCATGATTAGGGAATTGACAAACCCCAATACTGGCCGAAACAAACACCGTTTTATCTTGGATGTAATAGGGTTTTCTTAACGCTTTGTTGATGCGGTCGGCTAGGACTTCACCACTCGATAAACTGTCTACTTTGGTCAGAACCACCATGAATTCATCCCCTCCCATTCGAGCGACAAATCCAATTTCTGAAATCAACTGGTCAAGAATTTCAGCAATGCTCGCCAACAAGTTATCGCCAGAAGCGTGACCTAATGAGTCGTTGATCGTTTTAAACTCATCAACATCTAAGTAAAGCAGTAGAAATGAAGTCTCTTCTTCGGTCGCTTTAGCAATTTCCTCATCCAGCCTTTTGGTCGCCAGTAGCCTGTTTGCCAAACCGGTAAGGGGATCGTGATGAGCCAAGAAGTCGAAATTTTTCTTCTCTTCATTCAAATCAGAATACGCTTGGGACAGGCGAACAGCCATCTTGTTAAACGCGTTCTCTATGTGGCTCCATTCATCTGTTCTTCCTAGGTTGATCGGTTTATTCGCGCCTTGAGACTCGAGACCTTCAAACCCTTCTTTTAAGTCATCAAGCGGTTTTCGAATGTGTCGTTTCACAACTTGGCTGATCAGTAGCAAGGAGGTAAGAAACGCAAGAATACTGATGATGATGGCATTAAATCTGGACTGGCTAATTTCATGCTCTAGCTGCTGGGTAAGTTGCAGAGCTTGCTTTTGAACGCGTGCTTCTGTTCTTTCCACCATATCGAGCAATTCATTTTGCGCGCTCACCAACGCTTGCATCACTACCCAACGCTGTTCTAAATTCGCGCTAATGCGTCTCAGTGCCGCGTTGTAACGCCTTACGGTGCGCTTCATTCGTTTTTTTTGCGCTTTGACTTCAGTGGTGTCGATGTCGACATTTTCCAAATGCAGTAAAAAGATATCGAGTTCTTTTTGAATCTCGATTATTAACACTTTTTCTGTTTCTGGTGTGATACGGCTGTGAATGCTACCAACCATTTTACCCACAGTGAGAAACACTTCGCGCAACATGTTCACCAAATCGAGTTCATTGTTGTAACGAATATAGTTTGGCTCGCGAATGTGAGTGAGTTTGCTGTCGGCAACAACTAATTCAAGTTGATCAAGCTGTTCGGCTAAAGAGTCGTCAATTTCTTGGGTCTGTTTCAGGATTCGATTCAGCGCCAATGAACTCCCCAAAAAACGGTGAAAGTTATCGATAAATGAGTCCATTTTTTTCGAGAAATCTCGGTTAGTCGATAGATCTCTCAAACGCTGCAATTGAAGATCGATATTGAATGCTTCCTCGGACAACGTGGTTTCACTGAACAGAAACGTTTGCTCTAGCAATTTCACTCTTGAAGTCAGGGCGAAAACTCGGCGGCTGATTTCCGAATTCACCGTCAGCACAGAAACGTGTTCGGATGCTTCCGTTTTTAGTGTGGATTCAACGTAATATAACGAACGAATAACGGTGAACAAGGCGATACTAAGAATGGCCAATAGTAATAGATTGGAGAATATAATGCGCTGAGTAATACTGGCTTGATTTAATTTCATCGACCCTTCCATATTTTTAGGTAGGCGTCACGGTAACCATTTTGGGGGTCATAAATACCCGTATCTTCCTGATTGATAAGTTCCGCTACGTTTTCCGGTGTCACTAAGTGTACGGGTGCCGAATACCCACTTGGTGGCATGCCATGAAAAGCCCGGTTTAGCTCATCAACTGTCTGCCAACCTTGTAGGTAAAGAGGCTCTGGAACGGTGGCTAACTGGAAATAATCTTGATCAATGCGCTTATACGCCGCTTTACTTCCATCACCCGCAGAAATATTGTCTGAAACGGGCTTCCCTTTCTCTATATTGGACTCTAGTGATGGGATTGCGTAGTCGATGTATAAGTCATTAATAGCCAAAATGTGAGTGATCTGTTCTTCATGTTTATCCCAAAGGTACTCGAAGGTTTCTGGCATCTCCTCGGCTATTTTATCCAACGGTAGCGGTTGTACTTCCAACAGAGTACAAGTTTGACAACGCGTAATGGTATCTGCCATCACGTTGGCTTTTATGGTGGCAATCTCGTAGTTAGGGTCCGTGAATACCACAGCATTAACATTGCCGTTAGAATTCACAATTGCCAGTAGCGCCGCCACTTCAGCCACATCGATCGGATCGGTCGTAATGTTCATATACAACCCAAGCTCTTCGTTTCCACCAGCCCGCTCGGTTGCATGCCAACCAATCACCACAATGCCTAGGCTTTCTGCAAGCTTTAGGGTTTCTCGGTGACGTTGCGCATCTATCCCTCCAAGAACGATAGCATCCGGTTCAAAACCAATGGCTTTTCGCAATGCTGCTCCCTGCCTCACTTCAGATCCCAATCCATCGATGAAGCGGAGATGCCAATCTAACTTGGAAATAGCTTGTGACATTCCCCTTGCCACGCCATACACGCCTCCATTTCTTAAATCGGAAGCAATAAAGATGATGTTCTTCTCGTGGACCATTTTCGGTCCATCTGTAGGGCCATCCCAATTCAGGTCGCTCGCCACTGCTTTTGCAACTTTTTCACGCGCATAAGCGAGAAAATCCCCATCAAAAGTATTGGCTATACTGTATGAGCTATAAGCAACTATGAACCAAGAAACGGACCAGCGTATGATTTTCTTCATATATTTGTATATTTAATTATTTTTTTGTAAGCATTTTTATATAGATTAACAATAATGTTAATACATAATTAAACAATTGGTAACAGTGATGGGTGACCAGATTTATAAATTTTTTCTTGCTGCAATATTCATAGCTCTAGCTACTATGCCAATGGAAGGCTTAACCAAAGACAACAAGGGCGAGAACTCTTATACACATCAAGTAGATGCAAACAAACTAGACAGTTTTCAAGTTACGGTCAGCGCCAACCCTGAACCGCTGACTAAAAAGCTGAATAAACCCGTTCGCATTGCAATTATTTATCCAAGTGCTGACATCTCTGATTTTTGGGTACGTAACTTCATGGCAATGACAAAACGCTTGGAAGCGCTAAACCTCCCTTTTGAAATCGATGAGTTTGCCTCAAAGCAGATAGAGCACTCGTTGCAAACACAATATACTGAAACGGTTCTCAATTCAGACATTCCATACGATTTTGTCATTTTCGGACCATCTGAGCTTGGTATACAAGCCGAAAATATTCAAAAATTATCTGCATCTAGGGATTTCCAAACCTTTATTTGGGCATTTCATACACCCAATTCCGAGTGGAGTCATCAGCCAGACGCTTGGTTCGATTTTTCTAGTGAGATGGGAGCTGAGGTACTTTGTGACTACGTAATCAAGGAGTTAGGTAAAGGCATCGAGTTTGCTGCTAATCGTGGTATTCCCGGAATCACCGACACTCAGCGCTCTCAAGGTTTTATTGACTGTGTAGAAGAGAAAGGCGACTGGCTTAGTCTTTACGAACATTTCGGACAGTATCAGAAGCTCGGGGGAGCTGATGGTGTTCGTTTAGTGTTAGATAATTTTCCTGAAGTTTCTATGATTCACAATGCCAATACTGCGATGACTATGGGTGCCGTTGACGCATTAGATGAAGCCAACAAACATGATGATATTTTTGTGACTGGTTGGGGCGGGACGGCCAAGGAGATCGACAAATTAAAGCGCGATGAATTGGATGCCACACCCATGCGTATGAGCGATGATTTGGGCGTAGCGACCGCTGAAGCAATCAAGTTTTATGTTGAAAAACGCGCAGCAGAAGTCCCGCATATCTATCTCGGTCGTATTACTGTGGCTCACAGTGGCATGAGTGATGTAGAGCTGAATACACTCACACGTGAGGCTTTTCGTTACTCCGGTCAATAAGCGACTTGCACAATTCGTTTTTGTTATTGCGAATTACAATTCATTTAAACCTAAACGCCCTCTCATTGAGCAGGGCGTTTTTATTTAGGCTTTCTCCTAATGTGGTGCAGTTTCCCCAATCTTGGACAACATATCGCGCGATCCCGCTTCATTCAAAATCGAGTAATGGTCTCCATTAACTTCATAAATATTGATATCAGGAAGAATGGATAACCACGATTCTGTGACATCGATTTTCTCAGTTGGAGAATGCTCCGACGCCACAAACAACCAAGCTTGCTTAACGTGAACTTTGCTAGGTTTGTATTGCCTCAACGCATTGGCATTCTTCTGGCAAGCAGAAACAACGCGCTCCAAATACTGGCGTGCCTCACTACCATTTGTATGCATGGCATCGACAATGTCATTCACTGAACTGTGCTCGTTCAATCGCCCTTTAAGTTCAGGGTATTGTTGCAATACCTCTTTAACAAAAACCGAATTGGCAAGCTGAGGAAGATGCTGCGCAGATTGGTTAAGCGCAGGAGGGTCTATCAAAACCAGCTCTACATCGTCACCTAATTGCTTCACCATTTCCTGCGCCACTACTGCCCCAAAAGACCAACCAATCACGCGTTTTACTCGATGAGGAGAAATTTGAGCGCAATACTCTTGAGCGCACATATGAATCGTGTTCAATGACGCCCCTCCTTCCAATAAAGGATCTCGAATAGCGATCAGTTCTCTGCTTTTCGGATAACACTCTCGCCACTTTCGGTAACCCGACACATCACCGCCAACCGGATGAATCAGTACATCCACGTGCCGGCTTTTTTTTAACTCTCCATTTTTTTCTATCTGCTCATATTTCTCTGAGTAAAAACCAGCTTCCAAATGAAGAGTAAGCGAATCAATAGAGACATTCTGATTCAGTTGCACCAAGGTAAAAGCATCGGGAAATAACTCGTTTAGTGCATCCAACAAATCGAGCACAGTTAACGAATCACCGCCTAAATCGTAAAAGCAAACATCGGGGTCGATGTCACTCTCTTCCATCCCCAACACTTCTGAAAATAACGCTGTTAGCTTAAGGCGAATGTCTAAATTATTGTTCGCATCCTCGACAAACGAATTCTTTGAATATCCGCTTTGCTCGGCGCTGTTTTTATCATTACGAGTACGGACGTCCCGATGATTGAGCGAATGAAAGAAATCGCGTGCATCGCCCTGATTTAAAGGCGACACATACAAACAGCCTTCGAATAGACTATGTATCACCCTATCAAAAACCATTAGCCCCTCTTGTGGCGTTATCGCAAAATCTGTTTTATTGATGTCTTTTGCCATGCCTGTTTGCAGCCATGTCGGGAAATTAACCGAAATCATTCGTGTTGTTGAACCCCCTCGACAGGAAGACATCTGATTCAGAAACGCATTTGCTGCGTTGTAATCGGTTTGCCCAGCCACAGGATAAATGGAAGACATCGACGAGCAATACAAAACAAACTCCGGCTTCAGCGTATCGATCGAATGTGCTAGTTGAATGGCTCCTAGCACTTTAGCACCCACGTTTTGTTGGAGAGTATCGGCATTGAGCGTATGTATCATCGCAGCACCAGCTAGCCCAGCGGCGTGAACAATGCCTTTTATACAGCCAAAAGTTTGGTGAATTTGTTCCACCAGCGATTGCCATTGCGCACCATTTGAGATGTCGCACTGGATGTGTTGTTCCCTCACACCTTGCTGAATACTTTCTTGCTTTGCTGATCGAGATAATCCTATCACCACGTTTTGGCTATCTTGCGCTAAAAGGTGCTGGGTTAAATGCCGTCCAATGCCTCCTTTCGAACCCGTAACAATATACACGTTGGATTCGCTGCTCTGTTTACGCAGATCTTGCTCTTTCGGCCAAGCAAACTTTGTTGACTCAATAGGCGATTCTACAAATAATCGCTGCCATAAATAGCCATGGCGCAAAGCGAAAAAGGGCTCATTCGGTTGACTAGAACTGGCGCTCGATGAACTGAATAGATGGGTCAAAGAAGCCGCTAAATCGGATGACGACTCACTTTCACTCACATCCAAACAATAGCCATTCATACTTGGGTTTTCTATGGTCATGGTTTTAACCAAACCATTCATTAAAGCACTATCAGGATTTACCGGCTCGTTTCCCAACACCTCTGCTGAGTCTGAGTTTAAGAAAATTACTTGGATGTCAGTGGTTGAACTGCAAGATTGCAAGGCTTGAACCAACTCAACTCGTTGCCACAGAGGTTGTATAGAGCCACTTTCTGAATGATCACTTTGGCTAAATACGACTACATTTCGCTGCGCAACCTCGTTGGATTCAATGTTCAACCATGCTTGCAAGTCTGCGGAGTTAGAAACGTAAGTGGCTTGGTTACCTTGCTGCTGATAATGGGCTATGACCTCATCACGAAACTCACTTTTTTTGCCAATAAAGAGGGTTTGATTGTTTACCCCTTTAACCATTTTTACCCGAAGAAGCCGCTGCCAGCTTTCTTCCAAAAACCACTGTTCAAATGGCACTCGAATTCGCTCTGTCGTGTGCTGAAGTTCACTGGTTTTAATAGGTTTTGCGTAATACGGACTCAAGTACGATTTAGTATTGAATGTGGTTGGTGGCTTATCCCATTTTAGAGCGCCATTAATGACGTCATCGAAAGCTCCAAGAATCACATGCGCGTTTGTGCCACCCATCCCAAAACTGCTGACGCCAGCGAATCTATTCCGACCTTCCCAAGCACGGGCTTGCGTGCTCAAAGCAAACCCAGCCGCTTTAAAATCAATGGCTTCATTTAGGCTGCCCGACCAAAGCGTTGGCGGGTAATGTTGGCGATATAGGCACAAAGCCGTACGAATGAACCCTGCCACTCCAGCCGCACTGCCTAAATGTCCCATCTGACTTTTAAGGGATCCTAGCTGACATAACCCATTGGTGTCTGGTGACTTTCGGTTCGCGTCAAACGCGGCAGATAAAGCTTCCACTTCAATGGGATCACCCAATGGAGTACCAGTGCCATGCGCTTCTACATACTGTACTTGCTCAGAAAATATTAGGGCATTTCGCTGGGCTTGTACGATAACATCGCGCTGACCATGAACAGACGGAGCATAAAAGCTGACTTTGTTTCCACCGTCGTTGTTTACGGCACTGCCTTTCACCACACAGTAAATACGGTCGCCATCTTGCTTTGCTAAGTCCAGCCTTTTGAGTACAACCGCTCCTATTCCATTGGCTGGAACCGTACCGCTCGCCTGATTGGAAAAAGGTTTGCAATGCCCATCTTCCGATAAAATCATCCCTTTCCTGAATGGGTAGCCATCTAAAGTCTCTAGATCAGCGTTCACACCGCCAGCCAACGCGATATCGCAATCCCCCAATTGAATTTGCTGGCAAGCCTGATGAATCGCAACCAAAGAACTAGAACAAGCCGTTTGAGCAGTAATAGCTGGGCCAGAAAGATTAAGGTGGTACGCAATACGTGTGGCAATGAAATCTTTCTCGTTCAACAGCGATAGATGGTATGGGTCGATTTTCTCTCCGCCATGTTTAGCAATGGCTGGACCATAAGTATTGTCACTCGCACTCATGAAAACGCCAATCTTTCGAATGTCTTCCGATAGAGAAGAATGGGGTTCCATATCGGATCCATTCGAATCAACCTTTGTTTCTAAATCTTTATTCTCTATGCCTGCATTCTCTAGAGCATGGACGGCAGTCATTAATGCATGTCGCTGCTGGGGATCCATCAACTTTGCGTCGTGCTCGGAAATACCAAAGTAAGCAGGGTCGAAATCTGTTACACCTAACATACTGGAACGGACAGAGACCCAATTTTCCTCATCAAACTTTTCGCTGTTTTTGTCTAATGGAATGCGCTCAATACACTCCTTGCCATTTTTAATGACTTCCCAAAACTCCGATAAATCACTCGCCGCTGGCAAGTTCACAGCCATACCAATAACCGCAATATCGTGGCTTTTTTCTATCTCACGGTTAACGGCTTTGCTGCTTTCTTTGGTTTGAGTACTTCCTTTACGCTCATTACGTTCATTACTTTCGAACTCACCGCAAGAAGCCTCTTCTTGCCTTAGAAATTCTGCCAATTTACGGATACTAGGATAAGCAAAAAGATCGACCAGATTAATCGGGGAGAATTGAGAACAAAGCCATTCGTCTTGCAATAATTGGCTATGCATTTTCATGAGATTTAAAGAGTTAAAACCCGATTCAAAAAATGGGGTATCTGGATGAATCTGAGTACCATTTTGTTGGCTGAACATCGAAATCAAATGATTAACTAAAGGCGATTCTGAATGTGCTTTCTCTGCTTCACCATTATTGATTTTTGTTGCCAAATCGGGAATTGGAAGCGCATCGCGATCCAGCTTGCCATTTGGTGTTTCCGGCAAAGTATCCACCGAACAAAGGTGGCTTGGTATCATGTGGTTGGGTAGCTGTTTAGCCAACACATCCATTACAACTTGCTGCTTGTTCGCAAGCTGACTTTCACTGAGTTCGACATACGCCACCAGCATTGCGTTTTCGCTTTGTTTTAACGCCACAGCACTGCGCACATTAGGCAAAACGAGCGCTAATGCGGCTTCGATGTCACCTAATTCAATTCGATAGCCATTAAGCTTAATTTGATCGTCTTCTCGCCCGCAGAATATGAGTTCCCCATTAGTGTTCCAGTAACCAAAATCACCCGTTTTATAACAACGCTGAATAGCGCCATTAATATCCAAATGAACGAAACGCTCTCGGGTCTTTTCAGCTTGATTCAAGTACCCCAATGCGACGCCACTTCCACTAATGTGTATTTCACCAATCACGTTCTGGGCACAGAGCTGCGCGTGTCGATTTAAGACATGAAGATTTACCCCACAAATAGGATGACCGATCGGCAAAGCCGCATCATGATATTGATTCATTTGAGGCGGATATACATAGGTAGAGCAACCGACCGTCGCTTCAGTTGGGCCATATTCATTGATCAACTTTGCGGAAGGAAGCCACTGCTGACATTGCTTTGCAGTAGCGGTATCAAATGCTTCACCACCGACTACGAAGCGATGTGCCAGTTCTAATTGCTCTTTTCCCAAGTAATGATTCAGGGCTTTTAGGTGGGTGGGCGTTAATTTGAATACCATCGGCTCCGTAGCATTTTTGATGGTACTGGCTAGCGAGTGAACATCATTCCCGTCTTGCGGTATCAGCTTCACCGTTTTACCCGCCATTAAAGGCGCGATTAAAGTGGTTACTGTTGCATCAAAATTTACCGAAGAAGACACCACGCCAGCGCTCAATTGCGCGTCTTCAAAATAATGATTTACGCAATGATCGAGGTAATTCAGTAATGCATCGTGTGGTATCTCTACCCCTTTCGGAACACCGGTAGAACCCGAAGTGTAAATAACATAGGCTCTGTCGCTGCCCTGCTTTTCAATCACCTCTGGCGGTGCAGTAACATCTATATGTTCTGAGCTTTGCTGGGACTCTTTGTGCGATTCTTTTTGAGTGAATGGCTTCAACTCAAAACTCGAACTCAGACAATAAATTGGGCTAGAAACCGAATCGGCTTCGCCTTTATTAGAGGTGCTATTGCGAACAAAGCTATTTAAATTGCCCTCTTTCGTTAACAGCAAATCGAGGTTTGCTAACTCACACATAGTGTTTAAACGCTGCTTCGGGTAATCAGGGTCGAGGGGAAGATACGCTGCCCCCGACTTTAAAATAGCCATGATCGCCACTACGAGCTCAATACCGCGATAAAAGCTCAGCCCGACAATCGTCTCACTTGGAGCTCGTTGATATTGGGTACGCAAGGCAACAGCAAGCTTTTCACTTTGCGCCTCCAATGCTTGATAACTGAGCTGCTGCCCTTCCATCTCCACCGCAATATTGTGGGGCGAAACGGAAGCTTGGTAAGCAAACCAATCCTCGACGCGGTGCCAAGGTAAAGAAGGCGATCTCGATCTATGCTCCTGCAATTGAGGTTTCGAGAATTCAGCAACTCGTGCCAACTGAGATGGCGACAAATGGGGTACCTGTTGAATCGCTCGATCTAATGATTGGAATAAATGGGTTGAAAGGGTCATAAATGAAGACACTATGGCATTGGCTGCCTCATTCGATATCTTTTTACCCTGATATTCCAATACCAATTCCGCATTGTCACCGCAGTCGGTCACGAACAAAGTAATGGGAAATTTTGCTTCACCACTAAACAACGTTTGTGCGTTTATCTCCGCCCCTTTGATGGCGAGGATACTAGGATCGGTATTTTCCAAAACCAACATACTTTCAATAACATCATCGCTAATACCACTTACAGATCGCTGTTGCACTAAGCTGGCGACTTCTGCAAAATCCACCTGTTGATGCTTCTGAATTTGCGTAACGTTATGATGCGTTTTGTTTAGAAACTTGCTGACTTCTAACCCTATTGGCATCTCAATGTTAAAAAGGCAGGTATTTGCACACATACCCACCAAGTTTTCAAAATTGCCACCTTCTCGATTTGCCACTGGGGACGCTATCGCCACGCGATCTTGATGAAAATACCGATTTAGCGTTAAGCCCCAAACGCCAAGTAATGCACTGAACAGCGACATACCTCTATTTTGGGCATTACTTTTTAGTGCATTCCACTCTTTTGGCCTGAGCGTTTTTTTCACCACACCATCAGGTTCAACTTGCTTGCTCACCAAAGATAGTGACGAAAACAAACTCGGCACGGTGTTCAACGGCTGACTTCGCCAAAACTCGATATGCTTTTGATAAGAACTTGCGGCAATAGTCGCTTGTCTTTGCTGGCTAAAATGACGGTATTTTGAAACTTTTCTATCTACTTTAAGCGCCTGATTCGATGTGCATGCTTCATACGCACAGCTCAAATCGTTCAGGAGAACATTGATACTCCACCCATCAACAATTAAATGATGAAAACAAAGAACGAGATGATAAGTAGCTTGCTCCTGACTCCCATCCACTTCGATTAAATCGGACGTAAACAGCGGGGCAGCTTCAATGTTAAAGCGTTGAGTCACACGAGCATTAATGGCTTCATTGACTGAGTGTTCTGGCAGAAGTTGGTATCGTAAGGAACCCACTTCATCTTGGAAATCGCATTCCTCGACTTTGACTCCTGTACTCGATGTGGAAAATTGACTTCTCAATGCACCATGTTGTTTTACAACACTTATCCACGCCTTCTGCAATGCTTCAACATCCACATTTCCAGTCAGTGTGAAAACAAAAGGGGCATTGTAAGCCGTTGAATCGGTATTTAAATATTGCAGTAACGCCAAACGGCTTTGTTCTGGCGAGGCTGAATAGACATTCGATTGAGTTTCCGAACTCGACTCCAAGCCACTTTCTGGGCTTTTTTCAGATTCCGATTCAAATTCAGATAACGCAGCATATTGCTGTTCTATATCGGTCGCCAGCTGAATCAAACTTGTGCTCGCCATAAAGTCGCCGACACTGAGCTCTAGACTCCCCGATAATTGCTTTCTCAAACGAGCAATGATTCGCATGGCTTTCAGCGAATCGCCACCATTTTCGACCAAGCTGTTTTCTAAAAAGCTACTTTCTAAAAAGCGGCTATTTTGGTTGGGGCTGCTTTCTAACTTCAACATCTCACGAACGACGGAAACAAATAGCTTACCGACAGTCGGGGCAAGCACGTCAATCTGATCGCTAAATTGTGCAGTGCTTTGCTCACTAACGAGTTCAACGTGCTCCATATCTCTGAGCCGACGTTTGTCTAACTTGCCGTTTTTATTGAGAGGCGCTTGAGAGATAGTAAAAAAACGATGCGGCACCATGTAACTGGGTAAATACTGGCGGATGTGTTGCCTCAACGCCTCTTTAGACACTTGTGAATGCAGAGATAAATACGCGTAAATATCCGTTTCTTGCCCTTTTACAGAAACACAAGAAGCATGCAGCACATCCGGATGAGACTGAATACATTGCTCGATTTCAGATAATTCAATCCGATGCCCTCGAACTTTGACTTGTTGATCCGCCCGCCCTAAGAACTCGATGTCGCCTTGCTCGTTTAGCATACCCAGATCGCCACTAAGGTAAACGTGTTCCTTTAACCAAGGCAAATACACAAACCGTTCTGCGCTTCGGGTTTCATCGCCGTAATATCCTTGCGCCAGAGCAGGACCCGCAATAGCGATCTCGCCCACCTCACCAGATAGAGCTAGCCTATTTTGTTCCACCACAACATAGACTTGAGTGCGATTAATGCCCTTACCTATTGGCACTCTCGCATCACGAATGTACTGTTTGACATTTTCGGGTTGCAGGCGATGGCATGCACTAAACGTCGTGCATTCAGTAGGACCATACACGTTGTATAACGCGGGATAATCGCTACCTTCAAACCCATCACTCGTTGCAGCGTCGAAAAACGGGGCGGCATTACTGGCGACAAACGCTTCACCACCAACGAGTAGATGCTTGATGTGCACAAGGCTTTGTGGGAACTCCAACACCATAAGATTGAACAGCCCCGTCGTCATAAATGCAACATCCAACGCAGACTGCTCTATTTTGCGTGCCAAAGCTTGAGGATCGTTGATCTCTTCTTGCGTGAATACCACCGCAGTCGCACCGTTTAGCAAAGCACCCCAAACTTCAAACGTTAATGCATCAAATGAAGGATTCGCGAAATTACCGACGCGTTTTCCAGATGTCAGCGGCACGTAATTGGGTTGATGAACCACACTTTTAATGCCGGAATTTAGAACGGAAACACCTTTCGGCAACCCCGTTGAACCTGATGTAAAAAATAAGCAAGCCAGCGTATCGGGGGAAGCTATAAATGCTTTAAATTCAAATATTTCCCCGCTTTTAGCTTGCGATAAGGCGTGATTAAACTCAGCCTTGAAGTCGAACAATTCTGCGACACTGTTCTCCGCTTCTTCATGACGCCATAATTCTATTTGCTCGCTATAACTCAATACAGTTCGAATATCGCATTGCTCAAACAGTGCTTGTCTTCGGCTAACGGGCATACTCGGTTCAATAGGTACATAACAAGCACCTAGTTTGATCACCGCGACCATGGTTGCGATCAATTCTGCGGAGCGAGGCAAACACAAGCCTACATGCCCCCCTTCATGAATGCCTATGTTCGCCAAAGATGACGCTAACGCATTAGAAATCGAGTCCAGTTCTGAATAACTAAGGCTCAGGTTCCCATCTTCAACCGCGATTTGATTACCCTGTTCTGCCACCACCTGCATGAATTGCTCAATCATGTGAAAGCTCCTTCTCGATCATACGGGCGACGGAATCAATATATGGCGGCTCCAGCAACGTCGAGTGATCACCCTGAATGGTTTCCACTTGGATGGTCGCGGCGACTTTAGCTGACCAAAAATCTCGCATTAACTGCAGGTGTTCCTCGTCTTTATCATCGGTTGCCAATACTAGGATCGTTGGGGCGCTAGACACATCAAGAGTCAGTTTTTTTAATGTATCCAGATGGTGGTTATACAGGCGGTGATAGCGTTCAATTTGTTGGTCTTTAATACCAGGGTACATGCCGTTGTAAGTAACGAGTTTCTGACGAAATACTTCATTCGAAACAGGTTGAATTTTGGCAAGTGCCGCTCTATTTTCAGTAGCTTCACTGTCGAGAACCACCGCCGTCGAGAACGAACATCCTCGCGCTTTCATTACCCTCGCCATCTCAAAAGACACAATTCCACCATAGGAAGCGCCAACAAATACATGGGGCTTGTCTAACAGCGATTTAACTTGGTCTAAATAGTAGTGAGCCATGGCTTGTACATCAGGCAAAAAATCTTCATCCGTATCAACACCCTTCGCTTGAATTCCATAAACCCCATATTCTTCAGGCATGGCTTTAGCGAAAGAAAGGTAACCAAATGCCGTACCACCCGCAGGGTGAATACAGATAACATTCTTACCATTTTGACTGGGTCGAAACTCGATCACACCATGGGGCCAATTCGACGACGGCTGCCGTTGATTGGACAACTGACACTGATTGGATGCCTCAGCACGAACCAATCCGCCTAATGCCTCAATGGTTGGGTGATTAATAAGTTCCGACACTGGGATACGTACTGCGAACTGCTTATCAATAAAGTGCATCACTTTGATCGCAGCGATTGAAGAGCCCCCGACATCGAAAAAGTTATCGCGTATTCCGATTTCTTTCTCGAGCAAAATCTCTCGCCATATCCGGTATAGCGCCATTTCCACATCGTCTCTTGGCGCACCGGTATTCACTTGTTTCTGATTGCTGTTTTCGGCCAATGTAGCTAACGATTTAGCGTCTACTTTTCCATTGGGTGTTAGTGGCATTTCTTCCACGGTAACCCAAAGTGTAGGCACCATAAAATTGGGTAATATGGATCCTAAAATCTCTTTAAGTTGCGTTAGTTTTGTTTCGGAATCTTCAGCGTTTGCAAATTGAACCGCTGCATAAAGTTGTTTTTCTGTACCTCGATTTAGAGTGCCAACATACGCTGCCTCTACACTGTCGCTCGCTAATATTCGCAGTTGAACCTCAGAAAGTTCGAGTCTTTGCCCCCGAATTTTGACTTGATGATCGACACGCGAAACAAATTCCAGTTGACCTTCTTGGTTGTAACGCACCAAATCACCTGTTCTGTATAGACGTTCTATGTGGTTGGCACCAAGCTGTTGATGAACAAAGCGTTCAGCAGTTAAATCACTTCGACCAAAATAGCCTTTTGCCAATCCTTTCCCACCTACGTACAGCTCCCCCATTTGCCCTAATGGAACCAACTGTTGGCGATGATTTAATACATACGCAGTGGAATTCGCTGTTGCACGACCCATGGGGTAATCAGAACGAAGCTCGGTGATCTCGTAAGTAGAACATATCGTGGAGTTTTCCGCAGGTCCGTAAACGTTTACAAGGTGCTTAGGTTTTCCGTATTCAAATATCGATTCAATAGTTTTCCCATTAACGGCTTCACCACCAAAAAGAAGATACTCTACGTTCGCAAACAAATTCGGTTTAAGCTCCACTAATTGATTCATCAACGCGGTCGCCATACAGAATACCTTGATGTTGTGAGTTGATATCTGCTCGGATAATCGGTTCACGTCCTGTACTTCGTCGTCTTTTAACACCACGACAGTAGCACCATTGATGAGCGCCCCCCAGATATCAAAACTAGAAGCATCGAAAGAAAAGTTACTCACTTGCCCCACTGTTGTATCAGGAGTAATCGACACAAAATTCGTGTTTTTCAATAAGCGGACCACGCCACTATGTGGCACTTCCACACCCTTTGGTTGCCCCGTAGAACCCGATGTAAAGATCACCATCGCACTGTCACCGAGGTCGCGTTTGACACTGTAAAAGCGGCTAGGCTGTTCCCATTCATTCATGTGTTGTGGGGAAATATCGATGACCTGGTAGCGCGAATTGCTTGAGAGAAATTCCGCCTTGCCATCCGTTAGAATGCATTGTGTTTCTGACAACGAAACCAATAGTTCAATGCGTTCTCTTGGGTATTTCGCGTCCATCGGCACATACAAAGCCCCGAGCTTTAATACTGCCAATACAGCCAAAACCATCTCTGCTGAGCGTTCAACGCATACACCAACGCGATCGTTTTCTTGAATGCCCTTGGATTGCAAATGATGGGCAACCCTATCCGAAGCCAGATTTAACTCGTGATATGTCCAGTGCCTGTCGCCTTCAATTAATGCGGTTTTATTGGGTATGCTCGCTGCAAAATATTCCACCCACCCATGAATCGATTGCGTCGGGATCTCAGTTTGTGTGTTATTCAACTCGCGTAACAGGTAATACTGCTCTTGCTCACCCAACATTGGAACGTCTCGCAATGCGGAGTGCGAATTACCTGAAAAGGCACGCAACACGTTTTCTAAATGTGTAACCAACTGCCGCATCTGCCAATCAGTAAACTTGCTGCAATCGTAAGTTGCGGACAATTCCAACTGGGAGGTTTTATTGTTTGCATTATCTGTAGCAGTAGATTTGTACGCTTGAAGCGAAATGCCATAGTTGGTGTGCTCTATCGATTCGACTGCGGAGATTTGCCAACTTCCATCATGCTGAGCATTCCTTGCTTCATTGCTCACAGGGTAGTTTTCAACCACCAAAATGCTGTCAAATAAGGCTTGAGAAGCACTGCCTGCTTGCGCTTGAATCTCGAATAAAGGCAAAAAACTAAACTCTTCAGACTGTGCATTTTGAACGTGCAACGTTTGTAGCCAGAGGTTTAATGAAGCTGAGAGATCAACATCAACCACTACAGGCACCGTGTTGATGAATAGCCCTACCATGGTTTCAGAACCAGCCAATGATGCCGGTCGACCAGAAACCGTCGAGCCAAATACCACCTGTTCGCGCCCAGAATAGGTCGACAGCAATAATGCCCACGCACCTTGAAGTACGGTATTTAAAGTGCATCCCGATTCTCTTGCTAGTTGTTCTAACCCTTGGGTTTGCAGCGAAGACAACGACAGCGGCAGTGTTTTGAATCTTTGCTCGCCCTTGTTAGCACCTAAAGACTCGTTAGCGTGTTCCGAGAACGACTTTAAAGGCAGCGGTGTAGGTTCTTCAAAACGAGAGAGTTGATCTCGCCAATACTGCCGAGCAAGTTGATGATCTTGATTTTGTAACCAATCAATGTAGCGGCGATAAGGCTTGGTAGATGGCAATGCCAGCGTAGAAGCGTTCTCGCAAGCCGTATAGCAAGCTCGAAGCTCGCTCACAATTATAGGCAGACACCAACCATCCAACAGTGCATGGTGGGTAGACCAAATCAGTTTTCCCTGACCCTTTGAAAGTTGTAACCAATGAAACTTAGTGAGCGTTGGTGACGACACATCAAAACCTTCCCACTTTTCTTGATGCGCAATGGCGTCCACTTGGTCTTGTAATTCACCGGCGCTGTTTTGCGCATCACAACCGTTTCCTGCATCAAGACTGGTTAGATTCGTTTGCTGCCAGCGCAGTATCCCCTCTTTTGTAACGCGCTGATATCGCGTTCCTTCTTCTGAGAGCGCGAACGACGTTTTTAAAATATCGTGTCGATTGATAACAGCCTGCCATGCCAATTTGAGAATATCGGGATCAACGTTATCCAATGTGAGGGTGAGCTGGGTAACATACGCATCTTTTTCTAGCTCACTATGGAACAGCAAGCCTTGCTGCATCCCCGTTGCCGGATATACATCAATCAAAGAAAGAGATGCGTTTGTATGGGCAGCTTCCCAAGCGTCGATGTCTATTTGATGTAAATCAGGTACGCGGAAATCGGAAGGAGTGCGGCAAGTCGTTTCTTGCTCTACACAGTGATCAATAAGCTGCGTGAGTCGTTTTTGAAACTGAACGGAAAACGCGCTGACCTGTTCGTAAGAAAGACAGCCCGTATCGTAGTCCAAATCGAACGACAGAACCCCGTTCCTTACCCGGCAGTTAAACGCCATCGCACGTGGCGTCATGTTCCCTTTCGAGCCGTCTTCGACTCTAAATCCCGATACGACTGAAAAGACTGTCTGGTTTTTTTCAATTGAATCTGGTGCTGTATCGCCACCAAACTGACCAAGAAAGTTAAACAATATGTCTGGCTGAGCGGCGTTTTTATCGAGCGAGTCCGTGTACGATTTTAGCCAACTGTAGCCCACACCTTTGTCTGGCACGCTGCGAACTTGCTCTTTTATCGAGCAAATCAGATCGGATATTTGGGCACTATTCCCTGACAAATTCATCGGGTATATGGACGTAAACCACCCGACTGTTTCGCTTAAGTCGGCATCTTTTCCATTTAGACAAAGGTGCTCGGCATGTCGTCCGTGCGTCTCTAAGGCCATAGAAAGGGACGTATTTTTTCTCTTATCTACATTGCCTCCTTCTCCAATATTATTTTCTCCCCATTCAGTATCGCTGCCCAAACTGAGAAGCAAGGCAACCAGAAGAATATCTTGAGTATTGGTTCCGTAAGCGCGGTGGGCAGATTGGGTCAGTTTTTGCGTTTGGCTCGCCCCAATATCGAATTCAATATGCGCCATCACTGGATTTTGTGTAGAGCTGAAACGTGGCTTAATCGAGGCTTCAACCTTTCTCCAATATGGAATTGCTTTCGCCCCTGCATCACCAGTAATCCATTCGAGATTACGCTGCGACCAAGCAGAAAACGACAAGGTTTTAGTACGCCGGAAATCGTCAGGATGGAGCAACAACGCTTGCAAGTCGTCCAATAGAATACGCCAAGACACCCCATCAATAATCAAGTGATGCGCGACCACAAACAGCTTGTTTGTTTGCGTGGATCGGTCGGTGATTTTTACAAACCGGAACAACGGACCTTGTGTGATATCCAGCTCATCAACAACACGATCGCACACAGCGGCAAGTTCGCTTTGGCTCTGAACCGCGATATCGCTTAACGCCTGTTGTAACCACTCATCGGTTATTTCTTGATGGGTGGCTCGCCATACTTCTGCATTTTCACTCTTCGAATTGTCATCATCCAAATGAAAAGAAAGCCTCAGCGCATCGTGTTTGTTGACTAACGATTTCACCACCGAAACGTAATGTTCATCGGTTATCGCTTGATGTAACTCAAGCAGAATAGACTGGTTGAATCGATGAGGGCTCTCTGCATTCTTGGCGTGGAAAAAGAATTCTTTTTGAACGGGTAGTAGCGGCATTTCACCACTAACAGAAAGAGATGAGGTTGTATGTGAAAATTCGCCTTCTAACGGATTATCATCATGGACAGAAACAATATCCGCCAATGCAGCGACCGTCGGCGCTTCAAATAACTGACGCACTGTGTAGCGAACGCCCTCCGAAGAACAGCGCGACACACTTTGCATAGCAACGATAGAATCGCCCCCGAGTGCAAAAAAGTTGTCATTCACATCGATGTTTTCCAACCCAAGCAGCCTTTGCCATACTTGGGCTATAACCTGTTCCACCCGTGTTTTAAGGGAGGAACTTTGAGCAGCATCATTTGACGATAAAGAGTGAGAAGCCCGCTGAATCGGTTTGGCGCTTGGTAATGCGGTTTGATCAATTTTCCCATTAGGGGTAAGAGGCCAAACATCCACGAATGCCCAAGCACTGGGCATCATATAGTCAGGTAATGTATGTTCTAACTGGTTTCTTACAGAGAATAAGAGCTCTGCGCTTATATCTTGCGTTGACTCCATCTCAGAGTTCATCGCTTTTAAACTCCTATCCCACTGAATGTAAGCGTTTAAAACCAGCGTGCCTCTGTCATTTTTTTCTGCCAGCACTTTGGCCGACTTCACGCCTGAAACTCGTGAGATACAATGCTCGATTTCACCCAGCTCTACGCGGTGCCCACGAATTTTCACTTGATTGTCAGATCGCCCAAAGAATTCGAGCTCTCCCCGAACATTCAGCCGAACCACATCACCACTGTCGTAATAAACGGTGTCGCTGTTTTCCAATTTCCTGAACTTATCTTTTGTCAGCTCAGGCTTACCTACATACCCTCGCGCAACACCGGCTCCACTCAAATACAAGCGCCCTTTTGCCCCTTGCGGTACAGGGAGATAAAAATCATCCAATAGTGCGTAACCAACGCCTGCGATCGGTTTCCCTATCACATTCGCGACATCGCCTTTTTCATACCGATGAACGGTAGAACATACGCTGTTTTCCGTCGGTCCGTATTCATTGAAAAGCTGTGTTCGATTAACTAATGAATGAATAAGATCGGCATCTGTTGCCTCCCCCGACACCACCATTCGTGGAATCAATTCCCCCTGCCCAGATACATCCAGCTCTTTTAGCAACGCTGGAGGAATGTACGCCACGGCATAACGCTCTGGTTGATAGAGTTTGGCTTGCAGCTTATCGATATCAAAGCGCTCTGCTTCCGAGACGATATGCAGCGGGCGACCACTGGCAAGGGCTCCCCAAATACTGGCTACCGACGTATCGAACGCAAAATTGGTTAAGTAAAGAAAACCAGCGGAGTCGCTTATATCCGATTCGCTCAGGTTTAAGTACTCATTTTGGTTTTGAATGTAATTCGCCACACCTTGGTGCTCGACCATCACCCCTTTCGGTTGCCCTGTCGACCCCGAGGTATAAATGACGTACGCCAGCTGTTTAGGGGACAATTGTTTATGAGGTAATTGTTTAGAAGATAATCGACTAATCTGCTCGCCCAAAAGCGATTCTGACTCGATGGGTATCAACCTTTCATCCGACAGTTCAGACAAGGTGGTTTTCGCAAGCTTTATCGACGTCAGAACAAATTGTGCTCCGCTGTCTTTAATAATTTGGATAAGTCTTTGACTCGGCTGGTTGCTGTCCAGCGGTACATACGCGCCACCAGCTTTTACAACACCAAGCATGGCAATGATCATCTCTGGCGAGCGGTCTAGCACAATGGCTATCGGTTCTTCCGGCTTCACACCTTTGCTAGCCAGCATATTCGCTAGCCGATTCGCCAGTGCATCCAAACGATCAAAACTGATCTCACGCTCTTCACACACAAGCGCGATACCCTTTGGATGACGCGCTACTTGTTTGTCGAACAATGCCAATAATGTCGTAGATTGGTCGTTTGATTTTACGTTATCGGCTTCTATGTCGAACACGCTCCAATCAGCAAGGGCGTGTGTTTTCACCTCGGATTTAGGTTCTGCAACAAGCTTGGAAATCAATGTTTCAAAACTCACGGCCATGGACTCTATCGTCGCCTGCTCAAAAATATCACTGGAGAAATTCCAAGAGAGTGCAATCCCATCTGAGGATTGTCTAACACCCAACGTTAAATCAAACCTAGCCTCAGTAGAATTTGGGGACACTGCCGCTGCCTGAGTGAAACCAAAATCAATGGTCTCATGGCTTTCTTGCTCCATTGAAAGCATAACTTGGAAGATTGGAGGGCAATTGAGCTGACGGCGATGATTAACCAGCGAGATGATGTGTTCAAATGGCAAAGATTGATGCTCAAAATCTTGCAAAATGTGTTGATGATTTCGCTTGAGTAAGGACTCAAAACTATCGGATGGTTCCACCTTTGCGCGAAGCGGCAGGTTGTTCACAAAAAAGCCGACCAAGTCGTCTAACTCTTTTCGCTCACGGTTTGCAACGGGCGTCCCTATAACGATCTCTTCAACTCCAGAGTAGCGTGTCAGCAAAAGAGAGAAAGCACTGTAAATAACGTTAAACAACGTCGTGCTGTGTTGCTTAGCTGAGGAGGTGAGATTCTCCGACAATTCCTCCCCCAAGGAACGTTTGAACGCTTTGCCTTGGTAAGTTGGTGTTTCTGGGCGCGCAAAATCGAGTGGCAAAGCGTGCTGTTCGGGGGAGTCTTTTAGCCGTTGATCCCAATAGGCTTCTAAACGATGTCGAAGACAGCTTTCACTGCCATATTGTTCCCGTTGCCAAGCCGCATAATCGCGGTATTGCAAGGGTAACGGCTTCAAATTTTCGCTCGAATGGTTAGAACAAAGTGAAAGATAGTAATGCTGAAGTTCGTTGAGCAGTATCGATAAAGATAAGCCGTCTGTCGCGATATGGTGAACCACTATAAATAAGCGACTCTTACGCTCTCCTAGCTTAGCTAACCCAACTCTGAATACTTCGCCTTTAGCCAATTCAAAAGGCGTATCAACCATTTTCCTTTCGAACTCACCTAGCGCTTTCTCTTTGTTCAGCTCGGTTTGCTTAGTAACATCTTCAGTAAAAAATTGGAATGCATCTTCGCCCATCGTGATTTGTTCAGCACTCGAAGCTCCGTTTGAACCTTCGACCACTTGATACCCTGTTTGGAGTATTTGATGGCGTTGAATCAAAGCCAGACAGGCTTGATAAAGTGCCTGATGATTTATGTTTTCGTCTACATCATAAATTAAAGGTACCGCGTAAAATCGCCCTTTTGCTTCAAGTAAATCTAACGCCCATAAGCGTTGCTGAGAGTATGACAGTGGCGCAACACTCTTGGTCGCAGCTCTCGGAATAATGGGTATATGACCATTACTCTCTTGCTCTGACGAGTTGATAAGTTGCTCATCGAGAACCTCTGCCATTTGTTCAATTGTGGGGGCGTCAAACAACACTTTAAGTGACAAACGAACACCAAAATGCTCCTGAATTTGGCTGATCATTTTGATCGCAAGAATAGAATGCCCTCCTAATGAAAAGAAGCTTGCCTCTATATTCTGGATATCTTGTTCGAGTAATTCCGACCATATCGCACAAAGCGAACGCTCGGTATCCGATGTGGGTACCTTGCTTTCGGATTGCAGGTGAAACGCCGGAAGAGGCAGTGCGCGCCGATCTACTTTACGGTTGTCCGTTAGTGGGAATTCAGGCAATACCATAATGAAATTCGGCATCATGTACCTTGGAAGCGCCCGTTCCAACCTTGATTTCAATGCTTCTTCTAGCTCAAGACTATCGGCTTGGCTTTTGATGTAGGCAACCAATATCTGCGGCTCACCTATTGACGGTTCACTGCCCGTTATCCGGCTTTTAGGTATTGCAGTCACTAGGCTTTGTTCAACGTCTGAGTGCTGCCTTATTTGATGTTCAATATCACCCAGCTCAATTCGAAATCCATTCACTTTTACTTGGAAATCTTTACGCCCAACGATTTCGATGGTCCCATCTGGCAACCATCTTCCCAAATCACCCGTTTGGTATAAGCGATGCTTTTCTTTTAGAAAAGGATCAATGCGGTATTTTTCAGTCGTGAGTTCTGGCTGCCCTAGATACCCTCTTGTGACGTTGTCACCAGAAAGGTACACTTCGCCAATGCAACCAATAGGGCGGTGTTGATGAAAATCATCCAGAACATAGTAATGGTTGTTCGGAAATGCACGCCCAACGTGGATGCGTGGGTTATCAAGAAACGCTTCGTTGCCGGAACAATAGACCGTGGTTTCCGTTGGTCCGTACAAGTTGTAAAATCGAGCCGTGCTTCCACTGCTCAATAGCTTATCGTGAAGTTGCCTGCCAAGTGCATCACCACCCGTCAGCATTTTCAAACCATTGTATGGCTGCCAACCGTCGTCGATTAGCATTTGCCATGTTGAAGGCGTACCCTGCATCATGCTTATGCTGTGTTGCTGCTGGCATTGTGCGATAGAAGAAGGAGCGCGCGTTTGCTCCCAATTCAGCAGCACCACTTTTGCTCCCAACATTAGCGGTAAATACATTTCCGTTACGTGGATATCAAACGCGGGTGGCGCAATGGACGCGACGACATCCGTTGATTCCAACTCGACCGTGTCTTGCAATGAAAACAGAAAGTTCGAAACGTTTTTGTGTTCAACCATCACGCCTTTTGGAACACCAGTGGAGCCGGACGTATAGATCACATACGCAAGATGGTCTGGCTGCGACGCGATTCCCCGTTCACTAGGATTTGTATGCGCAAGCGGGTCTGACTGTGAAGCTGGGGAAAGCTCGACCCAAAAATCGGGCTCACTTAAATCCACCACTGTATGAACGGATTGAGCTGTTGCTCTATCTAATTCAAAGGAACCTGCCATCAGCAGCACTTCGACAGACGCCAAAGACAATATTTGATTCAAGCGCTGCTCTGGGTGATTAGGATCCAGCGGTAAATACGCTGCACCACTTTTTAATATCCCCAAAATACCAACCAAAGACGTATGCGACCAAGCATCAATCAGGCCGACACATTGATCGTATTTCACACCTTTATCTATCAAGTAGTTCGCAAGGCGGTTGGCCTTTTCGTTTAACGCGTGATAACTGAGGCTTTCAACACCTCCATTAGCATTAGACCATTCGCACGCAACGCTATCGGGGGTTTTGGCAGCTTGTTCTTCAAATAGCGTGACAAACGTTTTGTCTAACGGGTAGTCCCTACCAGTTTGGTTCCAAGACGCGATGGTTTGCTCGGTTTTCAGCGAAATCAACTGTAATTGATGAATGTCGGATTCAGGTTCAGCCAATACACCTTGAATCAGTGCATTCAACGCTTCTTGCAGCGATGTGATGGTACTTTCATGGAAAAGGTTATCAGCAAACACCCACGTCGCCTCCAACACCTCCCCTTTGTCCATGATGTGAAGTTCAAGTTCGAAGTTGATGTTGCTGCGCTCAACCACCACGTTTTCACACGGAATACCATCGATATCGAGTTGAAACTCTCCTTCCTCGTGCAACGCAAACAGTACTTGTAAAATGGGTGAAAAGCCGCTTCTTCTCTCATGTCCTAGCTGTTGAACAATGCGCTCGAATGGCACGTCTTGATGTCGAAACGCTTCCGCTATTTTGGTTTTTGAATGCTTGAGTAAACTCAGAAAAGTATGATCATCGGCGAGATTAAAACGAAGGGCTAAGGTGTTAACAAAAAAGCCAATAAGTTGTTCTGAACCGGACACTTGACGCCCAGCGACAGGCGTACCCGTTACAACATCGGATCGCTCTGTCCAACGCCCAATCAATAGTGAGAAAAACGTTTGAAGTAACGTAAATAACGAAACCCCTTGTTGCTGGGCAAAGGCTCTGAGTGTCGCGGTTAAATGTTTATCCAGAATTTGTCGGCTAATCGTGCCCGAAAACTCAGGCGTATCGGGGCGCGGAAAATCAGGGGTTAAGCTGTTGAGCTCTTCAACGCCTTTCATTTGCTTAAACCAATACGCTTCTCCGGCTTTTAAAGCCGTATTACCCTCAGTTTGTTGCCAAGCGGCATAATCGCCGTATTGATAATCTACAACTTGTTCAATCTTCCCTGTAGACAAATACTCATTAAGGGCATTGAAAAAAAGTCGGTAAGACAAACCGTCAAACACAATATGATGGAATACAAACAGGATCAGAGTGCTATTCGAGTTTGAACTGGCTTTTGTGCTAACCCTGAATAAAGGGGCTTCAGATAAGATAAATGGTCGGCTTGCCTCTTCCGCCATCCATTCCTCATCTGTTACAGCATTGGAAATGCTTGGTGTATCAGGACATTCAGAGATAGTAAATAGAACGTCTGGCGATATCACCTGTTCAGGTATTCCATCCATAATCTGGAATTGCGTTTTGAGTACCTGATGCTTTTCGATAATGGCATTAATGGCGTTTTCCAGCTTCTCAATGCTTGGCTTACCACTCATTCGAAACGCTGTCGCCATATTGTAAGGTGCTTTATCTCCGTATAACGTTTCTAAGTAAAATAGTCGTTGCTGCGCAGACGTTAAGGGAAATCGCAACCTGTTGGCTTCTTTCTTTGGGATACTGGTGCTTTGCTTTGTATGTTGCTGCAAAAACGCAATTACTTCGGATTTACTGCTGCGCAATGCCGTGGCTAATTCTTTGCTCAGGCCATTTTTGGCTTTATATTTTAAGGCGCCGTTATCTAAGTAAAGGTGTACACCTTGCGATTTCGCTAACCGAATCAATTCGTGAGCCATTAGATTTCACCCTCTTCCAAGAATTCGGAATCGGATCCTTCACCTTCAATCTCACCCCCACTTCCAGAGATGCTAGAGAACCCGTCGTCTTGAACCGCAAGAATACTCTCGATGTAACTCGCCAATTCACGCACCGTGCTGAATTCAAAAAAGTCACTCATTTGGAGCTCGACCCCTTGCTCCATTCGGATACGAGCAATAATCCGCATAGCCAAAAGCGAATGCCCTCCAATCGAGAAAAAGTTGTCGGTAACACTGAGCGAAGGCAGCTCTAAACATTCCAGCCAGATAGCGAGAATGGCTTCTTCCATAACGCCGCTGGCACTCTCAAAGGTGGTTTCTTCTTCAAACGGTGAAGGCAAACGACGTTTATCAAGCTTGCCTTGTTCGGTAAGTGGAAGGGAATCTATGATCAGAGTGGCACTGGGGCGCATGTATTCAGGTAGAGTCTTTTTAAGAGACACGCGTACTTTTCTTGCTAGCTGGCGTTCATACTTGGTGCTGTTACTTTTCCATGCAATCGCCTCATGATCCGTTAAGGTTACATAAGCGTATATTGCGCCTTGCCTAACAACCACGGTAGCTTGCGCCACCTCTTCAAGTTGTAAAAGTTGAGCGCTAATTTCCCCTAAAGAAACACGATAACCCCGAACTTTAACTTCATCATTCAACCGCCCGAGATATTCAAGTTCACCGCTAGGTAACCAGCGAACCAAATCCCCTGTTTTGTACCAACGAATATCCGAAGCAAACGACGAAACATCCCCTAGGGAAAAGCGTTCTTGGGTTAATTCCGCTTGATTAAGATAACCATTGGCTATGCCAGCGCCCCCCATGAACAATTCTCCGGGAACGCCAATAGGTGCTATATCGCCATCGATAATCACTGCCGCAAAAGCATTGGCGATAGGGCGCCCTATCGGCGGTGCTAGCGACTCTGATCCATCATCGCCCCTTGTTTTAGGAGTAAGCTTGGCGAACGTCGCGTCGATGGTGGTTTCTGTAGGGCCATACAGATTGTAAAAGCTGGCGTCAAACCCTTCTGGAAACACAACATTACCGAGAGCATCCCCACCAACTAGTAGGTTTTCAAGCGAGCTTGGCCATTTAAACTGGCTGGCACAAGCGGCTTCAAGTAACCCTGTTGGTAAACAGCTATGAGTGACGTTGTGACTATTCATGCAATCGGATAACGCGGTGAGGTTATCTCGATCTTTATCTTCAATCAAAACCACGTGCCCTGCGGACATAAGCAAAGGAAAAACCTCCGCCAAAAAGGCATCAAACCCAGCAAAAGCAAGGCTCGTTCCGATACTATCTTCGTTCAATTTGAATTGGTCGATGTGCCAGCAACATTCATTGTGAAGCGACGATTGCGTCACCTCGACGCCTTTTGGAACGCCAGTAGAGCCAGATGTGTACAACACATAAGCGCTGAGATTGTCTTCAAAAATAGGGGTTCGCCAAACACGGCTGGTACTATCAATCCCAAAGCACTGGGCAATGTCCAGCGTGAGTGGTGCTAACGATCCAACGGCTTCATTGTTGTCTTGATGAACCGAATCACGTCCATCAAATAGCAGTATCGAAATATTGGCATCTTGCGCCATAAATACATGACGCTGACGCGGTAAACTCGGGTCTATAACCACCGCACAACCGCCTAACTTAAACACCGCAAGCATGGATGCCACCAGCTCAATGGATCGACCTGCTGAAATACCAACTCGATCACCAGGCGCAATACCCAGAGCATCCATATCAATGGCAATTTGGCTTGCCGTTCTATCCAGTTCAGCGTAGGTAATTTTTTGATTATTCGTACTCAGTGCCACTTTTTGTGGGAAGTTCTGAACACCCTTTTCAATCAGAGCGGCGATGCTCGATTTGGCGTATTTGTGTCGAACAGGGTGAGATAGCGCACCGCCAACACCCCAGTCCTCAACCAAGCACTTAGATTGATTAGGTGTTATCGCCGATACAGAAGATAAAGGCTGTGATGCCATGGATTCATAGCTTTCACTCAGCTGTAAAAACAAGCCATGGAAGCTTTCCAAAAATACGGCGATTTCTTCGGGTGAATACACATCGCTCCGATATTCCCACAAAAAATGAACCTCACCGTCTTGATTGAACGACTCGCCACGCGGCACAACCAAACAATCTAAGTCGAACTTGGAGGTTTCCGAAATCATGGTTTCATCTTTGTACCAGTCCAGATCAGGTATGGCATCAACATCGATAGGTGTATCGTGAAAGCCCAAAAGAACATTAAAAAACGGATTACTGACGGAAGATCTATCTGGGTTTAACGCTTCCACTATTTTTGTGAACGGCAGCTCTTGGTTGTCTTGCGCCTCATCAATCACACGTTGGGTCTCGGCAAGAAAGTCAGAGACGCACTGCGTCGAATCCATCGCCTGTCGAAGCACCAATGTGTTCACCAACATGCCGAGGGTACCGTGAGAATCTCGCCAATTTCGGTTAGCAAAAGCAGAGCCAAATGTGAGGTCTTGTTGACCTGAATATCGCCACATACAAAGATAAAGCACAGCGGAAGTAAAAGCGAATGGCGTCATGCCGAGCTGCTGACATCGATGTTCCATTGATGCCCACTGGGCTTTGGTAAACACCATTTTTTGATGCCCACCAGAAAAACCGAGGGAATGGGATTGCTTGCCAAATAGCGCGACACCTTGAGGGCTACCTTCTAGCTTACCTTTCCAGTAATCCAGCTGTTCGGTTGCTTCTTTCGACTCTAACCATGCCTGTTGCGCCATATGGAAATCATAATATTGCGCGACAGGTTCTGGCGTCCATTTGGTATCACTAGATTCCTTACAATTTGAGTAAGCGCGGTACGCTTCCATCATTTCCCGAGTAAATTCGCTGCCGCTCCAACCGTCGTGAATAATATGATGCTCTTGGTGCAACAGCACGTGATCGTTAGGGCTAAATCGGATTAATACGAACTCGGCAAGAGGTAGCGTTGAAAGATCGGAAATACCTGGCAGTTCTTGAGTCAACACACGGTCAATAACGGCTTTTTTATCTAGGACTATGTTGCAATTTGAGCCAGCTTCAGCGCGCTCTATGACCGCTTCGGCTTCAATTACCCTAAGTTTCATTTCGAAACTGGGCAGCACAGTTTGCATAGGCTCACCAGATTCATCTTTGAAAATGGTTCGATAGATGTCATGACGAGCAAACAAGGCGTTGAGCGATTTTTCCAACGCATGAAAGTTCAATTCACCCGAAAAGTGAATCGCCGCTTCAGCGAGGTAGGCTTTGCTCTCCGGTTGCTGCTTGGACATATACCAAGCCACTAATTGTTGGCTTGATAAATCAAACATTTCTGGTCTGTTTTGGTGTTGAACTAAGGCTTTTGAGATAGCATCGGTTTTTGAAGTAGCACCAGTTTTTGAATTGGCATCGGCTATAGAAGTTAAACCCTTCGCAGAGATAAGATTCTCAATCCCTGAAATGGTTGGGTTTTCCCTAAACTCGCGCATGCTCAAGTTGCAATTGAAAACCCGGTTTATTTGGTTGATCAACCGAATGGATGCAATCGAGTCGCCCCCTTTCTGATAGAAATGAGCATCATCGGCTAAATCTCCCCCCCCAAGTTCTGATAAAAATAATGCTTTCAGAACATTATCACTCTGCGTGACAGCCTTTTTTGAATCTGTAAGATGAATATTTTGAATAGCCAAGCGGTCGACTTTCAAGTTTGCCGTTAGTGGCATGGAATCCAGCCATTGAAACACTCTTGGTAAATGGCTTTCAGGCAACATTTCGGTTAGTTGCTGGCGCACATGATCGGTTTCATCACCTGTGACTTTTTCGTCTCCGGAGATAAACGCCGCCAGATACTTATTGCCACCTGCGTCTTGCTTGACCACAACACACGCGTTTTCTACCGTTTGAAGCGACTTGAGGCTTTGCTCGATCTCTTCCAGTTCCACTCGATTGCCACGAATTTTAACTTGATGATCTTTTCGCCCAACAAAATGCAGCTCTCCCTTTGAGTCCAACTTCACTAAGTCGCCGGTTTTATACCAAGTCCTTCCATCTTGACGTTGTTCAAACGACTTGGCGGTCTGACTTGGGTTATTTATATAGCCTAAAGATAGCCCCACCCCAGTTGCCCAGAGCTCGCCTACTTCATCCGTATCAACGGGAGCGCCACTATCCCCAACAACCAAAACCTCGGTTCGGTCAATTGGCTTGCCCAAGGTGATTGGCTCGGCATCCAGCACTGAATGTAACGAGGTACAAATTGACATTTCCATCGGACCATAGCCATTAAACACGCTGCACTTTTGGGTCCATTGCCACAACAAGCTTGGGTCGGCAACATCTCCAACAGATGCCATGGCTTTTAATACGTATGAACGGTTGATGTCCAAGTAGGGCAACATAGTTGAAGGAAAAATAGCGTGCGTGACCTGCTTTCGAGCTACAAATTCTGCCAACGCATCCGGTGCTGTGCGGTCATCTTCTGGAATGATCACCAATTGAGCGCCGTTAGTCAGAGCCAGCAGCCATTCAAGTGTCGCAGAATCAAACCCTAACGATGCGTAATGGAGGACAGTGGAAGTGGCATCAAGCCTCATCTTTTCGCTGAGTGAAAAACTGGTATTGAGTAAACCAAGGTGCGTTAATGCTGCGCCTTTTGGTACTCCTGTTGATCCAGAAGTATGAAGAATGCACGCCACATCATGAACTTTTGGAGAACGAGCATCTGCAGACGAAGGGGCTTCTGTAACTCTTAAGTTTTTAATTAATCCTCTTTTCACATATGGGTCATCGCAGTGATTGGAGAGGTCACTAAATGTATTGTCTTCATCGCAAATCAGATAGTCGCAGTTCGCGTTTTCATACATATAACGCTTTCTGTCTGCTGGCTGGTTGGGGTCGATAGGTACATAGATTGCCCCAGCTTTAAGGACACCGAGCATGGCAATGATCATGTCATTTCCACGCTCAAGTGAAATACCAACAGACAACACAGAAGCCGACGATTCGTTTTGTATCAAGCTAATGTGATAGGCAACTTTGTTGCTAAGAACATCAACCTGTGCATAGGTTAAAAATTCAACATTATCATCTAAGGCAGGGGAATCAGGAGAAAGACGTACGTTATCTGTAAATTTACTTATAATTGAGTCAGTTATGGGTTTTTTGTTTTTTTTATCTTTTGAAGTCATCTGCCACTGCCTATCTTTTTGATACAAAAATTTACATATTCTTATACAATATCCCGAAGTTTGTAAACGACTTGTTAAAGTTTATAATGGTTTGCTCATAAAACTAATTTTTGTCTTACATCACCTGATTCATTTCAATATAAAACAAGAAGTTAAATGAATTTTTCGGAGTAATAATATGCAATCGAGCACATTCTGGTTCGACTATTTTGAAGAGAATCCTTTGGCAGATGACTTGGCGGATGACATCAGACATAACGGGGCAAGCAGCCGATTTTCTCGTCCTGATTGGCATTTGCTGATGACACCTATCGTATATCCCAACGATGTGATTAAAAAACAGACAAATATGCTAAGCCAATTGTTCGGCATTATTGAGAACCTCCCTAAGATTGCTTTTGACGGTAATGTGCGAGATTTTTTAGCTGCTGCGGGGTTTCGTGACGAAACAGTCATTTCCTTGGCAGAGCGGTTATCCTCTCGAACTGGTTTGATTCCTTGTCGATGGGATATTTTAGACAATGGAACCGATTGGAAAGTCATGGAAGTAAACGTAGGCGGAGCCATCGGTGGTTTTGCTTACGATGGCATTCAAACGCTATACGATGAGGCATTAGCTCAAGAAAAACAGGACACACCTTCAGTGGTTATTGAAGAGTATTGGCGATCGCCCTACTCCCACATTACACCCAAAATTGAAGACAAACTGGCAGAGCTCGAAAAGCCACTGCTGATAGTTGTCGACGACGCGCTTCAGTTTCAAGAAAGCCCTCTAGTGGCAAACAGTGCGTCTGGAGCATTAAGTACACGGCTCAACCAAGACATCATCGCCATTCCCCATACAAAACTTAGTGATGTCATCGATTCACATGATGGCTGCGTATTGGTCTTCGAAGTGTTTACGTTAAGTGATATTGCACGTTCATCCGACGACAGCTATGCGCCGTATTTGGACGGATTAGATAGTGGGAAAGTTCATTCCGTTATTCACCCTTTAAGCGAAGTCTTCATGAGTAAAGCCATTCTAGGGTTACTTAGGGAAGAGCGTGTTCAGACAAAGCTCACTAAGGAGCAAAACAACACAGTTGAAACCTTGATCCCCAATACGTTTATTGTATCTGAGGAAAATCTCAACCACCTTCTCGACTTGAACCAAAATGACTGGGTAATTAAAGACGCCATTGGCTACGGTGGACACGGCGTCTTTTGCGGTTGGGAGTGTAACCGTGAAGAGTGGGTCGCATTACTAAATAAAGCGACGCTGGCAGAATCACCGACAGCCATTATGCAGCAAAGAATACAAGGCAAACGCGAAGCTGCCATTTCAATGACCCCCAAAGGTGTTTTTGTTGAATCGGACGAAGCTTCGGTGTTAGGCGTATTTATGTTAGGGGAAGAATTTGGCGGGGGTTGTGTACGCCAATCTCTATCTGGAAAAGGCGTAGTATGCACCGCCAATCAAGCTGCGCTCGGTGTTATGAGAGTTCAGAAATGAAGCAGGGGCAACGTTCTTACGTTGCCGCGTTTGCTGGTTCAGAAGCTTGGTTAAGCATAGGGCTTTTGTAAAAGAACAATGCCCCGATGGCAAGCACAATGCAAATAAGCCATATATTCACTAATCCGATGTAATCCGCACCAAAACCACACATAAGCGATCCAATTACCCCTCCGATTCTCATCACCAAAGAATTGAGCGAGTCTACCGTGGAGCGTACACTGTCATTTGTGGAGTGATGCAGCAGCTGGTTGTATGCAGACTTGCCGAGATGATTGGTAAAGTCGTAACAGATAAAAAGAAGTACAAACATCACAACGTTGCCAGACAACGCAAAAATAGTGGCCGCGATAAGGCGAATAGCGACACTGACCATAAGCACCTTACCCATTTGCTGATCAAACTTATCGGATAACCAATTCGTCATTACAGCCGCTAGACTTCCTAAGTAAAAAGTGACGGCATACGTTAATCCATATACCCATTCTAATGGCTGTCCATCTGACAATTCTTCAAACCTAACTGGCCAAAACTTCTCGATGGCACTGGCGATGGGAATGGTAAGAAACATCGCGAACAATATTCGCCAAAGCACTGGGTGTTTCGCCGCATCAATCCCACTTTTCATTTGAGTCGGCACACTTGTAAGCAATGCAAATGAAAAAGGCTTAAACTCTCGCTGCTCTTTAATCCAAAGTAATGCGATAACGAACACCAATGCTAAACAGACCAATCCAGCCCACAAAGACACATCGTAAAGTTGCCGCGCCTCATAACCGAACTCAACGCCACCATACATAATGCCAGCACCGATTAAAGCGCCGGTGGCTGCAAAAAAGCTGCTTCTAGCACTCACTCTCGCAAAACCCGCTTGCAGGGTAATATCCCCTTCACTTTCATTAAAGGATTCAACAAACCAGGCTGTAAGTGTGCCAGAGCTAATGGCGATACTGGCTCCCCACAAAAACATCGAAACAACCCCACCAATAAAGCTTGGGATAAACAGCAGCACAAGATAAGACAGCATGCTAAACAGAATCGAGATCAGGAATACTTTCTTACGCCCAACTTGATCGGCTAAACCGCCCGTTGGCAATTCAAGCACCATGACTGTAATCCCCATGGTCGCCATGATCACTCCGATTTGAGGGATGCTCATCCCAAACCCCAAAAGCAGCGGTGTCATTATTGGAATCACCAAAAACTGGGAGATAAAAAATAGCCCCATAAAGAGACCATATCGATGACTAAGCTGAATTCGATTCATCCACGTATCCGTAAATTATTGGCATTTTCCGCTCACTTTGCCCTACTGGTAATTGGAGAAAAGTGGCATTTAAAGTTTTGATGATGAAGGTAATTACAGTTAAAAATACAAAGTAACGCCACTAGAGAATAACGCTTTGATCACAGTTAAAACAACATCAATTATCATTTCATTAAAAAAGGTATAACATTTCCAGCGATTAAAATTGAACCGTTTTCGATCAAATGAGACGAATTCCTCACCTTATTGGAGCCAGTATTTATGGATACAGCAGAGAAAATAGCGGAAGAACACGTTTTCAAACACGTTCCAGGTATGGACTCGGCTCAGAATATTGAAACGGTTTATGCAGACAGTCTGACTCCTAAAGCGTTTTACTCTCAATACGTTGCCCAAAACAGACCTTGTCTAATTAAGGGAGCGATAAAGCATTGGCCGGCGATGGAAAAATGGTGCAGCCCCGAGTACTTACTTGAAAAATGTCACGATGTCCCTACTCCTCACTATCCTCATATGAACTACGAAAGCCCAGAGCGAATGGGAGAAGGACGAGAAGTAAAGCCTTTCCATGAAGTGCTAGAAATGCTGCAATCAAGTGACACAGGAATTCTGAGTGCGCCTTCGGTCGTATTGAGCGAAAAACCCTTTGATGTATTGTCTACCGACACCGATGGCTATCCTTTTCTACCCAACCCAAAGCCTCCTATTGCTTACCCAAAATCGAGAGCATTCATGTATAAGGGGGCAGGAACAGGCTGGCATTTTCATGTAACGGATGAAACCCTCATGAGCCAAGTAGTTGGTACTAAGAAGGTCGGTTTGCTACCGCCAGATAAACTCACCGATGATCTTGTGTTTGATGCTTTTAAAGCCGATGCCTACCTTGAAAATGGTACCTGTTTTGATGCCAGTGGAGCTTCTCAATTGAAACCGTATACAGCAATGGTAGAGCCTGGTGATGCTATGTATATTCCACCCTTTTGGTGGCATGGTATTGAACCAACTGACGATAATTTTGGTATTACCGTCGCGCAATGCTGGCGCTCTCCCCTGCATGTGATGGGCGATCTGTCTTACCCGACGGTGAGAAAAATATGGAAGAAAGGTTACACCGAATTAGGAAAAGTGACCTTTCTTATTACGGGGTTGGGCATCGCCAGCTTGTTTGCCCAAGCATGGCGATTCATCAGTAAACCTTTTCGAACTTAGAAATTTGGTTCTGTTGATTTACGCAGTGACAGGTTCTTCAATCTTAGGTTGGTTAAGCACTCTACTTTTGTAGATCAACAACGCACCTGCTGAAATAACGACGCAAACAAGCCACACGTTTGTTAAACCAATATGTTCTGAAGCAAAGCCACAAAGCAAAGACCCAACAACGCCACCAAATCTCATTGTCAGTGAAGAGACCGAATCGATAGTAGATCGGATTTCGTTGTCGGCTGATTGATGCAATAACTCACTGTATGCCGAACCACCCAATTGATGAAACAACTCGTAGCACATGAGAAAAGCGATAAACAAGTAGAGGTTCCCGCTTAAAGCAAACGCCGATGCAGCGATCATCCTTAGCAAAACACTCACAAATAGTACTTTACCCAATTGATGGCTAAGTTTCTCTGACAACCAATTAGTCATCATCGCCGCCAAACTCCCTAAGCACAATATGGCAGTATAGGTTAAGCCATACGCCCACTCTAACGGGTTGTTACCTGACAGCGCTTCAAATTGAATAGGCCAGAATTTCTCGATTCCACTTGCAACAGGAACCGTAAGAAAGAGTGCCAATAGAATTCGCCACAGTACTGGGTGCTTTACGGCTTTCACACCACTGGTAATCTGATTAGGTAACTGGGCAAAAACTTTCACAGAAAGAGAATCGAAGTTTCGATCTTCTTTAATCCAAATTTGAGTAATCACGATGACAGCAAAAATAATGATCATCGCCAGCATGATCAAAAAGTTGTAAAGCGTGATAGCACTGTATCCAAGCTTCTCACCCACGAACATAACGGCCGAACCCGATAACGCCCCTAATGCACCTAGCAAGCTTGAATGGAAACTCACACGCGCAAAGCCTTTTTGCAGAGTCATCGTCCCTTCAGCTTTGTTAAATTGTTCGACAAACCATGCGTTTAAAGTGCCTGAATTAAGTGCAATGCTCGTTCCCCAGAGAAACATGCCTATCACCCCGCCAATAAAACCCTGAAACATCAGCAAGCAAAGATAAGCAAGAACACAAAACCACATCGAAAACGTGAACACTTTACGTCGTCCAATTTGATCGGCTAAGCCACCTGTCGGTAATTCAAGCAGAATAACGGTCATGCCCATGGTCGCCATGATAATGCCGATTTCCGGCAGGCTCATGCCAAAAGCCATTAATAAAGGAGTGAGTATCGGGATAAAAAGAAACAGCGAAAACAGGAAAAGCCCCGTAAACAACCCCATAAAGTGGCTTAGTTGCGATTTATTCATTGAGATTCCATTCTGAGAGAGGAAGACATCCACAAATCTCCCTCTGAACGAGGTAATTTATGAGATAGAACACATAACAGTGAGGCAATTTTATACCCCCACCTCTTAATATCCAACTGATTTTATAAAGAACTTTCTTATTTGATTTCGTACGTAAGCGAGTGAAGTTTTTCACCAAAAATCCGCCAGTTAGGAGAGGTAATGGTGGGTTATACCCAAGTGGTCTATAGATAAAGGTTGCAGAAAAAACAAAAGCCCTCTGATCTCTCAGAGGGCTTCAAATATGATCGATTAACTTACAGGAAGTGAATCGTAGCGTTCAGCGTAAATGAACCGATTGAATCAATGTTGTTCTCATCGAATTTGAACTGCTGGTATGAACCACCTACAGACAGCATATCGATAACAAAATACTCAACACCAACACCGTACATCAACTTTGTGCCGTCGCCAGCTTTGGTGCCGTTGTTGTCCAGTTTGAAGTTGTGCAAGCCGCCTTTCGCATAGACATGCAAAGGACCAAAATCGATGCTTGGTTTTAGAGCGGCGTAAACAGAATTTGCTTCTGTACCACCATCAAATTTACCGTGGTTCCAAAAACCAGCTTCTACGCCAATAATTGGAAGAATACCCGTACCCACATGGGCACTTACCGCGGTTGCTGTGTTGCCATCGAGATCAGATTGACCAGCGTTAATGCCGCCGTACAACCATGAATCCGCGTTTGCAGTCGTTGCTGCGCCCATTAGTGCTAAAGCTAAAAGTGTTTTTTTCATTTCGTACAACTTTAATTAAGATCGTGCAAGCCTTCCCGCTACACACGCTTTTGATTACAACCATGATTCATCATGAACCACAAAAACATACCCAAAAAACCTATAAAAAGTCGTTTGAATATAGTTCTTCGTTAAGAAGATACTCAATAGTATCTGAGGCGGGCTTATTCTAAGATTAACAACAGGATTTCGCCATACTAAGATGTAAAACTTTTTAAATAATCTCTGTATTTTACATAGATATATGCCCTTCTTAGTGAACATATAGAGGGCTAAATAAAAATGCCAACCTAAGGCTGGCATTTTACATAATTGCGTTACTTTCCTGTGCGGATTAAGCTTCTTTTACAGGAAGTGGAACGTTGCTGTAACAGTAAACGAAGTAATGTCGTTAAAGTTGTCGCCACGGTTGAATGATTGCCATGAACCACCAAGAGACAAATTGTCGACGAGGAAATATTCTGCCCCCACTCCGTACATCAACCCAGTACCATCTCCGCCATTATCGCGGTCCCATGAATGCAGGCCACCTTTGGCGTAAACATGAAGAGGACCAAAATCGATACTTGGTTTTGCTGCAACAAATAGTGAGCGAGTATCGTTTCCGTGGCTCCAGTATCCGCCTTCTAGACCTAAGATCGGCAATATGCCGGTACCCACGTGGAAACCATATGCCGTTTCTTTGTCGGTGCCGCTGCCGAAATCAGACTGACCGAAATTACCACCAGCATAGAAAAAAGAATCCGCGCTGGCTGTTGCCGCAATGCTCGCTAAACCTAGAGCCAACAATGTTTTTTTCATTTCCATTCCCTCAAATACATGATCAGAGAATAACGATTTATCCCCGGTGAATTGACGCAACACATTAAAACAACAGTCGTATTTACGTCAGCTTAATCATTGTCCTGCAAATAATAGACCAGAAATAAGATTTCTGGTCAAAATTAATACGCTTCGGTCGAACATTGTCCTCACACGAGATCAACATTCTGAACTAGGTCAACATTCAGAAATTGCGTTTTTCACTCGCTTGTCTGATACCGGGTATGGCGTACCCAGTTGCTGTGCAAAGAAGCTTACTCGCAACTCTTCAATCATCCAGCGGACTTCTTTAACGTTATCTGGAACCGCAACCCCCTTAGGGATCTTGTTCAGCAGTTCTTTGTAGTCGTTCGTTACCGACTCAATCTTCAACATGTGCAGTCGGTCCTTATTCGGATCTATCGGCAACTTCTCCATTCTGCGTTCTATCGCTTTCATGTAACGCAAAATATCGGGAAGCTTTTTCCAACCACACTCAGTTGCAAAGCCTTTAAATATCAAACCTTCTACTTGAGCTTTAATATCTGAAAGCGCAAAGGCCATCGTAAAATCAATTTTGCCTTTTAGCTTCTTGTTGATATTGAACGCCGTGGTAAGAATCGTTTCAACCTGCTGAGCAATATCCACCACTGTATCGTCTAGCTCTGCTCTTACGTGCTCTTTAAGTGCATCGAACTTATCAGATTCCCAAACCAAGCCGCCCTGCTCTTCAATCAGCTTATCAACACCACAGGCAATGCAATCATCAATCAGGTCTAATACCTTACCATACGGGTTGAAGTACAGACCAAGCTTTGACTTGTTCGGTAGGTTGCTGTGCAAGTATTTAATCGGAGAAGGCACGTTGAGCAAGACCAAACGGCGCTGACCTGCGCGCATCGCCGAGATTTGTTCTTGCTCGGTTTCAAACAGTTTGATTTCAACGCTGTCTTTAGAGTCCACAATAGCGGGGAAGGCTTTCACATCGTAACCGCCTCGCTTCTGCTGGTAGACTTTTGGCAACTCGCCAAAGCTCCACGTATGCAGACCTTGTTGCTCAATATCGTCATCAGCAACTTTAGAAAGAGTCTCTTGAACTTTGTCCTTCAAGCTCTCTTTCAGCTCGTGAAGATCGCGATTCTCTTTTAACTTGCGATTTCGATGGTCGACCGCGCGGAATGTCACTTTTAGGTGGTCTGGCACCTGCTCCAAGTTCCAATCATCGCGCAATACCTCAACGCCCGTCATACGTCTCAGCTCTTTTTCTAACGAATCGAGCAATGGCGCTTCCATTGCGGTAGCACGCGCTAAGAATGCGTCGGCATAGTTAGGAGCAGGTACGAAGTTTTTACGCAACGTTTTCGGCAACGCTTTAATTAGGCTAACAATCAATTCATGCCTTAAACCGAGGATCTGCCAATCAAAGCCTGCAGGCTCAATTTGGTTAAGAATCGGCAGTGGAACATGCACGGTTACCCCGTCGCTGTCTTCGCCCGGCTCAAACTGGTAGCTCAACTTGAGCTTAAGCCCATTTTGGTGCCAGAAGTTTGGGTAATCCAAATCGGTAATATGGCTTGCATCGCCTTTGAACAACATCTCTTTTTCAAAGTTGAGCAGCTCTTTATTTTCAGCCGACGCTTTTTTCCACCACGTATCGAAATGACGTCCCGACACAACTTCGGTTCCAACACGCTGATCATAAAAATCAAACAGCTCATCGTCATCGACCAATATATCTCGACGTCGCGATTTGTGTTCCAACTCTTCCACTTCTTGAAGCAGTTTTCGGTTTTGCTTGAAGAATGCGTGTTTGGTTTCCCACTCACCTTCTACAAGTGCGCTTCGAATAAAGATCTCGCGGCTAATCACGCTGTCTATATTGCTGTAGTTCACCAAACGTTTAGGCACGATAGGCACGCCGTAAAGCATGACTTTTTCATGAGCCATTACCGCCGCACGTTTCTTCGACCAGTGCGGTTCACTATAGCTTCGCTTGATCAGGTGTTTGGCTAATGGTTCAATCCATTCAGGCTGAATCTTGGCAATAATACGCCCCCAGAGTTTGGAGGTTTCAACCAGCTCTGCCGACATGATCCACTTAGGTTGCTTTTTAAATAGACCCGATGCAGGGAAAATGTGGAATCGGGCGTTGCGCGCGCCTTGGTATTCGCTCTTTTCCTGATCTTTTACGCCAATATGAGAAAGCAAACCAACCAAAATGGCGCTGTGAACCGATTGGTAGTTTCCAGGTTCGTCATTCAGTTTGAAATCCATTTCGCGCATGGCTTGATGGATTTGGAAGTACACATCTTGCCACTCACGCACTCGTAAGTAGTTCAGGAAATCTTGCTTACACTGTTTACGGAATTGATTGCCCGTCAAAGCCTTTTGCTGCTTTTGGATGTAATCCCAAAGATTCACAAAGGTCAAAAAGTCCGACTCTTCATGGAAGAAGCGACGATGTTTGTCATCAGACGATTGTTGTTTTTCCGATGGGCGCTCACGCGGGTCTTGAATCGATAAGGCAGAAGCAATGACCATCACTTCTTTCAAACAGCCATACTTAGGTGCTTCTAGGACCATTCGAGCCAAACGTGGATCGATCGGCAACCGAGCAAGCTGACGACCAGACGCCGTTAAGCGCTTCTTGGGATCGTTCGCTTTATCGTTTATCGCACCCAGTTCTTCAAGTAACCTTACACCGTCTTGAATGTTGCGTTTATCTGGCGCTTCAACGAACGGGAATGCTTGAATATCACCTAACCCCAGCGCCGTCATTTGAAGGATAACAGACGCTAGATTCGTTCTTAGGATTTCCGGATCGGTGAATTCAGGACGAGACTCAAAATCCTCCTCCGAATACAGGCGAATACAGATACCTTCTTCAACACGACCACATCGACCTTTACGTTGGTTTGCACTTGCTTGCGAAACCGGTTCGATAGGAAGCCTCTGTACCTTAGTTCGGTAACTGTATCGGCTAATACGCGCGGTGCCCGGGTCGATAACGTATTTTATGCCCGGCACGGTTAATGATGTTTCTGCAACGTTGGTTGCCAACACAATTCTGCGGCCAGCATGAGGTTGAAATATCTTGTTCTGCTCACCTGCCGACAATCGCGCATACAAAGGAACAATTTCTGTATCACGCAAATTACGTTTGCCTAACGCATCAGCCGTATCGCGAATTTCGCGCTCGCCGTTCATGAAGATTAGGATATCGCCCAACCCCTCATCGCAGAGCTCGTCTACAGCTTCAAATATGCCTTCAAGTTGGTCGCGGTCGTTTTCATCATCGCCTGAAAGTGGACGATAACGCGTGTCTACCGGATACGTTCGTCCAGATACCTCGACAATAGGCGCACCATTGAAGTGGTTAGAAAAACGTTCAGGATCGATGGTCGCAGACGTAATAATTACTTTCAGGTCAGGGCGACGTGGGAGCAATTCCTTGAGATAGCCCAAGATGAAATCGATATTCAGGCTTCGCTCGTGCGCTTCATCGATAATGATGGTGTCATATTGATTCAAGAATCGGTCGTGCTGAATCTCCGCCAGCAAGATACCGTCTGTCATCAGCTTAACTTGAGTATTCTCGGAGATTTGATCGTTAAATCGAACCTTATATCCGACAAATTCTCCCAGCTTGGTTTCCATTTCTTCCGCGATTCGGTTTGCGACTGAGCGTGCAGCGAGTCGCCTAGGCTGGGTGTGACCAATCAAGCCATACTTTCCACGGCCAAGCTCTGCACAGATTTTGGGAAGCTGCGTGGTTTTGCCCGATCCCGTTTCACCCGCCACGATCACCACTTGGTTTTCTGAAATCGCTTTTGCAATCACATCTTTCTTTTGGCTAACGGGCAGGATTTCTGGGTATTCGATTGTCGGTTGTTGCGAACATCTTTGCTGCACCGTCATCATGGACTTCGCAATGTTAAGTGCGATGTCGTCTAACGCAGCGTTTCGTGATTCTTCTTTTTTGATTTTGCTGGCACCCTGAATTCGTCGGCTAAAACGAAAACGGTCTTTAATCATGCATTCTTTTAATGCAGCTCTTAACTTAGATGGGCTGTTAGGCGCATGATTTTCGGCAGCATTTTGCTGTGACGAGGTCAAAGCGATACCTTCTTTATTTATTGTCTTTCAAAACTGGCGCGATTGTATCACATGAGTAAGACAATGCTCTAAATGAGGAAGCTAGACATAACAAACAAGAGAAAATGCGATTGATCGATCGCTTAATTTGACGGGTTTCCTACCCTATATTCAACGCAGTTTCACTGTAAAACCTTGGAATTAAAATCAAACTTGACCCTCCAAACTCCTTCAAAAAAATTGAACGACTTCATCGTTAACGCAGCATTATCTTAGCCTTAGCAATCTCCTAAAGTGAACTTATTCCCGTTACCTAAAACGAAAATAGATAAATAAAGGACAAAAAAATGGCTCAAGTACTGATTCTTAAATCAAGCATTCTAGGCGCTTACTCTCAATCAAATGCGCTGATTGACGTTATCGCAAAAAACGCAACTGAAACAAATGTGGTTATTCGCGACTTGGCGGAAAACCCGTTACCCATTCTCGATCACAATGTATTATCGGCATTCGGTGGAGGCGAAGACTTAACGGAAGAACAACAAAACATCTTGGCGACCTCAAACCAATTAATTGAAGAGATTAAACAAGCAGACAAATTGATCATCGCTGCGCCAATGTACAACTTTACTGTACCGACCCAGCTTAAAAACTGGATTGACCTGATTGCTCGCGCTGGTGTGACGTTCCAATATTCTGAAAATGGACCGGAAGGTTTGCTGACCAACGTAAAAGAAACCACGGTGATTACGACTCGCGGTGGTGTGCACAAAGACACAGAAAACGACATCGTCACCAGCTACCTAAAAACGACGCTCGGATTTGTCGGCATCCACAACGTCAACTTTGTCTATGCCGAAGCGCTAAGCATGGGTGAGGAACTCGCAAGCCAAGAGTTAACCAACGCAAAAGAGCAGCTTCCAACATTGTAATCCCCTATATAAGTTCCATTAATAAACCTTGTCTTTGCCCACTTTTAAGTGGGCTTTTTTTGTGTCTATTAACTCACCATTAACCCTCCCCGATGTACCTTCACATCCAAACAAGACAAAATGCACTGTACACCTAAGTCGCTACTTCTGTTCTTTTCTCGTTTCACTGCTTAGGGTCATGAATATGAGCTTCACCAAACAAGACATAGAAACCATCGAGAGCACTCTCTCCCCATTTAACGACAACAACGAATTGGCGATCGCGAAAATAGCGCACGGTCACGTCGATTTTTATGGTGCTAAGAAGCAAAATGGAACGGTAGTACCCGCTATAAATCAGAATTCCGTCTTTGAGATTGGGTCTATCACCAAAGTTTTCACCAGCTACTTACTCTGCGACATGATATTAAGAGGTGATGTTCAGATTGATGATGCGATCAATTCAGCGATACCTGTTCCATTTAAAAACGGTGCCACAATTACCTATAAAGCGCTCGCATCACACACATCTGGGCTACCAAGATTGCCACCTGGGTTAATTTGGAGCGCTCTATTTAAAAACCCTCAAGACCCTTACAAAGAGTATCAAGAACCTCAACTGCTGAATTACCTAGAAAATAAGCTTAAGCTCAGTGCTAAAATAAAGCATGTGTATTCAAACCTCGGGGCCGGACTTTTAGGGTATACCTTGTCTCGTGTGGCAGAAACATCGTATGAAGACCTGCTTCAAAGAGCGTTGTTTGAACCGCTAAAAATGACGCGCTCTACCACTAATTTGACTGCTTTGAAGCCATGGCTGGTTCAGGGATTAGATGGAAAGGGTCGACCCGTTTCAAACTGGGATCTTGGCATTCTATCTGGTGCTGGCGCGGTTCTTTCTACCGTAGAAGACCTTTCTGCGTTCGCACTCTCTTGTTTTGATCCGAGCAACTCAGTGTTTCAGTTCCAAAAACAGCCGGTTTTTAAAGATGCCAATGCGTCCCATGCATTAGGGTGGGTTGTCTTGAATTTGAAAGAGAAAGGCGAACATTTCTACTTTCATAACGGGGGCACCGGAGGATACAGCTCGTGTATGTTGCTGGACACTCAAAACCAAGTCGGCTTCGTGGCGCTATCTAACATTACAGGTATGTCGAAATTCAAGGAACCCGCTATGGATAAGCTGGTTTTTGATTTGATGGAAGACACGATTTCTCAGTAACAATTTAGTGAAAAGGTAAGGGAAAATAAATTCACCTTACCTTTTTGCCTAAGTGAAAGTCACTTTAGCGTAACAGTCTTCACTTCGAGGATTGCCCATAGTAGGCATTTTTTCCATGTTTTCTTAAATAGTGTTTGTCTAACAATGGTTTCTGCATCGAACTGAGTTGAGGCGTTAGCTGGCGCGAGAATAGCCCCATGTATGCGACTTCTTCTAATACAACAGCATTATGAACGGCACTGTTTGCGTCTTTCCCCCAAACGAAAGGCGCATGAGCATTCACCAATACCGCTGGCATTTGGTTCGGGTTCAATTGACGGTTTTTAAACGTTTCAATGATCACCTCCCCTGTCTCCCACTCATAATCTCTCTTTATTTCTTCTTCAGACATCTCACGCGTGCAAGGGATTGAACCATAAAAGTAATCCGCATGAGTCGTGCCCCAGGCCGGAATATCAAGACCTGCTTGAGACCAAATAGTGGCATGACGTGAATGAGTGTGTACGACGCCACCGATATCAGGAAAAGCGCGATATAAACACAGGTGTGTAGGCGTGTCCGATGATGGGTTCTTGTCGCCTTCAACAACAGATCCCGTTTCCAAATCGACGATCACAATATCATTGGCTTTCATCACATCGTATTCAACCCCTGAAGGTTTAATCGCAATGACACCAAGCTGGCGGTCAATGGCACTCACGTTTCCCCATGTAAACGTCACGAGCCCGTGCTTCGGAAGTGCCAAATTAGCTTCAAGGACTTCCTCTTTTAATGCTTTATACATTCCATCCTCCTTGCACCATTTTGTCTTCTATCCAGCGTCGAGCATTAATCAATTCGCTCACTGGCTCATCGGCTTTTTCTGTCCACATTTCGATTAAGAAGCTGCCGCGATAATTCATGCGTTTTAGCGTCTTGAATACCCCGACAAAATCAACGCAGCCCTCTCCGAAAGGAATGTCCCTAAATTGACCTGCGCATGTATCGGTCACCGCCAGCGTATCTTTAAGATGTAACGCAGCTATCTGATTCATGCCTAATTCCAGTTCCGCATCCACATCGTTTCCCCAAGCAGAGAGATTTCCGACATCGGGATAAACCGTAAACCACGGGGAGTCGATTTTCTGTTGCCATGCTTTCCACTTAGTGATTGAACTCATGAAAGGGGTATCCATGATCTCAACAGACAGCATTACTTGGGATTTGGCGGCTAAATCAACCGCCCACTTTAACCCTTCTTCAAAATGAGCGAGCGTGCTCTCATCTTGTGTTTCATAGTAAACATCGTAACCCGCCAGCTGTATGGTTCTTATCCCCAAATCTTGGGCAAGTACAATGGCTTTTTCCATGATGGAATAAGCTTGCTGGCGAACGTCTGAGTCGTGGCTTCCAAAGGGAAACCGACGGTGACCAGATAAGCACATAGACGGAATACGGATACCACTTTCAATAATCGCACTCGCCAGTGCTTTGCGTTCTTCCTTTGTCCAGTCTAGGCGAGCAAGCCTTTCATCCGTTTCATCAACCGACATTTCGACAAAATCAAAACCACAGGCTTTGGCTAACGCCAGCCTTTCCGGCCAAGTCAGTTGCGCAGGCAAAGCCTTTTCATAAATGCCAATTGGGTGCGAGCGTGAGGAGTCAACGTAAGTCATGCTATTTTCTCCAAAGTGAATTCAGTGTTTCTTTGAATGAGATGGCGGCTTTTTGCGGGTCAGGTGCAGACAAAAGTGCTCGACCAGCAATAAAGGTATTAATGGGTAGATGCTGGAATATGGGTAATAGCTCTGGCGTAATCCCGCCAGTCACTGACATGTTAAATCCCATATCACACATACGTTGCAACCAATCTAAATCTTCTTGGTGCCATGTTTGCCCCTTGGCTTGAGCATCTCTTCCACGGTGATAAATCGCCTGAGTAATACCCAGCTTTCGCCATTCACTCGCTTGCTCAAACGTCCAATCTCCAAACAGTTCAATTTGGATGTCTCCGCCATACTCTTTTGCGACTTCTAATGCGCTTTCCATAGTGGCTAAAGGCGCGGCGCATATGACCGTTAGTAACGTTCCGCCCGACTTAAACGCCATTTCACCTAAATCTCGCCCAGCATCGGCAAGCTTCATATCGACAACCAATGGTTTGTCTGGATGCTGTGTTCGCAGCGAACGGACGACCGACATTCCTTCGGCAAAACAAATCAGGGTTCCGGCCTCTAGTACATCGACCACGGGTGCCAACGTTTTGGCTGCACTCAAGGCTTCGGCTTCGGTTGTTACATCGAGTGCGACTTGTAATTTAGGGATCACGACAACTCTCCTTGGTTGGATTTGTCTGATGAAATATTGATTGAAGAAACTTGACTTGAAGACACTTGGCTCGAAGAACCTAAATGCGAAGAGCCTAAGTGAGAAGAAGCTAGGCCTGAAGAAGCCTGAGCCGAAGAAATGTGGCTTAAGTCATTCTCGAGCTGCGCTAACGATTTGACATAAACTCGATACTTTTTCTTTTTTACTTGATAGCTCTCAAAAGCTTCTTCGTCAGGTAAAACCGTTTCTTCTTCAATGTTCATGGCGTCCATCGCTTTACTGGTCGAAGAATAAATTTGGCTTCCTACCATCGCGACAATAGCCGCACCTAAGCATCCGGTTTCTTCAATCTTAGGCAGTAAAACAGGCAAGCCGCTGGCATCCGCTAGTATCTGCATCCACTCTTTAGAGCGAGCAGGACCACCACAAACAACGAGGTGTTTGAGATCCGGATAAAGAAGCCTGACATGGTCAAGATGCGACAGGTGGCTGAACACAACCCCTTCGTAAATGGCTTGGTATAAGTGTGGTTTGGTATGGAGCGATTGAATGCCATAAAAACCACTCTTAACCCCCAACCCTGCATTTGATCCGTAGATAAAGGGCGCGAACAGAAGCTCTGAGCTCAACTTAGGCAACTCACTTATGGCGTGATTTATCTCTCCAAAATTTTCATCCGCGAATAGTTCAGTAAACCATTCCAAATTGCCTGCCGACGTCGGACTGGCATCGTGAGTAATGTATTGATCTTTTTGCGCATGATGCCCGATAACATGTGGTTTTTGATTGGCTTCGCGAACCTCAAACAGGCTATCGGTTACACCGGTTGTTACAGACCATGTCCCCATTGTTAGGTTCAAAGCACTGTTATCCCTAACGCCCGAACAAATGGTGGTGGCCACAACATCAAACACCCCACCCACAATCGGAGTGCCTTCTTTAAGCCCTGTCATGATGGATGCTGATTTCGTGACAGTTCCGGCTATATCCGTTGCACCGACAATCGGTGGTAACGCCTCCATCATTTCTGGAATCCCAAGGATGTCCGCCAACTCTGCATCGTAATCTTGAGTATCAAAATTGTATAAGTTGGATTCAGAAATATTGGTGATCTCACAATGCTTTTCACCTGTTAGGCACCATCTCAGATAATCGTGACTCATGAACACCGTGCCGATCTGGTCGTATTGTATTGGGCGTTGCTCTTTAAGCCAACGAGCAATAGATACAGGATGCCCAGTCCACAGGGTTTGCCTTGTTCTCGGGTGGATAGATTGAGGTATTCCTTCGCTCTGCCACCTTTTTACAACGTCTATCGACCGCTGGTCGGCCGATAGAATCGCTCGTTCCATTGGTCGATCATTTTTATCCAACAAAAATAGCCCTTTCCCTTGAGCCGAGATACCAACGCTTTGAATGAGGTCCGAGTTTATCTGAGTGTCTGCAAGTACCTTTTTGATCACTGAACAGGTCGAAGCCCATAGCTGTGAAGTACTTCTTTCAACCCAACCAGATTGTTCAGAAATAAGTTCAAGGGGTTCACGTGCGACACCCATTTCTTTCCCATTTTTATCGTAGATACCCGCTTTTAGGTAAGTACCGCCGCAATCCACACCTAACCAATAGCTCATGACGCACCTTCCGATTCTTTTGCAACCAATAAGTTCGAAGACAACAAAAATGCTGGCAACAGTAAGTGTGTTTCTAAAGCGAAACCTGGCTCTAAAGCTGTATTTGGTCCTATAACTGAACTGACTTCTAAAGCTAAATGTGGATCTAAAACAGAGGGTTTAAGTTTGGTATACATAATTGTCTCTATATCTTAGCGACGATTCTTGGCTATATTCGATGATTTAATTACAGCGCCAAGAAGCGAATATAATTGGGAGCTGGTACCTCGATGATTTCATCTGTCTTCTTGATTAGACCGGTTTCGATATCTCTCGAAAAGACAATCACATTCCCTGAATCTTGGTTTGAAATAATCGCAGCATGCCCACAAGGAGAAATGGCAAAGTGTCGCGGGAACTTTCCGTACGTCGAAGTGATATCGACCCGCTCTAACTTACCGCCTTCTTGAACTTTAAACACAGCAATGGAGTTATCACCTCGGTTTGAAACGTAAAGAAATTTCGCATCTGGTGACAACTTAATCTCTGATACATAACTAATTTGATCGTGATTATCCAGAGTCGACTCGTACTGAATCGGTATCAGACGCGGCTTAACTTCGGCAGGCTCCGACTTGTCTAACTCAGCAACACACACGGTGTTAAACAGCTCATTTGATACGTAGCAAATGTCTAAATCTGGGTGCATAGCCATGTGGCGAGGGCCTGAACCCGGTTCGAACTCTATCCATGTTTCACGAGTTAACTGGCGACTTTCAGCATCCCAGCGGTATTGAAACACAGCGTTCTCACCAAGATCGGGAATGAAAACCCAGTCGTGCCAAAAGTGCGCGCAATGTGCATGAGGACCGACCTGACGGTTACCCCAATGGTCTTCGCGGTTTTCCACTTGTCGCCACTCGGTTTCAGGGCGGTAAAATTGTTTGAAGCTTTGAAGGACTTCACCTAAACGACCATTATCGTCTACATCGACAACATCAATAATGGCGTCCCAGTAGTTGATGACGATAGCCGCATCTTTATTAGGTGAAAAAGACAAATAGCATGTCGATTTTCCATTTGCTTCGAAGCTAGAAAGCTCTTTTAGCGAACCATCTTCTTGAACTTCATATTGAATGATTGTGCCGTTTTCACGGATTGTTTCTAAAATAGCGTACAGGTATTTTTTGTCTGTTCCTGGAATAAGAACCGCTGGGTTTAACGACTCTACAGAACCATTGACCACAAGTTTTCCCTGCTTGGTCAAAGTCGCACAATACATACCTTCGCCCGGTTTAGGTGAGTATGGCTGATGGGCTAGCGCGTCAATATCGCTGTATGTTCCAATAACCAGCTGATAATCTTTCTCTAAATTCATATTAATACCTAAATAACTTATTGAAATAAATGTAAATTAACCTTTCACAGCGCCAGCAGTCATACCTGTAATAATTTGCTTGGATGCAACAAAGGTGAATATGATTGGCGGTACCGCAAGCAACATTCCTGTCGCCATAATCACACCCCAATCGATGTCGTATTCCGTTAATGAATTAACGATGGTAACGGGCACGGTACGGGTATCACGTTGCAACAGAGCGTTGGCCAACAAGAACTCATTCCATGCAATTCGAAACGTAAAGATGGCTGCCGCCGCAAGACCCGGCTTGATAATAGGCAATACCACCAAAAAGAATATTTGCAGCGGTCTCGCCCCATCCACTTTGGCCGCTTCCTCGAGAGGTAAAGGCACCTGCACAATAAAACTCTGAAGAATCCAAATCACAAACGGTAGGTTCATCGCAACGTATAGCAGTATGATTCCGGTAAAGGTGCCGTCTAAACCATAATCAAACGTCCAGATCCCAAACACAGGAACCAATAGAACTGCGGGTGGAACCATGCGCATCATGAGTGTTGTTAAAGAAACCACACCACGTCCCATGAATCTGAAACGAACTAACGCATAAGCAGCCATACAACCGATGGTCAGCGTAATCACCGTCGAAACGAGCGCGATGAAAATTGAATTCCCGAGCGAACGTGTGAACGTTGGGCTACAAAAATCAACATGGTCCGGCGTATACCACAACACATCGCACAGTACCGTTTCATAATTTTTCAATGTAGGCGTGAAAAATAACCCACTGCTGTCATTCATGATGTCGACATTCAGTTTGAACGACGTCATCACCATCAACATGATTGGACCAAGTGACATCACTATCAAAGCAACCAACAAGGCATAAAATGCCGGGTTTTGCTTACTTTCGTTTAGTTTGCTCATTACTCTTCATCCTTATTCGCAAACGCCTGCTTCTCGATTCTTTTTTCGTTAATTTTGTTGTAGATAAACATGGCCAGTGTTAAGAAAAGAAGCACTGCCAGCAGAAGATTCGACATCGCTGCCGCCACACCTAGCTCCCTAAACTCAGACGCTGTTCGAGAGATTCTCAGCGCGAGAATTTCGGTGGATAAACCAGGACCACCATTTGTCATAACTAATACAACTTCGAGGACTTTAAATGCGTCTATCAACCTAAGCAGTAAAGTCACAATGAGTACCGGCAGCATTAGAGGTATCTTGATGTATAAAATTTGCTGCCATTGCGTTGCTCCATCAATTTTGGATGCTTCTAACGTCGACTTTGGCAGTGATTGCAATGCAGCAAGAGACAAAATAAATATAAAAGGAGTCCACTGCCAAATATCAGCGATTACAATTGAATAAAGTGCCCAACTCGAATCAGATAACCAAGGGACAGATTCAAATCCAAGTGCATTTAATGTTCTGTTAAATATCCCAATCGTTGGGTGATACATATAACGCCACATTAATCCAACAACGATAGGCGCAATCATCATTGGTAATATAAATATCGTTCTTAATAGCGACATTCCGCGAATATTTCTATCAAGCAATAATGCAAGACCAACACCAATAAACATTTCTAAAACGACAACAACAAAAGCAAACTTTAAAGTTACGCCGAGAGATTCACGAAAAGATTCATCTTGGAATAAATTGATATAATTTTTAAAACCAACCCAATCCGCCTCGCTAATTAATTGGCTTGGGTTCCATTCTAAAAAACTCGCATACATCATATATATTATTGGGTAAAGAAGCCCAAACAATAGAACAATACCCGCAGGAGCTAAGAATAAATAAGGGGTCATGCGATTTAGATTAATAGATTTCATTTAAAACACACCAAGGTTGCACAGATTTAGGTGCATCTCGCCGTTGAATTACTGCGACGAGATGCAGCCCTATTCACTATTTATTTCTCATTCCAAGAATAATAGTTGGCATCAGCCATTATTTTTTCCGCTCGTTCAGCAACGCCGTCTAACGCTTTTTGAATATCCAGATCTTCAGTAAGCACTTTCGATAATGTTGTACCTAAATCTGAGTTAATTTTTCCCCACACAGGAATAATTGGGCGCCAATCCGGATCTGCATTTTTAAGCGCTTCACCAAACGTAGCCATGTGAGGGAATTTCTTGTTCACTTCCTCATCAAAGTGAGTTGAGTAACGAGAAGGGTTTCCGCCTGCTAGCGCAATCAGCTTGTCGACTTTCTTAGACGTCAGCCACTGCATTAATAGGAAAGCCGCTTCTTTATTTTGTGCGTTTTTAGGAATACCGATACCAAAACCACCAGTTTGAGATCCTTTGCGAACGCCCATAGGGTGCGGAGCCCAGCCAATTTTACCTACCACCTTCGACTTCGACGGATCATTCACTTGTCCAGCGAATACCGTAGAGTCTAGGAACATTGCTGAATTACCCTGTAAGAAAGAGGTTCCAGCTTCGGCAAAACCAAATGTTTTAGAACCTTCTGCGCCACATTCAACAATCGTTTTCAGCGCTTTCGCTGCTTCAACGCCTTGCGCATTGTTTACAATTGGCTTCCATTGGTCATCAAAGATACGGCCACCAAGCGGTGCCAAATGTAGAAGGAATGCATGCGATGCATGGTGACCAGACGCTGCACGAGACGCTAAGCCACCCATTCCAGGTTCTAATTTTGGAATTTCACACGCCAAAGAAAGCAGTTCTTCGTAGTTTTCTGGCACCTTAAGATTGTGTTTTTCAAAGATGTCTTTTCGGTAACCCAAGATAGAGGTTTCAGCACCAAATGGTAAACCAAACAGGGAACCCGTTGGCCCTTTTAGATAGCCTTTCTTACCGCCAGCTACACCAATATTAGACACATAGCCATCAACCAAATCTTCTGCGTCAAAGTTCGGGTCAGAAAGCGATGGGTTCATGAAATATCTAGCTAAGTTTTCAAGTTGGTCAGCATAAACATAATCCGCTTTTGAAAAAACAACGTACGCGATAAGATCGTAATCGCCTTTTCTTTTTGTTAATTCCAGCGTTTGCTTTTCACGCATGCGAAGATATTGAAGTTGGTCTACTTCAACTTTTATTCCCGTCTCCTTTGTGAATTCAGGTAATACCTTCATTACCGCATTGTAATGTGGGTGTGCTGGAAAATTCACAACTAACGTCGTATCTTTATATTCGTCGTATGGACTCGCATAAGAGAATGTTGTGATGGTACTAACGGCTACGGCGGTCAGTGTTTTTTTTCCAAAAATCCTTTTTAGATACGTAATCATTTTGCCTCCTAAGAGCAAGAGAATTAAGTTTGTGTTCCAATTTACGTTATATAATTGTTTCTATAGTTATTATTAGTAAATAGCTTCTTCTGTTTTCTTATCAAATATATATATATCTTCAGGCTTTACTTTAAATTTTACAGTTTCACCGGCATTGAATTCATGTAATGAATCCACTTCAACCATAAATCGACTTTCTTGAACATCAGAAATCAATACTGTTTGATTCCCAATATATTCATTAACATTAATGGTAAATGTAATGATATTTTCTAATTCATCAGAATCGGTAGAGACTAAAGCAGAAGGTCGAATACCGACAATTATCTCTCCAGATTTAGGTAATTCTGCGTCAGGGCTTAGTAGTGGTAGCTCAAGTTTAAAACCCGACCCAATTGCGTATAATTTCCCATCTATTTCTTCAGCGGTCATATTCAAGAAGTTCATGGGTGGCATTCCCATAAAACCCGCTACGAATTTATTACTTGGTTTTTCAAAAAGTTCTCTGGGCGTTCCATGCTGTTGAATATAACCATCTTTCATCACAACAATGCGATCTGCGAGCGTCATCGCTTCGATTTGATCATGCGTAACGTAGATAATGTTCTTCTTTATGTTTTTGCTCATCATTGCCAATTCTGCACGCATTTGCCCCCGAAGCTTTGCGTCCAAATTTGACAGTGGCTCATCCATCAATAGTGTCGATGAGTTTCTAACCAAGGCTCTTCCCATTGCAACACGCTGCCTTTGCCCACCAGATAACTCGGCAGGTTTTCGGTACAAATACTCAGTAAGCCCAAGCATTTCTGCCGCTTCCGTTACGCGTTTTTTAATATCACTTTTAGGATGCTTAGCTAACCTCAATGCGAAAGACATATTTTTATAGACATCCATATGCGGATACAGAGCATAATCTTGGAATACCATTGCAATGTCGCGATCAATGGGTTCAAGGTTCGATATGGGTCGATCATCCATTGTAATCTCGCCGTCACTCACCGTTTCTAGACCTGCGATCATTCTTAGCGTGGTGGATTTACCACAACCAGATGGACCAACGAATACGGTAAACTCATTGTCTTCCATCACTAAATCAATCTGATGGATCACTTCAGTAGACTGATATCTTTTTGTTAATTTATTCAAAGTTATTACAGGCATAATCCGTTACTCGTTGTCCTTATTTTGCATAATAAGTGTTGATTTGAAGATGCTATCAACATGCCCCAATATGGAACGTTCCGCCGCGTCTGGGTCGTGGCTTTTCAATGATCTTAGAATCTGGTGGTGTTCTCGAAGGCTTCTCACCGTCGACTTTTCCTCTGCCAATGCTGCCGTTCTGTGCTCAAGCGCATAGGAATAGACATCGATTGCTATTTTCGACAACAAAGTATTTCGACAAGCCTGATAGATAACTGTGTGAAATTCTTTGTCTGATACTTGGAAAGCGATGTGATCATCTAAGACCGTTTCTTGGTATTCGATAAGAGAAGAGAGTTTCTCGATATCTTCATCTTTAATGTTTATTGCTGCAGAACGTAGAATCGCCGACTCTATTACTTTTCTTGTTTCTACTACGGTAAAAGCATCATAATTTTGAATGTCTTCCACTATATTGTTCGATTGAATTATCTCTGCGGATCCTTTCGTCACAATACTTTTTCGTCCGCGAGAAACCGTAATCAACTTGCGCTCACTCAGAATCCCTAATGCACCGCGTATCGTTTCTCTACTCACGTCATACGATTTGGCAAGTTCTCGCTCAGAAGGTAATGCCTCTCCTTCTTCAATCATTTTCGACGCAATTAACGCGCTCAGTTTGTCTGCTATTTGTGACTTAAGCGTAAGCCTAGAGACATCCGAGCTGTAATTGGGCGTATCATTAAAGTCATCGGACATAATTTATTGATCCTTCATCGCTTACTACATTTTCCATTTTGGTATTTATTCAGTACCAGTTTGTTTTATTGCCGTAGTTAACGGATGTTCTGATTTTGTGACCAATTCGTTAACTTCATTCAGACTAAACGACGAACTGGTCTTTATTCAACCGGACCAGTTTGTTTTTTACCCACTTTGTTGACGAAGTTATCAAAAACAGATGCTTTATTGTCACTTAGAGTCGCCATTTTGGTCTGGTTTTAATACCAAATTAGCAACTGGTTGCACCATTAAATATAAAATAAGTTGCATTAAAGAGACTGAATTTTAATATGTTCAGGTAGGAAGTTGTGATGATTTGAGATGAGCTCAGGCAGTTTAGAAAAGAGATCCATGAAAATAAGGTATTGATATATATGATTAAATAGCAAAAATAGAAGTATGGGTAATTGGGGCTTTACTTGATTCACTCTGGAAAACGAAAAATTTAAAACTGGTATGGTCTATTTGATTAAAAAAGAAAAACGAGGCGATAATTCGCCTCGTTTTTTACTTTTCAAACCCATTTTTGTGACGCAGACACGTTTTTATCTTGCGAGCACGAGGTTATTTAGAAATCGTATTGCAGATACACAGTGTTGTAATTGCTGCCGCCTTTAATCCGACCGAACTGCGAAGCCTTTTCAAATATTGAAGAACGGTGATGTAAACCATACCCTATCCAAAGATGGTCCCACTCAGGTTTACCGACCATATCACCAACATTGAAGTCGAATGAAATATCCAAATAGTTCATCAGGTTACTCATGTTCTCGTATTTACCTTCCAGCTCACTGCTTTCAATGTAGGTAATATTTTGAACATAAGAAATCCCTTCCGCCGCTCCGAATTTCCAACGGAATGGCCACTCAAAGGTGTAATACGCTTTCACTGCAATAACATACTCAGGGCTGGCACTTTGAGTAGAACTGTTCCAGTGCCAAGCAGCGCCTGGAGTTAAGTAAATATCAATGGGGGCACCAAAAAGCTCATCGGTTAAAGGATGACCGTAGAAAAACGAGGTCATCTTATTGCCGTTTTCATCGGGTTCACCCTTAAACTTAAATATGTCACCCATATCTGAAGGTGTGGCAAACCCTTGTGCGACACGAAGATACGGGCGCGTGGTTATGTCAGACCGAGAGGCGGTATTCTTGTCGTTAAAGAAACCGAATCCGACAAAGTACTCCTGACCCCACCGCTCTTTTACTGCGATGTTATCGTAGGCGTTGTCATCAAGCATCGTCGCATAAGCGCTGCCTAATAAGTACAAGTTAGACGCGACACGATAGCGAGTTTCGAAACCCACTTTAAACTCAACACCACCGCCAATTTGCTTACCAAAACCGGGGGATCCCTCTAAACCATTGGCTCCATAGTAATAGGAGTTGTAGCTGTCTGATTTGATTCTTAGCTCTGCGCTGGGTTTGAAATCCCAATTTTCGGTCGAGCTTTTCGCCGTCGCACGCACATTACCGAACAAGCGTGCGTCATCATCGCTCATCAGTTCAGCATCTATATACCAATCAGAGTCTTGGAAGAAATGTCGATACTGGACACCCAAATCAAACGAATGACCACCATAACGGTTTTGTTGCGAGGCGGGTAAATCGACAAATCGAAGACGAGAGAACAGATTGACTTGATAATCATCCTGCTTGTAAAGGTGCACACCACCTTCTAAACCATCTAAGTAGGCACTTTCGCCGTTGTAATAGAAAAGAGGAACAAAGGTCGATACTGAAGAATCAGATTCGCCGGGAAGATTGTAAACAATGGATGCACCTCGGTAGGCCATCGCTACGCCCCATTCTTGTTCTTTTACCTTTTCTTCTGAAGCTATCGAAGGGAAAGTCATCGCACCCAAAAGCAAAACAGTTGGAGTCAGGTGGGTTGAAGCATGCATAGAAATCGAGCACCTCAATTTATTAAAACATTGAACATTTGTACCTGGGTAACCTTAAGATGCTAGATCCAGCGTTTAATCACTCTGACTTAGAGTTTTATTGAGTTACTGGTCAACAATCGTAGTAAAATCAGAGAAATTACTTTAAGATTCACGCAAAATTGCCGCTACACTTAGTAGAGGCGTACAGTATAACGAATCATTGTGAAAGTATCTGAATTATTGCAAATATTAAGTAAATTCTCCGATAACAGCGATCCCCAAGTTGTGACGGGAGAAGAGTGGTTACCAGAACGTTTACTCACAACCAAGCTTGATGACGATCTTCTGTTCTTGCATTTCGACCATCAGCCTGCTGACCAAGGCGGTGATGAAGAAGGGCGTGGTTTTGTCGAGCATGAGATCTCAATGCTACGAGATAAGATTCGTACCATTGTTGAGGAGGAAGGCGACTCGAATATGAAAACAGAAGCGTTCCTTGCTCTGTTTCTTATTGGGCATGAACGCTCTTCATCTGAAGTGATCGAAATTCTAGAAGAAGACGTTGATTGATGCGTTAGCTGCGCATCTGAAATGTTCGAAACTCAAATTTGGGGTTCATCCTAGTTCAAGTCTGAACGGTTAAGACGACACGGCGGTTGCACCCTTTCACTTTGTTCTCTATTTGTTCACATATTGGCGCTGTTTCTCCGTAAGCACGTAAATCTACCTGCTTTTCTTTGCCGAAGGTTTTCTTTAAGAACGTCGCAACGTTTCGCGCGCGTCTTTGTGACAACCCTTTGTTGTATTCGTCTGTGCCGACTTCATCAGCGTGTCCTTCTACAGCAATGGAAACACTGCTATCCAACAAGTTGATGTAATCCAATAATATGTGTTTATGTTCGTCACTGAGTTTGTCTTTATCGAAGGCGTAATTCAGCACCAATGTCTGGGAAATGCGGTCATAAATACACTCGTCGCTCACCGAAAACTGTTCCGTAATGCTATCTTCACTCACGAACAGAGGTTGCTCTGGCTGCGTAACATGGTGAGTGAGTAATTGACCCGATTGCTGCGTGCCCAAGTGATTGTTCGCTAGCACACGAGTCGTTTTTAAATATACATTTTCTTCCGCTAAACAATTCGCTGCGGCTTGCCCTGATAACAGCAAAAGTACGCCAAACGCCATTACTCTCATAGTGAGCCCTCATTTCCTTTCAGTCGCCCTGTCTCTTCATTCAACAGGTTTAAAATATGCTTATAAACATCGCTGCCATTTTTGGCATGAAGGACGTTGTCTTCCCCCACGCAATCAAAAAAGCCATTCACAGCTTGGTTCATTTCAAAATCGATACCTATCACACCAAAGGTGACAGAAATAGGTTCTCCAAAACGGTCAGTCTTGTTTTCTAAATCCGACACCATATTTCTGCAGAGCCCATATTTCGTGAACTCTTTGAGTATCCGTGTTTTCCGCCAACTGCCATCTGGGCTATGAATTGCCCAAGGTCTCTCGGTATCCTCACCATCGGATAGGACGATGATCACTTGTTGAGGGTTGTACTCTTCTTGGCTATTCGAAAGTTCGGCCACGCGGAGTAAACCCTGCCATGAGTGAGTAAAGCCACCTGCTTTAAACGCTTTAAACTCATCGCTGAACCCGCTGTAATCGTCGGTCAGATCAATATCGTGGAACAGTCGCCTCGGGCGATAGTTATGCCGTTCAAGCTCGGGACTGATAATTAGGGGATTTTTTTTGTCGTTGCGATGGACAATTGAATCGTTCACTCTTTGTAAAACCACATGTTCGAACACTTCGCGTCTACCATTGATTTTTTGATAGTTGAAGTGGTTGTACCCCACAAGCGCTACGCGGCTTTTATGGCTATTGAATCGGTTGAAGTTTTCCAGGTCATCCAATATCAAATTAATGGTATTTTTTACTGTGGCGAGTTTACTGCCTCGCCCAGGGCTTGCTGAAAAACGTTCACTCATGGATCCACTAAAATCGACAACAAAATAGATATCTACCGGTTTAGGTAGGTACTTTCGGCTTGTCGACGCACCAGAAATCTTGAATTTTGGATTTAGACCCAAACTGCTGTAGCTGATCCAAGAGTTGTGCTCGGTTGTCGCCGTCACCACAAAATCCGCAAAAGGAGAGATCTCGCCAGCATCTTGAACACACCCTGTGTCGTAATCGCAGCGCGTATCGACAATCGATATTGCCACCTCACCTTCGTTAAATGGCATATAGTGATTGACGATTCGAGACGCCAGTTCCGTGTCTGGGGCATTATTTCCGGTAGAAGATGAAATCAACCCGAGGCTTGCCACTTCTGTTGCCTCACTTAACTTGGCGTGCGCGTGCAACTGTTGCGTGGTTTGCATTGCCAACGCCAACATGCCAAACATAAAGGGTAGACAGCACATGAAAATCAGAAAAGCTGCTCCTTTTTGCTTGTTCATCGACCCTCGTTTCATTGAGCGCCGATTTTTAATACGCTGATGCTTTGAACATATGTTCTGTAAAGACATGGCTAAATCCTCGCAAACGAAAAGGCAGACGTAACAACATTGAGCAGCTCGCCTTTACTCGCACCCAATATGTTAAAAGGCGTTCGGTAACAAAGTGACACTTTGTAAACGGGCAACTTACGGTTTCGAGACGTGGTCGGGATAATCTTGTCCACTTCTCTTAGCGGCGTAAAATTGCATCCTGTCACCCACCCTACTTCGCGCATCGCGTAAACTTGTCGGTCGGGATAAACCACCAGCTCCTCTATTCGAATGCCAAACTTATTTGAGTCAAACTGATTCGACATCCGATTCATTGCCGAAATGCCCACGGCGTATAATTCTGCCGCCAGCAGTTTGCATTCCCCTGCGTACCGACATATGTCGCCTTCGTCACGGAACAACTCTCGCCGCTCAGACATCACCGAAACGAGTGAATACGCGAGCCGATCCATTTGCCCTTTTTTGGCAGTGGCAACGAGAAAGTTCACCTGCATAACAAAAAAACCCGTCACAAACACCAACACCAAAGCAAGCTCAATGGTAAAAGCGCCGCGCTGCACATTTGAATTGGAAGAACGTCTAAGCACACGAGCCTCCTTGACCTAACTTAAAGGTGCATCGCTCATATTCCTGAATTGCCATTACTTCACGGCGCATTTCTATCGATGGCAGTAGGAAATTAAAAATAGGGGAATACTCAAAGGCCACTTCGTAAAGTGCTAACGCTTTGTTTTGGGGTTCAGAGGACACTCCCGAGCAAGACGAAAACTCTCTGACAGATGTACTGCAACGAACGAGCGTTTGATAGCCATCGATGTAGTGAATACGAGACTGAATCGATTGGCTATCAATGACCGCGGGAAGAAAAATACCCCCGCTTCGACGAATCGCAGACCGAATGGCTCTGTCATAATTGATCGTGCTAATGGCGTCTGCCCTACCCAATTTTTTAGTGTCAGATACTGCTCTCGTGATGGCGTGATCGGTCACCGCAATGGCGTAAACCATCAAACACAGTTCAAACCATGTCAGCACCATTAAAAGTAAAATCGGTAAACCAAAGGCAGCCTCTACACTGATGACCCCTTTTTGCTTCTTAAGTTGTGACGTTCCAATCGACATAGTTAAGATTACCTACAGCTCTATGTGTCGATTTTTCGTGTAATCCACAACAAACGCCCCTTTCACCTTCATTCGGTTTAGGTACGCTTTCGCTTCTTCAATGGAGCTAAACTCACCAATACAGTAGCGTTTCCAGAGGTTATGAGAATAGGCGTAAACCGTTCCATAATTCGTACGCAGATAATTCAGGTACTCACTCGAGATCGCTTTATACGTCGCCAATACTTGGATTCGGTAAATCGACGGCGCTTTAGGTTTGAGGTTTTGCGGGTTGAATACCATTTTGCTGGCGACGGGTTGATGGTTTCCAGCTTGGTCGACCGCCATAGCGGCAGTTTGTAGTTGGGTTTGTGGCTTATACACCGCACTTTCCTCCGCATAACGCGATTGATTAACAGGCCGAGTTGCGGCGCTGGTTGAACGAGTTTGAGTCTTGGCGGAAGACGAGCGAGCCATTTTGGGCGCAGGTTTCTTTTTCACCGATTTCATCAATTTGGTCAGTTGCGTTCTTGCCTCTTCTTCAGGGTATTTTTCTCGAAGCGCATCTAAGGCAATATCCGGTCGGTTCGCATTCACAGATGCCAAGATTAAATTTGAACGCACTTTTTCATCGTTTGGTTGATCGAGATATAAGTCGTACAGCATGGTCATCGCATCTTCGTATTGCCCCTGCATGAGGTTCACAACGGCAATGCTATTTTTCGCTTCTCTATCCGACGCTCCGAGCTTTCTACTCTGTTCAAAATACTCAATTGCCGCCCCGTATTGCCTTTGCTGAGCTTTAATTTTGCCCATAAGAATATGGTGCTGATATTTGTCACCACCTTCATCCAGATAACGCTCTAACCACTGTTCACTTTCTGCGAAACCACGCTTCAGGTAAGCAATTTCAGCTTTGGCTAGCATCACTTCAGGCTCGTCTTTTTCAGACTCATCGAACGTATTGAGATAAAGCTCCGCTGAAGAGGTGTCTTTCAAGTCGATATACACATTCACCAGCTTAATTTTGTATTCGTCATTTTCTTTAATATTGGCTTTATAAAACTCCACCAGTTGCGTCTTGTCGTTGGTTCTCAACAACAAGTCCTCTTTGGTATCCAACTCACTGTTGGTGGACGCACAACCAGTTAAAGCAAGTGAGAGTAATAAAGCGCACTTTACATTGGTCCAAATTTCGATAGCCCGTCTTTCATTAGCCATTTGAAAACATCCTTAAAATTCCAGGGGCAGCAATCAGCACAACAATGGGAACCATGATGAATGTGATAAGTGGTATGGACATTTTGGCGCCCATTTTTCCTATCTTTTCTTCGAGATCCATCATGTTGATTTCACGTATGTCAGTTGCCAATGTCGCGAGTACCGGCCCGACAGACGAGCCATACTGCAAACTCTGAGTCAGTGTCATTACAAAACTCTGTGCTTCGGTTGTAGGGACAATGTCATAAAACTCTGCCAACGCCTTTTCCAGCCCCACCACCCTTGCTCGTTCGGTGGTACGCCTCAACACAAAAGCCAAATTTTCATCCACCGTTGCGATTTCGTTACTCAGGAATTCCAAGGTAGATTCGATGGTCATACCGGTGTGAACGCAGACATTCATCAGATCGAGTAAAAACGGCAATCGTGAGCTGATGTGCTTGACGTTCTTTTTCGCTCGCGCCGCCACATAGGTATCCGGCCCAATCAAAAATAGAACTAAAGCGACCCCTGCTATCATGAAGAATTCAGCAAAATCGAGGTCCCCAATAAAGAACCCGTAAAGCGTGCTTAAAAACACCAATAGAAACGGAATGAACTTAAACAGGTAGTAACTTTTGGCGACAAACTCGTTGTAAATCCCTGCGGCAATCAGTTTTTGTCGGTTTTCTTCATGGTTGAAACTGAATGCTTCCACCAGCCGATTCATGATCGCCAATTGCCGTTTTTCTTCTTTGGTCGAACCGATGATTTGACTGGTATAGAACTTAGCAACCAACGAATCCCACATCTTGATAAGAAACCAAGCAAAGATAAGGGAAACAGCAAGCGCGAAAGCTAAGAAAATAGTGGTGCGTAGATCCATCAGTTCACTCCACGCAAAATCATGGAGATACAGAAAAAGCCAATAAACTCACTGATCAGAACGTAATAAAAAATGGGTTTTCCACCTTCTTCAAACATCACGAAGTTATAGTTTTCTGGGCTAGTGAATCTCAGAATGAGAAGAAAGATGATTGGTAGGCACGCCACAATTTTTGCTGAAGATCGCGCTTCTGACGTTAAAGCATTTTTCTTTTTTTCCATGGCTCGCGATTCAAACATGATTCGGTTGATTTTGTTGATCACGTTTTTAAGCTGACCGCCTCGGCTCAGGTTGATTCGAATGGTCGAAATGAAAAAGAAGTACTCCACGTATGGGAAGGTAGTCGCGCTGCGTGACAACACATCGTCTGGATCTTCACCAATCAGTAAGCGTTCTGCCATGAATTTGAATTCACGCCCTACTTCGTTATCCAGCTTTTCGCCCACGTACTCAAATGCGTGAATGATACTTTGCCCAGCAGCGATGGCACCCGACAAAATATTCAGCGCGTCTGGAAAGTCACTTTTGAATTTCTCTTCTTTAATGTCGCTGAGTTTGAACAGAAATACGATGAACAAAATAGGCTGCCCTATCGCTAAACAGACCAGAAAATCTTGGCTGAATAAGAACAAGTTAACCGCATAAATAAGTGCTCCACTGATCAGCAAAAACAGCACTATTTTTTTAGGTATATTGGGCTCCAACAGCTTTTTCAGCTTCTTGAAAATAAACTTCACTTGGATCCACACACTGGTTTCAAACCGATCCATATCGATGACCGTTTTGACACCTTCTATCCCATCAAACTCTGTTTCTTGATCGATAAGTGCGGTCACTTTTCGACTGGTTTTCTTATGTTGGAACCAAAATACAATGGCAACCACGCACCAAATGGCGAACACCCACATCATGAGAACAGCTCCTCTAATGCGTCCTCTAAGCCGAAAAATTGTGCTCGCTCGTACACGATGGAACGTTTGGATAAACCTGGAGAGCGAAACTCACCATCGATTTTTCCATCTTCCAATGTGCCTTTGTTCTCGAACCGGAAGATGTCTTCCATCACCACGCTATCGCCCTCCAAACCAACGACTTCGGAGATGTAGAGCACTTTTCTGCTACCATCGTGCAAGCGCTTAACCTGCACAATCAAATCCACCGCGCTCACAATGGTGCGTCGGATCGCCTGAATAGGTAAGCTTGCCGTTGCCATCATCACCATGCTTTCTGTTCGAGCAACCGCATCCCTTGGCGTGTTGGCGTGAAGTGTCGACATCGATCCATCGTGACCCGTGTTCATCGCTTGAAGCATTTCAAACGCCTCACCGCCACGGCACTCACCCACAATAATTCTGTCTGGTCGCATACGTAGGGAGTTGATCACCAAGTCGCGAGCGGTGATTTCACCGGTTCCTTCAACACTGGCTTGGCGAGTTTCTAGACGAACGATATGCGGCTGCTGCAATTGCAGTTCCGCCGCATCCTCAATGGTAACGATACGTTCTGTTTCACCGATGTAGCCCGATAGTGCGTTGAGCAATGTGGTTTTACCCGAACCCGTACCACCAGAAATCAACACATTGCATTTGCAATGGCTGGCAATGGACAAAAGCTTTGCCATTTCGATGGAGAGAGCGCCGAATTCCACCAAGTTTTCGAGTTTTATTTTATGCTGTTTGAATTTACGTATAGAAATGGAGGTGCCGTCTATCGCAAGTGGGGGAATGACGATATTGACACGGCTGCCATCTTCTAAACGCGCATCACAAAGCGGCTTGGATTCATCGATTCGACGCCCTACATTTGAGGCAATTCGTTTTGCAATGGTGCTGAGTTGTTTTTCGTTAACGAACTGAATCGGCGACTTCTGAACTTTGCCGCCAATTTCGATAAAGATATTGTGTGGCCCGTTGATCATAATGTCTGAAATGTCATCGTTATCGAGCAAGGCTTGCAGTGGCCCCAGCCCTTTTAGCTCTGCAAGTAGCGCCTTCACTAACTCAATGCGCTGTGAATTGGACACCTGTAACCCTCTCCTGTCGATAAGCAGGTTAACGGTTTCTTTAAGCTGGGCTTCCAAGTCTTCGTTACTGATTTCAACTAAGGTTGACGCATCTAACGCGTCAAAGATTTCATCTCTTAGCTCTATGTAGATTTTATTAAACTGGCTCATCTACCCCTCGCTTATTTCTTGAACAAAGAAAATTTGGATTTAGGGCGGATGTTTTTTCCGGTAAGGTCTTTCACCATTTCAACGACTGGCAAAGAGAACTTACTTTTAATCACCGCTTTCATTCCCTGCTGAATCAATAACTTTTCCAAGCCCGATTCGTATGAAAACGACAGCGCTTCTTTCCGCTTAACTCGTTCTTTGGCGTTCTCTAAGGGCACCATGTAGTCTTTCGCAGGGCGATTTTGAATGAACAACACTTGGTGAGCCGATTTACCCATCTTTTTCTTAATGATGTTATAGGCGCGCAATGACGCTACAGACGGATCGCAGATCAGGTAAATACGGTGATACTTTTCACTCAAGTCTTGATCGTGCACTTCTTCAAAAGATGTCAGTGGCACAGAGTCCACAATAAAGTTGTAATTACTTTCAAGCTGATAGGAAAGGTTATGCAGTGTAGAGGCATGGTCTCCAACACAAGCGGTGGTTTTTTCGAGAATCAAATAGTCGAGCTTATCGTCGACCTTCGAGACATAGGTTTGAGCGATGGCACTGTCTATGTCTCTCTGATTCAAATCGATGCTGTTATGCCTTGGCTTTACCCCTTTCATACCGAGAAAAATGTCCGAGGTAAACGCGCCAGAATCGTGATCCACCAGCAGCGTTTTCAACTGCGCTTCGGAAGACAATCCGTACGCCACTAATGAAGATATGGTCGAGAGCCCAATTCCGCCTTTGCAAGAAAGCAGAAGAACGCGTTTTGCAACACGGGTTTTATTCACCAATGTTCCGGTTGCAGATTCAGATACGCTCACTGCATTGAGCAGATCTTGGAGATTTTCATCCCACAAGACGTATTCTGCGCCGAGGGCTTGTACGCGGTTTTTCAACCGAATGGAATCCGAATTGCTGATGGCAATAATGCGAATACCTACGTCCAACTTAGTGGTAATGTCACTGATTTCTTCAACGACATTGTTCGACTGACGAAAATCCAACACCACGTGTTTGATTTTCTGCTTACCTAAATCCATGTTGGATTGGCTGGTCAACTCTGGCATTTCAATCAGCGGTGGAAACCCTTCTATCGCATACAAATCCCTTACCGACTGAACAAACTCCGCATCGTCGGAAACCAGTAAATCGGAAAACTCGGATACAGCTTTTTTGGGAGACGTCGAGGTTTTAAATAAGTTGTTTAAATCCATCGCTTACTTAACACCTTTCAGAGGCTGACTCAGGCTGATCACTCGGTTGTATTCAACCGCGCACCCGAAATGGAAGTTTTGCGCATTACCCATATGAAGAGATTCGCACTGTTTCTCGTTAACTAAGGTGTATCGAGAAACAATTGAGACAGCTTTATCGGACAACGGGCGAGACTCACTATCTGTGTCACCTGATTCTTTTAACTTCGCGCTGATTCGATGGCGATCAATGCCTTTTGTTTTCGCCGACTCCAATAATTCCGCAACAAACTCACTTTCGTTAGGGTGATAGAAGACTTCAAACTCCGACTTTTTGTGGTGCTTATTCACGTCGCCGATAAACCCCATGCTGCGTTTCAACGCGATGTGTTTATCAACAACATTAAATTCGTATATCTGCTCTAACTCATCGACTTGGGTTGAGTTCGTAGACATTGGAGAACTGCAACCGATAAGCAAAAGAGGCGCTGAAATCGTCACAATTTTTGAAACGAATGAGTGTCTTAAGAGCATTAAAAACCTCCTGCTTTTATGGTTTGTTCTACTTCTGGATCAGATAAATTGATTCTGAATAGCCGCTCTAAATCGCTGCTCGCTTTGAACTTTGGCAACTTGATGTCTTTGCTTTTTACCGGATCAACTAAGTTAACGGTGGCTACTATGATCAATTCAGTTTTCGTACGGTTGGATTTGGTGTGGCTAAACAACGCGCCAAGAATTGGGATGTCGCCCAAGACAGGAATCCGGCTTAATGTTTCACGCTCTTCTGTTGTTAATAACCCTGCGAGAACAAAACTTTGCCCATCTTTAAGTTGCACTGTGGTTTGTGCTTTTCGAGTACGTAGAGAAGGCATGTTGTAGAACGCGTTACTTTGGCTATTCGATGCATCAATCGAACTCACTTCAGGCAGAAGTGTTAATCGAATGTTTTCTGTGTCCGTTACTTTACCGACCATCGATAGTTTAATGCCGTACTCTTTGTATGAGATGGACACACCATCGCCGTCTCGCACCACCATTGGTAATTCGCCGCCGACTAAAAAGCTCGCGGTTTCGCCAGAAATAACCGACAGATTTGGCTCTGCGAGCACTTGCCCAATGGAATCGTCCTTACTGGCGGCAATCACCGCGACGATGTCCTCAGCCGAAAATTCTAAGATTTGTTTCACGTATTTACCGGGTTGACCAATGTTGCTGTACGAAACACCCAGTTCCGACAAAAAGTTGCTAGAGACTTCTGCGACGGTCAGCTTTACGTTTATTTGTTCGGTGGACAGAACCTTGAGGTGATTGATAATCCCTTCGAAAACGAAACTTTCGGTGTAATCCAACTCGTTATCAGACCCACTGTCTTCCAACTTGTATGTATTTCTCGTGGATTTTTTCTTCAGCATTTCACCAACTAAGCGATAGATTTTCTTTTTTACTTCTTCGCTTTGAACGGTGCCGTCTAAAACCACCTGCTCACCGACATTAGTCACGTTGACTTCTTCATCCGGAAAATGAGCAACAAGCATCTGCTTAACCAAACGCAAACTCTTATTCACTACAATTTCTGAGTTGTAGATTTCATTGCCACCGCGATCAAAAACGATCAAACTCGCCGTGCCCACACTGACTCCATGGATTACGATTTTGGTTTCATCTATTACTTTGTAGTCGGCGATGTTTTGGTCGGACACAAAAACGGTATCTATCGTTCGATTGGTTTTCACCGTTTTTGCCGCGCCCTGATCTATCGACACCAGTTCAGCTGCGCCAATATTGAGGTGCGTAAATAAAGCAAAAATGAGAACGGCTACTTTTGTATTTTTCATTATTCACTGCCTGCTCTGAGTTCTCTGACCCCATGTTGTTTTTCAAGTAAGTCAACGCTGCGTACGGAAAGAAACTGATTGGTCATGTTGGAGGGCACAATACTGATCTGCCCAATTTGCTTAGCGATATCCAATTTCATTACCTGACGAATACTCAACTCAATCACCAAGCGTTTTGCTTTAACTTGACGCCCCTGCTCGCTGCTGGATTCGCCTGTATCGGTGACTTGGATAACCTTAGCGTCATGAATCAGAACTTCAGAAATCAGGTTGCCCACATCTTTAAATTCCGCTTCATGAATATTCGAATAGGAATTGGTGGTGGAGATGAAGCTGACTTTGTCACCCGAATAGGTGCCAATGGCATCTAGCACACTTTTCCCATCGGTTTCGTAGTAGTAAGGCACGTGATCTTTCGCCAAAGTAAAGCTGATGTAATCATCGTCACCAGGGAACGATAGCTGAGATCTTTTAAGCAGTGTTCCTTTGCTAAGTTGAGCTCTAAAAAGACTACTTTTTGGAATCTTGCTGCCTTGAACCAGCAAGCCATTTTGCTGCGCTTTTGTTTCTGTCATCTCAACCCATTCCACATTGGCCAAGCTGTATTGAACCCCTTTTTCTACAGGCTCAACTAAAGTCAGAACGTTAACCGTCGCTTCTTGTGTTGAAGCGGGTATTACTGGGGCTTCACTAGCAAATAAAATATCTTTGGAATAAAACAGCCCTAGAAATAACAACGCAGAAAGTAAGATAAAGAGAACAGGTTTACTCATGAAGCGTAACTCTTATGATTGTGGGTAGGAAAAGCCTACCCATATGGTGAGAATAATTAACCGTTGCTGCCAGTACCGCCACCATTACCACCAGAAGGGGTAACTTGCTCTATATTTGAAGTAACATTTTCAATCGCACTTCTAATGGCATCACCTAAACCACTGTTAAATGCCGCCAAAATAATGCCCGAAATAACAACAGCAATGATTGCATATTCAACTGCAGTTACACCGCGCTCGTCTTGTTGGAATTTAGCCAATAGGTTTGTAATTGTGTTTAACATTGTCATTTAATCCTTCTTTGAATGAACCGAAATGAATATAACAACGAAAACAAAAGCGGCAATTAATAGTTACTTATACAACTATTAATTATGCTTATAGTTGTATGTGATAAACCGTATCTATTAGGTTTTTAGCTATTTATTATAAATTTTGTTTCTAACCTTATTAGATCATTTTATTGAAAAGAAAATAATTCCAACAATAAAAAAGGCAAGCATTGACCTGCTTGCCTTATTTTTTAACTTTTTAAGTTTAATATCTCGTTTTAACTACCGATATTTTTTGGAATAAATATCACATTGTGGCGAGTTTGGGTTCTGACTGAATAAATAGCTCTTTGATTTGATTCGTCAACCCGACTTGGCTTAGCTCTTTAAATGTCGACTCACTGCACCATGCAAAACAATTCACGATATTAGATGTTTTATGTACCCTAAGATTATTTGATTGAATACTCCAACTTGGACAAACTAATACCGTACCAGGTTCTTCCATTTCACCTTTCATTAGCCTTGAAGAACTCGTGTTAAACCAGCTTTGTATGTTTGCCGTTCCAATACCCACTTCTTGTAGCAGGCCTGAAACCTGCTCTCTTTCAATAGAGCTGCAATGTACAATACGAACCGGATTATTCTGGATAATGGGCTGATCAGTTAGTCGCTGACACACTACGTATTGGGTTCTCTTCACTTTCACCATTTGTCCTGTTCGCGAGGGCTCTGAATTTACCCCTAGAATAATGTCATATTTACTGGCATCTAAATCTTTCGGATTGCGGAAATTGACCAAACTAAGATCGAGATGGCTTAATATACGAAATGCCTTTACCACCTCATCAACTAATTCAGTTGAAAAAGAATCTGATACCGCAATCTTATAATGTTCTTTATTTTTGGTTTTCCCTAACTCTTCGAAAAGCTGATCATAAAGCTCTAAACTTAGTTCAGTATACTTTAGTAAGATCTTGCCCTCCGTCGTTAACTCAAAACCTTCTTCCCTGTCGAAAATACTTGCACCTATATGAGCTTCAACCTTTTTAATATGTTGTGATACGGCGGGCTGAGTGATAAACAATGACTCAGCTGCAGCCGAAAAGCTCTTACATTTTGCGACACATGAGAATGTTTTTAAGTATTTAATTTCTATCACATTTCTCAGCATTTGATTTTACTCTTACTATTTAGTGCCATTATAAACCTAGCCTGTACTGCTACTCATTCAATTAGGGTTCATATAAATGGGGGCAAAGAAATATCGTCTACACCCAACTTACAATACGCGAAACCGAATCTATCAGGCTAAGTCAATATCTTTCGTTTGAACGTGAACGGCGTGTGTAACCAATTATAACAACCTCTTTTTTTAACTGATTAAATTTCAAACGACAAACATTACTTCCATAAGATTTATAAAAAGCATGATAACAAACATTCTTATTTTATAATCTAATTTCACATCACATATATATGATTTTCTTATAAATTTTTCTAATAGCGCGATAACGCTTTGTAATACCTAGCCATTAATGGGTTAGCGAACGGTTAAAAATCCTTAATTTTCATTAGATTACAAATCGTACATTACTTTGTCCATTTTTTTGAACAAATGTATCATTTCTAATGTAACAATATTTTTTACCACACAGTAGACATCAGTTATTTTTCTAACTTATTTCTTTTTGCGCTGTAATAAAGACAAATTGCATTTATTAATATATCTATAACTCTTAGTGAAATAATAGAAGACCACAACATGTAAATTATTCGTTAATTTAACTACTACTGTTACGTAAAAAAATGAGTTGTTTCACTTTCAATCAATGATATAAAACACTTCTCCACTCATCGTATGCCTTACTCTATAGCAGTTTCATTGCCTTACAAGCTCAAAAGGTAAGAAGACAAACCAATAATTATTCAATCAGTTCAAACAGCGAAAATTGAAGTAATAAGGCAAGCATAACGCCCAAGGTGAGTATCCAAACATCATCTGGATATTGAGCTTTAGGCGTATCGCTAGAATAAAGGGAAAAATGAAAAGAGCAGCGTCTAGGCTGAAAGCCAGTTAGCTTTTCTTTGGTTGAGAAGTCGTTGGTAGACACGCCTTTGGTGCGGAAGTCTTTGGGGTAAAAAAGTCACTGAGCGAAGCTTCTCGGAGTTACTTGGTTATAGGAACGGAGGTGCTTTCTCTTACTACTAACTGAGTTGGAACCTCAATATGTGTCGCAGATTCTCGACCTGCAATTTGGTCCAATATAAAATCGGCCGCTCTTTCACCCATCATTCGAGACGGGACGCGAATAGTGGTTAAGCTTGGTGACAGGTGTTCGCACAAGGGCAAGTCATCAAAACCAGTTATGGAGACTTGCGTTGGCACAGAAATACCCAATTTATCGCATTCGGTTAAACAGCCAAACGCCAACACGTCGTTACCACAAATAAGAGCAGTCGGCCTCTCTCGTTCCGGTTTACCCAGTAGGTGTCGACATGCATTTCTGCCTTCCCATATATCGTATCGGCATTCAACAACGTCTTGGGGCTGCAGGAAGATACCCGCTTTTTTAAGCGATTCTTTTGCGCCTTCTAAGCGCGCAGTTGCTCTGTCGTTTCCTTTTGTTATTCCGGAAATAAGTCCAAAGCGAGTATGCCCCTGATCAAGGAGATACTCAGTCACTTGCTGCGCCGCGGTGAAATTGTCGAACCCAACACAAGGGTGTGGGCTTGTCCGGTCCAGCGCCCAAAGATTGGCAAATATCTGGTTATGTTGTTTTAAGATGGAATACGTTTCAGGCGCATGATCATTTCCAACCAGTAGCAACCCATCAACCCCCTGCTCCATAATATCTCGAACCTGTTTGAGCTCGTGCTTGGGATCGTAGTTACTGACCGCCAACATAAGAGTGTATCCCTCTTCATATAAACGTCGTTCGAGTGCGTTAATGCCTGAAGCAAAGATTGCGTTATCGATGGTTGGAATTATTGCGCCTATCATGCGCTTTTTGTTGGAGGCGAGTGCCCTCGCAGCGCCATCACGCACATAGCCCAGCCTGTTAATTTCGTCTTCAATGCGAGCCCGCAACGTTTCCTTAACTTGATGGGGTTGATTCAGTGCCCGTGAAACCGTAGCGGTGGAAACCCCTGCCGCTTTGGCTACATCGCCCAAAGTTGGCTTGTCTGAAGATTTGCGTAAGCGCTTACCTTTTACCATGTTTTTCCAACAGTTAACCAAGACGTTTGTCAGTATAAACTTTATACACATTTATATCAGATTGACTATAACGAACTGTGACTAAGCTTAAATTCAAGCGGCATTTCAATCGCAAGAGAAACCGATAAGTCTTTATTATTCATAACCTTAAATTGCAAACACCAAAAGATAGTCGAATTAAAAATGAAACCAATTGACTATAAAACCATCAATTTCCGTGATCAACATTGAAAAAATTGATTAACTTTTGCTCTAATTGAAAAAATGTAAGCGCTTACAGTTGACTATTATTTAGTCGATAAATAAGGTGGTGTTAATGAGTTGTTAATCAAACCACGCAAGGATGATAACCATGCCTACTTCGATATCAGAAAAGTCATCTGATGCATCACAGAAATCTTCAGGATCTCATCCCGTGCCTATTACCGCTGGAAGTCGCAAATATTTAGTGCTCAGTATTGCTTCTTTTGTACTTTACCTCTCTAACATTCTTGTTGGATGGGCTTCCATTCGGCACGACTTTCCTATTCCACCTTTAGACGTAGTACCAGAAGCACTGCTGCTTGCCGCAGGCGCTGCATTTGGTGTCATTTTTATTTTGCAGCAAGAAAAACAAACAACCTAAGAACTCAGTTTTGAGTAGATGGTCGATGCACTGCCCATCAGCAGTAAAGCGTTGCCCGTGTTAGACGCTAAAACAGGTTCGTAGACAACAATCCAACGTCATTTCAATCACGTGAACATGGAGTCAAAAAATGAAAGGAATCAACGAAAGCGACCAAATCGAGTCTATCGAGCGTCGGAAATTCTTTGAAGTTGCAGGTAAAGCCAGTGTCACTGCCGCGATAATGGTGGGTGCTGCGGGCGCTTTAATGAGCCCAACAGCCGCTGCCGCTATCTCAAAAGAAGAGCGTGAACGTCAGAAAGCAGCCAAATACACGATGACCATTGCAACCGCTTACATTCTCGGTGCATCTCGTGGTTACCCTATTATGCAATTGGATTTCAAAGAGAATATCCAAAATATGACCAACGGTCAGGTCTACGTGAAATTAGCGCCAGGTGGTCAACTTGGTGCTGGGGGCGCACTGGCTCAGAAAGTACAGCAAGGCACCATTCAGGCTGCGCAGCACTCGCTTTCTAATTTCTCTTCTTTCGCACCTGTTGTGGACTTAATCAATATTCCTTATTGGTGTGGTGAAAACCAAAAGTTTGTCAACTTGGTGAATTCAGCGGAGTGGAAAGCAGAAGTGGACCCTAAGCTTGAAGAACGTAACTTTAAAGCATTGTGGTACGTCACCATCGATCCACGTGTTGTTGCCCTTCGTAAAGGCAGAGACGAAATCATTAAAACCCCAGATCAAATGGAAGGCATTAAGTTCCGAGTTCCGGGTTCTAAAATCCTTCAACAGTTTTACCACTTGCTCGGTGCGAACCCTACGCCAATCGCTTGGGGGGAAACACCTTCCGCTATTAAACAGGGTGTCGCCGATGCACTGGATCCGAGTGTAGAAGCGTTAAACATTTTCGGGTTTAAAGATGTGCTTTCTTCTGTGACTTTCATCCGTTCAGTACCGGATGCTCAAGTGTTCTCATGTAACTTGCAGTGGTTTAACAAGCTACCAAAAGACGTGCAAGAAGCAATTGAAGCCGCAAGCGAAGTAACAGCGCATCAAAACCTCGCTAAAGTTCCCGCTGCAAGGGCATATGCGATGTCTGAACTTGCTAAGAATAACGTTCAATTCTACTCCCCTACGCCTTCAGAGCTTGCTCAATGGCAAGAAAAAGCAGGGCATCAACTGGCGGTTTGGGATTCAACGAAGAAGTCACTGGCGGGATCGCTGGACACTTTCGACAAGTTGCTTGAAGCAGCGAACACTAAAGGACGTTACTACGTCCATGACGTGTAGGGCGTTGGCAGCCGTAGTTTACTTTGCGGCTGCCCTTTTTCTCTTTTGTTTCCCTTATCAAGGTGTAAAACATGCAACAAAGTCGGTTTTCAACCATAGAGCAAAATTTAGAACGATGGCTCTGCCTAATGTTCTATTCAATGATCGTACTGACGATCATCTCTGAAGTCACCAGACGATTTGTGCTCAGTTATTCCTCCATTTGGGGAGAAGAAGTCGCTCGATACTGCTTTATCTACCTAGCTTGGATAGGCGCTTCACTTGCGGTTAAAAACCGCGCTCACATACGCATAGATGTTTTGCTGGGGTTCTTGCCAAATCGCGCACAAATTGCCGTGTACCTGTTCAGCGACTTTCTTACGTTGGGGCTTGCAGTGATTTCATTGATCGTCTCTATCGGACCCGTATTAACGTCTCTCGAATTCGGCTCCGTGACCCATGGTTTACGCATCAGCCAAGTTTGGTTTTTATTTGCAGTTCCCTTTGGTTTCACCTTAATTGTTTTGCGCTTGCTTCAGTCCATTAAAAGGGATGTGAAAGCACTGCTCAACAACGGACAGGTATACCAAGGCGAACGCTTGATCGATTAGGAGGAAAAATGAATAACTACTATTTGCTCGACCAAGCCTCCGCTGCTTCTTATGGCATTGCCGTTTACGGTCCTGTTATTGCCATGGTGGTCATGATTTTCTTAGCCGTACCAATTTGGGTGGTTCTGGGTTTAGGCTCTATCGCGATGTTGGTCTTTACTGATGTGCTGCCACTTTCTCTAGTGGGTGAGTCATTATTTGACGGTATCGATGCATTCGCACTTATCGCCATCCCATTGTTTATTTTAACGGGCGACGTACTGGTAAGAACGGGGCTTTCCAATAAACTGCTGGATGTTGCAGAAGCCTCGACGGGCAGTGCGAAATCAGGCTTAGGGACATCAACCGTTTTGGGGTGTGGTTTTTTCGCTTGTATATCAGGATCTGATGCCGCTGGTGCGGCCGCCGTAGGCCGAATGACGATTGATCGCTTAGTCGACAGAGGTTACCCAAAAGCGTATGCATGTGCTCTTGTCGCTGCTGGTGCTTGTACGGGTATTCTGATCCCACCGTCTATCGCTTACATCATTATTGGTTTGATTTTGGGTATTTCAGCCTCAACGCTGTTTTTGGCTGCTGCTATCCCAGGCTTACTCATTATGATTTCTATCATGGCGACCAATGTTGTGCTTAACGCCATTAATGGGTACGAAAATTCGAAAACAGGATTCTCACTAAAGCATTGGTTTGCGACTATTTATAACTCACGCGATGCATTACTGATCCCTTTCATTATTCTTGGTGGTATCTATTCCGGTATTTTCACACCAACTGAAGCGGCAGCGGTTGCAGTACTCGTAGGGTTGAGCATCGGTTTATACCAGCGAACCATTACTTGGCGTGATTTCCCTAAAATGCTTTACAGTTCAGCGAAAATTAATGGAATCATTCTGCCAATCATTGCGATGTCACTTCCTTTGGCACAAACCTTGGCGGTATTGGAAATTCCGCAAAGCTTCGTGACTCAGATGACCAACATCACGGAAGATCCGGTGTACCTAACGCTGATTATGATTGGAATCCTAATTCTGGCTGGATGCGTCATGGAAACCACACCCAATATTGTGGTGCTTTCCCCCATCTTGTTGCCTTTGGCTCAATCGATCGGCATGGATGAAATTCACTTTTGTATCATGATGGTGACCGCACTGGGCGTCGGATTCATCACACCACCATTAGGGTTGAATCTGTTTGTTGTTTCAGGGGTTACCCAGACACCGGTTTTGCAAGTGGCTAAGTACGCAGCACCTTACGTACTGTCGATGCTACTAGTGGTTTTACTCTTGGCATTTGTTCCAGAGATTTCACTATGGGCACTCCAATTTAACTGATTCGCATAACGCGTTAATTCATGTAACAGAACTAGTCACGTAACAGAACTACTCATGTAACAAATAGCTTTAAACGTGCAGCGATCGCTGTAGGGGTTTCTGCACGCCAATTTTTTGAAAGAAGCACATTTCCAAGGAGATAATAATGGCAATTCAATATAAGAAAAAGGCGATAAAAACAGCTTCAACTGGCGAACAAGATACAAGCCGAATCGTCAGCGACATGCTTGCTAAAATTGCAGAAGGTGGTGAACAACAAGTCGTCGACTTCACAAAATCCTTCGACGATTGGGATGGCGATATCCTTGTTGGTGAAGAAGCGATTCAAGCTGCCGAAGAGCAACTCACCGATCAGATGAAGGCGGACATCAAATTTGCTTACGACCGAGTCAAACGATTCGCTCAAGCGCAATTAGATTCTTTAAAAGAGTTCGAAGTGGAGCTGTCTCCTGGCTTATACGCAGGGCAAAAGCTTATCCCAATGAACACTGCGGGCTGTTATGTACCGGGAGGACGATACTCTCACATTGCGTCAGCCATCATGAGTATCACCACCGCCAAAGTAGCGGGCGTAAAAAATGTTGTGGCTTGCTCTCCAGCTCGACCTGAGGTTGGCATTAACCCAGCGGTGCTCTACACCATGAAACTGTGTGGCGCAGATTATATGTTGGCACTAGGTGGCGTTCAGGGTATTGCATCTATGGCGAATGGTTTATTTACCGGAAACAAAGCCGACATATTGGTGGGACCAGGTAATCGGTTTGTCGCGGAATCTAAGCGTCAACTTTACGGTCAAGTCGGTATAGACATGTTTGCTGGTCCGTCTGAAATTGCAGTGATTGCGGATGAAACAGCGGATCCTGAAATCGTCGCTGTTGACTTGGTAGGCCAAGCCGAACATGGCTTCGATAGCCCTGCTTGGTTATTCACAACGTCTGATTCGCTTGCAGAACAAGTGATGAAGCGAGTTCCGGAGCTGATCGCCGACCTGCCAGACACAGCCAAACAAGCTGCGACTGCTGCTTGGGATGATTATGGTGAAGTCATTGTGTGTGACACGCGCGAAGAAGTGGTTCAAATCAGTGACGAATACGCCTCGGAGCATTTGGAAGTTCAAACTGACGATCTTGATTGGTGGCTAGAAAACTTATCGAACTACGGCTCACTTTTCTTAGGAGAGGAATCCACTGTCGCATTTGGTGATAAGTGCTCAGGGCCTAACCACATTCTTCCGACCAAAGGCGCGGCGAAGTACACCGGTGGATTGTCGGTCAGCAAGTTCATTAAGATCTGTTCGTTCCAACGCCTGAGCGAAGAAGCGAACCGTGAGGTTGCCGCCGTTACCGCGCGTATTTCTCGTCTTGAAGGTATGGAAGCGCATGCCAGAACAGGTGATGCTCGATTGGCAAAATACTTCCCTGAAGAACAGTTTGAGTTGGGATACAAATAATGAGCACATCGGCGAATTTCTCTATTGAAGGGCAAGTCGCACTGGTCACTGGCGGCGGTTCCGGTATCGGCCGCCAGTTTGCCAAAACGCTTGCGGCCGCTGGTGCTAAAGTTGTCATCATGGGCAGGCGTGATTCTCCCCTCAAAGACACAGTGGCAGAGATCGAGATGGAGGGAGGAACGGCGAGTTACATTCGTTGCGATTTAACACGCTTTGACCAGTTAGAACAACATATTGCGCAGTGCAAATCCATCTATGGTGCGCCGGATATTTTGGCGAATGTTGCAGGTCAGAACTTGCGCCAACCCGTTGATGAAGTTGATGAGACGAGCTGGGATAGCACTCTCAACATCAACCTAAAATTGCCCTTCTTTCTTGCAAAAGCCTTGGTACCAGACATGAAAGAAAAGGGATACGGAAAGATCATCAATATCGCCTCACTGCAAAGCGAGCGTGCGTTTGCCAACAGTGTGCCTTACGGCGCATCGAAAGGTGGCGTATGTCAGCTGACTCGTGCCATGGCAGAAGCTTGGTCTGGTGACGGCATCACGTGCAACGCCATCGCTCCTGGCTTCTTCCCGAGTGAATTGACGCAACCCTTGTTTGAAGATGCAGACAAACTGCAAGTACTCGCCAATCAAACGGCGATTGGCAGAAACGGGGAAATGGAAGATTTAAATGGTCCCATACTGTTTTTTGCTTCACACGCTTCGGACTACGTAACGGGTCAAACCTTGTTTGTGGATGGTGGGTTTACGGCTAAGTGACGGTGAATTTAAAAAGGATAGAATCATGAAAGCACTCGTTTATACCAATAAAAACGAAGTCACCTTTGAAATGCAAAACACGCCTACCCCGCAGGAAGGCGAGGTATTGGTGAAAATAGAGAAAGCGGGCATTTGCGGTTCCGATATGCACGCTTATCACGGACACGACCCAAGACGCGTACCCCCTTTGATTCTTGGGCATGAAGCCTGTGGTATTGCCATGAATGGTAAGTACTTGAACAAGCGAGTTGTCCTTAACCCTTTGATTACATGCATGGAGTGCGCCGACTGCTTAAGCGGCAGAACTAATTTGTGTGAAAATCGAACGGCCATTGGGTTAAAAATGCCAGGTGCGTTTGCTGAATATACGGTGATACCGGAAACCAATCTCATTCCAGTGCCTGAGGGTATGAAACCAGAACATGCCGCCTTAGCCGAACCCGCAGCAACGGCTTTACACGCCATAGCGCTGGTGGAAAAACACATGCACCGGACGTTAAGTGAAAGCACTGCAATGGTCATTGGTGGCGGGTCCATCGGGTTGCTTTGCGCCCTTTTTCTCAAACTAAAAGGCGCAAGACACATTATTCTAAGTGATACGAACGCGCAAAGGCTCAACACCGCTAGGGTTTCTGGAATTACTGACTTACACAACCCAGCTAAAGACGAACCCGTTGATGAATCTAGTATTGATGTGGTTGTCGATGCAGTAGGCTCTAGCCATACACGCAATGCGGGGATGAACGCGGTTAAACAGGGTGGCGTATTCATGCATGTGGGGTTACAAGATTCCTTTGGCGAATTCGATGTACGGAAAATGACCCTTCAAGAAGTCGCTGTTTTGGGTTCATTTTCTTACACTCAACTGGATATGATTTCAGCCGTAGATGCTTTACACCGTGGTGCATTGGGTGAGTTATCGTGGATTGAGGAGCGCCCTTTAAGTTTGGGAAGTCAGGCTTTTGATGATCTTGATAACAACCGAACCGCAGCAGCCAAAATCATTCTCGATGTAAGTGCCTAACGCAACAAACCGTTCCTAAAAAATCCCTAGAAAACCACTAGGGATTTTTCTAACTGGTATCACACCTAAATTCGCTCAAAACACTGTATTTATTCCATTCCACTACAGACAGCTTACCTCTTGATTGTTAATATGAAGCTTAAGAAACGAACGAGTAAAGAGCACACATCTCATGAATAAACCCACCCACTTTCTTCCTTTGTACATGCAAGTAAAAGAGCTTTTGATACAAAGATTGATCGATAAAGTGTGGTTACCGGGTAGCCCTTTACCCAGTGAATTTCAGTTAGCGGATGAGTTGCAAGTCAGCCAGGGCACTGTAAGGAAGGCCCTCGATGAATTGGCAGCGGAAAAGTTGGTGGTTCGTCGACAAGGTAAAGGCACTTACGTAGCCGAACACACACAAGAACAACCGCTCTACCATTTCTTTCGATTAGTTGATTTACAAGGGAAACGTCATCTTCCTGAAAGTACAATACTCGACTTTAATCGCTACCCTGCCACTCTTCTCGAAAGCGAATCGTTGGATTTATCCGATGAAGAACAAGTTATTCGAATTACTCGAACTCGCGCACTTGAAGGTGTTCCTGTCATATACGAGACTATCTCTCTGCCAGAAAAGCTGTTCGCCAACATGCCGCTAACCGATGAGCTTCCCAATACGCTATATAGCTTTTACCAGCGTGAATTTGGGTTGTCTGTGGTTAAAGTTATCGAAAAGCTGAGAGCCGTTTTGTCAAATGACACAGAAGAAACCCACCTAGAGATAAAGACTGGAACACCACTGCTAGAAGCCAAACGTGTGGCATACGCTTTGAATGGAGAAGCGGTGGAACTTAGAGTCACGCGCTGCCATACCGATCAGCATTGTTACTTGAACGAACTGAGCTAGAAGAACACCTCGTAAACTTGCGTCGATCTCCTGCAGCTAATTCTGGAAGGTATTCGTCTGTAAGCTATTCGTTTCTGTAGAGCCCTTGCTCCCTCAAGCAGGGACGAAAAAGCCTTTCTAAAAAGAAAGGCTTGGGAGTGATTGATATAAGTGACCGTGGATTCGAAAATCGCTATGCGCTTCGATACAACTTAGTGAGTGAAAACTCAACATGACCAAGAACTTCCGCACAGGTATTACGACCATTTGCTGTGTCTATAACCATTTCGATCAATTCATCTCCAGCTTCATCCAACGTCATTTCGTGGCGTAGAATTGCAGACACATCGTGATCGATATGCTCACTCATTGTACGCACTGTTCTTGGGTTTCCAGTGATCTTAAGCACAGGCATAATTGGGTTGCCAATTACGTTACCTTGTCCCGTTGGGAATAGGTGAACCGCATAGCCACCAGCGGCTTGTAGAGTATTACATTCTGCTGCGGCAGAAGAAGTATCCATAAAGTACAAACCAGGGCCTTTCGCTGGTGTTTCAGCTGGCTCTAACACGTCTACGTACTGTGTTTTCTTACCGATTTTTTGCACGTTACCGAGCGCTTTCTCTTCAATCGTGGTTAAGCCACCTTCGATGTTCCCTTTCGTCGGTTGCGAGTCAGAAAGATCGTTCGTTTTCTCTGCCAGAATAAACTCGTTATAGGATGACCAAGTTTTCATAAACTTCTCGCCAGCTTCTGGCGTAGCCGCTCGACCTTTAACAATCTGCTCGGCACCCGTGATTTCCGATGTTTCTCCAAAGCATGTTGTCGCACCCGCTTCGTTCATCTTGTCGATGAAGTTACCCACGGTTGGGTTAGCAGATAAACCAGACGTCGTATCCGATTCACCACATTTCACAGCGACCCATAAGTCACTAATTGGGCACTCTTCTCGGCTTAATGCTGTCGCGTAGTGGACAAACTCTTTTGCCGTACGAGACGCCGCAGCCACAGTGTTAATGTCGCCGTTTTGCTCAATCGAAAACCCTTTTACTGGTTTGCCCGTTTCAGCAATGCCATCCACTACCTTCTGTGTCCAACCTGGCTCGATACCAATGACCACTACTGCGGCAACGTTTGGATTCGCACCCGTTCCAATAATGGTTCTAAAATGCAAATCCAGATCGGCACCGAATTGCAAACGACCATATGCGTGTGGAATCGCGATGGTGCCTTTAATGTTATTGGCAACGGATTCACACGCTGCGTTTGAAATGTCATCCAACGGAAGAATCAGTACATGGTTGCGTACGCCCACTCGACCGTTTTCGCGACGATAACCCATAAATGTATTACGTTTCATTTTTATCACTCCTTTGATTACCAGCGCTTGGTTTTAATATTGTGAACGTGAGCGTGACCGCCAGCAGAGATAGATTCCACGACTTTGCCCATGTCTTCGTTGTACTTGATAATGGTGTCGCCCACATCAAGATCCCTCAAAGCAATTTTATGACCAAGGGGAATGTCATTCAGTGCAGTCAAAACGATCTCTTCATCGGTATCCATCATGTATCCGGTGACTTGCATGCCTTTCACAACATTCTCAACCACCATTACGCCCACGCTATCGTTTACGTCGTGAACTAGGAAGTGTGTTTCGCTCATATCTCTGTCCTTAGTTGCGTTATTTAGACCACCTGAAAACCCTCTCTCAGGCATATGTTCTTGTGACTTGTTGATGTTGAGATCCAAAGTACCAATCGATTAATTTGCAATCAATAGGATTTTATATCTTATATCTTATATAAGACATAAGATATATGGAAGAACTTCATTTTAAATATTTATTATTCAATAACCTATTGGTAAACAACACTAGAAATACGTCATTTATTCAATTTCAATAATCGTGATTTACTTCAAATTATCATTTTCATCCAAATCAGTATGAGAGGATCAACACTTGGATCATTTACTATCGCAACTTGCAATTGACGGTCTTTGCCCCAAAGTTAATCAGAGCTTCAAGTTTAAATAATGCCAATCGTTAGGAGATAAAGATGATCTCTACTCTATCTAAAATTTTTAAGCAGCTTACTGAAGGCAGCGATCTGAATTCAGGCGAATCGACCCACCCCAATTTGGCCATTGCCTCACTGTTTTTTGAAGTGTCTGGAGCTGATCACCACATTGATGAATCGGAAGAAAAAGCCACTTTGTCCATGCTAAAGAAAGTGCTCGAAGTGGATGAAGCAGAAGCGAAAGCCTTATTGGAACAAGCTAAGAATCAATCAAAAGATGTCTCTTCTCTCTATGAGTTTACTTCTCAACTCAGACACCTTGATCAACCAGAACGCATTGCTGTCATCAAAGCTTTGTGGGAGGTCGCCTACGCCGACAAGCATTTGGATCCTTTAGAGGAATCCGTCATCAGAAAAGCGGCTGAATTACTTTATGTTGATCATAAAGATTTCATCAAGACTAAATTGGAAGTGACGGGAGATAGGTGATAGGTTCCCCCCGACTAAGACGGGTTACCTAAAGGAACTTTTCAATCAATATTTCATCTATCAGCTTGCCACGCATTTTTGCATGGCTTTTTGCTGTCCCGATGACTTCAAACCCGTGGTTTAGATACGTTGACAGCGCCCTGCCGTTGTCTCCTCTCACGTACGCAAATAACTTCTCGTACCCTTTACCTTTCGCTGAATAGAACGTCGCTTGAAACAATTGCTTTGCGATACCTTGCCTTCGAAATTGGCTATCCACGAAAGTACCGATTACACCAACATGATCAAATGCTTTTGTGTAAGCGGCAAATGGCTCTACATTTTGAAAACCGACCACAGTATTGCACTGTTCTAATACCGCGACCTGAAACACACCACGCGTTGGAAATTGTCGAATAAACGCTTCTTCTTCCTTCAGAGAAAAGGTCTTATCCAATATGGTGAAACGCCCCTCTTCAATGATCGGATTCAGTATGTTGATGATGCCCAATGCGTCCGACACCTCTGCTTCCCTAACAACAATATTCAACGTTTCGTCACCTGCCAACTCACAACTCATGTTAAACCCATTACTTTGTATTTATAAGCCAATGGAAATAAGGTCTCTCCCCTTCCCATCGCTCAATGGTGGCACCCAACCCTACATAAAATTGATGAGCACGTTTATTCAACGGGCTTGCCGTCCACGAAATATGAGAAACGGAATGCTCTTCGGCAATTTCAAATAGAGTTTTCAGAATATGACGACCATATCCTTTAGACCGATGCTCTCCTACAACCAATAAATCATCAAGCCAAACAGAAGGTGTGCCGCTAAATGACGAATACCGGTAATGGTACAAAGCAAAACCCTGCACACGATTATCTACCTCAAGCAAAATGGCATGAGCAAAAGGTTGAGGACCAAATAGTGTTGATTCGATTTTGTTTACGGTTGTCGTAACTTCACCAGAGAATCCTTTCATTTGGCGATCAAATTCTGCTTTTTCCTTAATCAAATCAAGTAAGAGGCTGGCATCTTCTACTGTGGCTTTCCTTATCCGCACTCCGTTGCTCCTTCAATTTAATTGAATGTTTGGATATAAAGAGACTCGACTTTGTCGCGGGCCCATTGGGTCTTTCTTAGAAATTTGAGTGACGACTTTATCGATGGGTCATTGTAAAAGCAGTTCACATTAATCTCGTTATATAACCCATCCCAGCCGTAGTGCTCAACAAGCCGCGTGAGTATTTTTTCTAACGTGAGTCCGTGAAGTGGGTTATTTGGTTGAGATTGAGTCATGGAGCGTTATTCCTATCTACATGCAGTCTGAAATGGCACAAAGAACGCATCATATCAGGCATTGAGTGGCTACCCACGCGTTTTATTCAGCGCTCGAAGCTTTTGTTTAACGCTCCAAGTTTTTATTTAACTCACGGAGCTTTTGTTTCGCCTTCGAAGCTTTGTTTCGCCTCCCAAGCAATCGAACGAGCGAACGAGAGCGTCATTAAGGAAAAAAAGCATCCGCGGGCAAACTCAGTGCGATTTCTTCGGTGGCACCGTGCTCTTCTATGTATTGCGTAATTAAGTTGAAACCAACCCAATACCCAGCGTATTTAGGAAATCTTCCGTTATCGGTACCAAAGAAATATTCCGCAAAATTAAAGTCTTTGCTAGCCAGATTAGGCTCCATTTCTTCAAGTAGATTACGCCAACATACGTCTTCCATGCCAGTAAACAGTGATGGAATCACACCACCATTAAACCTTTGTTCGAAGTGACACGCTAACCCCTCGTAAACCAAGTTTTCAGCTAACGTATCTCCAGGAAGCCCCAACTTCATACGTTCTATATGGTTTACTTCGTGTGCCAGAACTGCCCCAAACTCTTTCGCAATGATGCTTTTGACGTCATCTCTGTCGGTATCCAACATGATTTCGATACGATAACGATTGATCGCCCATCCACCAATACCTGAATTCGGTGCTTCCCCTTTTTCATAGGGGCTTAGCGTAACGTCGACATCATCCAAATCGAAATATTTGCATAATGGTTTAGACGCAAGGTGAAAGTAGCGTTCTAATTCTGTATCCAGACCATCAAGCTTTCCCGATGCATTTAAAATCGTTAGTTTCACCTAACACTCCCTTTCACTTTGCTTTGACTTTCGCAAATCAAATTTGAATCCAAAAAGACTTGTTTAAGCCTTGATTTTGCTTTGTCGAAAATGGCTTGGTTGATCTCGGGAGCTGTTTTGCTCTCCCACCCTTCGCTCGGTAAATAGTTGGTGTAACGCAGCTCAATTTGAATGGCTTCAACATTTGGGTTATTGCAGTATTTTGCAGTGATATACCCTCCAGTGAATACATTGTTTAACTCGGTTTCAAAGCCATTACGTTCAAATGAGGTGTTTAGTTTCTCTAAAAATTCCGGTGAAGAGCTTTTTCCATGAACATTGCCTAAGCAAATATCACAGCTTAAAGGCCCCATAAAACTGTGTAAGTCAATTAGGTAGGCAACGCCGAATCGCTGTATAGCGCTTTTTATCAGTTCATCAAGTGCGGAATGATAAGGAAGATAAAAGGATTCGATTCTCTTAGAAACTTCAGAGGTAGAAGGTTTTACTCGGTAGATCTCCTCCCCCCAAGTATTTCGCTCGTAAACAATGGCTTGTTTAAACTCGCCAAACGAATCTTTTTTTAGCTCTCTATTTAGGTCGACCACATATCGACTCATGCTCGTGGAAATGATGTTTACGTTATATTCATAGAGAAAATCATAAAGCTCATTCAAGTGCCAATCCATATTGGGTAGAGAGCGTCGACCTAAGTCAGATAAATTGTTGAGTGCTTCTTCACACAGCTCGACACCGCTGTGAGGAAAGCTAAATATATAAGGTGACGACGGATCTTTCTTTACTTTCAGCCAATGCAATTATTCACTCCTTGATGGTCATCCATCGAATAACTTGGTTGTATTGAGATGAGAGGAGACACGGAGAAACCAGCCACCTCAAACTCATAGGTATTTAATGGCGGCAATCATACTCACACTCTGTATACACAGCTAATCACATCAGAAAGATTCATAGAAATTTTGAGAAGCACATCGAAGAACTAAGAAAGAGCGATTTATATCTAAGTTCAGAAAACACAAAGCTTCTGCGCTGAATTAGCGCAGAAGCTCTGAAATACTGTTGCGATTGGGCAAATCACCCAGTCAGCTATATAAAGCATCGGTAAGTCAGATTTGAATTTTTGGAGCCTGTCGATCTAGTCAGAAAAAACCAGTTTATTCTTATCGAGATCCCTAACATACGCAGAAAAGCGAGGACCACGCTGGTTTGGCTCCCCTTCACAAGTACCACCTAATTCAATGGCTTTTTCATAGAGCCTTTTTACTTCATTGGTGGATCCAACGCTAAAACCAACCATTGTTCCGTTTCCATTAGTGGCTGTTTCTTTATCAAAAGGGATAGCCACTGCAAACGCAAAGTCTTGGTTTTCATCTTGCCAGTAGGTCATTCGATCTGTCGCCAATACTTGGCTTAGCCCTGTATTTTCGAATAGCGAATCATAGAATGTGTTCGCAGCTTCAATATTATTGGTTCCTACAACGAAATAGTTCATTTTCATAGCTTGATACTCTCCACTAGTTTGAAAACCGATAGTGAACTGATTCCCTGACAGAGGGTGTCAGTAGTGGTTTAGGAACCTTACTAGAGCGTGTGTTGATGTTTTCTCTTCCACTACAAACATCGAGGTGGAGATCGATATGAACCTGATGATTTGGAAGCCAAATTCAATGTAAAGAATCGGTATATTGGAGAGCAAAAGACAGCACCCAATATTAACGGGTAATGCAATGGTTAATTGTTAAAAGTACGAAGGTATTGGACCTTCACAATAAGATGGGTCGTTAGAAATACACATACAATCTGTACCTTGAACGCTCGTAAAACCGAGCTTGGCATAATATCCACGATCGATATCGCTATGAAGATAAATTGCTTTGGCATGGTGAACACTTAACAGATTCTCCTTCACCAAACTGACGAGTTTTGTACCGTGACCTTGTCGCCGAAATTTAGGAGAGGTGGCCACTGAGCCTATACCAAAGCAACCCTCTTTTAGCCCAAAATGATTTGAATACACGAGTAGGGAAGAAACGGGATTACCATGCAATATAAACACGTACCAAGTACCTGATTGGTACTTTTTGCTGAGTCGACAACTATCGAGATAGTCTGCCATAGAAGCTCCATCGCCCCATATGTCGAATCCCATCATGTAGATTAGTTCTAGTTCATCAACCGTTGCTTTTCTCGCATACACCCTTGTAACCTTCTTATCCAAATCAACCCTATACAACAAACTTTCGCAGCAAGTCTTGAGCAATCACGATGTCTGTTTCAACATAACGTGTACCGGTAACTTTTCAAAGCCAAGTTGAGCCCAATACTCGGTAGTGCTTTCCAAATTGATAACCGAAACAGTTAAAGCTCCTCTTGCTCGAAACTTTTCAACTACAGCATCAACCAACTTTGTTCCTATGCCTCTTTTTTTAAAATTTTGAGAAACGGAGACCAGTTGAATTTGAGCTCTAGAGCCGTCATAAAATCCTTTTGCAAATCCGCAGACAACCCCTTCGATTTCAGCGACTAAAAAAACTGCACCATCACACTGAGATACCCTTCTCATTGAGTTTTTTCCCTCAACTTCTGGGTAGTCAAATTGACCATTTTCAATAAGAATGCGTTCTAATACATCACCGTCAGACTCAGTAAAGCCTCTAAATTTCACTTCCAATGCAGTTGTCTCTCCATACTTATACAACGCCTAAATAAGAGGCATTGAGTTATTTAACTTGAACTCGGGATAAGATGCTAGCGAATCCATTCAAACATAAATGTTACTTGTCCCAAGCCGACACTCTAAAAAGCCTACACAGAAAATTGTCGTATGCTGTAAACCACCTCAAACACAAAACTCAATACAAGCTAAAAGTGCTACTCAAATCCCTAACTGGTCATAACGCTCGGTCATTTTCTGAATCTGTCGAAGACATGATCGCATCTGTATAACGTTGACCAACTACGACCTGTTCGTTGATCATTTGATCCAACATAACGAGCGTTTGTTTATCCAATACCAAATCGGAAGCACCAATATTTTCTTCCATATATTCAATAGTTTTAGTGCCCGGAATGGGAACTAACGTTTTATTGCCGTTCGAATCGGCTTGATTCGTCAGCCATGCTAACGACAACTGTGCCATAGAGCACCCAAGTTGCTCCGCAAGCTTTTTAAAAGGGACCAACAGCTGCTTATTTTGTTGAAAAGCAAGCGGTTCAAAACGCGGTCTGGCGTTTGTACACCGAATATCATTGTCGGGCAATTGGGTGACATCCAAAGCCTTACCTGTGAAGAATTGACGCCCCAAGGGAGAAAAAGGAACGAACGTAACACCTAAATCGGTGCAGGTTTGCAACAAGCGAAACTCTGGAGTGCGAGACCATAACGAGTATTCAGATTGAACCGCTGCAACAGCGTACTCCTTATGAGCTCGACTTAACGTATTACTGGATATTTCAGACAACCCTATTTCTCGGATTTTCCCTTCACGAACCAAATCGCCTAAAGCACCAACGCTTTCTTCGATGGGCACAGTGGGATCCAAGCGATGAAGGTAATAAAGATCGATAACATCCGTTTTCAACCGTTTCAGGCTGGCTTCACATTGCGCCTTTAACGTGTCAGGACGTCCGTCAATAATGGCTTTGCCTTGATGGTCTTTAACAAACCCACATTTACTCGCCAGCACATATTCATCGCGTCGCGACCTGAGTGTTTCTCCAATCAAAGATTCGTTGTGACCTCCGCCATACATCGAAGCGGTATCCAAAAATCGATACCCCACATCAAGGGCTCGATTCAATAACTTCGCCGAGGTCGCGTCGTCTGCAGGACCATATCCCATAGACATGCTCATGCACCCTAACCCAATAGGTGACACATTCAATGATCCTATACGTCGCGTTTCCATACTCATCCTTGATTGGTATTACTGTTTATTTATTCGAGAGATTCAATACTTTTTCAATTTGATCAAGTACCTTCATCGCAGACAAAGCTTGATGAACGCTGGCATTGGGCTCTCTTTTTTCACGAATTGCCGCAAAGAACTCCCTGTCTTGCAATTCGATGCCATTCATTGATACATCGACATTTGAAACGTCGATCGGGTTTTCTTTGCCATCAACAAGATCGTCGTAACGTGCGATGTAAGTGCCATTATCACAAATATAACGAAAGAACGTGCCAAGAGGACCGTCATTATTGAACGAAAGCGACAGTGTACAAATCGCGCCAGATTCTGTTTTTAGCCCAATGCTCATGTCCATCGCAATACCCAACTCTGGGTGTTTTGGTCCTTCCATCGCTTGAACTTGAACGATTTCTTCACCCGTTTGATAAGCAAATAGATCCACAGTATGGCAGGCATGGTGCCACAATAAGTGATCTGTCCAACTTCTTGGTTGCCCCAACGCATTCAAATTTTTCCTACGGAAAAAGTAGGTTTGTACATCCATTTGCTGAATGCTCATTTCACCCTGTTTGATTTTGTTGTGGACGTATTGGTGGCTAGGATTAAATCGGCGTGTATGCCCTGCCATCGCGATCAAACCTGTCTCGTTTTGCATTTGGCAGATGGATTCCGCATCCACCAATGAATCCGCCATCGGGATTTCTATCATCACGTGCTTGCCCGCTTTCATTACTTGCAAAGCTTGCTTAGCGTGAATTGGTGTTGGCGAAGTAATGATGGCCGCTTCTACACCCGGTTGCGCGAGTGCCTCTTCCAGATCCAGTGTCCAATGCGCAATTCCGTATTTTTTTGCTGTTAATTCAGTACTTTCTTGTACGCCACCAGCAATACTTACGACTTCAACATCGTCTATGTTTTTTATAGCATCGAGGTGTTTATGACCAAACGCGCCTTCTCCAACTAGACAAATTTTCATTCTAACGTCCTTTTTTTGTTACGCGCTCAGCGGTATTTTCTAACAGCGTCATGGCATAGTGTGTGTTTGATATCGGGGCATGAGTAAATCGGTGAACTTCATCTACATTAGATTGCAGGGCACCACGCATCACCAGCCACATAATGGCTTCTATGCCTTCAGAGCCAGTCTCTCGAATATACTCAGTATGCGGAGTGTCCTTAATAGATTCAGGATCGTTCACAAATTGGTTTAACCAATTGATGTCGTAATCAACATTAATTAACCCTGCACGCTCTCCTTGCAATTGGTGTGACAACCCCCCCGTACCAAACACCACAACGTTCAGATCTTTAGGGAAAGATTCCACCGCTTTTCGGATTGCTTTGCCTAAGTTGTAGCAACGGTTGCCCGTTGGTTGAGGGTACTGCACAACATTCACAGCCAAAGGAATGACCTGGCACGGCCACGACTCGGGTTTTCCGTACATGATGGACAAAGGAACCGTCAAACCGTGGTCTACTGGCATTTCGTTAACAATAGTCATGTCGAATTCGTCGAAGATCAAAGACTCGGCGATGTGCCACGCTAATTCAGAGTTTCCCTTACACGCTGGTACCTTACGGGGTCCGTACCCTTCGTCGGCAGGTTGAAACTCGGGCGCGACCCCAATAGAGAAGGTAGAGATAGACTCTAGAGAGAACGCGGACGCGTGATCGTTATAGACGATAATGCACACATCTGGCTTTACTTGTTCCATCCATTCGCGAGCCGGTTGAATACCTTCAACAAAGGGCTGCCAATAGTCGCCAGTCATGGTGTTGTTGTCCATTGTGGCGCCGACCAATGGGATATGAGAAGTACCTACCCCTGCAATAACTTTAGCCATTTTGATTCCCCTGTTCTTTTTTACTGCGGTTCCCCTTTATTGAGCGTCCGCCGTCTAGCATCATTTGCCTAAACTCTTCGACCGTCATCTCGGTTCCCGACATCGCGGCACCGGCATGTTGCATGGTCAGCCCATCGAAAATGGCCAGTTTAAAGGTGTAATAAATGTTGCCACCTAACTTCAGCATTTGTAGCCATTCTCGATTCAGTACGGCTTGCTTTTGTTCTTCCGTCAAAGCGTATTTATTGACGTAAGCTTGCTCATCCTTTTCAAATTCATCGCGATTTTCTTGCTTGTTCAAAGACATACAAAACATGTTCAAATGGTAGCCTTTTCGCGATTGTTCACCATCAAATACATAAGTACCCGGAATATCGTCGTAATCACGTTCGTCTCTCATAACAAACCCACCTCTTTTAATCGATTGTCCAGTCGAGAAAAAACCTGCCGAACATTCCCGGACAATATTTTTTGTTTGTTTTCTTGCGATAAATTTGAGCCGTCAATGTAGCGCTTCGTATCATCAAAATAGTGACCCGTCTTAGGATCAATACCTCTGACCGCGCCCAACATTTCTGAAGCAAACAGTATGTTTTCTATTGGTACCACCTTATTGAGTAAGTCGATGCCTTCCTGATGGTAGACACACGTATCAAAGTAAATATTATCTTTGATGAACTCCTCTAATGGTTGAAGCCCAAGCATATCGGACAGGCCTCTGAAACGTCCCCAATGGTAGGGAACGGCGCCTCCCCCATGGGGAATAATAAATTTCAAATCGGGGAAATCTTTAAACAGTGTTTTTGATTTCATCAACTGTTCAAAAGCCACCGTATCTGCGCCCAAGTAATGCGAGCCTGTTGTATGGAAGCATGGGTGACAACAACCACTCACATGGATCATGGCAGGCACACCCAACTCGGACATTTTCTCGTAGATTGGGTAGTAATAGCGGTCATCCAGCGGCGGAGCGGTCCAATGCCCTCCCGAAGGATCTGGGCTTAAGTTACAGCCTACAAACCCCAATTCAGTTACGCAGCGTTCCAGCTCTGCTGCACTGGCTTTTAAATCGGAATTCGGCGATTGCGGCAATTGCGCTGCACCAATAAAGTTCTTGGGATAGAGCTGCGTAATCCGATAAATCAGATCGTTACAATGCTCACTCCAATATTTACTGGTCGTCTGGTTCCCAATGTGGTGCCCCATCCAGCTAGCACGAGGCGAGAATATCGTAACGTGGGAACCGCGTTCAGTTTGAAGCTTTAGCTGCGCCCCTTCTAAGCTTTCGCGTATTTGATCATCACTGATTTCTACTATGCCTTTTACATGCTCAAAAAGAGGATCTTCCGCGAGCTCTTTTTTCTGCTGCTCTCGGTAATCGCCGAGCTCACTCGGTGCCGTGGTGTAATGCCCATGGCAATCAATCACTAACGCATTTTCATTCATTTCAGATCCTCCAATGAATCTAAGTATCGGAATCCAGCCGCTTCCAATTTGGGACGCATGTTATACATATCCAAACCCAGTACGCCGCTCGCCAATTTTTGACGTTTTTCTTCTTCATTTGCCTCACGCTGTTGAGCGGCTTCTAACGTGGTTTCTGCCAACTGTTGAGGAACGACACAAACCCCATCGTCATCAGCGACCACCACATCACCGGGCATCACCATTTGACCACCGCACACAATCGGAACGTTGACCGAACCGAGAGTATTTTTGACCGTTCCTTTAATCGATACCGCCCTTGACCAAACTGGAAAATCCATTTCTTCAAGGTCTCGCACATCGCGTACACCAGCATCGATAATCAACCCCTTCACTCCTCTAGCTTGCGCCGAGGTCGCTAATAAATCGCCAAAGTAGCCATCACCGGAAGACGACGTCGTACCGATCACCAAAATATCACCCGGTTCACAGAGCTCTATCGCAACATGAACCATCCAATTGTCACCGGGTTGAGCCAAAATGGTTACTGCACTGCCTGAAATCCTTGCACCTCTGTATATGGGCCTTAATTCCGAACTGAGGTGCCCGATACGTTCCTGCGCTTCATGGACTGTTGCTGCTCCGCACTGCCCTAACGCTTCAATAGTTTTTCTATTCGCTCTGTTGATATTTCTTACTGCGACGCCTTGTATTAAATGGGTCATCGTTTCAATCCTCAAATCCGTAGAGTCGCGCGGGGTTATCCACTAAGATTTTCTTTTGAGTGGCTTCATCTCTCGCGATCAGTGGCACTAAATCCAATAAATCGGCGTCATTAGGCATGTGTTTTTTGATGTTTGGGTGCGGGTAATCCGTTCCCCAAAGAATGCGGTCAGGTGCTAACTCCACTAAGCCTTGGGCATACGGAATGGCATCGTAAAAAGGAGGAGAAACTGCAATTCTTTCTGAACCACACACCTTTACCCACCAATTATCTCGCTGCATGAAATCCAGCAAAATTTGATACGCCTTCTGCCCTACTCCTCCACTGGTTGGCACTCGCCCCATGTGGTCAACAACAATTTCCATGTCTATCTGATTGAAAATAGATTCGTATTGGATCATGTCTTCCGCATTAACATGAATCACCAAATGCCAGCCAAGTGGCTTAACCCTATCTAGGACAGTTTGCATCTTTGCTAAATCTGGAGCGCCACCTAAGTGCCGAACAAAGTTAAACCGCACGCCTCGAACTCCGCCGTCATGTAAGTCTTGGAAATCATTTTCAGAAAAGGTGTCGTCCGCAATGCAAACTCCTCGATAGGCGCCGTTACTGCTTTTAATGGCATCCAACATGGCTCGGTTATCTGTTCCGTGACAACTTGCTTGAACCAGCACGGCTCGTTCCACTCCCAGAGTGTCATGAACCCGTTTAAGGGCATGCTTGTCGGCATCGGGTGGCCAATACGTTGATGTCATCGCATAGGGAAAAACATCATGTGGACCAAATACATGGCAATGGGCATCGCACGATTTAGGAGGCGCTTTAAACCTCGGCACACGTGTATTGTTGTCTGGTGCCATACAACTGGGTTTATTCATGCTCAATTCTCCTTTTCATGCCAAGATTTCCTTCTCACGCCAATGCGTTCTTTTCCAATTATCCATTTGATTCCCTTTGGTCCTTCTCAATATGGTGCTGGATAAGCAATGCCTTTGCTCAACACCCTTGCAGTCCGAACTAAACCTACTTGATTGATGTGGCCATCTTCATCGGAGCTCAGTTCGACTGAGAATTCTCCTGTCGGGTGCTCAACCGAAATGGTATTAACAGATTGAGACAAACTGAGCGGTGTCACAGGTTGAGCAACCGAAGACGTCAGCATGCATGCCGTGGCGACAGATACCGCCCCCAATACGCCAATGGCGGTGTGGCACGTATGAGGGATAAAGGTCCTCGTGTGAATGTGCCCACCCGAAATCGGCTTTGAGACTAAGCTCATTTTGGGTACTACTTTGTTTGTGACATCCCCAAGGTTCATTGCTTTGCCGGCCAGTAGACGAATGGCTTCGAGTTTTGATTTCAACTCTGAATCCTGATTCAAAGCCTCCACACTTTCATAACCTGTACACCCGACATCTTTTGCTTGAATGACCACCACTGGCATTCCATTGTCAATGCACGTTGTGGGCACGCCATTAAACACATCGACGGTATTTCCCGTTGGGAGAAGCACGCCACACACCGAACCAGCCACATCTTTGTACTGGCACATAACTGGAGAAGCCGTTCCTGGAACGCCATCGATTTTGGTGTCCCCTTGGTAGGTCAAGGTGGCGTTCGGCGTCTCCAAAATAAGGTCGCAGTAATGGTGGCTGTTGAGCATTTTTACGCGAACCGTCGTTGTTTCTTCCGCTGCGCTAATCAATCCGCTTTCGAGAGCAAATGCCCCAACACCAGACAATATATTTCCGCAATTGGGGGACGTATCTACTCGGTTTTCTCCCAACACAACCTGAGCAAAGAGGTAGTCGACATCTGCGAGCGGATCATCCGACAAACAAACAATCGCAACCTTACTAGTCAGTGGGTGCGCGCCGCCAAGCCCATCGATTTGGCGGTGATCTCGACCCACAATATCGAGTAAGAGTTGGTCTCGTTCTTGTTCATTTTCGGGCAGATCTTTGGCAAGAAAATACAGCCCTTTCGAACTGCCACCACGTATCTGCATATAAGGGATCCCGTGCACTCTATTTCTACCTTGTACTCTGAATGAGTATTTAGATTAATCGCCATCACATCAGGAATAAATTCAACTTTTTCACAATTTATTGTACATTTGTAACGTTTTGACCATTTAACCAACAATTTCTTCACAGAGGCACCATGTCCGATATCCCCCACTATTTTCTTTACGGTGAAGCCGTCCCCTCTAACGCTTTAGCCTATTTTGATATCGCGAGGCTGGAGCAGTCTTTGCCGAAACATAATTGGGAAATTCACCCTCACCGCCATGACAATTTGCATCAGTTGCTGATTTTAGAAAAAGGCAAAATGCTGGCCCAAGTCAGGGACTTGTCAGTAGAAAGAGAAGAGCACTGTCTGTTATCGATCCCCCCCAAAGAAGTACATGGGTTTGTGCACCAACCTAACGTCGAAGGTTACATTGTCACGATTTCTCAACCCTTCCTCATGCAGTTATTCAATGAAAAAGAACGGGAACTCTTTCCTCAGTTGTTCCGCGAATCATTAGTGGTTCAACTGGAGCCTGGTAGCCAGCATTCAAAAGAAGCGATGTATCTCACTCAGCAATTAATCAAGGAATATCATTCGTCGGATGCAGCCCAAGAATCCATGATTGGAGGCTATCTAAAAATATTGCTGTTATTGATACATCGTTCTCTCAAACCCAACCAAATTTCTGACGTGGGTCTCGATTCTAAAATCGTTGCTTACGAGGCATTTATGGCACTGGTAGACGAACATTATTTAGAGCATTGGAGTGTTAGCCAGTACGCAGATGAACTTGGTTTAAGCGCCGGCAGACTCAATCGATTATGTCAACGATTCGCCGATCAACATGCGTTGCAATTGATTCACGAACGCCTTATCACCGAAGCCAAAAGACAACTTATCTACACTCAGCTTTCTGCGAAAGAGATCGGCTATAAACTCGGCTTTGAAGATCCCGGTTACTTCTCGCGCTTTTTCCGTCGAGTCAGTGGACTGCCACCAAAACAATTTCAGAAAAAAGCGCGAGAGCAGAGAGACATTACCGAATAAATGCTTATGCCCAAGTGACCTCAAAATAGTCATCCTTGGTAACCGAATAGACGCGGTAAAAATAGAATTAAGTCCGGGAAGAAAATCATTACGGACAATGCGCCTAACAACATAATAATAAAAGGGACGACTTGTCTAATAATGCCGGCTAATGGGATGTCGGTTGTGCCGTTAATCACAAACAGCAATATCCCATAAGGAGGCGTAATTAAACCAATCATCAAATTTACTATCGTCACAACCCCAAAGTGAACGAGATCGATTCCTAATTCACGGCATGCAGGAATAAACAGAGGAACAATCACCAATATGACGGTCGTGGCATCCAATAAGAACCCCAGTAACAAGTAGATGAGATTAACCAACAACAAGAATGCAATTGGAGATAAATCCAATGCTGAAATCACACCAGCAATCTGAGTCGGTACGTTTTCAGTGGCAATAATATAGTTAAAAATCAATGCCGACCCTATGACCAACCCCACCGACGCAGAAGAATAAGCACTCTCTTTAATTGCGTGGTAAAGCTCTTTAAAACTTATCGATCTGTACACGACAGCAGCCAATATTAGTGCATAAGCAGCTGCAACAGCGGCTGCTTCCGTGGGCGTGGTAACACCCCCATAAATGCCGTATAACAGAATCGCTGGCATCATCAAAGTCGGCAATGCTCGCCAAGTGATCTTGGGTAAATCCTTAGTCGGGGTTTTGGGCTCCATCGGAATATTCAAACGCTTCGCTTGAACGGTATTCATGATCATAAGCGCTACCCCCATCATCAGACCCGGTACCAAACCCGCGATAAATAGGAAACCAATAGAGGTATCTGATACCAAGGCATAAATGACCATGGGAATAGATGGAGGAATGATGGGTCCGATAGTCGCCGAAGCAGCCGTAATCGCCGCAGCGTAACTCGGCGGGTAACGCCCGTCTTTGGTCATCATATTGATGATTACGCGCCCTATGCCGGCAGCATCTGCAACCGCTGAACCTGACATACCAGAAAAGATAAGGCTAGACACAATATTAACGTGACCAAGCCCCCCTCTGAAATGCCCAACAATGGCGACACAAAATTGAAGCAGTCGGTCTGAAATACTGCCTGCATTCATGATATTCGCAGCACAAATAAATAGCGGAACAGCCAACAAGATGTAGCTACTGTAAAAACCTTGAATAATTTGCTCGCCCGCTAAAGCGAGGTCTTGCCCACTAATAAAAAGATAAACGATAGCGCCAATCAGCATGGAATAAGATACAGGGGCGCCAAAAGCGGCCAGTAACAAAACCGTTACTAGGCATAAGCTCAACGAGATACTCATGATTACAACCTACTTTTCTCTTGTTCTTCTTTGCGCTCGGGGTTTATTAGCGTATATATCGCCCAAGAGTATCGAATAATTATCACGGCTAGGAATACGCCATAAATACTAAACACGTAATCCAATCTAATTTTCAAAATGGCGCTCTTTTTAATCTTATAAAAAGTAATGTAATCCCAAGTAGGTGCTAGGCTGATTCCAAACCCTACAATGATCCCAAGAGCGGCCAAAAAGAACATCGCTCTTTGTATTTTTTTTGGGGCGCTGAGATACAAAATATCGAAACGAATGTGGTCGCTGCTTTTTAGACAAAATGCCCCTGTCCAAAAAATGAGCCACAGCCAAAGAGTGAGACAGAGTTCTTCTGACCACCCTAATGGTTCGTTCAACGCATATCGCGAAAATATCTGAGCGCAAAATATGATGAACATAGCGGCTAACATTGTAACCGCGATGCCATCGGCTGCTTTTTTCAGCCAATTCCAGATAGTCATAAATTCAAAGCTTTATAGTGCGTTGATCTTTTCAAGAAGACCTTCAGGCCAAGTTTTTGAAAAGTCGGAGTTTAAGTAAGTACTTTGAACTTGTTTACGAAACGCATCCACATTAGGCGTGTACACTTTCAAACCCTGATCTCGGAAAAAGTCTGCCAATTCATTTTCCAACTGCAATTGCTTTTGACGTCCAAACTCTGCAGTGGCTTCTGCTGCCATTAGCAGTTTCGCTTGCTCCTCTTTCGAGAATTTATTGAACACTTTATTGGAAATGGCTAGGTAGTTCAGATCCACTAGGTGACTGGTTAGTACGATTTGCTTTGTCACTTCATAGAATTTAGCGTCTTTCGTGGTTGGTAACGGATTGTCCTGACCGTCAACTGCTCCCGTTTGAAGCGCGGTATAAACTTCAGTAAACGACATAGGCGTTGGGTTGGCACCCAATGCTTTGCCTAAAAATTGCCACGCATCGGATCCCGGCATACGCAGTTTCACCCCTTTCAGGTCTTCTGGCGTTTGGATTTCAACATCAGTTCGCAGATTCAATTGACGTCGACCCATGTACATAACCGTCAAGAGCTTAACGTTTAGTACGTCTTCCACTTTCTCTTTGAATTCATCCATGAAGTCAGCATTGAATACCGCCACTTGGTGAGCGGCATCTCTGTGCATGTAACCCGCAGAAAAGATAGAAAACTCAGGAATAAACTCAGCCAGTTCTTGCGCCGACGTGATGGTCATGTCCAAGTTTCCTCGGGCAATCGCTTCTAACTCTGTGCCTTGTTTAAACAATGAGGCATTCCAATGCGGTTCAAACGTCGCAAAATCAGAAACTCCAGGACCAAACTTCTCTAACAAAGCCACAGCACGTTGATCCGTTTCTGAGCTCGTCGCCGATAAGCGCAATTTAACATCAGACGCATTTGCAATGCTGGTTGCGGACAACGCAACAGTCATCGCAACTGTCGTAAAGGCTTTTTTAAACTGGCTTGCAACATTGTTCATTTTCATTATGACACACTCCTTTGTGTAAAAAGACCAAACCAAATGGTCGGCCTCAAAGTGGGCATTAACAGGTTTACACACATTAACGCCTTAATCTCTGATCAATAATTGCACGATTTTTTCACCTCGCACAACCCTTAATGTTAATTTTGTAGATTATTTGTTAAAACATCACTCATTTTTAAAAATAGGTGACAAAAATGATTTGACATCGATAAATGAAAAACTCATAAATATAAGCAGTCACCCCAAAAATCGATCTTAATCGTGTGTTACTGTAAAAATAGTAGATAGCAATAGCGCGCTTTGATAGGAAACCGAATGAATCTTTATGAAACCTTGCGTAACGATATTTTGATGGGTGCTTTCGAGCCCGGTAGCAAACTTAAAATGGATACGTTGAAAGGCCGTTATAACAGTGGTGTGAACGTGTTAAGAGAAAGCTTAGCAAGGCTATCAAGCGAGGGGCTTGTTGAGGCAGAAGGCCAAAAGGGGTTCAGTATTGCCAGCGCTTCGAACGAGCGAATGAACGAGTTGACGCGCCTTAGAGTCTTGCTTGAAAGCGATGGGGCAAAACAGTCTTTCTCTAATGGTGGAATGGAGTGGGAAAGCAATCTGGTTGCCGCTCACCATAAGCTTTTGCACGTCGAACGAAAGATGCGAGAAGATATCGAAGAACATTTTGGAATGTGGCATCAATGCGATTACGAATTTCATGCGGCATTGATTGCGGCTTGCGGATCTGAGTTACATATCCACTACCACAAGCAGATTTATGACCAATTCCGTCAATTTGTGGTTGTTGAATTAAAGACCAATGGTTTCCGAGGTACCGACATTGTCGATGAGCATGAATCCATCATGGAAGCAGCGCTCAAAAGAGATTTCAACGCATGCCAAGAAGCCATTGAGTCGCACTTATTTGGTTTTGTTAATCGCTTAAAAGCGTCCGAATAACACGTTCAAAACGGGGACTAACGCCAAATACAGAGTCATGAAAGCATTAATAATACCGAAGGGGGTGAGCAACCCTAAGTAGGACGATCGTTCTTCCCCTTCAAATTCAAGATTGGTTCTTTGACTATTCCTGAAAAGAACCAACCTACCCTCTAATAAAATGTATCACTCTACGTGAGGGTTTCGCTCATCTAAAGAAATTGCCAATACAAGGATGGCCTGTTTGCCCATGGAAAAAATTAATATTGCTGTTGTCGGAGCCGGGCTCATTGGAAAGAGTCATATTAAGTTATTAACATCTGACAATTCGAATTACGCTTTGTTTGCGATTGTTGACCCGACCGATGACGGGCGAGAGCTTGCAAAAAATCTCGGTGTCCCTTGGTACAGTGAGCTTGAGACAATGTTCAGTGACTCGGATTCCAATTCCTCCGAACGTTCTAAAAAACTTGATGGTGTTATTCTGGCTACGCCAAATCACCTTCATGTAGAACAAGCTATCGCCTGCTTAGAAGCGGGGATACCTGCCATCATCGAAAAGCCGGTGGCTCACTCTCTTTCAGAGGGAGAACGCTTGTATCGCATTGCTCAAGATTACTCTACCCCCCTGCTTGTCGGTCACCACCGTATGCATAGCCCTATTATGCGTAAAGCGAAAGAGCTCATAGATTCTGGTTCGTTGGGGGCGACTGTTGCCGTGACAGGCAGTGCTCTTTTTTACAAGCCCGACGATTATTTTGAACTAGGGACTTGGCGAACCAAAATCGGAGGGGGTCCTATTCTCATCAACATGATCCATGAAATAGGCAATCTTCGATATTTATGTGGGGAAATTTCTTCAGTACAAGCTACGGCATCTAATACACACCGTGGATTTGAAGTTGAAGACACCGTTGCTATCGTATTTTCTTTTTCCAACGGTACGCTGGGCACATTTATTCTTTCGGACACGGCGGGATCGGCTCGAAGCTGGGAGCAAACCACACAAGAGAACAAATCTTACGCTACCTACCCCGATGAAGATTGTTACCACATCGCTGGAACTCACGGGTCGCTTTCCGTTCCCACCCTCAAGCTAAAACGTTACTTGAAGGATGAAGATCGATCTTGGTGGAAACCTTTCGAATGTAGTGATGTGGAATTAGAAAGAAAAGATCCCTTGGAAGCTCAGCTCCACCACTTTTGTAACGTGATTAGAGGCCAAGCTGAACCTTTGGTGAGTGTCCATGATGGTGTTCAAAATTTACGTGTCACCGAAGCCATTGTTGAGGCGGTGAAGAGTGGAGAGAAAGTGTTTATACAAACACCGCCTTTTCAAGACCTAGAATCTGCTCAAGGAAGAAAATAATGTCCTCTATATTCGTAATCAATGGCCCTAACCTTAATCTTCTCGGTCAACGGGAACCTGAACAATACGGTAATTCTACGTTAGATGATGTAGAGGCACTTTGTCATCAAACCGCTAAAGAGCATGGTGTGACCATCAAATTCATGCAAAGCAATCATGAAGGTGTGCTTATTGACTGGTTTCATGAGGCGGGCATCGGTGTAAAGAACGGTTCAATTCTGGGCGTTGTCTTTAACCCCGGCGCTTTCACTCATACCTCGGTAGCATTGCATGATGCTATTAAAGGCACTCAAGTACCCACGATTGAAACCCATATTTCTAATGTCCACGCTCGAGAAGCTTTCAGAAACCACTCTTATATTTCCCCTGTAGCAAATGGAATCATCGTAGGGTTTGGCATTCAGGGATACGCTTTAGCCATCAAAGGGTTAATTCACCAAACAAGGGGGTAATGGTGATGCTTTATTCTATTGCGACGATTTGTCTTTCAGGATCATTAAGACAAAAAATTGAAGCCAGCGCCAAAGCGGGTTTTCGTGGAATTGAAATTTTTGAAGCCGACTTGATCAACCATAACGGTTCAATAAAAGAAATTCGCTCAATGCTTGATGATAACGGGTTGAGCGTCGTTGCTTATCAACCATTGAGAGATTTTGAAGGCTTACCCGCACCGTATCGTGATCGTATCTTTCAGCGAGCCAATCAAAAATTCGACATTATGGATGAGCTGGGACCGATCTTCTTATGGTTTGCAGCAGTTGTTCGCCGCATGCCTTAGGTGGAATTCAAAGAGCTGCCGACGACTTTAGTGAATTAGGATCTATCGCGGAGAAAAGAGAGAAGCGAGTCGCCTATGAAGCTCTCGCGTGGGGTAAGCATGTATTTGACTACAGAGACTCTTGGGAAATTGTTCGCCGAGCCAATCACGAGAAAATAGGCGTTTGTTTAGATACGTTCCATATTTTCTCTAGAGGGACCGAAATTGATTCTATGCTGAACATTCCAGGGGAAAAGATTTTCCTAGTGCAAGCCGCCGACGCTCCGCGTCTCTCTATGGACCACCTGAGTTGGAGTCGACATTTTCGCTGCTTCCCCGGTCAAGGAGAGCTTCCCCTAGATCAATTTATGAAAAATCTTCACGCTACAGGATATGACGGTCCATTTTCTCTCGAAATTTTTAACGACCAATTTCGATCAAGTTCTCCAGAAAAAACCGCTATTGATGGATACCGCTCCTTGGTTTTTGCCAACAATAGAAGTGAAGATATTAAGGCATCTAAGCCAGCCAATAGACAAGATCATGTAGCCGGAACTAATGTGCTTCCATCAAGTTCATTATTGCCCAAAACACTTCCGCCTTCTGAAGTCCAATTTATAGAGTTCGCCCTTAATATCAAAGAGCGAGAGGCGCTTACGTTACTGCTCGGTAACCTAGGGTTTTACCACGCTGGAACTCACAAGAAGAAGAACGTAGAACTATGGCGTCAGGGAAGTATTAACCTAGTCATGAACCTTGAACCTGATAGCTTCGCGCAACAATATCACCAAAAACATGGCGCCTCAGTCTGTGCTGTTGGGTTAACTTGTACCGACGTTCCTAAATTGCTCGACCGCGCCAATAAGCTCTGTTACCAAGTTCACGGTAATACGGGCTCGGATACGCACGGGTTACCAGCCATTCAAGGCCCCGGAGAAAGCTTGATTTATCTGGTTGATGAATCTGACCAACCCGCTCATTGGGAGCGAGAGTTTGAATGGAATGAGCCTGCCGAGCTACAAGCGTATCTAACGGAAATTGATCACATCGCCACCACCATGCCCTATGAAGAAATGTTACATTCTATTCTGCTGTACCGCGCAATGTTTAACATGGTCGGCTCCCCTAGCGTCAGCCTGACAGACCCGAGCGGGTTGGTGAAAAGCCAGGCGATGCAAACACCGGATAATCGAGTTGCCTTCACACTCAATAGCTCTCAAGCCTCACGTACCGTCTCTAATAAAATTTTGGATACGTACGCCGGAACAGGGGTAAACCATATCGCATTCAGCACTCGAGATATTTTCGCTATGGCTGAAAAGTTAGCGTCTCTCAATGTAAAAACGATGCCGGTTACTGATAACTATTATGACGATCTCGCCACGAGATTCGGTCTGTCTTCGGAACAATTGTCACTTATGAGGCGCTTTAATATCCTTTACGATGAAGACGAGCACGGTGTGTTCTATCAACTGTACTCGGAGCTCTTTGAAGGGCGATTCTGTTTCGAAATTGTTCAAAGAGATGGGTACCGGGGTTTTGGTGCGCCTAACTCGCAAATCAGAATGACCATGCAGGCGAAAGAACTAGAGTCTCTGTAACTCTATAGGTATTCCTTTCTTTGTCTTTTACACGCTGTGTATATAAAACGGCTTATTCACAAATAAGCCGTTAATCTCACCCAAAAAGAGCAAACTTCACCTCTGATATTCCCTAATTCAAACGAAGTGATCTTTTGAGTGGAAACGAGAATATGCCCAAACCACCGATTTATCCCTCTAGTGTTGACCGTCGTCGGCTAGAAGTGTTTATTAAGTACGTGCTGAAACCAACGTTTCTACAGCCAACCTTCCAAGGGCATCTGCGGCCAATGGGCTTGCTCCTGTAATTAACGAGCGATCACGACAAACTGTATTGTCAGCTTTACTATTCGCTAACTCCACGCCTAAACCTTTTAACTTCTCACTCAATCCCCAGGGCATCTTACCCGGTAAGTAGCCGATCATCGGTGTTTGAGCATCAACTGAATCAGGAAAAACTGCCATTTTATACCCCTGATATAAAAACTCAGAACCATTCATATGAGTAGATAAGAAAGCAGCTGGACCATGACAAATAGAAATTGTAAAAACATCATTGTCGTGTGCCCAATTTAGAACAGTGCCAACACGTTTATCTTTTGGAAGCCCCAACATTGCACCATGACCGCCAGGAATAAATACGGCTGCATATTCTTCAACGTTCAATCCACTGTTGACCAATTCAGCCAGACTAATGGGGTTTTCCAATTGTTCTTTGTATTCACTGTAAATAGAATTTACGTGCTCATCTTTGTGGGGGAATGCCCACATTTCTATGATCGCGGGCTTACCATTAGGCGTAGATATCTCAAACTCATAGCCTGCATTTCTAAGATGCAGCATGGGTACTAGAGTTTCAACAGGGTGATTGCCAGTCGAAAAAAGCTTCCCGTTTTTCATTTCCATATTTTTTTGCTCGGTCGCCAAGACTAAGATTTTTCGCCTTGATCCGTCTACAGGGCTATATTCAACTTCTTTGTAATCGGTCTTATCAGCTGTTGCGATCTTCAGAGCAAGCTTTGAAGGTGAATATGAACCATCCGATTCTAATTTTGGCGCTAACCCTAATAACTTTTTAAACACAATTCGCATCCTTTCATTATGTTGATAGCTAGATATTAGCCCAGTAAATTCAACCGACAAAGCCACGCTTTAAAAATCTGATTGACTGTTTTTTTAGACTTGTTGCTGAGAGAGCCTCAGAGTGAACTATTCCTCTTAGCTGGACGTATAGAAAAAATTAAACATTAACGGAGTTATTCATGTTTTCTTTTTTTAAGAGCAACCCAGCTAAGAAACTCAAAAAAAGACACTCAATGCTGCTTGAACAAGCTATGCACGCTCAAAGAAACGGTGATATTAGAACTTACTCGCAACTAACAGCTGAGGCAGAAGAAGTTTTTCAAGAAATTAAGAGTTTGAGTCCTTCAAAAACCTAACGCCAAGATAAGGTTCCAGCCACCCTTTAACCACGTAAAATTTTGAAATCTATTACGGATATTTCAGTTTGATGAAACATAAAACGCTTTACTGGTTTACTCATGATTTGAGACTTCAGGACAACGAATTATTACAACGTGCTCTACACACTTCTGAACAAATCACTTTCATCTACATTTTTGATGAGCAGTTGGTTAATTACGTACAATTTAATTCGCGAAAAAATAGCAAAGAGACTGGGAAAACGTCATTTAATGTTTAAAAAGATGTGCGGATCAACGTGGGCAAATTAAAGACTGATTATGAATCTATTGGGTAATTTTCCAGCACCATCTGACACTTGTATCCATGTGTAAACATCCCTTTTTAGTGACACCCTAAATTAGAGTCTTCCGGCAATTTCAACTTAGCAAGATATTCCCAAGGGGTCCGGTTGAACCTTTCAACAAACGAGTTTTATGTGGGCTTGCCTGGCTGTATGAATTCGAGTTGTATGTCATGTTGTTCCGCCCATTCAGCTAAAGCCGTTGAGATAAACTCTGGACCGTTATCCATACGTAACTGACTCGGATAACCTCGCCAGGCGACGATGCGTTCCAACACGCGAACAACTCTTTGAGCGGGAAGATTCAAGTCAATTTCAATGACCAGTACTTCACGGTTAAAGTCATCGATAACATTGAACGTCCTGAAGCGTCTACCACACATCAGTGAATCGCTCATGAAATCCATTGACCAACATTGGTTGAACGTTTCTGGCACACATAAAGAAGCGGGCTCTCTTGTTGGTAATCGCTTCTTTCCTCGACGGCGTTTATTCAACTTCAGTTCGCAGTAGAGTCGATGCACTCGTTTGTGGTTCCAGCGATACCCCCATCGTTTAAGCACTTTGAATAACATGCCAAAACCATATGCAGGATAACGTTCAACGGCTTCTTGCAAGGCGGCAATCACAGGGGTATCTCGTGCTTATCTGGTCGATACCGATAGACCGAGTCACTGATGCCGACTAAACGACAAGCCCTACGCAGACTCACACAGTGACAATTATTGACGTAATCCACCCACTCTCGCCGAATCGTGGGCTTTACAGCTTTTTTTCGACGATATCCTTAAGGATTTTATGGTCGAGGCTCAGTTCAGCAAACGTTTGCTTCAGGCGTCGGTTTTCATCCTCAAGCTCCTTCAGTCGCTTCACGTCTGAGGCTTCCATGCCGCCGTACTTGGACTTCCAGTTGTAGTAAGTGGCATCTGATATACCATACTCTCGGCAGACCTCTTTGACCAACCTGCCAGCCTCAACTTCTTTCAGAATCTTGACGATTTGCGTTTCTGTATAGCGTGATTTTTTCATCAGTGTTCTCCATTTGGTTTAGTTTAAACCGAAGAACTCTAATTCTAAATGTCCCTAGTTTAGGGGATGATTACAAAGCCACTGTATTACGCCTTAAACACTAAATTCACCGCAAACTAAAAATGCCACGCGTTGTTTGTCGGTTTGAAGCTTTTGTTATGTGCGTAGCTTATTAGATACTGAATACATAGTTTGGATACTCATCATTAAGTGCTTCCACTACCTCAAACCAAGCACTTTTATGGAGTAATTTAGGGGGAATAGCTTCTGGAGTTAAAGACCAACTCTGTAAGTTAAAACCCCAAGATACCCCTCCCACTGGATAGAACACCCTTTCAATTTCAGATAGTCCAAACAATTTTCCATTCCAAGTTAATGTTATATGAGGAGCCGAAGTCCAACCAGGATTGTCTCGAAAAACCTCCCCCACACTATAAAATGGATTACTGCTATCACGTTTCTCTTGGCTGACAACATCAACAAAAACCCAGTTTGGTCCAAAGTTACCTAAGGACGCATGTTTACCAGAAAACTGTACATCACCCGATGTTTCCACAATATGTAGCCAGTGTGTAACTTTTGAGGAAGAAACCTCAATTGATGGGAACTTTGGAGCAAAGCAATGAGTATTACCTGAAGCGACAAACCGGATATCAAAAATCTCAGTTTGATTCCACAGGTCAATACTGTATTTTTTTATCGTGGAATCATTCAAGCATGAATAATAGCTACCATTTTCAATATTTGTTGAGAGATATGAGTTCCGATAGACACCGAACGACAGGTAGGCACTAAGAGCAACTATGAGTATGAGCAACGAACAAAAAATATATTTTTTCATACCTTCTAAATTCACCTCCATCGACAGCACATAACGCCTTAATAACAGGCAAAATTTGGCGGGCTAAAATACGAGCGCAGCGAGATAGCCAGCCGCATTTTGTCCTTGTTGATTAACTTGTTATATTTTAACGACTTACAAACCTACAGCTTAATTAAAATACAACGTTTACTGTTATTTTAACTTGAAAAATACCGCTTACATTAACATGCTAAATTCGACTACGTCACGAAGATGAAACAAAACAATTATAATTCAAGCACCAATCCATTTTTTCACTGTTAAAAATACTTACGGTTCGTTAACGAACCGTAAGTATTAGTTGATCAATCAATAGTAACCGTTTCAACTGGTCCATTAAAAATGACATTAGTGCTGTGGCCAATTAATAGTCCATTTTGCTGGATATTGAAGGCTAACAGCTCCTCACCAGTGTATTTGTCAATGAGTACTTTGTGTAGCTTCATTGCTTGTTCTGTTCTTGATGCCTTATTAAATCGTACTGAATTTAATAGGGTTTCTGTGTCTTTTGCAGTCCAAGAGCCGCAAGCAATTCTTACGCCAACACGGCAAAATGTTCCAATCAAGGCTGAAATTCCATCTACTACATTGATAAAATGATCTCGTTTTGCCAATGTTGTTTGACTCGTGCCTTCTCTTAGTGTGATGTACTGATGTCCTTCAGGATTGGTAGCAAGTAAACTCCATAATTCTTGCTCAGTTTTTTCCAAGCTTTGCAAAAAAGCATCTTCAAAAATATTTTCATCTGTAAAATAGAAAAAACTAACTTTATTCTTATTGCGCTCTACTATTTCAAAACCAAGGTTAATTCCATTGCTTGCTGTAAAATAGTTGGTAAATGTTTGGCAGAGTTCGAGGATCAACGGTGCATTTCCCTGACTAATTTCTATAGTTCTAATTTCTGTTTGAAAACGATATTTAATACACCCCGTTCCAATTTCGACATTACCAGTTTTAGTGTATTTCGTTAGCCGTTCCCGCGATTGTGAGGTTAGGTTTTTGTAGTTAATATTTTCAAATTGTATGAGTCCTTCTGGATCTTTTTTAAAGCTCATCTGAACATCATGATTAAAAAGCTTTACCAAGGGGTCTGAACTATTGAACGAAAGGACTGCTTTAGCTGAAACTTCAATTTGATTGAACTCTACAGCAGTGCCATTGTATCTTGCCGCGGAGCTAGCAGTAGCAAATAAAGCATCTGTAAATTCGGTCATAGATGCAAATAAAACATCTGCAAAAACCACTTGGTTATAAAATTCAGCTTTATTGAAATTGGTATAGTCTTCGAACTGAACATTATGAAACCCCATCGAACATTCTTTTACCTGAGGTTTAAAGATAATGCCTGAGAAATCAGTTATTCCCTGAAACTGAGAGTCTTTAAATTTAACTACATACCCTGAACTGTTTCCAGTAAAAACCACATTTTCAAAAAGAGAGTAGCTTAAAAACTTGATATTGGAAAACTGGACGTTACGATGAAACCTACTATTGCTAAATACTGAGCCTTGAATAGATGTATTGGTGAAAGATATGTCGTGGTCAAAAATACAATTATCAAAACGAACCCCATTTTTGAAATTTGAATTCGCAATCTTAATAGCATCATGAAAAACAGCATTAAAAAAATATGCCTGTTTTCTGTAGACTGAGTCAGTTATATCGAAAATGTATTGCGGGGAAGAAAGTTCATCTAGATTATCGCCCACAAAATGAAATTCAGAAAAATCGTAATCTCTAATTGTTTCATCTGCTCCGATAATTTCCAGAAGATCCATGAAGTGTTTTTTGAAATTATTAACCCGTTTCCAGTTAAGATCTTTACTGTGAAAGATACAATTTCCATGTTCATCAATCGGTAATAAAGGAGCATGACCACCAGTGGAATCCCCATGAATAGCTGACTTTAAATTTTCATAAATGGTAGGATAAGGGCACTTTATTCCCATAGCCTTAGGCAGAGTTTTATAGTTACCTGTATAGATGTGATTACACATTGGTATTTTATTTCCTGTATTAAATGAAGCTGCATACTAAAAAATTTATTAATACACAACGCTTAAGGCTAAGCAGCAAAGCAGGACAATATAAATGATCCAATACCGGCGACATTCCCAACACTAGGTAAGCTTTCTATTAATGCACTAAGGGTATCTCTACTTGGCGATGCTGATTGAATTTGTTCTTCAACATTATCAACTATTTTTAGTGCGACTTTCTGCTGTGCAGAATCTTTAATAAATTCTTGAAGTTCATTTCGAAGTTCTAATAAAGAGTCTGCGGCTTTCGAGTGGTAGTTGACTATATTTTGGGGTTCTATATTAACAGTGTGAACCGTGCCGTTAAAAATAATTTTGTTCTTCGTACTCATATTTTAACCTCTCTTTATTATCAATGATGCGTTATTTCACCTAATAACGCTATGTACTTAGTTTTGCACTAACCTTAAACCCTACACATTGATTTAACTTTTAGCACAAAATCAACCATAGATTTCTACATTTTTCTATGAATACTGAAATATAACGCCAGCTTAAACCGCAAACAACGCACAAAACAAGCTGCTGCATTACGCCTTAAACACTTAAATCACCGCAAACCAAAAATGCCACGCGTTGTTTGTCGGTTTGAAGCTTTTGTATGGATAATCTTTCCTGAATTCGGGTAATGTGAGACCCAGGCTTTAGCTGCAACTAAAGCTTTCTATGGGGTAGTTCGATTGAAGCTAGGCTCCTCTGTCGAGAGACCGATAACAAACATGAACACCCCATAGGACTCCAAGCACAAACCTCGGATAGTCGACTGGGTCTCGAACCCGCATTTCGCAAGCAAGAGTTAGCTTATTATGAATACCAATACACTTCAAAACATTAATATCGGCGTTGATACTGGCAAGACGCAACTCGATATTTTTATACGACCACTTAATCTCTTTTTCGCTGTGTCAAACGACGACAAAGGCATCAAAGACGCCATCAAAACGATAAAAAAACATTCACCTGAACGTATCGTCATTGAAGCAACCGGACGACTAGAAATGCCTTTTGTCCTAGCATGTGCCGAAGCTCAATTACCGATTGTCCGCGCCAACCCTATTCACGTTAAACGCTTCGCTGGAGCCATTGGTCGAAGAGCTAAAAACGACCGATTAGATGCTGAGCTTATCGCTTATTACGCAGAAGCTATCAGTACTCGAAATCTCCATCATAAAGGCAGAAAACATTCGACTGATGAGTGACTTAGTCATACGTCGCAATCAGCTACTCTCTATGCAAACAATGGAGAAGAATCGAATTCAGGTATTGCCCAAATCTCTACATTCGACCATCAAGCCAGTGCTGACTGCCATGAAAAAACAGATTTCAAACATCGAGGATAAGCTGGTTAAACTCATCGAATCGTGTCCAGACTATCAGACCAAAAACGACATCCTGCAAAGTGTTCCTGGTATTGGAAACATTGCCGCTGCATCCATCATCAGCAACGTTCCCGAGCTGGGTTACATCACCAACAAACAAGCCGCTTCACTCATTGGTGTTGCACCCATTACTCGAGAAAGTGGGCGCTACAAAGGCAAGCGAGTGATTCAAGGAGGAAGAGCGCAAGTTCGAACTGTTCTGTATATGGCGATGATGTCTGCTATGCAGTGTAACCCTGTTTTCAAAGCGACTTATACCCGCCTCGTTCAATCAGGAAAACCAAAGAAAGTCGCTATCATCGCCTGCGTTCGTAAGATGGTTGTCATCTTAAACTCAATGCTAAGAGATGGCGCCATGTGGGATGAAAATATATCTAAAAATTAACTATTGACGCCATAGTCGTTTGTTAGCACTGTTAGCCTCAGCATATGACTCATTTAGTTTTCAAAGTTTCTAATTTTAAGATTGTATTTCCGATATAGGAAATTCGAACTTGAAGCCCTTCGCGTATTGGTCCTCCGTGAGAGGTTGTATTATTAAAGCCAGGGGTGACGGAAAAATCAGAGTATTGAAAATAGATCCCTTTAACACTAAAGCTCTCTCTCTTACGTCCGGGATAAGGCATCGGATCGAAATTCTCAACTATACCTTCTATGACGAGATAATCCCCTTTGTGATATTTGGCTAATAATTCAAACAATTGAGAGCCAAGCCCATACGATACTAAACCAGTCCAAAAAATAGAAAAAATAAGCATAAACCAAAGGACAACACTTGTTTTTTTGGGGTCACTTTGCTTGCCGCTTGCATAGAAACTCAACCTTGCTATTTTTTCACGATTTGTCAATGCATAATAAGAAATAAAGCAAAAAAGGAATCCAGGAGCAACGAAGAATAATGACCAAAATCCTTCGTATTTAATATCAAAAGCTACTTCATACATTGTCTTTCCTTTGAAAGTGCTAACGCCCAGTTAAGTAGCCAAAAACGCACAAATGCTGTTTCTGCAAACTACCCTAAACACAAAACCCAACGCAAACTAAAAATGCCACGCGTTTTTGGTCTGCTTGAACTGTTTGTTATATCGAAACCTTTTCTAAAACTTGCTTTATAGCAAGCTCCAACAATTCTTCATCTTTATATAAATCATTGTATTCTGTAAATGGGAGGTTACCTTCTTCATACTGCCTCTCGAAAAACACACGTAGACGCCATTTGTCTGGATGTGGTTTGTTAAAGTCAAAATCTATACCACCAGCACCTGACGGGCGAAAGATTTCGACACCGACTCCGTGTGTACGATACATCCAACTGGTTCCAGGAATTGAGTGTGAGCCACGGTACTGAGATAGCAGAATATCTTCCGCTTTCTCAAACTGAAAAGCTTGTATAAGCATTTCCTCTGCCCATTTTCTTTGCGCATACCAAAGAGGAATGATTTTCTCTATTTTTTCAAAATTATTCATATGACCCTCGGAGATATAACGCCCAGTTAAGTAGCCAAAAACGTACAAATGCGGTTTCTGCAAACTACCTTAAACACAAAACTCAACGCAAGCTAAAAATGCCACGCGTTTTTGGTCTGCTTGAACTGTTTGTTGTAGCGCAACGAATAACAAACTTACTTGGCAATGACGCACTTAACTTGCATTCAATGAACTGAATCTTAGCCAACAAAACCTTCTGCAACCAGACCACAAAACCCAAAACACCGAATCAGTCGAGAATTTAGGAAAACGCGCCAAGAGCAAAACTTCAAAACCCAACGAACCAAATTGCTTTTGAAAGCATACAGCGACTTGGTTTGCGAGGATTTACCACCTTGATTCAGGCTAAGAAATCGAACTCAAAAACACTGAAGTCAGCTACTTTCGAGAACCTTACAATCTTTAAATTATCAAAGCGCTATAACGCCCGCTTAAGCTGCTGCCAACATGACACAACGGCTACCGCATTGCGCCTTAAACACAATAATTGCTGCAAACCTAAAGTGCCACGCGTTGGCAGTCCGCTTGAAGCGTTTGTTGTAGCGATACAAGCAAACAGACTTAACTTGGCAATGAAGCACTTAGCTTGCATTCAATGAACAGCATCTTAGCCAACAAAACTGACTGTAACCAGACCACAAAACCTAAAACACCGATTCAGTCGAGAATTTAGGAAATCTAGCCGGAAACCAAACTTCAAAATCTGATGCAGCTGAATGATTTTGAAACCTACAAAGACTTGGCTTGCGAGGATTTACCACCTTGATTCAGGTTAAGGAATCGAACTCAAAAACACTGAAGCCAACAACTTTCGAATTCCTTACAAACCTTGAATTATCAAAGCGCTATAACGCCCAGTTAAGTAGCCAAAAACGCACAAATGCCGTTTCTGCAAACTACCCTAAACACAGAACTCACCGCAAACTAAAAATGCCACGCGTTTTTGGTCTGCTTGAACTGTTTGTTGTAGCGATACAAGCAAACAGGCTTAACTTGGCAATGAAGCACTTAGCTTGCATTCAATGAAAAGCATCTTAGCCAACAAAACCTTCTGCAACCAGACCACGAAACCCAAAACACCGATTCAGTCGAGAATTTAGAGAAACGAGCCGAGAGCAAAGCTTCAAAATTCAGCGAACCGAATTGATTTTTTAAAGTTAGCAACGACTTGGATTGCGACGACTTTTCCACCTTGATGCTGGTTGAGAAATCAAACTCAAAAACACTGAAGCCAGCAACTTCCGAATCCCTTACAAACCTTGAATTATCAAAGCGCTATAACGCCCAATTAAACTGCCAAAAACGTACAGATGCCGCTTCTGCATGCCACCTTAAACACTAAACTCAACGCAAACTAAAAGCGCCACACGTTTTTGGTCTGTTTGAATTGTTTGTTATGAACGGACTTTACAGCAACCACAGAATTTCAGCAAATACAGACGATTGAGACGCAGAGCCAATTCACAAAATGTTGGCAGCTACACGATAAACCCACAACGAGTTGACTCAAAACAACCACCAAATTTGAAGTTTTTCAATACACTGCCGCCCCGCAAATTTCACGGCGTAGCAAATGGCTGCTAGAAAGAATCACTTGGCAAAAGTACCCAAACAGCCAATTTGCCTTTTGATAAAACCCAAGCGGCATTTCACCAAAAAACACAGCGGTTTTTCAGTTGGGAAAGAATCAAATCATGATGAAAAGAAGAGCAAATGTTGAACCTTAGCCCCTAATTTTACTGAACTTTTCTAGATGCTTCATAACGCCCAATTAAACTGCCAAAAACGGACAAATGCCGTTGCCGCATACCACCTTAAACACCTAACTCAACGCAAACTAAAAGTGCCACACGTTTTTGGTCTGTTTGAATTGTTTGTTAGGTATGCTCTATGAGTAAGCACCCTGCAAACCAGCCACTTTCACCTTCTATTTTAATGTCACTTGAATGTAGCGTAGCGCAAAATTCATCGCCCACTATATCTTGCGCATTTTTCTGTATTGTAGCTTGTCTTTGTATAAGTATTTCGCTTGAATTCTTAGTTGATGAATCATCAGTCGCAGAATAAAAGGCAAAAGCACCAAATTCCATGGTTGACTCCAGCTTTTTACGTTTCAAAACCGCTGTGATTCGCTTTAGGTCAGCTTCATATTGAGTTTTGTTAAGAACTCGATTTTTAACTTCAATTACAGCCCTAGGATCACCTTTAGCCCACCAAAGCAAAAGATCAAAGCGACCATTTGATCTAATATCACCATGTAATCTACCTTTACCGACTGCTCCGGCATAATCTAAAGCGTCATAAGCCCCATTTTCAATGGTCACATACTTGCTTCCAGGCATCTGGTTTAACGACTGAGCAAGACAGGATGTAATAAAATACTCTGGAGCCCAACAAACCCAATCACCACCAGACATAGCCTCGTATTGTTTTTGTGATGAAATAACCCCTTCAAGACATACATCTACAATTGCCGATTTTGAAACTCTACCTTTCAAACTGCCTCCAAATACCTAACGCCCAATTAAACTGCCAAAAACGTACAAATGCCGTTTCTGCATACCGCCTTAAACACTAAACTCAACGCAAACTAAAAGTGCCACACGTTTTTGGTCTGTTTGAATTGTTTGTTATGAACGGACTTTACGGCAACCTCGAAATCCCCGCAAATACAGAAGCCTAAGACACAGAGCCATTTCACAAAATGTTGGCAGCTACTCGATAAGCCCACAACGTATTGACTAGAATAGCGCACCAAGTTTTGAATTTATCGACGCCCTGCCGCCCCACAAAAGTAACGGTGCAGCAAATGGCTGCTAGAAAGAATCACTTGGCAAAAATAGCCAAACAGCCGATTTGCCTTTCGATGCTCCCAAAGCGGCATTTCACCAAAGAAACAGCACGGATTTTCAGGCTGAGATCATTTCAAAACAACAAAGGCATCAAACACGAGCGAAGAACCTTAACCCCTAATTTTGCAGGATTTTTCTAGATGCTTCATAACGCCCGATTAAGCGGCTGCTAACGCCACGAAAATCAAACCCGGCCACCGTAAACACCGCACCTAACCAGAACCAAAAATGCCACAGGTTAGCAGTCCGACTTTAATTGATTGTTAGGTCTCTTTACCCACTCTATTTTGATGACGAGCCCCAAATACCGGTACTTTATGTAAATTTTTACAAAAACCATCTAATCCAGGGTAAACGGTGCTTGATGTTATGTTCATTTGGTTCAGCATATCTAAAGCTGCGTATCGAAGTTCTTTACCTATAACTAACTTATAGACGCAACCTTTTGGTAGCTCATATCCACTCAGAATTTTCTCATGTGACACAAGCAAGTGATTTGGAACAAAAAACAGCCCTTGCTGTGCAAGTAAACGTTGATTTGAAAACTCTGGTTCGAAAGCAAAAAGACACATTTCATCATCACTACTTTCTTCACTTAACACTCTGTTATAAACGTTTTTTCGGTCTCTTCCAAAATGTCGACTATCAGCACGCTTTAAGGCACTATGGTCAATACAATAGATTGCAGCATCACCGTCACCAACCTCTACCGCAAAGTACAACGCTATATATGCTGAAAAACTGAAGTCCAAAAGACGAGTCGGTGCGCCGTGGTGCTGCATAACCGCCAGCCAGCTAAGAAGGTCATCATTTTCAGGAAGATGACTAAGGTATAAGTGAGCTCCAGACTTAAAGCGTTCTAACATTATCTTTTCATAATTATGTCCAGACCTGATTCTAGAGCTTTCGCCGCTGTACTCCCGAATACTGCTTGCATTCTTAATTGCCCTCAAGAGGGAACTTTCGAGAGACCAAGAAGCTGAAGACTGTCCTCTGTAAATCCACTTTCTATAATCTTTATTTCGAATAAAACCTTTGAAATCATCAAGGGATTTAATATGTTTTTCTTCGATATTTTTACTGTTCATATAACCCCTGAGACCTAACGCCCAGTTAAGTAGCCAAAAACGTACAAATACTGTTTCTGCAAACTACCCTAAACACAAAACTCAACGCAAACTAAAAATGCCACGCGTTTTTGGTCTGCTTGAACTGTTTGTTGTAGCGATACAAGCAAACAGACTTAACTTGGTAATGAAGCACTTAGCTTGCATTCAATGAAGAGCATCCTAACCAACAAAATCCTCTGCAACCAATCCACAAAGCCCAAAACACCGATTCAGTCGAAGATTTAGGGGAACGAGCCGAGAGCAAAGCTTCAAAATTCAGCGAACCGAATTGAATTTAAGAGCTTGCAGCAACTTGGTTTGCAGAGCATTTCCCACCTTGATGCTGGTTGAGAAAGCGAACTCAAAAGCACGGAAGCCAGCAATTTTCGAGAACCTGACAACCCTTGAATTTTCAAAGCGCTATAACGCCCAGTTAAGTAGCCAAAAACGCACAAACACCGTTTCTGCAAACTACCCTAAACACAAAACTCAACGCAAACTAAAAATGCCACGCGTTTTTGGTCTGCTTGAACTGTTTGTTGTAGCGCAACGAATAAACAAGCCAACTTGGCAATGATGCATTGAGCCTGCACTCGATGAACTCATGATAAACAACAAAAACTTCTGCAACCAGACCACAAAGCCCAAAATACCGATTCAGTCGATAATTTAGGGAAACGAGCCGAGAGCAAAGTGTCAAAATTCAGCGAACCGAATTGATTTTGAAAGCTTGCAGCAACTTGGATTGCGACGACTTTTCCACCTTGATGCGGGTTGAGAAAACAAACTCAAAAACACTGAAGCCAGCAACTTTCGAGAACCTGACAACCCTTGAATTATCAAAGCGCTATAACGCCCAGTTAAGTAGCCAAAAACGTACAAATGCGGTTTCTGCAAACTACCTTAAACACAAAACTCACCGCAAGCTAAAAATGCCACGCGTTTTTGGTCTGCTTGAACTGTTTGTTGTAGCGATACAAGCAAATAGACTTAACTTGGCAATAAAGCATTTAGCTTGCATTCAATGAACGCCATCTTAGCCAACAAAAACTTCTGCAACCAGACCACAAAACTCAAAACACCGATTCGGTCGAGAATTTAGAAGAACAAACCGAGAGCAAAGCTTCGAAACTCGGAAAACCTGATTGGTTTTGAAAGCTTGCTGCAACTTGGTTTGCGCCGAGTTAACCACCTTGACGTTGGTTGAGAAATCGAACACAAAGCACTGAAGCCAGCAACTTTCGAAATCATTACAACCCTTGAATTATCAAAGCGCTATAACGCCCGCTTAAGCCGCTGCCAACGCAATACACCGGCTACCGCATTGCGCCTTAAACACAATGATTACTGCAAACTAAAAATGCCACGCGTTGGCGGTCGGCTTGAAGCTTTTGTTAGCTACGTTTTGGTTAAAGTTGTGGCCAGCCCTTTTCACAGAAATTTATAGGCAAGTTCAAAAAATCACTTGGTGGAAGCTCTGTACTTAGATCAATTAGGTTTCGCCCTTTTATTTGGTAATTTTTCCCTAGCTCTGGCTTGAACTGGATGTAGCTAGTTGTGTATCTCACTTCCCTAGTGTAATTTACTGATTTTATTACTTTAATTATCATTTGAGAGTTCTCTTCTAGTTTAGAGAAATCTTCTGTTTTACTTATCAAAGCTCCACCGACACTCCCAAGTTCCGCCACATCCTTGGACACACAGGGTTCCAGTAATACCTTGTAACTATGGGAAGTCCCGTATACATCACCACCCACAATACGTAAAGTTGGACTGCTTTCACTCAAGTTTTGTGGCTTGTATTGAGTCGCGCAACCAGAAATAATGCCACATACAATCAAAGCGAGCTTTGTTTTCATTTGTTCACCAATTAACAGTTTACATTTATTAACAAACATATATGAACAGATTTAACTTTTCAATCTCATAACAACATAATTGAACTAGATAGCTAACGCCAGCTTAAACCGCAGACAACGCACAAAACAAGCCGCTGCATTACACCTTAAACACTAAAATCACCGCAAACCAAAAATGCCACGCGTTGTTTGTCGGTTTGAAGCTTTTGTTATATTTTTAACAACCTTGAAACTACTTATCTACAACGTAATTAATTCTGCAGCGTGCGGATATTTTTCCTGACTCTGGGTTCGTCTGAATACAAATAGGGGTCTTAGCCATTTTTGCTGATAGTAAAAAGCTATAGACAAGCTCCCTATTGTTACCTTGCTGGGACAAATAAAATCCACCAGAGCAAGCAGAAGGATTATTATCAAATAGAACCCAAACACCATACGTGTCGTTACCTCCAGCCCATGTATACATTTTATCTATATTCCCGCAATAATTCGAAAGACCTGCAAACGAATTAAAACTCATAAAAAAAATAACTACAGCAATAGAAAATCTCATTATTAACTCCTTAAATTGGTGTACCCCACAAAAAGTAGACACCACATAACTACATACTTTCGTACTCAACCGGACTGACATGCCCCAACGCTGAGTGCCTTCTTCTGCGATTGTAAAATACCTCGATGTATTCGAAGATACCCAACCGGGCTTCCTCAAGCGTTTGGTAGTCTTCTGCGTATATCAGCTCGACTTTCAGTCGACTGTAGAATGACTCCATCACCGCATTATCCCAACAGTTTCCCTGTCGACTCATGCTTGGGATGCCTCCATGCTGACGCATGAAGTCTTGGTATTTATATGCCCGATATTGTACACCACGGTCCGAATGGATGATGACCCCCTTCGCCAGCTTACGTGACTCAAACGCCATTTTTAAGGCTGTCATGATAAGTTCCACCGTCATCGTTGTGCCCAACGACCAACCCACAATGCGTCTTGAGTGTAGGTCCATCACCGTCGCTAGGAAGAGCCAACGGCTCTTCACCCAGATATATGTGATGTCTGTGACCCACTTCTGATTCGGTGTCTCTGATTCAAAGTCTCTGCGCAGTAAATTGTCGGCAACGTTCGTCATTGCAGCGACATCCTTGCTGTATTTGAACCCTTTGCCATTACGCGCCTTGATGCCTTTTTCTTTCATGATATCAGCCACATAATTCACGCAGCAGGCATGCCCTGCTTCGTTAAGCTCTTCGGTTATCCGCACGGAACCATAGCGAGCCCGATACTGAGCAAAGGTACACATCACCAATTGTTCAAAGCGCTCTCGACGCTTTGAACGCTCACTGGGCACTCGATGACGCCACTTGTAAAAGCCACTAGGTGAGACATCAAGAGCGTGACACATGTGAGTGACTTTGTATTTCTCAACATAACTGTCGATGAACTCGTACTTCACTCTTGCTGCTTCGCGAAGTACGCCGAGACCTTTTTTAGGAATTCCATTTCATCTTTGAGTCGCTTGTTCTCACGCCTTAGCGCTCGAAGCTCTTCGGATTCTTTCTTCGAGTAATCAACACCGTCTAGGGTGTTAAACTGTTTATCCGATAGACGTGTGAATTGACGCTTCCAGTTCCTTATTTGCTGAGCACTGATGCCCAGCTCTTGAGCAACCGAGACCGCCGTTCGACCTGGAAGACTGGCAAGACGCACCGCCTCTTTGCGGAATTCTTCGGTGTACGCTGGATTACGATGTTTAACCATAAATCACCTCTCAATTAGACCCTAGATCTAACTTAGTAAAGTGTCTACTAAACGTGGGGTACTCGGAAATATAACGCCAGCTTAAACCGCAGACAACGCACAAAACAAGCCGCTGCACTGCGCCCTAAACACTAAATTCACCGTAAACTAAAAATGCCACGCGTTGTTTGTCGGTTTAAAGCTTTTGTTAGGAATACGTGCGCTAAACCAATGGGTAAGAAACATACTGCCGAAGTAATTTAGGGCATAAGAATTTATTATATTCATCATTGAGTAAGCCCTTTGGCTGAATTGAAGGGTACATCATTGCACAATCGGCAAAATAAGCAGCTTGTTTCAATAATTTCTGAGTACAAATCACCTTCCCATCCTCATTACTGAGTTTATCAACAATCTCACAATGGTTTCGCTCCACATCTTTAACCCAAGTATCTATTTGCTCTTGATCTTGTGGGTCTTCAAAACGGAAAGCAGCCCCTTCAACATGCCAATTGTAATCACTTACGCAACGCCATTTAACCTTGCCATCGACAAACCTCTCAGCAAGTTCTATTCCTTTCCTACTTTCTTCTTGAATAAGCAAAGGCCATATCTTTCGACACGTAGAAAGATAAAACTTATAGAGCGGCATTTCAGCATTCAGATAATCCATCCAATCTTCAGTGCTTGGGTATATCTCAAATCTTTTTGCAACAGATAATAAAGGCTCTTGTGTCCATAGATATTTAATCATTATTGGAGCACTTTCACATTTTAACCATTCGTCTTTAGTCATAATTTTCAGTGTATTCCTAACGCCCAATTAAACTGCCAAAAACGTACAAATGCCGTTTCCGCAAACCATCCTAAACACCAAACTCACCGCAAACTAAAAGTGCCACACGTTTTTGGTCTGTTTGAATTGTTTGTTATGGTGCTGCTCCGTAGTTTTCACTACACCACTTCTCCCAACTTACGATATCGAGCTTTCTCTTTGTACGAGTGATTCTAACCCAATTTACCAGCCCCATACCTAAGCCTAAAACGCTCGCTTTGATTGCAAGCTCATAGTTGGAATCAGCGCCAATTAACCACATTAGACTACCGCATAATAATCCAAATCTTAGACCATGCAGCATGACTTGTGTTAAGGACTGAAATAAGAACGGTTTCCCTTTCGGGTTTAAATATTTTGACCATATAAACGGAGAAGGAGTAACCAAATCGTTAGGTATTCCTTTTTCAATCAGATGTAATCTAACAAACTGCATTTCAATCATAGCTAAACTTAAACCTGCACACTGTGCTTAAGATACTTATACAACCATTGACTAATAGAAGAAATCCTGTTGCATCATAACAGCTTATTATACAGATACTATCCGTATATCCTACCAGCTGTATTCCATATAACAATCCTACTCGTAAAAACAAAACCCATAAGTATCAAATACAAAGGTGTAGTTTTACTTATTCACACTCGCGAAAGATGTATTTCTTCATTCTAAAACCAGATTGTTCAAAAAAGTATCAACCTGTATAAGTACACATGTAAAGAATGCACGTGCGTTTCTACTCACTTTGTAATAACTCAGCTAAGTGATCTGGCAGAGTTTCTTCCAGGGCTGGGTTTTCCTCCACAAGCCTTTTCAGCATTTCTGTCGCTTCTTCTTTCTTACCTTCAAGAACAAGCGTCTCGATTTGAGCAAATGGATTCAATTGCGCCTCTAATTCAGGAATATCCGTCATCATTCTTTCATGGCTTTTCACGTTTTTGTGCTCTTTCATCTGAGAAGCTGCGGGAGCCGGGCTTGAAAATGTCGGTATCGCATCGGTTTGTGCTTCCATAGAATCGTCGAAGCTCTCAGGAGAAATCGACTCTAGCTGCATTTCTTCGTGAATAAGATTTGGCTCTTCGACCCAATCCCACGGGGTTAATAGCGTAACGAATACGATAGTCGCAGCAAGGCCAAATATGGGCTTCCAGTTGACTACATAATGCGGCTTTACATCAACTGTTCGGCTTGCCTTTGCGTACTCCAAAATGGCGTCATCTGTTTCTTTAGAGGGCGCTTCAGTTGCACTTTCTTTGTACATTTTGACGACCTCTTCATCGTTTAATGGTGGCGTCATTGTCTACCTCCCAATTTACGTGTTAGGCACTCTCTTAAATTTTCCATCGCATAACGAAGGCGAGTTTTGATGGTCTCAGGTTTAGACGCGACAATGTCACAGATCTGCTTCAGAGAAAAACCGGATTCGTGCTTTAACATAAACGCTTCTAGCTGAAGTGGGGCAAGCCCGTCCATGCAAGTTCTAATGGCATTTTTACTTCGTATCGCAAGTGCATTTTCGTCCATATGCTCGGTATTGATCTCATCTAGCTGTGCAAGGTAATCCTTTTCAGAAAGACGCTTTCTATAAACATCGACCATCAAATTATGGGCGATTTGATAGAGCCAAGTTGTGAACTTCGCTGTTGGCTTGTAACTCCCGTGAGCATCGATCACTTTAAACCAGACTTCTTGAAACAGCTCTTCAGCCATAGCCTGCTGCTCAAGTTTTAGCTGACGCTTAAAATATCGATATAAGGGGTCTTTATGGCGAGCATAAAGCACAGCAAAGGCGGGTTGATCACCGTTGCTGAACATCACCATCAACTGTTCATCCGTTTTGTCTTGCATCTATCCCTGCTATCCACGTAATGAAATGCGTTAACACACTATCAAATTATTCCTTTCAGAGACTTTGTGCCATCTCTACGAGTTTGACAAATTCCCCACGATAATTGTGTGGGTCGTCACCTCGATTAGCGCGAGCAATGCCTGCAATATCATCATACTTAACGTTATTTAGGTAGTTATTATCCTTCAGTTTTTGTGCAAAAGCCGCAACAGCGGTAGCAAACTGGAAATCTGAGCTCGCTTGAGAAAAAGCAGAACGAACGCTCTCTTTCAAAACCACTTGTTGCACCAACGCGCTTTCATTCTCTTGAGGTAATTTATATCGAACTTTTATCTGAACCAATTCGTCACGGTGAGCCTTCACGGCTTGTACAGGTTCGTCCTTCTGATATCGCAAGTCGTCAATTTGCCCCTTACTGTTCTTCAGTGTCAGTTCATACAACGCGGTAACCGAATACCCTGCTCCGATTTCGCCTGCATCAACTGCATCGTTGTTAAAGTCTTCATCCTTTAACATTCGGTTTTGATACCCAATCAATCGATACTCTTTCACGTTATTAGGGTTAAACTCCACCTGAATTTTCACATCGTGTGCGATGCTTTGCAAAGTACCACTCATCTGTCTTAACAGCACTTTTTTAGCTTCATGTAAGGTATCGATATACGCATGGTTACCATCCCCTATATTGGCCAGTTGCTCCATTAAACCGTCATTATAGTTACCGCGCCCAAACCCAAGCGTGGTTAAAGATATGCCTTTTTCTTTCTCATCTTTAATGATCGTTTTAAGGTCATTGATATTACTCACACCGACATTAAAGTCGCCGTCGGTGGCCAAAATCACTCGATTTACCCCACCTTTAATAAACCCTTTTTGGGCTTGCTGATAAGCCAGTTTAATACCGCTTTCACCGTAGGTTCCTCCACCAGCTTGAAGTTGCTTCAGCGCCGCTAAAATCGCTTGATTGCTGTCCCCTTTTGTAGGTTCTAGCACAACAGAGGAATGACCAGCGTAAGTCACAAGGCTAACTCTGTCATTGCTACCTAACTCTTTAACTAGTAAAGACAAGCTCTGTACCAATAAAGGCAATTTGTTGGGTTCTCCCATAGAGCCAGATACATCCACTAAGAAAACTAGATTCGAAGCCTTACGTTCAGAATTAGGAATGTCATAGCCTTTTAGGGCAATCCGGAGCAGGTGACGTTCTGCATGCCAGGGAGAAGGAGCAACTTCAGATTGAAGAGAGAAAGGCTGGCTTTTACTTTTTGGCGTGTTGTATTGGTAGTCAAAGTAGTTGATAAAAGCCTCTTCCCGGATTGCATCAGAGGGCGGCTTTTGCCCCATATTGATATAGCTTCTTACGTTCGCGTAGCTACCTGTATCCACGTCGATAGAGAAAGTCGAAAGAGGTGCAGCAGCCACTTGTTTGACCCCATTACTTGGGGTATCTAGGTAGTTGTCTCTATTACCAATAAATGGAGAAGGCTCAATGCTAGGCATAGGGTGAGCAATCATAGATTTCGTCATGCGAGTACTTGGAGCAACAAAAGAGACCGAATGCTCTTGCGCGATTTCATATTGAGGAGCACTAGCGTCGGCAATTGCCGCCTCACTTACCACTTTATCTTCTTCGGGAGTCTTGTGATTTCTAGCCACCTCATCTGTTTGGTTTGCTTGATTTGAAGTACCTAGTTGTTGGGTCGTACCTGCATTTTCGGTGCATGCAGTGACTAAACCCAAAGCAATTATTACAGCAATACAGCTCTTAGTGAGTTTCATAATGTTCGTCCTATTCGTTATTTGATTAACCTTTGTTTTGACTAATCGTGTTTGGATGAAAGTTATAAACGGACGAGATAAAAAATGGGGTGAAAAAATTTTCGATTTTTTTATTTATACCCATATATCCCTATTTAGGGCTTCATAGATAAGCTGGAATACAAACTGGGAGTATTTAAAATACGGTATAAGGAATATTGCTCTCAAAACGCCATGATATTCATGAAAGTTAAAACAAAATGCTCGTAAACTATGAGCAAGTGAACCTGAATTGATTGCTTTCAATAGCTAACCGAATAGAGAGAAGATATGGATTTAGCACAGTGGGTTTCGCAAGTCGCATTGCCAATTTGTTTAGCATTGATGATGTTTGCGATGGGTATCAGTTTGACCATCAAAGATTTCACCCGTGTCATCAAGCACCCCAAAGCCTTTGGAATAGGTGTATGCCTTCAATTGATAATATTGCCTTTGTTGGCGTGGGCACTATTGGGGTTGTTTGGTTTATTTACAGCTGTGCCTCTAATTGTCGCGAGTGGATTGATCATTTTGGCGGCATGCCCTGGCGGCGCTACGTCTAACATTATCTCTCATATCGCAGGTGGAAATGGCGCATTATCCATTAGCATGACAGCGATAGTCAGCCTTCTTACGCCTTTTATATTGCCTATTACACTTTCCTTCCAACTGTCGCTGTTAAATGACGGGCAAGGAACGGCGCTTGCTCTGCCTATTGTAAAAACGCTAATGCAGCTCATCGTGGTTACCGTTATCCCTGTAGCGCTGGCTATGGTGCTAAAAGCAAAATGCCCTAACTGGGCTCAGCGTTACGAAAAAGGGATTCGCAAGGCGTCCACTCTCTTATTTTTAACAATGGTAGCAGCGCTGACGGCTGTGAACTGGGATAAATTGTTCGATTCAGGCTGGCTGGTAGCCGCTATCTGCTTGAGTTTGAGCTTTATAGCAATGATCGTCTCTTACTTCGTTTCAATCAAAGCGCAGTTAGAAGAAAAGAACCAACTTACGCTTATGATAGAAACCAGCGTTCAAAATGCTGGAACAGGAATGTTCATTGCTTTGGCGTTACTGCAATCGCCCGCTTTAGCGACTGTACCCTTGATGTACGGTCTATTGATGAACATTCCAGCTTTAGCGCTTATCCTTTATGGGAGATACAGAACACCCGCGATTGCTATGCAGTAATAAAATTTAGGATGCCGTAATTAAAAGCAGCACCGCTTCACTCAATACGAAAAAAGGCACGAAGCCGTGCCTTTTTATTCGGTTCAATTGCTAGGGTCCGTCGACCCTAGAGCATAACCAATGCCAACTTCGCTAAATTGTAGGCATCAACAAAGCCTGAATGCTGCCTACCTTCCCATTCGATACCGCGTGCTTCTTGGGCTGCCTTATGACCAATACGCTTATCTTTTAAGCGATATTGAATTCGATAAATTGTCGCGAGATTTAAAAACTCTTTAAAAGGCAGGTCAATCCCCTTTTCCTTGCATTCCGACATAAGAATTAGGTCATCTCTTCCCCACGAAGCATAAATCTTATTCGCGCCACCAAAGTTCTTGATCATGGACTGAATCACCTCAGCCAGTGGACGCCCCTGCTTTTCGATCTTACGAGGAGTAATGCCTGTAAGCTCACTGCAAAAAAGAGACACTTCATCATGTTCGGGTTTCACATAATACTGTGCTCTTTTCACCACTTCACCTTTGTGTAAATCGATTTCTGCTAACCCTATTTCAATGATTTCACCCGTCGTACCGACGCCATCTTTGTTCCAGCAGCACATTTCCAAATCGAAGCAAACAACGCGATTGTGGTTCATTTTTTACCTTTCGTTAGGAGATTTTTGAGGGAGATATATTCGAGGCGGCATTGTATACCCAAGTCACCTATAAATTCTAGGCTCCATACTTGCTTTACGCTCTATGCGACACAGCTCCATGTGGCTTAATGTAATTTAAGCTATAGAAGGCATAGCTCTATAAAACTTGGCGACATGTAAATAACAACTCACGCACAATTCCCGACAGAAACGCAATTCCTGCCCGCTTGCTTACTTGAATACATCAGAGCATCAACGGTTCTCATTAGCTCCTCGCTCGATTCACCCGCTCTAGGTTTAGCACCTGCACTTAGGGTAATATCGATACTCAAGCGACCAAACTTGACGGGAGAACACGAAACACGACGAATCAATCGACTCACATACGCCGAAAGAATATCCTCATTGGTATCGTACGTTAGAATACAAAACTCATCGCCCCCAACCCGAGCAAAGAAGTCGCCATCATTGAGTTCTTCCGAAATAATGGTCGACACATGCATGAGTGCCGCATCGCCCGCAGCGTGGCCATATTTGTCATTGATAACTTTAAATTTGTCGATATCAAAGCCGACTAAGGAAAACGGAGCGTTCTTCTCCATCACCGTAGCAAACATCTGGTTAAACGCTCTTCGGTTGTATACGCCCGTTAAGGTATCGTGGTCCACCAAATATCGTAACTCGCTTGTTTGCTCTTCAACTTTTTGTGCTAAGCGGTACTTTTCTCGTGAGATTAGGTTCACAACAAATGCCGCCAAAGACGCGACAACTAAGCCGCACAACGCAATACTGGCTAATGTCCATTTATCGTTTGCGGTCATCGGCGACATCAGCCTGAACTTCAATATCCATTCGCGATTTTGTAAGCGAATCGTCTTTCGAATTTTGAGCCCTTCGGTTTCCGCCCATCCTGCACTTTCAAATAAAATGGGGTCGTCATCAGCATCGAACCCAATGTCTTTCACTTGAATCACGAGCTCTTGTTCTGCTGCGGTTCTAAGCATCAAATCTTCAAAATAACGGGTGGTTCTGACTACGCCCACCATCACACCAAGTAAACTTTGGTCTTCATGCGAAAATACAGGGTGGTAAGCCAGCATTCCCGTTTTAGGCAACGTTTTGTCCTCGCCATCTTGCAGTAATCGAATCTTATCTGAGATGTTGGAATCACCGGTTTTTACAATGTCTTTCAATATGACTCGAAAACGTTCCCGAGACGAATAGAAGCCAATCAGCTTTTTGTTTTGTTCACTTCTCGGGTAGATGTCAGAGACAATGTATGCATCCTCTCCTTTCGGTAGTATAAAACCGAATGTTTTTGGTTGGTCTTTAGGAACGGTATGAAGCTTTACATCGGGGTTAAGTTTACGAAGATGGTTGAGGTGATCAGCTAGATTCTCTTCCTTTACTCTTGGCATCCACTGCAGCCCAATCAAACTGGAAGAATCTTTAATTATTTCTTCTGCAAAAACGGGGAATTGCCCCCAATCCTCGGATTCAACAGAATGGAAAAAATTCGCAGCAGCGCCAATAAAATCAATGTCTTTCTCAACCAGAACTTTAAGCATTTGGCTTTGCCGCTCGGCGAGATTATCAAACAACCGAAACGTATGGTTTTGCTGGCTTAATGCGGCTAAATAAACAAACAACAGAGTCACAAAAGCGATAACACCAAACGTTAACCAAGGTAAGAAACTGCCTTTGGGTTGATTGTGTCTCTGGTTATTTAGCGGCATAAAATCTCCATGGACAATTATCGCCCGGTTCTTTATTTGCACAAGAGCATTATCTGCAGAAGAACGCTTTGTCTTTAGAAGAGCATTTTATCTGCAAAAGAACACTTTATGTGCAAAAAAGCATTTTCCTGCAAGATAACACGTTACCTAATAAGGCTCGAAGCAAACTGGATACGGTTGAATATCGTACCACACACATATACAGAATGAAGTTCCAATAATATTTTTAACTCAGAAGCACTCACTTTGATATGTAACAAAGTATTGCATAGCGCAAAAATTCAACAAGCACGCTTTTTTTCGTGCTTTTTCACCCTTTTTCTTCCTTCCAGCACCCTTGAATATGTTACAGTTCGCCCCAATTTTTCCGCTATATCTCGGTATTCTGGTCTCTAATGAACCACACGCTATCATTACCTGAATGCCTATTGCTTATACAGAGAATTCCAATATGAACTTTGACATCAATTTAGTTCCCCAAACTTTCGACATGCTGCATACCGGTCTCGCAGCATCCAGTGTTTTATTACTTTTAATCGCAGTAGGAAGAAGATCGCAAGTCATCGAAAAAGTGATCGAGAAACCTGTAGAAAAAATCGTTGAAGTTGAAAAACCTGTCGAGAAAATCGTCGAAGTAGAAAAAGTTGTAGAAGTTGAGAAAGTCATAGAGAAAGTGGTTGAAGTGGAATCGAAACTCGCCACCGCGTCGACCGATTCTGCCATGCAGTTACTTTCTATCATGCAACAAGAAGCGCGCTTGATAGACTTCCTTCAAGAAGACCTGACTTCTTTCTCCGATGAAGAAGTTGGCGCGGCAGCTCGTGTTATCCACACCGGTGGCCAAAAAGTACTGAACGAATATGTTTCACTGACGCACATACGCAATGAAGATGAAGAAACACGCATCACCATTGAAGAAGGGTTCAACCCACAGCAAGTACGCCTAACCGGTAACGTAACGGGTAACGCTCCGTTTAACGGCACTTTGGTACACAAAGGTTGGAAAGCAGAATCAATGAATTTGCCTAAATTGGCAGAAAACTATGATGCTACGGTTATCGCCCCAGCTGAGGTGGAGCTGTAATGGACAACCATCATTCACCTTCGAATCAAACATCCCCCACTTTCAGTGTTGGAATCGATTTAGGGACAACGCACTGCGTGTTGTCTTATGTCGATATTACGGATGAAGATGCTCGTGTTCATGTGTTGGACATTCCGCAATTAACTGCGCCTGGCACGGTTGAAAATCGCAGCCAGCTCGGCTCATTTTTATACCAACCTCACGATCATGAAATGAACCCCGCATCACGCGTGCTTCCTTGGTCGTCAGAGCCAACAGCGCTTGTGGGTGCTATTGCACGTAACCTCGGGTCGAAAACCCCCATCCGCTTAATTGCGAGTGCTAAGTCATGGCTTTGCCATGGCGGGGTAAACCGCAGAGAAGCGTTCCTACCTGCAGGCAGCCCTGAAGAAGTGGCAAAAGTATCGCCTCTTCGCGCTACCGAACTGTATCTTGAACACCTTAAGGAAGCTTGGGATCACGCGAACCCAAACCAACCTTTAGCTCAGCAAGATGTGACCATCACCATACCGGCTTCTTTCGATCCGGCAGCGCGAGACCTCACAGCAGAAGCGGCTCGTAATGTCGGTTTTGCTCATCTTACGCTTTTAGAAGAACCCCAAGCGGCGCTCTATAACTGGATAGATAACAGTAACGATGCATGGCGTGACGAAGTCAGTGTGGGTGACATTGTTCTAGTGGTTGATATTGGTGGTGGTACAACAGACCTTTCATTGGTTGAAGTAACACAAGAAGACGGCAACTTATCTCTCAACCGTATCGCCGTTGGTGAGCATATTTTGCTGGGTGGCGACAACATGGACTTGGCACTTGCGTACCGCTTGAAAATGAAGCTGGCGCAAGAAGGAAAAGAACTTCAACCTTGGCAAGTACAAGCCATGACTCACGCTTGCCGTGATGCGAAAGAAGCGCTGCTGAACGACGCTGAATTACAATCGGTACCGATTGTTGTACCAAGCCGCGGCTCAAAATTGCTGGGCGCGACACTAAAAACGGAACTGACTCAACAAGAAGTACAGCAAACTCTGGTTGATGGATTTTTCCCGAAAGTGGCGGTAACGGAACATCCGGTTCAGAAAACTCGCGGTGCATTAACGCAGATGGGTTTGCCATACGCACAGGATGCGGGCATCACTCGCCATATTGCCGCGTTTCTTTCTAAGCAAGCTAACGCTCTACAAACCGATGCTTCGTCTGAGCAACCCGCTGCTCAAGATTTTAACCCTTTCGCAAACATGCCCGGTATGCCAGATGCTGGAAACGCTGAGCAAGCAGCCGACTTTATTAAGCCATCGGTTATTTTGTTCAATGGTGGCGTGCTTAAATCCCCTCTTCTCGCCGAGCGCTTGGAAGAAACCATTAACGAATGGCTGATTGAAGCAGATTCTGAATACGCCAAACGCTTAACTGGTGTCGATCTTGACTTGGCGGTTGCGAGTGGTGCCTCATACTATGGCGCAGTGCGTCGTGGTCAAGGCGTTCGTATCCGCGGTGGTATCGCGTCGTCTTATTATGTTGGTATCGAAAGCGCAATGCCTGCGATTCCAGGTATGGCACCACCAATGGAAGCGTTGTGTGTTGCTCCGTTCGGTATGGAAGAAGGTTCCAGTGTTCAAGTACCAAGCCAAGAGTTTGGTTTGGTCATCGGTCAGCCAGTTCATTTCCAATTCTTTGGTTCAACCGTTCGCCGCGAAGATCAAGCTGGAACGCATCTGGATTACTGGGCACCAGAAGAATTGGATGAGCTACCAGAAATTCAAGTAACACTTCCTGTGTCGGACGGCAGACGAGAAGGCGAAGTGGTTCCCGTCACTTTGGCGTCCAGAGTGACGGAATTGGGCACCTTATATCTCGAAGCCATCGCAGCAGATAACGCTCAGAAGTGGCATGTTGAGTTCGATGTACGTGAAGACGGAACGTCCACAAGCCCATCGAATCAATAAGAAACAACAAAACGGCATCCAATGGGTGCCGTTTTCTCAGGTCTGTTGACTCATTAAAATTAACAGAAGGTTTTGTTATATGACATCTCCTCGTTTTCTAGTCGGAATCGATTTAGGTACGACCAATACCGTCGTAGCATTCTGTGAAATTACCGACAATCTAGAACAATCCAATGTGACGCTTTTCGATATCGACCAGTTAATCGGTCCTGGTGAAGTCGTCCGTAAACCTCTTCTTCCTTCTTTTCGATATCACCCAGCCGACGGGCAAATATCTCCCTCCGATCTTATTCTCCCATGGGAATCGGTGCGCACTGAAGGTGACATCGACAATGTAATTGTGGGTGAATGGGCAAGAGAGCTCGGAGCGAAAGTGGAAGGGAGACAAGTGTCGAGTGCGAAAAGTTGGCTATCTCATCAAGCGGTCGATCGTCGCTCCGAGATCCTACCTTGGGCTGGTGCGGCAGACGTCGAAAAAGTCTCCCCGGTTACGGCCAGTGCAAGTTACTTAAACCACATTCGCCAATCTTGGAACTACCGACACCCTAGTAATAAACTCGAAGATCAAGATGTTGTTGTCACTGTTCCTGCATCGTTCGATGAAACGGCTCGTAAGTTAACGCTGGAAGCCGCTGAACAGGCGGGGTTAGGCAAAATAGTGCTGCTAGAAGAGCCGCAAGCCGTCTGCTACGACTGGTATGCTCGCCACCAGCACACCGCATCCGACGAGCTCAAAACCTTACCACTGATTCTGGTGTGTGATGTCGGTGGTGGTACAACGGATTTGAGTTTGATAGAAGCGAAATTTGATTCCGATGAGCTTGCTTTGGATCGCATCGGTGTTGGTGAACACTTAATGCTTGGAGGCGATAACCTCGATTTAGCGTTAGCGCATCTTGCCGAACAACGGTTTAGCCAATCCAAAAAGCTCAATGCAGCGAACCTTACCAAGCTAATCCAACAAACTCGTAAGGCGAAAGAGAACCTACTATCAGCAAACGCACCAGAAGAAGTTAAAATAACCATGCTTGGCAGCGGATCCAAACTGCTTGGCGGAACCAAGAGTGTGCAGCTTTCCAAGCAAGAAGTTCATCAAATAGCGCTTGATGGCTTTTTTCCGCTTTCCGGATTTGAAGAGGTGCCTGATAAAAGGCGAAGTGCCGTTGTTGAGTTTGGCCTGCCTTATGTCGCCGATCCTGCTGTCAGCAAACACATCGCCGAGTTTCTTACCCAGCACCAGCAAGTATCTTATGCGGCGCTAAATAGAGCCAACCAGCTAAACCTCGAAAGTAACCAAGACCTCGAAAGCAGCCAAAACCTCGAAAACGGCGAAGGAACCGAAAAACCAGCGATTCCCGTTGGTTTGCTTCTGAATGGTGGTGTGTTCAATAGTGAACTCGTTACCGAGCGTATCACTCAGCTTTTAGGAAATTGGAAAGGAACGCCTATCACGGTGCTGGATAACCCACATCCAGATTGGTCTGTAGCATTAGGAGCCGTTGCATTTGGCAAAGCAAGACGAGGCGCACAGCTTAAAATTGGTGGTGGTGCTGCTCGCTCCTACTTTCTTCATTTACCTGAAAAGAACAAGATGGGTAAAGCCTTATGCTTACTGGCAAAAGGAACTGAAGAAGGTCACGAGATTCGGTTAAGTGGTCGACGGTTCTCGCTGACACTGGGCGAGCCCGTCAAATTTAACCTACTCACCTCAACTCACGATTCGTTTGGCAACACGACTTCGGGTAGCAATGCTTCGATACAAAATGGGATGATGGTGGATGTCGACCCTGACATTTTTGCACCTCTACCTCCTTACATCTCAACGTTAGAAAGCGAAGGAGCAACGCTACAAGCGAATCAAAAAGAAAGAGTTGAAGTCCAACTGGCATGTCAGCTGACGGAAGTCGGAACGCTTAAGATGGAATGCGTTAGCACAGAAGACGACAGCACTGAAAACGGCAGCAAGCGCTGGGAGCTCGAGTTTGAAGTACGAAACCAACAAACGGACGATCAGGAGAACAGCAGCTTCCATCCAAATCTCGACGAATGCAAAACGCTAATCAGCCGAATTTACAGTGGCAATAAAAAGAGTGCTGAAGGCAAGGAAATAAAAACACTACCAAAAGATCTTGAGAGAAAATTAGGCAAACGTGAAGAATGGGATTTCGCCACACTTCGCCAGCTTTTCGATGCTTTTTCTCAGGGTCGGAAACGCCGACGTCGCTCTGAACAACATGAGAAAAACTGGCTACGCCTAGCAGGGTTTAGTATGAGACCTGGATTTGGTGACCCTACCGACTCTTGGCGCATCGAACAAATATGGGGCCTGTATCAACAAAGTATTCAATTCAAAAACCACCAAGGCTGGACAGACTGGTGGGTATTTTGGCGTCGAGTGGCTGGCGGCTTAAACCAAGAACAACAAGAAACCATCTTGGCGGATATCGCTAAATACCTTCACCCCGGAGCGATGAAAAACCCGCAATCGGCAAAAGCCGCTCAGGATATGGGGTATGAATCCATGGTTAGGCTTTCTGCATCGCTCGAAAACCTAGATGTTGAAGACAAGGTATTGCTGGCGACTTGGTACTTGAGTAAGGCGATGAATCATAACCAATTCGAGCAAGCGCATTGGTGGGCTCTGGGCAGGTTGGCATCTCGTACACCGTTGTACGGCAGTCAGCATAACGCCATTCCACGAGAACAAATTGAGCAATGGTTACCTAAACTACTTGAACTGAATTGGCAGAAAGAGCAAATGATTGCCTTTGCCGTTGTTATGATGTGCCGTAAAACAGGCGACCGACTGTTTGATGTGTCAGACGATTACCGAGAGCAAGTTCGCAGCAAACTAAAGCAAAGCAAAGTTCCAGAGTCTTGGATTTCACTTGTAGAGGAAGTAAAAGAACTCTCTGAGAGCGAGTCCAAGCGCGTATTCGGTGATGCATTGCCAAGTGGGCTAACACTCATAAGCAATTAATAACTAGGGTCTGTTGACCTTTCGAGATGATTTTTGCAGCAATTTGTGGGTGATTTGTACAAGGCAGCGCTCATTCGGTGTAGTCGCTCTACATCAATGAGCGATAACGCAGTAGAAATAAGCCACAAATGCTGCCCGAAGGGTTCGCTTCTATGCCTTTTACTCTTTGTTGCAAGGTATTTGCTTAGAATGACTAGGCGTCATACCTCGCGCCGCGATTAAAAGGCATAGAACTCGAACAAAATTTAACCACGAAAGGTCAACAGACCCTAATATACCCAACAAAAAAGCCAGCTTAAGGTTTAACCTCAAGCTGGCTTTACAATATTTAGAATCGAGCTCTGTTCATAGTTTGAGTTGAACGTTACTCATACTCCATAAAAATAAAATTCAATCCTGTTTGATTTTAACGGCAGTGCCGAAAACCAAGATTTCTGACGAACCGTCCATAATGGAACTGGTGGTAAAGCGAATGCCCACAATGGCGTCTGCATTCAATTCTCTTGCCTGCTGGACAAGCCTTTCGATCGCCGTATCACAAGATTCAGACAACATTTCTGTATACCCTTTTAACTCTCCGCCAACGATCCCTTTTAAGCCTGCCATAATGTCACGGCCAATATGCTTGGACTGGACAACATTACCAGTCACCACACCAACAACAGATTCAATTTTTTTACCTGGGATGGTCTCAGTAGTTGTGAATATCATAGGTGTTCTCCTTATCTATACCAAAGTGCTCTGAGCGACACATGCTTTCTGAAATAAGAGTTCTCTGAGTTTATAAGAACTCTCTAGAAATCAAAGGTGCTCGAAAAGTTGTTTGATAAGTGAGTAAACACTCATATTGAGTATATCCCTACTAGACGATTTCAATATAACAGCAAACCAATCAATTAGATAGATGGACACTTAAACCCCAAATACCTTTCATTTTCAGCTAAAAGCCTCCACAACATCACAATTCTGATGAGTTACACAATAGCGTCAGAAAACTGTCAAGAATCTGCAACGCTCACTACTCACTATAGCGACTCTATAAGAACCTCCGTCAGCTCACTCAAGCATTTAAGCACATATCTAGAGCGGACGAATTGGAGATAAAAACTGAAAGTAAGGAAGCACTGTGACTCAATTTGACCAACACCACGACCAACGTACACTGGAAGAAGAGCCTGAATTCAACAAGATCGTTGAAGCCGCCCTCTCTCGCCGTCGATTTTTGAAAGCAACAGGAGCGGCAGGTACTGTCGGCTTTTTTGCGGCAACACCGTTAAGCCAAGCCATGGCAAACGCTTCTTCTAAACACTCGACTAAAATGGGCTTTGATGCCATTCCTATTTCCACCGCAGATACCATAGAAGTACCCAAAGGCTACCAAGCGGATGTACTCGTGTCTTGGGGGGATCCTATATTCAAAAATGCCCATAAATTTAGCCAAAGCAATGGCTCCAAAGCACAAGAGATGCAGTTTGGTGACAACAACGATGGCATGACGTTTTTCCCGCTGTCTGATACTCGTGCCGTACTTGCAGTAAATAATGAATATACCAATAACGAATATCTCTACCCCCACCAAGGTAAAAGCATTACCGCTGATGACGCTAAAAAATCACAAGCAGCGCACGGTGTCTCTATTGTTGAGTTAATGAAAAGAGATGGTAAATGGCAAATCAACGTAGAAGGTAGGCTGAACCGTAGAATCACCGCGTTTACTGAAATGGAAATGACCGGACCCGCTGCTGGGCACAGCTTACTTAAAACGGCTGCAGACAAATCGGGTAAGAAAATACTAGGGACTTACAACAACTGCGCAAATGGTCAAACACCATGGGGCACTTACCTTACCTGTGAAGAAAACTTCAATGGGTATTTTGCTGCCGAAAAAGAAACCAAACTGGGTGATACTTACAAGCGTTATGGCGTACGTGACAAAGACTGGGGTTACGATTGGTTTAAACACGATGAGCGTTTTGACGTAAGTAAGCACCCAAATGAGCCACATCGCTTTGGGTGGGTGGTCGAAATTGATCCTATGAACCCAAATTCCACTCCGAAAAAGCGCAGCGCACTCGGTCGCTTTAAGCATGAAAATGCTGCGATAATGATCAACGATGACGGACATGCTGTTGTTTACCTTGGTGATGATGAACGAGGCGAACACCTCTACAAGTTTGTGTCAAAGAACAAATATGTAAAAGGTTCTGACGCCAACAAAGATCTGCTGGAAGACGGTACCCTGTATGTCGCGAAATTTAATGGCAAAGAGGGTGAAACCGACGGGCAAGGTCAGTGGCTAGAATTGACGTGGGGCAAAAACGGGCTAACACCTGAAAATGGATTTCCAGATGCTGCATCCGTTATGATCTTTGCACGTATGGCGGCAACCCAAGTCGGAGCGACCACCATGGATCGCCCTGAATGGGTAGCGGTTCACGCTGACCAGAAATCGGTATTTTGCACCTTAACCAATAACAAGTACCGTGGTGTGAGAGAAAACCAACCGTTGAACGTGGCAAACCCACGAGAAAAGAACCCCTATGGTCACATAATCCGCTGGCGACCAACTGGTGGCGACCACACATCAGAGACATTTAATTGGGATATCTACGTACTGGCAGGTAATCCAGAAGTGCATCAATCCGGCTTAATGGCTGGATCGGACAACATCAATAAAGACAATATGTTCAACAGTCCAGATGGTATTGGGTTTGATGTAGCTGGTCGACTTTGGATTCAAACAGACGGTAAATACTCAAATGAAGGTAACTTTGCAGGTATGGGAAATAACCAAATGCTGTGCAGTGACCCTGAAACTGGGGAGATCCGCCGCTTCTTAACCGGTCCAATCGCCTGCGAAATCACAGGTTTGACCTTCTCGCCCGATCATAAAACCATGTTTATTGGCGTTCAGCACCCAGGGGAAGATTTGGCGCCGTCACATTTCCCAGACGGTGGAAAGAGTATCCCTCGCTCGTCCGTCATTATGATTACGAAAAAAGACGGTGGTGTGATTGGCGCTTAGTCGCTTGTCGAGTTATAGCGCCCTACTTCCGAATGAAGCGATATTCATCCACCACTTAAAAACATCAAAGCCTTGCATTGCAAGGCTTTGATGCTCAAAAATCTTCTCGATTCTCTTAACTTACGCTGTCGCCTGTTCGGCTACATATTGCTTGTTACCCACATAAACGGAAATAAAGAATATCAGCATCATTATGTTGTACCAGCCTCCACCAATTATGATCATGAACGGTTGAGGCATCACATTCATTAATGCTGTTCCAACAAACATGAGAGGAAAAGGAGAGAATAAAACGACTTTGCGTGATAGAAGGCTTTGCTTTCTAAGCACCATGTAGATATACAAAATACCGCCAATTGCGTACATGCAAAATACAAGGTACATATAAATCACGCTAACATCCCAGCTTTGTTTTAAGGCTTCTTCACTGATTTTTCCCACCACACCGATATTGGTAAACTGGCTGTGGTATGCGCCACCAATAACAATAGCCAGTGAGAATATAGCGAGTATCGTGTTGCGCATTTTTCCTGCATCCAACTTAAGAAATACACCAATAAAACCAAACAGGTAAAAGAATGCCGCGACTGGTCCAATCAAGCCACCCAATATCAGGCGTGTATCGCTAACGTCTTTCATTACCATCAACAAGGCATAAGGCGAATCAGAAAGCGGTTCCGCTGTAAAATACAAAAGCATGTCGCCTATGTACATAAGCACTGCACCTATCATCCCCAAAATAAGATACGTCGACCCTTTCATATTTTTGCCCTTTTCTTTGTACGAACGTCTTGACCTATAACGACAGGTCAAAGACTCTTACTACGTTGTTCAGTATCATTTCATCACTTAACATTAATGCGGATAGTTATCATTTGTACAGATTTTTTTACAAACCTATACTATGGCATTTGCTCGTATTTAAGGACATTTGAATGCCACGAGAGAAGTTCCAAAATATTTATGAACGTGCAAAGGAAAGAAAAGGCGGTGCTAGTAATCTCGAGAGCTTACTTTCTAAGCCCCTAAGCCCAGAGGAGATTGCTCGTATTCCTGACGATCGTTGGCTGGCAGAATTCACGTTAAAAGTATTCCAATGTGGGATTTCCTGGAAGGTTGTTAAAAGTAAATGGGAAAACTTTGAGGACATTTTCTTTCAGTTCAGAGTTGAGCCTTTATTGATGTTATCGGACGACGTTTGGGAACAAAAAGCTCAAGATCCGCGTATTATTCGCCATCTAACGAAAGTGATGTCCATCCCAGCTAATGCTCAAATGATATACGAAGCCAGACACGAATTTGGCTCCTTTGCAGAAATGGTCGCTAACACGAAAAGCGAATGCATCACCGATCTTTGGAAATACCTTAAAAAGCATGGGAAACGTCTAGGTGGTAACACGGGCCCTTATGCTTTGCGTCAGCTTGGTGTAGATACTTTTATCCTATCTTCGGATGTTGAATCACACCTAAGAAATACGGGGGTTGTAACCAGCGGAAACCACACGAAAAGCGCCTTAAAAGCCGCCAACCATGCCTTTGCACAGTGGCAGCAAGAAAGTGGACGCAGCCTAACTGAGATAAGCCAAATCATTGCTTATAGCTGCGGTGATAATCGTGTGCTTTAGTCCATAGCTAAATACCATGCATTGCTAAATTCTGTACATTGTTAAGCAGCCGCACTACGAAGTTTGAACCTTCGGAACAAATACCAGCCTAGCCATAAACCAGACGTGAGTAATGCGGCGGTAATAATGGCAGGCTTAGGGTTATCCAGAGAGCTGATAGATCCCGAATAAACCGCGATCAAGCAATATGGAATGGTGCTGAGTGACCAAGCTGTAATAAAACGTGAGAATGACATTCCAGTCATTCCAGCGAGACACGCTGTCACCTCTGGCAATATCGGCACCGCTCTTGATAACAAAATCATAGTAAAACCGTGGCTCTGAAATGCGGCTCTCACTTCAAGAATTTTTTCCTCATCTTTGACAATAAAAGCCAATATTCGATTGCCGTACCGTCTTCCCAAAACAAAACCAATACACCCCGCAAGCATCATTCCAAGTACGGCTGCGAGCGCGCCATACCACTGGCCTAAAAAATAGCCCGACAGTATGGTGATCGTTAGCGTCGGCATCGCGACAAACAAATCAGCAAAGAGCAGTAATATTGTCATTCCTCCTACGTAAATGGGCGACAAGGATTTCGCGTACGTTAGCCAAGATTCAATTTGCTCAATACTGAGTACACCTGCGACTTTTAAAATGATAAAAGTAGAGGCAAATATACTTGCCACAATCAGCATAACTTTGATTAAAGATGTCATTTAAACCTCCTATGGATACACCATTTCAATGTTCACACCCGACTCGAACTCGGATCTCACTAGCTTGGATTTCTTGAATACAGGGGCACCAGTTAGCGACACCTTTTGCTTCTTTGAAAAACCCAACCCTTCAGCGGGGTAAATACCGGTCCAATTTTTCGTCACTTTTCCATCTTCGTCCTCATCGTGGAGTATTTTGATCGCGATTTCTTGCTGCGGAATATCGAACGTAAAAGACATAGCCGTACTAAGCTGCGATTGGGTTTGAGTTTGCAAAGCCTTTGCGTGAATTTTAGGGAAACCATCTTCACCAAAAATGAAGACAATAAGATTCCCTCCCCTATCCACATCTATACCAGTCACGTTTATCTCGATACCACTTGCCTCTGAAATGGGTCCCATTGTTAAGCCTCCTATCAGCCCTATCATTGCTTTCATGGTTATGCTCGCTTCATCAAATTTGCTGCAGCTCCTGGCGACAAGCGCATTAGCCACCGAAGCAGTTTTACTTTTCCAATATCGTTGTCTTCTATTTGCCTCTCTATCCCTTCAATTAACCGATTAGCTGCATCTTCCGAAGTCAGTTTTCCGCTTCCTCGACCATCCGTCATCTTGGTTTCGACCAAAGGCATGAGCGCTTGCAACACTCGAACATTGGTATCCTCTAGTTGGTATCGAAGCGACCGAGAAAAAGAATTCAACGCACTCTTAGTGGCGCAATATATGGCGGATGTTGTTTTAGGCATCAGAGCCAAGCCGGAATTGACGTTGAGAATGACCGCCTTAGGGGCGTTCATTAGGCTTGGCAAAAGCAAAGAGGTTAAACAACAGACAGACGTGAAATTTGTGGTGATCTCTCGCTGAATATTTTCGTATTTGAAATTTTGGCTTATAAAACTCGGGGTATATTGCACGGCGGCATTATTGATGAGCACATCAATCTTCTTATGGTCTTTGATGATGGAGCTGGCTATCCATTCAACGGAACTGATGTCTGATAGCTCAGCCTGATACGTTGCTACGTTAAAATCTGCCGATAACTTCGCTAGTTTTGCCGCATCTCGGCCAATGACTATCAACCTGTTTTGCTTACTCAACATACGTACTAAATCGAGCCCGATACCCGATGTTCCGCCAGTAATGATGATCTTTTTATTTGTTAATTCCATTTACTTCTCCAATTCAACTGAATGCATTAAGCTTCATCAAAAGGACTTTATAGCTTTGCCAGCAGGCGAGCGTTAACCTGGGTTAAAAGTGATGAATTTTTTGAGTTTTATTGAACAAAACGGTACAGCGCTGCACAAAGACGCCGGTGACCACTTGTTTAGGCAAGGAGATTCCGACTCTTCTATGTACGTCATCAAAGAGGGGATGCTTAAGGCCTATTACGTAACAAGTGAAGGCAAAGAGACGATTAAATCCTTTCTTCAGATAGGAGATGTTATTGGGAGCATGTCGGCGGCGTATGCACAGATGCAAAATACTTTTAGCTTGATTTGCTTAGAGCCGTGTACATTAATCCGATTTGATTTTAAAGCGCTGCATTCTGCCAGTTTGACAGACCAAGAGCTGTCTAAAGATGTCATAGAGATATTGCTAAAGTTCGCAATGAAGAAAGAGCAACGTGAAAGGGATTTACTGTGTTTATCCGCACAGCAACGTTATGAAAAGCTTCTTGATACTTCACCTGATTTGATTGAAAAAGTGACCCAAAATGATATTGCCCGATACCTCGGCGTCACCTCTGTAGGGCTAAGCCGTATTAAGCATCGCGTTATGGAAAGTACATAGCGCCATGCTTGGGGCTGGAGAGCTAAACTTGTTTGATTCTAGACCTTATCTACATACCGTAGGTAAACTCTTTGCCTGGTTCTAACATATCTCGATGGATTGGCGCTAAAGCATGTGAGTATGCAGAAAGTAGAGACATAGTGTAATTCGCACGCTTACCAAACGCTTCATCGGTGCAGTGATTCTCTTCATCTAAAAGTTCTTGGCTATTTCTAAAGATAAGGTGATCAGGCAAAAAGCAGACATGATTGTTTTTGCTCCCACTCAGCCTCAGTTCACTGATGGGATACACACCATTAATGCTCACGGTGACGCTAACAAGCAAAGCGGGTTTATGAGCCAATTCATTGGCTGTTGTCAGCATTAAAAAGTTCTTTATTGCTGGGGTCGCCATTCCATGCCATTCAGGTGTAATAAATACAAATGCGTCCGCTTCTTTTAATTCAGCAGCAATGTCTCGCCACGGCTGCCACTCTTCGCTGCCCTGCCATACGCCTTCATTCCACATTGGTAAATTGAGTTCATGAAGGTCATACACTTTGGCTTCTTCAAAGTCATGATGCTGGCTGAGAGATTTAAGGAACTTCCCTACTTTCAAACTTTGCGACTGTGCTCGATGGCTTCCAGATATGATTGCTAGTTTCATGGTTCTCTCCTAAACACTTTCTGATTCTAATTAGATTAATATATCTTCACGTTAAGATTGTTTACGTTAATTTAATTATTCAATCCGATCAACCCCTTTACGAGTTTTATGTAAAAAATGGAAAAGAAGCCTTGTGAAGGAACGAAAGAGTGAAGGAGCGAAACGCGAGCTTATGCCCCAATCACCTCAAAGTGCTTGGTAGCGAGTGCAACTTAGAATGGGAAATGGAATAGGAGTTGGGTTGGCTTTAGCACTAGGCACAAACCACTTCAATGCCAATTCTGGAATTGGCAACAATTATACTCAAGCTTGTGCTTAGGAAAACGCTTCTAAGTCGATGGGAGAAGTTTATGAATAAGCAATTCGCACTGGTGCTGGTTCATCTGTTTAGGTATAGGGTAATTCCATTGTGCCTCGTACAGTGCTGCTTTTGCGATCTCAGGAATATCTTCATCCACAAGCTTATCCAGCTTTTCAGGGATATGAAGTTTTAACTGAAGGCTTTGGACATACTGTATAAACGCTTGGGCTTTCATCCTCTCGGTGCTTTTGGGCTCACTAACATGAATAAGATCTGCAAGTTCGGCCAGCTGCTTGGTCACCGCGGGTTTAGAGAACTCTAAAACATGCGGCAATATCACGGCATTCGCCAACCCGTGAGGTATACCGTACTTAGCACCAATGTTATGCGAGATGGCGTGAACATAGCCAAGGCTTGCTTTCGTAAACGCTAAACCAGCATAGTAAGAAGCAAGCGACATATTCTGACGAACCGCACTGTTCTGACCGTAGATAAAAGCTTTTTCTAGGTTCTCGTGAATTAAGGTGATGGCAGCTTTTGCATACCCATTCGTTTCAGGGCTTGCATTCACTGATATGTACGCTTCAATGGCGTGGGTTAGTGCGTCCATGCCGGTATGAGCGGTAATATGTGGAGGCAATCCCATTGAGAAAGCGGGATCCAACGAAACCAGCATAGGGACCAATTTCGGATCCATTAGCGGTGTTTTTTGATGAGAAATTGGATCGGATACCACCGCTGCAACCGTGACTTCAGACCCAGTGCCCGATGTTGTTGGCAATGCAAAAAGTGGGGCTGGTGCACGCCAAACTTTGAGTAACCCAGTTAAGCGCTTGATGGGTTTTTTATTAGTCACCCTCGCCGCGATGACTTTCCCACAATCGATTGGGGACCCTCCTCCCAATGCCAATATTCCTTGGCAGTGGTCACGTCGATATTGTTCCAAACCGAGTTCAACCTGATCGTATGTTGGATCCGGTGTAACTTTTTTAAACACTGAGTATTCGACGCTGGCTCGTACTAATTCCGATTCCAATTTTTCCAGTAGTCCAGATGAACAAATCCCCTCATCAGTAACGATAAGAACACGCTTAATACCAAGTAATGAAATAGAGTGGCACAGCTGCTTGTGCGAATCCTTTCCTTGAAACAGAGTCGGCTTTGGGATCGGAATAATGTCAGCTGCGAATTTCAGTGCTTTTATGTATGCTTTGTGCATTAAAAGTAGTAACTGGGAACGCATGAGATTGCCTAATTTGGAAGCTTTATGACAAGTCTAGGCAATACAATCAGTTATCTCTACATAGAAAAGTTAAATTCGAGAGAGAGATGCAATAAGAATGGGGTTGGGTATAGGTTTCGCTGTGTAGAGAAAGAAAAAACCAGCTATCTTCGCAAGCTGGTTTTATTCATTAATACGCCTAAAAGTAAGATTGATACTTGAATCAGTGCTGTTCACCCGTTGGGTTGGCACCAAATACCGACTCACTGTAGATATCTGACAACAATTTAGGTCCACGGTTTAATTTGTTTTCCTGCGCTGCTTTCAAGCATTTCTTTCGAACAATCGCTTCTTCTTTCGCCATTGCTTTCAATGCGTCTTCATGCTCTTTTGCAGCCTTGATAAATTCGGGATCAGCCAATGCTTGCTGACGTAATTTGTTCACCCTTTCCATTGTTTCCCACAACATACTCAGCCCTCCTATAAAAACTGTATACACATACAGTATAGAAGTTTAAAAGTACGAGTCAAGAAAAAGGCTGTTTTTTTATACAGTAAAAATCAGTATGCGTAATACGCTGCTATATTATGACGCTTGGCACTTGAACTGACCGACGAGATCTCTTAAAGATCCGCTAAGTTGATTTAGGCTTTCACTCAACTCGTCTACATTACCTGCGCTCACCAGTGATTTTTCTGTGTTCCCTTGCATCACACTGATGCTGTCTTGGACACTTTCAGAGGCGGTGACCTGCTCATCTACTGCTCGGGAAATGTCCGATGAACGATGAGCAATTTCTGTTATTGAATCGACACTGACGTTCACTGAATCGTTAGCTTGATTGACTAACTTACTAACCTCATCCGCCATTTTGACCGCTTCATCAATTTCTTTTGCGGCATTCATTGTTCCTTGCTGTAAGTCTTCAATAATGGTTCCGATTTCTTGTGTCGACTGCAGAGTCCGTCCTGCCAAACTTCTTACTTCTTCGGCAACAACGGCAAAGCCCCTTCCATGCTCACCGGCACGAGCCGATTCAATTGCCGCATTAAGTGCCAATAAATTGGTTTGCTCTGCTATTTCAGAAATAACCCCTAATACAGAGCTTATCGAATCAGACCGAGTTTTCAGTTCTCTCATGACTTGATCGGCATTACCCATAACATCATCAAGTCGCTGGATATTGGTCACCACACTTTCCAATTCATTTGAAGACGATCTTCCGTTTTCACGGGCGACGTTTGATGCTTCATCTGCCGAACTAATATTGGTTTTAACGTGCTCGACGACTAAGAGCATTTTCTCCATTGACGAGGAAACTTGTTTGGTTTCGACATCCTGTTGAACCACCAAGTCACGAGAATACTTAGACTCATCCACTAACGTATTTACTGACTTATCTAGGTGCAGGGTCATGCTTGACACTTCGACAATGACTTTCTCAATACGACTTACGAAATGATTGAATAAATCACCGATCTTTCCTAGCTCTTTGAGCTTCGATTTCTCCAGCCTAACCGTTAAGTCCGCTTCGCCTTGCGCAATTTGTTCTAATGCATCCGACAAAGACTTAAGTGATCCTGATATGAGTCGAACGACGGTAATACTGATGAGAATGGTGAAAAGTATCACCACACCACTAACCACATTTAATATCAGCTTGTTTCTTTCCAATACGAGCGTCGCAGACTCTAACTCTTTATCCTTAAGGTCATTTACGCTGCTAGAAATTTCTTGAAATTTACTGCTTAAGATTTCCCCAGTACGGTTCACTTCCATCACTTCTCCGCGAATTTTCTCGCCGAGTTCAATGATGTGGCGCTTAAGGTAAAATATAGATGCTTTGTCATTAAATGCGATCAATAAAAATTGGTTCAAAAGCGCTTCCAGTTTTTGATATTCCTTTTGATATTTATTGATCTCATTAACATAGCCATTAATCGAAGACATTTTCTTGTTAATGCCATCGAGTATCTGCTTAACTTGGTTCGCCTGAATACTAATAATGGTATCCACTTGCTCAGCAGCTGCCGCTTTCCAAACCAACCCACCTAATGCGGCAATATCAAACCGCAGCTTAGACACATTATTTTTTGCCACGACAGCGCTACTACTTAGTGATTCATTAGAGTACTTGATTAAGTCTGCGACCTTTTTAGGGTCGTCTGCTAATGTTTTACTCTTTAATGTTCGTTTTAACTTCCTTTCGTTACGCTTGATCGCAAACGCTATTTTCCCATCCAAGCTATCTATGGCACTTTGCAGATTGATCCGCCCCAGCAGTTTTGGACATCAAGTTAAGTGAGTACAATCACTAACGAGGTGAACAATGACAACTAACAAAAAAACTAGAATTAAACATTCCCCTGAATTTAAGGCAGAAGCTTTGAAGCTATCAGAGAAAGTGGGAGTTGCTGCGGCAGCGAGGCAGCTCGGGTTGCATGAATCCCAGATCTACGGTTGGCGTAAGGCAATTAAAAAAGACACCAGTACCAGTCAGCGTGAAAGAGATCTCGCTGCCGAAGTCGCCAAGCTCAAAAGGCAATTGGCTGAGCAAGCTGAAGAGCTAGATATCGTAAAAAAGGCCGCCACCTACTTCGCGAAAAATCTAAAGTAGATTGCTATGAATTTATGCTAGAACACCTTCTGTGTTTCAATGTGGTCCGCATGGCTAAGGTGTTCGAAGTTTCACGAAGTGGGTTCTATTACTGGATTAAGCATCGCCACAAGGTACCATCCAGCGTGAGGCAATACGCCAAAAGCTTGATGAAAAAGTCAAAAAAGCTTTTGACAATAGTAAGGGGCGTGATGGCTCAAGGCGCATCCAGAAAGAGCTAGCTGAGAATGGGGATAGCCGTAATGTTAAAACCATTGCCGCCAGTATGAAGCGTCAGGATTTAACGCCGAAAGCGGCACGCAAGTTTAAATGTACGACGGATAGCAAGCATAAGATGCCCGTAGCGCCGAACTTGCTAGCTCAAGACTTTAACGCAACGGCTCCGAATCAAAAATGGGCGGGAGATATCACGTATCTTGCCACGAGCGAAGGCTGGTTGTATCTGGCTGTCATCATCGACCTTTACTCACGACAAGTGATCGGTTGGTCAATGGATACGAGGATGACGGCAACTCTGGTCTGCGATGCATTATCAATGGCTCTGTTCCGTCGAGGGTTCCCTGAGCATGTTACTGTCCATAGTGATCGAGGTAGCCAGTATTGCTCAAAAGACTATAGGGACATAATAAGTGCTTATAACCTAAAACAAAGTATGAGTAGAAAAGGAAACTGTTGGGATAATGCGTGTGTTGAGAGCTTCTTCCATTCTATGAAAGTCGAGGCGATCCAATACGAACCGATCATGACAAGAAATGAGATGCGCCAAACGGTCTTCGAGTACATTGAGGTTGATTATAATCGGATGAGAAGGCACAGTGCTCTTGGGTATCTAAGCCCAGTTAACTTTGAACAGCAAAATGTCGCTTAATGAAGTGTCCAGTCTTGCTGGAGCAGATCAGACATCGTACCCAATTTTTGCTGCCCAACTTCACTTCGCTGCATTGAATAAAGGGACATCATCAGCAAAACAGCAATAGCAATCAAGCTGGTTCCCGATAATAAAAAGACAAGCAGCTTGATTGATAACTTTGCATTCGCTTTACTCGAAGACATAAACCACCTCACTTACACTTACAGTTCGCTCCAGTTCAGTTTGACAAACTGACCACCTTTGATTTGAGTCGGCCAAACATCGTTACTCGCCTGATGATGGGTTGCATCTAACATGTTTTTGGTACCAATACCCAAGTCAAAATTACTTAAACTTTGGATACCATTAACGATGTCTTCTGAATTCAAGATACCTGACTTACTTTTTATTCCATCAACAAGAATTTTTGCTGCAAGGTAACCCTCTAGAGCCAAAAATGAAGGCGGAACTGAATTGTTGTAGCTAGATAGGGACGCTCTAAACTCATTGACGGTAGGTAAATCAGCTTCGTAGTGCGGTACGACTTGAGTAATAATGACGCCTTCAGACTTCTCTCCTAGCTCTTTCATCAAGGACACACTGCCGACAAACGAAACATTTAGGAACAAAGCATCGGGTAACTCTTCTTGAGCCAAGGAGATAAACTCTGCACAAGGCTTATAAGCACCAACCATAATGATGGCTTTCGGTTCAACTTCTGCATCTAAAACCGTGATTAACCCTTCTTCTACGTTTGTGGTATTTCGCTCATAACGACCATGGGCAATAGAGCCAATGTCCGTAAAACCATGAGATTTAAGTGCGCTCACACCGCCGTTGTAACCCGCATCGCCATACCCATCTTTTTGAGTAAAAAATGCAATTTCTTCCGGCTTGATACCGCTACCAAGTAAGCCGTCAATCATTGCGGCTGTTTCTTGTGCATAGCTCGCACGGTAATTAATAATATATCGGTCTGGAGGGCTTTGGCGGAGTAAGCCAGCACCGGTTACGGCTCCAATGAGTGGTACCTTCAATTCGTTTGCGATGGGTACGGTGACCACCGCTGTTGGTGTACCAACATTGCCGATCATTGCAACCACGTTGTGATCGTTTATCAACGCTCGCGTATTGTTGGCTGCTTTTCCAGGTTCATAACCGTCATTAATCGCGATTAACTCCAGTTTGTTGCCGTTAACACCACCCGCATCATTAACCATCTTAAAATAGCTTTCGACACCCGCTTTCACATTGGTACCTAAGCCACTTGCAGGACCTTCCAACGCTGTAGACATGCCCACTTTTATGGTGCCTGCGGTACTTCCAAATGCCACCAGAAGACAACCTAACGATACAGCGGAAGAGATGGAGCCAAGTCTCGTTAACTTGGACAGAAAATGTTTCCTAACTAGCATTTTTTAATCCCCTTATTTTTATTATGGGTAACATCAACCCTAAAAATAATGCTAGTTCTCTTTCTAAGATGATCCACCATTTTGCAAGTCAAATATTTTTTTTTACATTACATACGATTTATCAATATATTATGATTCTCGAATTTTTTACTATAAAGCTCAATTTCTTACACCATCTTTCATATTGAGAAATTTCAAAGCAAAAAAAACCGCCATGAATGCATGGCGGTTTCTTAAGTACAAGCTCTAAAGGTTCATCACGGTTTATTTCGGTAACCCACTTTTACGTTACCATTCCCGCTAAACCAAAGTGCTTCATTACGACGGCGAGCAATTAAGATCGGTCCGTCATCATAAAAAAGGAAGTTCTTCCAATATCTCTTAAAGAATACCCATTTCGTTTCAATGACATTGTACTTCTCATAACAGAAATAGACGGTGACATCGTCTTGCCAATCAATGTGTTCCAAAACTTCAGCGGGCAAGTCTTCTATATCGGAGTCCCAATCTTGCATCCAATCGACTTCATGTAACCAATTACTTGTTTTCATTGGCCAGTCTTGAGAGCTAAGACGTTCAGAATCAGGGCTTTGAGCACTGATATTTTCTTTCCAAAGCTGCGCAGCTCGCGCTTGTGTCATGGGCTTTATATGGCTCAGTTCTGCTTCAGGAACAGGCATCGACTGATGGGTAAAAATCCATTTGCGTTGATAATCATCCAAGGACAAATAGGACATGTGTTTCCTTTATTAATTAGAGTAATCTGGCTTTTCGCGCCAGTTAGGGTTAATCAATGAAGTTAGGTTGTGGTCTCGCCACTTACCATCAATAAGCAAGTAATCTTTTGCCGTCCCTTCAAGTTGAAAACCTAGGTGCTTCAAAACCCCTTCACTACGCTGGTTAGTCGGGATATAAGCGGCCATAATACGATGCAAATTTTGATTTTCAAATAGCCAATCGCAGGATATTTTGAGCGCGGTTTTCATCACGCCTTTTCCTTGATGATATTCTGCAACAGAGTAACCAACATTACATGCATGAAAAGGGTGACGAGATATATTGCTAAAAGAAATTGTCCCCATCATTTCGTCCGTTTCTTCGTCGATGATAAGCAAGTAAAAAGCCAATCCCATCCGATGAAGCTCATGGAGTTTGATTAATCGCTGTGCCCACCCATCTTCACGAAAGAATGCCTCTTCGCGCTTCGGCTCCCACGGTTTCAAATGCGCTTTATTTCTTCTGAAATATTCACTGATTTTTTTTGCGTCACCGGGTTCTGCTGTACGCACAATCACACCGTTGCAAGACGCATGCATTATGGATGAACTCATGACTAAGGCTTCCTAATTCCGTAATCGCGTAATTTGTTAGCAATGGATGTGTGTGACACGTTCAAGCGTTTGGCCAGCTTGCGACTGGAAGGGAACGATTGGTATAAGTTTTGAAGAATTTGAGACTCATAGGACTTCATGATCTCGTCGAGCGATCCATCCATATTAATGCCGACAAACGCATTAGATTGCTCAATTGAAGGAAGTTCAAAATCATCAATTTGAAGTGTATCGCCGGATAATCGAGTCATCGCTCTTAGAACCATATTGTCGAGCTGACGAATATTACCCGGCCATGGATACTGGCTGAGCTCATCGAGTGCACTTTCACTAATGGCTGGTTTGTTAATCCCTAATTGATGGGCGTATTTAGATACAAAGAGATCCAACAAGGTGGCAACATCCGCATTGCGTTCTCTTAAGGCTGGGATATGCAAACTTAAAACGTTAAGACGATAATACAAATCTTCACGGAAAACGCCTGTTTCCGTTAATTCAACGAGCATTTGCTTGGTAGCAGCAATCACTCGAACATCAACATGCACTTCTTTTTCTTCACCAACACGACGAAACGTTCCATCTTGCAAAAAGCGTAAAAGCTTAATTTGTAGGTGCGCGCTCATTTCTCCAATTTCATCGAGAAAAACCGTTCCGCCATTGGCTTGTTCAAATATGCCTACGTGCCCTACTTGATTGTTAAACGTACCAGGAGCGTGACCAAACAGTTCCGTTTCGGCTACATCATCTGGCATTGAAGCACAGCTTAAAACAAGAAATGGGTGACTCGCTCTTTCTGAGCGGTTATGACATGCTCGTGCCAGCATCTCTTTGCCAGTACCTGTTTCACCTTCAATAAGTAATGGTTGGCTCATAGTGGCAAGTTTTTTGGCTTGTGCCATCAAGCTTTTATGTCGGTTTGAGCTGCCCACAAAATGTTCAAAGCCTAGGTTATTGTTTTCCGACAAGAAAGGATCGTTTTGCACATTTGGTTGTTGGTTTTTCAACGTGACTACCGCACTGGCTAAAACCGTATCGTTAGATTCGCCAGTAATGTACACCGGCATCACTTCTAGAGTGTAATCTAGACCATTGATGACAACCGAGTCGCGAAAGCGTGCACTGCTCTCTTCTAGCCAGCGTGCAAAGTTGAATTGCGGTATGTAATGACCTATCGGTTCATCGATGAGTTCTGCACCTTGATGAAAAAACAGGTCATGGGCTGAGTGGTTTGCGACGTCTATGGTGCCTTTTAAGCTCACTGATAGAACAGGATCGGGCAAATTAGCCAACAACGCCATGAGTTCCGTGCTTTGCCTTTCACTTGGCATAAATTGGATTTTTCGCACATCTGTTACGCCGCTAATTAAACGGATTTGTGCCATGAGATCACGGAAATCATCAAATTCGATTTCAGGGCAATTGAGGTAGATGATGCCACGACGATCGATCTCAATCCCTCTGAGGTCGATTTCTTTGGTCGCGAGGATACCCAGCAACTCACGGGTCAGACCTAATCGATCTTCACATAAAACTTCTAAACGCACTCTGGAGTCCATCAAGGTGTCAGGAAAAGTTGACACCAAGTCTGGGACAAGCACGAAAGACAGTCAAGAGGACTCCCCAAAATTGAGAGTTCTTAAGGAATTAGCGGTGCTGTTTGCTGGTTCTATATACAAAAAACGCGACAATCATTTCGAAAGATCGACAAAACCCAGTGGAACTTCCTTAAGAAGCCAATTTGGAAATACGCGAAACAATGCCTTTTCTCACTTCTCCGAGCTTGATCTTGTCGCTCGCTTGCCAGCGCACTGGGCGCAGTAAAGACATAGCTCGAATACCGAGCCTAGCAGTCAGTAAACCGACCCCAATACCTTGGGCCGCACGGGTAGATACCTTCCCTGCTAAATCCATAGAAAGAAGATCCATACTCGCGTCGGCAACCAGCTCCGTTGCCCCTGCGGCGGCCATGTTTACCAAAACGAGTTTTAGTAATTTGATGCGCGACCAATACCCTAGCTCGACACCGTACAACTTTGCGAGGTCATCGATTAACTTAAAGTTTCGCCAAGCGACCAAAAGCATATCTGCGGTGGCTAACGGGCTCACCGCAACAAGCAATGCCGATTCGCTTGCAGAACGAGTGATAAGATCTTTTCCTTTCTTATCCAGTTCCTTAAGCACAATACTGTCGTACATTTGCAGAACTTCTTGGTCACTATGGTTGGCGTTAATCGCGTTTACCCAACGATCATACGAAGGTGAAAGTTCATCTATTCCGGCTTGCTTAGCGATAGAAGTACAAAATGGTTTCGCTTTACCAATTTGGTCGGCTTCGTAAATAGCCTGTGCATTATCTTGAGTAGAGAACTGGTGGCGAAGCTTTTTCAGCTTCCAAAGCTCTTTGCCAATAACACCAATGCCTATAGAAGCGAGCCCAGCAACAAAGGCCGACCAACCAAACGCCAACCAGTCTCCTGATTGAAAAGCCGTTAAAAAGGTATCGACCGTTTGCCAAGCAACCAGCCCTGTAAAGCCTGTGAGTATTCCTGCGACTCCCCAACGCCCTTTAGTCGAGGTCTTAATAACGGATTCTAAATTCTCGTCGTTCTCTGATTCAACCGTCACTTCAGCAGGCACAAATTTGGACTTTTCATCAAACTGAAGGTGCGCATTGAGCTCCCTATCTACTTGCTCATTTTCACCGTCTAAAGATTCGTTAAAAACGCGTTTGGATTTGAATTCACTCATGCTAGTTTGTCCCCTATCAAGTATTGCAACGCTTTATCCATCCGAACGTGATTCAATGGTTCGCCCTCCCCTACCTGCGAAGGTCTGAAGCTTTGAAAATCAAAAGTATGCGTTGCCCAGTAGCGCTCATCGGGTAAAGCACGTGGCACTTCACCGGGATAAAGCGTCATCGCTTCACCTGAAAGGAGCGTGCCTTGTATTGCAGGGCAGTTGTCGTCACCAGTACCAACAAACCCCGCTTGCGTAGCTTGTATCGATGCTAATGTCATGCAACTCATATCTATATTTTCGAATGCGGCGTGTTGCCATGCAGGGTGTACCATTTGTTTTAGCAATGAAGCTAAATTGGCATGCTGATCGGGAGTAACGTGATCAGACTTTGTTGCGGCAAAGAGTACTTTGTCTATTTTGGTCGAGAAAAGGCGTCTTAGAAGATTATTCCTGCCATATTTGAATGATCGAAGAAGCTGCTCAATCGCCCCTTTCATATCATTAAAAGACTCTCTTCCAGCATTTAAGGGTTGTAAACAATCCACTAGTACAATTTGCCTATCAAATGTTGAAAAGTGCTCTTTATAGAACGCTTTCACCACTTTTTGCTGATATTCCTGATAACGCTGCTTTAGCATGGAATATTGGCTGCCTTTCAAGGTGTCATCAACGTTGGAAAAATCTTGCAGAGGGAAAAATTGTAATACGGGTGCGCCCGCCAATTCTCCAGGTAACACAAAGCGTCCGGGTTGTACCCAATGGAATCCTTCATCTTTGCATCGGTGCAAAAACGAGGTATAGCTAGCACTCAGTTCAGCCAATTCTTTTTCATTGGTGTCGGCATTAGGTTCAAACCTTTCCATCGCGCTAAGCCATTCTTGCGCGAGTGCTTTCCGAGCGTTTTTCATCGATTCAAACTGCGACTGACTCCACTCTTCAAAACTCATTTCAAGAAGCGGTAAATCCAATAACCATTCACCTGGATAATCAACAATATCCAAATACAACGTTGCCGTGCTTGAAAAGTATTTCATCACACCTGAATGGGGGCGATATTTGATGGCTAAGCGAATTTCACTGACGTCTCGTGTCGGTTTGGGCCATTCTGGAGGAAGGGATTGAAGCGAGCCTATGGCATCTTCATAGCCAAAACGAGGCACCATGAGATTCGATTGAGGTACGCGCTTGGCACCAACAAGTCGATGTTCTTGCGAAACCGCCAATAAGGGAAGATTGTCGTGGGTAGACGAATGAAGCAGTTGATTGACCAACGAAGTGATAAAAGCTGTTTTTCCTGCTCTCGAAAGACCAGTAACCGCCAGTTTTACATGCCTGTCCATTCCGCGATGGACTAAATCATTGACTTCTTGGGTGATTCGTTTCATTCACATACTCCAGTACTAACCGCAGCCAGAGTATGCAAAAAATTGGATTAATACCAGATGAACTGTTTCTTAATCGTCTTCAATCAATTTGTAGATAACGAATAACGCCAGTTCCAGTAGTAAAGTCAGAACAACTGTGGTGATTACGTAGGTTTCCTGAAAAATGGCGATACCACGAAGGATCATGTCGTAACCGACGATCGCTCCGACGATAACAGCAATCAGAATTTGTAGAAATTTAACAAAGCGAGGCATCATTTCTCCTTTTAGTTTTTGCCTTTCTGAGATAGGTATAAACCGATACTAACCCTTACCAAATGAAAAACCATAAAAAACGCAGCCTAAGCTGCGTTTTTATAATCAATATTTGAAAAGTGAGATTTGGCTTATACTCAAACCTAACTATTCTCTATGCCAGCCCATTAAACCTTGTTGGCTTCGGCAATTTTTACTTTCCAAGTATCTGGGCCAATCTGATGCGCATTTGCACCTGTTGAATCAACAGCGACGGTTACCGGCATATCTTCAACTTCAAATTCGTAAATTGCTTCCATGCCTAAGTCTTCAAATGCCACAACGCGCGCCTTCTTAATTGCTTTCGCCACTAAATAAGCAGCGCCACCAACTGCCATTAGATAAACCGCTTTGTGATTTTTGATTGATTCTACCGTCGCAGGACCACGCTCCGCTTTACCAATCATTCCCATGATGCCTGTTTCTTCAAGCATCATGTCCGTGAATTTGTCCATTCGCGTCGAGGTCGTTGGACCTGCCGGCCCTACAACTTCATCACCGACCGCATCGACAGGACCAACGTAGTAAATAAATTTACCTTTCAGGTCCACCCCTTCTGGTAAGCCTTCTCCACTTTGAAGCATACCTTGCAGGCGTTTATGGGCTGCGTCGCGACCTGTTAAGATCTTACCTGAAAGCAGTACCGTTTCGCCTGTCTTCCAGTTTTGTACATCTTCTTTAGTAACGGTGTCTAAATTAACACGACGTGTATTTTCACCCGCTTCCCACGTAATATCTGGCCAATCTTCTAACTTAGGCGGTGTTAATTCAGCAGGACCGGTACCATCCAACGTGAAGTGAACATGTCGAGTTGCGGCACAGTTGGGAATTAGACAAACTGGTTTCGATGCAGCGTGCGTAGGCGCTGTTTTGATTTTCACATCGACGACTGTAGTCAATCCACCTAACCCTTGCGCACCAATACCAAGTCGGTTCACACGGTTGAAGATGTCTAAACGTAACTCTTCTTCCGCATTTTCTGGACCACGTTCAATTAGCTCATGAATATCTATGTGTTCCATGAGCGATTCTTTCGCTAATACTGCGGCTTTTTCAGCCGTACCGCCTATGCCTATGCCCAACATACCCGGTGGACACCAGCCCGCGCCCATGGTTGGCAGCGTCTTCTCAACCCATTCGGCGATATCGTCAGATGGGTTTAGCATTACCATTTTGGTTTTGTTCTCACTACCGCCGCCCTTCGCTGCGATTTGGATTTCGACTTTGTCACCCGGTACCATATTGATATGAACAACGGCTGGGGTATTGTCTTTGGTGTTGATTCGTTTGCCTGCAGGATCCATCAGAACCGATGCACGCAGAGGGTTATCTGGGTTAGTGTAAGCTTGGCGTACACCTTCATCTACCATTTGTTGAACGGTTAGATCTGAAGAGTCCCATTGCACTCCCATTCCGATATTCACAAAACACGTCACGATGCCCGTATCCTGACAAATAGGACGGTGACCTTCGGCTGACATGCGCGAGTTGATCAGAATCTGAGCGATAGCATCTTTTGCTGCTTGGCTTTCTTCACGTTGGTAGGCTTCATCTAGGGCTTGGACAAAGTCCATAGGGTGATAATAAGAAATGTATTGAAGTGCATCAGCCACACTGCTGATAACATCTTGCTTACGAATGACAGTCATACATTGCCTCGATTGTTATAATTTATGCTTCCATTTTGTATACCAAAGACACTTCTGGCTTTGTGAAACAGCTCAAAGTGGCTTAGGTATAGCAAGAAGTCTTAACGATTGCTTCCACATGGGATGCTTTTTAATCAGACCGTTAGTACGGATGCATCCTCTCGTGTTCTTTTATGATACTCTTGCTCGCCATAATCCGCTACGTAGTCTCCGAACTCTTTGTCACAAATTTATACAAATGAATAACAAGTCTATTAAAACTCTATCTTCGGTCTCTATTGAGTACTCACCTTCGCTTGCATCAGACCTATTCGGCAAAATCGAATCACAACCTTGGTCCATGCTGCTGCGTTCCGCTTCTGAAAGCCACCCAGATGGTCGATTTGATATTCTTGTAGCAAACCCAGTCGCAACCATTATTACGTCTGGAGACAATACGACGGTTGCCAAAGGCGATGAATCTTTTGAATCCAAAGATGACCCCTTCCTACTTTTGGATACTCTTCAATCGGAATGCCTTCCCAAAATACAGCCTATTGATGATTTGCCATTTGTAGGCGGAGCTTTGGGTTATTTTAGCTATGACTTGGGAAGACGTGTCGAGTCACTGCCCTTGCAAGCTGAAAAAGACATCCGTTCTCCGGACATGGCTGTCGGCATTTATGAGTGGGCATTGATTTGTGATCACCATTTAAAGAAAGCAACGCTTATCGGCGTTTCTGCACAATCCCAATGGGAATGGTTGTCTAGTGTTGCTGAAGTGCAAAAACGTGATGACTTTTCACTTGTCAGCAGCTGGCAGTCCAACCTGAGTAAAAGTGAGTACGTTACACGCTTCAACCAAGTTCAGGATTATTTGCAAGCCGGTGATTGTTACCAAATCAATTTGGCGCAACGTTTTTCAGCCAATTATGAAGGAAGCGAATGGCTTGCTTACCTAAAACTTGAAGAACAAAACAAAGCACCTTTCTCTGCCTTTGTCCGTATGGAAAACAGCGCAATCATCAGTATTTCTCCTGAGCGCTTTTTACAGCTCAAAGACGGACAAATCGAAACTAAGCCCATAAAAGGCACCAGACCAAGATCGGACGATCCAGTACAAGATGAAGCGCAAGCGCAATCTTTAATATTGGCTGAAAAAGATCAGGCAGAAAACCTGATGATTGTTGATTTACTCAGAAACGATATAGGTCGGGTGGCGAAACCCGGTTCCGTTGCCGTTCCAAAACTGTTTGCAATTGAAAGTTTTCCGGCTGTCCACCATTTGGTGAGCACGGTTACGGCAGAACTAGCTGAAGATAAATCGGCAACCGATTTATTACGCGCTTGTTTCCCTGGCGGTTCAATTACTGGGGCACCAAAAGTAAGAGCGATGGAAATCATAGAAGAGCTAGAACCTCACCGCCGCAACGCTTACTGCGGTAGTATTGGTTACATTAGTCGCTGCGGGAAAATGGACACAAGTATCACCATTCGCACGTTGGTGGCGGAAAATCAAAATCTGTACGTTTGGGCAGGCGGTGGATTAGTGGCAGACAGTGAAGCAAACGCTGAGTACCAAGAAACGTTCGATAAGCTCAGCCGAATCTTGCCCGCTCTTAGCTAGCTCGTCCCGATTAGACTGCATCAATCTTTAGCACAGGGGCGAATCAAAGCCCCCATTTAATAAGTGCACTTTTGAGATCAGCGCTGGTGTAAGGCTTATTTAAAATATCGTTCATTCCAACTTTCAAACAGCGCTCCCGCTCCAACAACGTTGTCCCTGCGGTTAAAGCGACGATAGGAACTCGGATATTGCGCTCGCGTAATGTCAGTGTCGCTTCAAACCCATCCATTACAGGCATACGGCAATCCATGAAAACGACGTCATAATGCCCATTGCTCATTGCATCGACGCCTTCTTGTCCATTGTTGGCAAACACAGGGGTAATACCGAGCTTCTTCAGCATCTTCTTGATAACAAATTGATTTACTCTTAAATCTTCCACCACTAAAACTTTGAGCGTATCAAGCGTTTCATCGTGGGCTAGATTTTCCAATTTGTCCGGCTCTACATCTTTAAGGTCTCCTTCAGGTAAACGCAATGACACGTCAAACCGGGTCCCTTTACCCAGTTCACTTTTCAGGTGGATTGACCCTTGCATCATTGAAATAAGCTGCTTACAAATTGCGAGACCTAACCCCGTACCTTCATGATTTCTTTTGCTTGAAATATCAGCTTGGATAAAGGGCTGAAAGAGATTGGATTGATCTTTTTCATCTATCCCACACCCTGTGTCTTGGACGTAAAATGTTAACCAACCACACTCCCAAGAGGCGTTTACGGACACATGCCCAGACTCAGTAAACTTGATTGCATTTCCTATCAAATTGACAAACACTTGCTTAACTCGCTCCGTGTCGCCAATCAATATAGCTGGGATGCCGTCGAAACCATCTAAACGAAAATCGATTCTTTTCTCTTTCGCCAAATTAGAAAAAATACTCAGTAGCGTTGTTTGAATATCTGACCAGCGAAAGGCTTTTTCTTGAAGCTGCATCATACCCGCGCTGATTTTGCTGTAGTCGAGCAAATCATCAATGATCACTCTTAAAAATTGCCCAGATTGATCCAGTGTATTGAGCAGCTTTCCCTGTTCGTTGGTAAGCTTGGTGTCTGAAAGTAGTTCAACGGTCCCTAGTAAGCCATTAAGTGGCGTTCTCAGTTCATGGTTGATCATGGCAAGGAAGTCTCTTGTTGCTCGCTCTGAAGCTTCTGCACGCTCCCGTTCATCAATTGCGTTACGCAGTATCAACTGACGGCTAATGGCACTGCTCACCAACTCTGCTACCAAGGCTATTTGATTCTCGATCCACCCCTTATCATCAACACTTGGGGCGGGGTTTACCGCTAATACACCCACCATCATGCCTTCTGCCATTAGAGGCCACCACAAGACACCTTTCCCATCCCAAAATTTATCGGCTTGTTCGATAACATGAAGCGGAATAACGTGATACTCCAATCCGCCAAACTCGGTTGTTGAAAGCCCCAATGTGTCTTTCTTGAGCAGTAGAACTTTAGCGCTAGTCATCAATTCGTTATTGCAAAGTTCCTTCACCATACTATTTAGTATGACTTCGTCTGGTGCATGCTTTAGAAACTGTCTGCCATAGCGAATCAGAATCCTAGAAATATGCTCATGAAACTGTTTTTTTAGTAACTGTGCATCCGATTGGGCTTTCGCCTGCTGTAAGCTTTCATCCAATTGCTGATTTAAGCTGTACATTTCAATCGCTTTTTCTTCAAGCAGTTTTTCGGCCTGTTTTCTAGCAGTCACTTCTCTAAGCAGCTTTCTTTCCAGTAATTCGAGCTGGGAATTCATTCTCGCCTCGCTAAATAAGCGTGAGGGTAAACCTCACTAAACTGGCATCTTCAGACTTTATTTTCATTTTCACCATTAAGTCTTCTTGAAAATGGTCGGCGCACCCCAGAATCAACCCTTTGCAAACACTCCCCATGCATCGGGCACTCTGATAATCCATCACCAACTCAGTTTTGTTTTCAGACAGAAATTTAAACTTGGGTGGATGAGCATCGGGATACAGTTTTTTCACCTCTAAATGGATGTAGTCTTCTACATGACGAAGAAACTGGAATGTACTTTTACTGTGGTTTAAAGCATCTTCTGGTGGCAGTGTGCTTAAGAGTTTGGTAAATACCACCCTACCAAATATCTCCTGAAGATCATCTGCCCCGACTCCAGTCTCTTTGCTTAAAGCAACGATGAGCTTAACCAAATCGTGATGGTCATAGCTGCCCACGGATGTATAAACACCATCGTCACCAGCAATATCAAGTATTTTGTCCAACGTTGGTAGACCGAACTTTTCTTCAACCAACTCAAGGAATTCGGTAAATATTAAGCCCTTCATTCTCCCCCCTCATCAAGTAACCATATTTACGACTTTGGTAATAAAAGCATGATCCACACTAGTCATTTTTTCAATTTTCATTAACAATTAATAAGATAGTTAGAAAAAGTAGGCATTTATGGACAAAGATGAGTTTCTGAAACGTTTTCTATTTACTCCACCTTCGGAATACCATAGAGAAAGCTTCACAAGGCACCATGATTTGGAACACGGTACCTTTCGCACTGCGGCTGTTCTGATAGGTCTCGTGGAGCGAGAGTCGGGTCTCAATATTATATTTACTCGTCGCGCATCTCATCTTCGTCATCACCCAGGGCAAATTAGCTTCCCTGGCGGGAAAACAGAAAACGGTGATGCATCACCATTTGAAACTGCCATGCGAGAAGCGAACGAAGAAATTGGGCTCGTCGCAAATCAAATCCAGCACCTCGGTCAACTCGACCCAATAAAGACCATCAGTGGTTTTGAAGTCACCCCTGTCATTGCCTTTGCTGACAACCGCTATCAACCCCAAACTGATCCTAATGAAGTGGATATTGTGTTTGAGGCTCCGATTGAATATTTATTCAATAAATCGAATATACACGCCTTAAGTGGATACTTTAATGGTTCTCGCAGAGTTGTGTACAACATCCCATTTAAAAACCACCTCATATGGGGAGTCACGGCACAAATAATTCATACGATTCAAATACAACTCACGAGATAACTCTTGTTGAATACGCTGGATCTATAGTTAACTTTTTCTCATTCATCGAATACATGACATTACAAATCGCCCTCAACTAAGACCGTTCAAACCCAAGCACGCAAACGTTTGCTTTTCACCAAAGAACAGCCAAATTAAATTCGGATTACTTTTTCTAATGAGCGAGCATATTAAAAGTAATGTGTAGCACGTATTTTTCGTGACATATATCTCTTTTGTTAACCATTGTTTTCATACTTGCAATATTTATTGATCCCGATCCTGATATTTCACTCAAAAATAGAGACAATAGCACCTGTAATTCCTGTTCCCCTAAATTACACGAGATAATAAATATGCAATCAAACGTTACTACGGCTCGCGCCGAAGGGACTCAATCAAAATGGACTTATAGAGATTTCACTTGGGCTCTTTCACTTTTTGGCACTGCGGTTGGTGCTGGTGTCCTATTTCTCCCCATTAAAGCAGGTGCAGGCGGTTTTTGGCCGTTAGTTATCCTTGCTTTGCTCGCGGCACCAATGACTTGGTTCGCACACAAAGGGCTTGCTCGTTTTGTTTTATCGGCTAAAAACCCTAATGCAGATATTACAGATACAGTGGAAGAGCATTTCGGTAAAACTGGCGCAAACATCATTACTTTTGCTTACTTCTTCGCCATTTACCCTATCGTTCTTATTTACGGCGTTGGCATCACTAATACTGTTGATTCTTTCATGGTGAACCAACTCGGTTTTGCGTCCATGCCACGTTGGTTGCTCTCTGGTGCACTGATCTCACTGATGACTGCTGGTGTTGTTTTCGGTAAAGAACTTATGCTTAAAGCAACGTCAATGATGGTTTACCCTTTGGTCTTCGTTTTATTGGCATTATCGTTCTACCTGATTCCTGATTGGAACACGTCTATGATGTCTGTGAGCCCAGATTGGTCTGCAATGCCTGGCATTGTTTGGCTAGCCATTCCGATTATCGTATTTTCATTCAACCACAGCCCAATCATAAGCCAATTCGCGAAAGAACAACGCCGCATATACGGTGAAGACGCAGCCAAAAAGACAGATATGATCACGGGCGGCGGTGCGATGATGCTAATGGGCTTCGTGATGTTCTTTGTATTCTCGGTGGTACTTTCACTCTCACCAGAGCAATTGGCGACGGCACAAGATCAAAACATCAGCGTACTGTCTTACCTTGCAAACGTGCATGAATCACCACTGATTTCAATTCTTGGTCCATTCGTTGCGTTTGCCGCTATCACTTCTAGCTACTTTGGTCACTTCTTAGGTGCACAAGAAGGATTGGTGGGTCTCATAAAATCTCGCAGTGATGCACCCGTTAAACGCATTGAGAAAACCTCTTTGATCTTCATCGTGATCACAACCTGGATTGTTGCGATTGTGAACCCATCAATTCTGGGTATGATTGAAACGATGGGTGCCCCTATGATTGCGGCTATTTTGTTCCTTATGCCTGTATTTGCAATGCAAAAAGTCCCTGCAATGGCGAAGTACAAAACATCAGCATTTGTGCAAATATTCACAGCAATTTGTGGTCTAGCGTCTATAACTTCTGTAATCTACGGCGCTCTTTAAATTTCGCTTAAGCGAATAGAATTCTATAAAGATAATAAAGAGCCTCCCTATACTTGCGGGGGCTCAACCTAAGGTAAAGATATGATCAGCGTATTCGACATCTATAAAATCGGTATTGGGCCTTCAAGCTCACACACGGTAGGACCAATGAAGGCCGGTCAATCTTTTGTCGATGACCTTGTTGAACAAGGTCGTCTAGCAGATGTTGACCATGTTAAAGTGGATGTTTATGGATCCCTTTCTTTAACCGGGAAAGGCCACCATACGGACATAGCCATTATTCTTGGCTTAGCTGGTAACTCTCCTGAGAGTGTAGATATTGATTCTATCCCCTCTTTTATCGAAACGGTAAAATCCTCAAAAATTTTGCCTCTTGCACTGAACCAAAAAGAAGCAGCGTTTGACTACGACGTAGACATGACATTTCAGACAGGCAACTTATCGTTGCACGAGAATGGAATGCAGATCCACGCGTTTAGCCAAGGTGAATTGGTTCACACTAAAACGTATTACTCTATCGGCGGTGGATTTATTGTTGATGAGGAAAACTTTGGTGTAGAACCTGAAGATAAAGTGATTGTTCCTTACGAATTCAACAGCGCAAAAGAGTTGGTTGACCTTTGTAAAGACAATTGCCTATCTATCAGCGCCTTGGTAATGGCAAACGAGCGTGTTGTTAAAGACACAAACAAGATCGAAGTTGAATTTGAGCACATATGGAACACCATGCAAGCTTGTATGGATAGAGGGTTGAACACTGAAGGTGTACTGCCAGGTCCCCTTCGCGTTCCACGTCGTGCGGCAGCTTTGCATCAGCAACTCAAAACAGGTGAGCGCTTATCCAACGACCCGATGACCGTTGTTGATTGGGTCAATATGTACGCCTTTGCTGTTAATGAAGAAAACGCTGCCGGCGGACGTGTGGTGACAGCCCCAACAAACGGCGCATGCGGCATAATTCCGGCCGTTTTAGCGTACTACGATAAATTCGTCCAATCTGTTGGTGTGAAAGAATACACTCGCTACTTTGCGGCATCTGGCGCTGTGGGTGGTCTGTTCAAACAAAACGCATCTATTTCTGGCGCCGAAGTCGGTTGCCAAGGTGAAGTGGGGGTAGCTTGCTCCATGGCTGCCGCTGGTCTCGCAGAGCTAATGGGTGGAAGCCCAGAGCAAGTCTGTATGGCTGCAGAAATCGCAATGGAGCATAACCTTGGTCTAACTTGTGACCCTGTTGCTGGTCAAGTTCAGGTACCTTGTATTGAACGTAATGGTATTGCAGCAGTAAAAGCCATTAACGCTACTCGTATGGCATTGCGTCGTTCTTCTGATCCACGAGTATCTCTTGATAAGGTCATCGAGACAATGCTGGAAACGGGGAAAGACATGAACGCCAAGTATCGAGAAACATCACAAGGCGGATTAGCCGTAAAAGTTATTTGCTGATAACTTAATCTAGAAATAAACTAAGGGCATGGATATCCATGCCCTTATTTGTATATATAACTATTATGATTGCGATTAAACGCCCTAAAATTAAGCATTTTTCTTCGCTTATAGAATTGAACGTTACGTCAGAACAGAGCTTATTTGTAGAAACCTTTGACCACCTGTATGAACACAGAGACAAACAGGATGTCATTTATTCAGTTTCTGAAGACGGTAAGCCGATTGGTTTCTTTGCGCTTGATGAAGGATATGAAAAGAAGTTTACCTTTGTAAAAAGCCGAGAAATTGGATTAAAAAACCTGGTAATAGACCAACGTTTTCAGCGACAAGGAAAAGCAAAGGCAACACTCGAGCGCCTATTCGTTTACCTTTATACTGCATACGCAAATTACGATTCTGTATGCGTCATCGTAGAAAAGGAAAATGAAGCCGCTTATGAGTGCTTTTTAAGTGCCGACTTTAAAGACACTAACAAGCCATTTTATGATGGTAATAAACAGCTTAGAATCTTACGAAAAGCGATAACCGCACCTTTCTGAAGAACCTAACACGCTAGGACTGTTGACCTTTCTGCATCGAACCTATGTGCATTTCAAGATACTTAAGCGTTTAGGTCTTAGGTATTTAGGTAATTAGGTATAGATACAAAAATCCCGAGACATGCTCGGGATTTTCATATTCTAAATATCAAGGCGATTACTCACCTTTATAGATACAACCTGCAGTACAGGTTTCTTTGATTTCGACTTTACTCAGCAACGGTAATGACGGTTTCAGTTCATTCCATATCCATTTTGCCAGTACTTCGCTGGTTGGGTTTTCCAAGCCAGGAATGTCGTTCAAATAATAGTGATCTAAGCGGTCATAAATCGGCTTAAATGCTGCTTTTATCTCAGAGAAATCGATAACCCAGCCAGTATATTGGTCCACTTCACCTTCAACGTACAAGCGAACAAGGAACGAATGACCATGCAAGCGGCCACATTTGTGTCCTTCAGGAACATGTGGAAGACGGTGCGCCGCTTCAAACATGAACTCTTTATACAATTCAGTTTTCATCAGTTAACTATGCAGTAGCTTAATTAGGGGGCAATGCTACTCAAATCCCTCGCATTAGACAAGGGAAGATCGGTAACATCTTATTGTTGAGGAAGAGTTGCAGTATATCCCGAAAGTAACCTAAATATGCCAGAGCAAAAAACGGTAGATACAACAGCTTAAACCGTAAAGAAAACACGTGAAAAGAAACCAATAGTAATAATCACAGATAGCGCGCTGAATGCACATAACGTCGGCGTTCTCGCCTTGGGGTATTTTTCTAACAACAATACAAGGCAGAAAAACGCGGGGTACAAGCCAAAGATGTATCTGGGCATTGCGTTTACTCCAGAAGAAAACGGCAGATACAAGTTAATGAACATGAAAATCGCTTCCGCAAAGTAGCGTTTGACACATAGGTACCCCACCATCGCAAACCCGAGCAAAGCCATTAACGTGAGGTAGAGTTTGGCCCCTCCCCTTTCAAACCCATATTCAATCCAATTGAACGGGTGAGAAAAAGTTCGCCCCCAAGCGATTTGTATATGTCCAAACGCCAGCGCGTCTCCCGTTTGAAAATACAGAAATGTCATGAACCCGAAAAACCCCAAAGGCACGACCCAAATGGCCGTCATAGCTTTGGCTGCCGGCATTTTAAAACGAATCAGCTCTCGAAACCCGTAGTACTGAACGGCGATGATAAGTATGGAAAATACGAGCATCACACCTAAGTTACGCGTAATGGCGGCAACAAGCCCCAGTAACGCAACGTATAGCCACTGCTCTCGATAAGCAAAAAGAAAGACACCAGCAACCAGCGCAATAAATAAAGGTTCGGCATACCCAGCCATTGAGTAGACGGTAAAAGGACAAAAACACATAATCCATACAGCGTTTTTCTGCCCAGACGCGCTGATCCCCATTTGTTTTAGCACCATAACGAAGACAGGAACACTGAGTGCAAAAGAGAGATTTGAGACAACAATCAACGCTAGCCTAGCGTCATCTATGATGGGCAAGAGTAATTTAGCTAGGTACGGAGTAACTGGCATGAATGCCCAGTTTGCGGCATTTTTTCCACTTAGCCACTTAGGATATAGATCATAGCCATAATCCATCATTCTCCTGAACCATACGCAATCAAATCGACAGATCACCTGCCAAGTAGTGAGGTCGCTGGTATCGACAGTATTAAAAGAATCAACTCCTATAAAACCGACTAGATACAACAAAGCACGGCTGAATATTACGGCAAAGAGTATTAGTAGCCATTCTTCTTTTGATAACGAGATATCGATTTCTTGTCTTGGTGACGTTTTATTTAACAAGCCTTCACGATGAGGGGTAACATTAGGAATCATTGAAACACCACTGAGCTTATATTAATTTCATCGGGTGCATTTATTTTTAAATAATTCAATTCAATTAAAGACTCGTTCATATTCGGAATTGACAGTTTAACTCCATCAAAGGTACGGAATGAGCTCAACTTAATTCCATTTAAAAAATAAGAAGCATTATTCGCCATGTCTAATTCTTTTATTTTTATGGCGATTATTTTCTTACCCAGTGGAATAGAAGAAAAGTAGATTCCACCTTCAGATTTTAAGGTCCGAAAGCCCTGCTGTGTTTTCTTCGTCCAGCCTTCTCTCGATATTAGAGGGGATTTTTGGGTTAAATCGACAACACCGGATGGAGGTATCTTAAAGGTTTCACTATCTCGCCCCCAGTAGCGCGTTTTTTTATCTATATAATAGGTTTTGTAAGATAAACTCACTTGTGGGGTGGCAATGAGGTACAACACCCAGAGGTAGTAACAGGAAAGCACAGCAAACAGTATAAGAAGGAAAACACGAGTGCTCGTTTGCCCCTTACTCAATCTAATCCCATCACTGTTTGAACCCTGTTCCTGAATCACGTAGTTCGACACGTTTTTACCTCCTTGTTAGATTCACCTTTGAAGTTTGCTGTCTTCTATATACCCAAGTGATCTCAAGATGCAGGATTCAGAGCCTCATATTCTGTTCCAGTTCAAGGAGAAGGACGCAGTGGAATGACGAGTCCTTTCCAAGTTCTTTGACGATGAAATGGGATAGAATATGGGCTCCCAGGGGCGAGTTTAACTGGCTTTCATACTGCGTTACCGATTCTTGATTTAGAATGACTAGATCTTCATATCGGTGCCTTGTCTGAAAGCCAGTTCCCTATTCTTTGGTAGGGAAGCCGCTGAACTCCGCATCTTGAGGTTACTTGGGTATAGTGTTCATCGAAGGGTTAAGTTCTACATTACGCCTGTGGGATCATTGTCAGCCTATAGTCAGCTAACAGACATGCTATTGACCAGATTTGATAAATATAAGCTGGATTCCAATATCTCTTTCTTCTTTCTTCTTTCTTCTTTCTTCTTTCTTCTTAGTAAAATCTGAACGCTCTAGAAATAAACCGTATTTACAACTTTCGGGAAGGTTAATATTTATTTTAATTCAAAAAATATTAAATAAAGCTCACTAATATCTGAGTTATTCACTCAAGTATTCAGATTTTATTTGTTCTAAATCAATTTTATATTAACTATTAACATCGACTTCACATTAATAATTTAAAAGCACGAGTCGGCGATATTTATTAACATAAAATACATGGCGTCTACAACGAACATTAGAAGTCATCATTTATGCAAATTTCGATTACATCTAAGCTACTATTAACATTGGTTTCAGTTTTCACTCTGGTATTAGCTTCATCAACAACCTACCAGTACTTTCAGCAACGTAACTTAATCAATACCGTATTAAGTGAACAGTTGATGGATAAAGCAGGGAACTATTTTGACAGCCTTAATATGATGATGTTAACAGGCACAATGTCGCAGAAAGAGACATTACGAGAAAAGGCATTAGCACAAGATGGCATCGAAAACGTTAGGGTGTTGAGAGCTAACGCCGTTTCTAAGCTTTATGGAGCGGGCGCAGATTATCAAAATCCAAGAGATGAGATTGATAAGCGCGCGTTGGCAGGCGAAACCGTAATAGAAACCATTGAGGCGAAATGGGGAAAAGGCATTGTTGTTGCTTTGCCGATGATGGCTAGAGAAAACTACCGAGGCACCAATTGTATCGCCTGTCACATGTCTAAAGATGGTGAAGTGCTCGGTGCTATTAGGCTGGAATATAACTTAAGCCATTTAAATACCTTGGTGAGTCAACGCACTTTAATCGCCGTCGCTATCATGACTGGAATTGCTGCTTTAGGTTTTTTCATAGCGCTAGGCGTTATACGCAAAATTGTCGTCAACCCCCTTAAGAAAACGTCTTTATTTATGAAGCAGGTCAGCACAAAGAAAGACCTGTCTATCCGACTGGAAACTCATAAGAAAGATGAAGTGGGCCAACTCACAGAAGACATCAACACACTGCTCGATAATGTTGCAGACAGCTTAGCTCAAGTACAGAGGACTTCTCATTCTTTGGCTCTATCTGCAACGCAACTTACTGGCGTTGCACGCGACAACGACAATGCCGCGAACAATCAGCAAATAGAAACGGCCGAAGTCAATCAGAACATTATCGAGCTGCAAGAGCAGCAGCAAAGAATTGAAAATGCGACCATTGAAGCTTCCTCTTTAATTACGCACACCACAGACACGGCCAAATCGGGCTCCACACGTTCGCACAACGCAAGTGAAGACATTCAAAACCTAGTGGGTGATATTGAATCGGTAAAAGGTATGATTACCGACTTAAATGAACAAACAGGTCAAGTCTCTTCTATTCTAGCGGTCATCAAAGGCATTGCCGAACAAACCAACTTACTTGCTCTAAACGCGGCAATTGAAGCAGCCCGAGCAGGTGAGCAAGGAAGAGGGTTTGCCGTCGTTGCGGACGAAGTTCGCCAACTTGCCAGCCGCACTCAGGAAGCCACAGCCAGCATCGAAAACATCATCTCGAATTTTCAACAAGGCAGTGATCAATCCCTAGAATCTGTGGATCATGTCTGTCAGCAAGCTCATTCGAGAGCAGAGTCTATTGAATTGTTGTCTCGAACATTGACAGAAGTGGTAGAGGAAATGCAGCAAGCGAATCAACATGCCAATAGCATTCAGGAACAGGTGAGAATGCAGACCTCTGTTAGCAACAATGTGAGCCACAAGCTGGAAACCATCACTTTACATGCCGATCAAACCTCCGCCTCCGCTAGTCAAACACGAGAGATCAGTCTAAATCTTGAGCATTTATCCGAACAACTTGAGGCATTACTTAATCAATTTACGCTTCCACACGACATTAAAGGTTGAAGCTAATGATTTGACAGGTAATATGTCAGGTTGAAATTGAAGAAATGATTTCTAACCCGATTGAGCGTTCACAAATCACTCAATCGGGTTGTATTTTGACCTCTATGGAGAATATATCAAACATGACTTACGCGCCTGTAACAGACGTACTAAGCGGTAAGCTGGCTGTAGATAGTGAAGTCACTGTCCGCGGTTGGATCCGTTCACGTCGTGATTCCAAAGCTGGAATCTCTTTCCTTGCCATTTATGACGGCTCTTGTTTCGACCCGATTCAGGCCGTGGTCCCAAATAATCTTAATAATTACGAAGACGAAGTATTAAAGCTAACTACAGGCTGCTCTGTTGAAGTAACAGGTAAGATTGTTGAGTCTCCTGCAAAAGGTCAAGATTTCGAACTCGCTGCAACCGACGTTAAAGTTGTAGGCTGGGTAGAAGATGCTGACACTTATCCAATGGCGAAGACACGTCACTCTATTGAGTACCTTCGCGAAGTAGCACACTTACGCCCACGTACAAACGTGATTGGCGCAGTGGCTCGTGTTCGCAACTGCTTGTCTCAAGCTATTCACCGTTTCTACCACGAAGAAGGTTTCTTCTGGACATCTGCCCCACTTATCACTGCATCTGATGCAGAAGGCGCAGGTGAAATGTTCCGCGTTTCTACGCTAGACATGGAAAACCTACCTCGCACTGAAAAAGGCGACGTAGACTACAACGAAGATTTCTTCGGTAAAGAGACTTTCCTAACGGTTTCTGGCCAGCTTAATGCGGAAGCTTATGCTTGTGCACTCAGCAAGGTTTACACATTTGGTCCAACTTTCCGCGCGGAAAACTCAAACACGAGTCGCCACCTAGCAGAATTCTGGATGGTTGAGCCTGAAGTTGCATTTGCTGATCTTGACGATGTAGCGAAACTGGCTGAAAACATGCTTAAGTACGTTTTCAAAGCAGTTCTTGCAGAGCGTCGTGACGACCTAGAATTCTTTGCTCAACGTATCGACAAAGAAGCAATCACTCGCCTAGAGCAGTTTGTTGACGCTGATTTCGCGCAAGTTGACTATACAGATGCGATCCAAATTCTACTTGATTCAGGTAAAGAGTTTGAATTCCCAGTTGAGTGGGGCATCGACATGTCTTCTGAGCATGAACGTTTCCTTGCAGAAGAGCACTTCAAAGCGCCAGTAATCGTTAAGAACTACCCGAAAGACATTAAAGCTTTCTACATGCGTCTAAATGATGATGGTAAAACAGTAGCGGCAATGGACGTACTTGCGCCGGGCATCGGTGAGATCATCGGTGGTGCGCAACGTGAAGAGCGTCTAGATATTCTCGACGAGCGCATGATTGCAATGAACATCGATCCTGAGCACATGAGCTGGTACCGCGACTTACGTAAATACGGTACGGTTCCACACGCTGGTTTCGGTTTAGGTTTCGAGCGCTTGGTTTCTTACGTAACAGGTATGGGTAACGTTCGTGACGTGATTCCATTCCCACGTACGCCACGTAGTGCAAACTTCTAGAAGCTGCCTACCCTTCTGAATCCAAACGCCACTCAGATGAGTGCCGTTTTTGTTTTAATTGTCTCAATCTCAGTTAGGAACCAAACCATTTCTTGAGCTTTTGCTTGCTGTATATCCAATTAACTTCAAGAAATGGGTTAGCTGAAATGAAAAGAATAATAGGTCGGTCTTATCCTTTAGGGAATATAATTCAGCCAAAGTGCTAGACTGAAACAAAGATAAGATAGACCAAAGAACTATTAAGGATTGTCCTATGAACGCCAAGGACTTTAATACATCACTTACTTTTAAATTGTATACGATAGCAGGATTACTATTTGGTATTTACGGGGGGCGAGTATGCCCAATGCTGGAGACTCTAACACTTAAAGAAGTGCTTTTTCATACTGGTGTGGTCTATGCCATTCTTTTTGTAATAAGACTCACGGTCACTAACCTTTACATTAACAAGCAAAATGCCAATTTCATTCGCTTAGATACCGCACTATTTTTCTTAATTAGCCTTCCTTTTGCTTATTTTTACCACTCTGTTTATGAGTTCCCCATCGAGAGTAATTTAAAAGTTCTCTTTGGTATGACATTGTTTGGGTTCTTTACCGGAAGCATTTTACATTTGAGCTATCAAATAAAAGATTTCAGCTCTTTAATTAAACAAGATCAAACGAGCATCAACTTAATCGGCAAGCGGCACTCTATGGTAAAACAAATGATCACTTTGGTCGTTTTGTTGCTTTCTACGTTGGCCATCATGCTCAGTATGGTGGCATTTAAAGATATTCATTGGCTTGAAAATACACCAGAAGCCCTGCACGACGGTTCTGGAAAACTCAGTATCTTAAAAGAGTTTATATACATTGCCGCTGTGCTCACCGGTTATGCCATTACCATTATGGTGCTTTGGGCAAAGTTAATGAAAAAGGTGCTACTCAGCCAAGAAAAAGCACTTATTCAAGTAACAAATGGCAATATCGCAGCTAGACTTCCGATTGCACAAAATGACGAATTGGGCGCGATGGCCACTTTAACGAACCAAATGTTGGATTCACTGCAAGAATCACAGGATGAAGTGCAAACCACACGTGACGTCGCTATCGTTAGCCTTGCCGCACTCGCTGAGTCTCGTGATAACGAGACTGGAGCGCATATCTTACGTACTCAAGAATATGTGAAAGCGTTGGCTATTCATCTTTCTTCTTCGGAAAAATTCAGCAGCCTCTTAACCCCTTCCTATATTGACCTTCTTTATAAGTCAGCTCCTTTGCACGATGTAGGTAAAGTCGGTATCCCCGACGCCGTACTATTGAAGCCAGGAAAACTGACCGATGAAGAGTTCGATATTATGAAAGGACATCCACAAATTGGTGCAGACGCTTTATCCATTGCGGAAAGGCGAATGGGCAGTTCATCATTTTTGAAGCTTGCTCGTGAGATTTCATTGTCACACCATGAAAAATGGGATGGCAGTGGCTATCCAAATTCGCTTTCAGGAGAGAGCATTCCACTCTCTGGTCGTTTAATGGCTCTAGCGGATGTTTATGACGCTCTAATTTCTAAACGCATATACAAGCCTGCTTTTAGCCATGAGAAAGCGAAAGGCATCATTCTGGAAGGGCGTGGTCAACACTTTGACCCTGAAGTGGTAGACGCATTTTTAAGTGTAGAGGAAGAGTTCAAACAAATAGCCGCGCACTATAAGGACAAAAAGCAGGAATCCGAAGAGCAAAAGCCTGATGCCGACAACCTACAATTTGCATAATCTTACTCAGTTCTGCATTCGAGCTTCCCTACTCCGAGAACAATGTATGGTTTGCTCTATTTACTGGCGATAATCGTCTAGATTTACAGGAGATTAATTAGATTTTTTTAGCGTTGTACGGTCACTGGTCCGCTAACAAATAAAAATACCACTTTCTGTTGAAATCCGGTTGTAACCCGTGTCGGGGAAAGGTATAAATAAGCGTATATCGATACTCAAGTTTAACCTTTCCCCATTAATTAAAACGGACGCCGATTATGTTTGAAAAAGTCAATGCCGCCCCCGCTGACCCAATCCTTGGTCTAACTGAAGAATTCAAAAAAGATACCCGCGAGGCTAAAATTAACCTAGGTGTTGGTATCTACAAAAATGAGCAAGGTCAAACTCCTGTTCTGGCGACAGTTAAAAAAGCGGAAGCAGCGCTTCTTGAAACAGAAAAAACCAAATCTTACCTGACTATTGAAGGAACAGCTGAGTACGGTTTAGCGGTACAAAAGTTACTATTTGGTGCGGATTCTGATGTCGTTGCGTCTAAGCGTGCAAAAACAGCACAGGCTCCAGGTGGTACTGGTGCATTGCGTGTTGCTGGCGAGTTCATCAAACGTCAACTTAACAGCCCTAAGATCTGGATCAGTAACCCAACTTGGGCTAACCACAACGGCGTATTTACAGCGGCTGGTCTTGAGACTGCTCAATACAGCTACTACAACGCAGAAACGAAAGACAAAGATTTTGCTTCTATGGTCGCTGATCTAGAAACAGCAAGTGCTGGCGACATCGTGCTTCTTCACGGTTGCTGTCACAACCCAACGGGCATTGACCCAACTGAAGATGAGTGGGAAACACTGGCTAAGCTTTGTGCTGACAAAGGCTTACTTCCTCTATTCGACTTCGCATACCAAGGTTTTGCTAAAGGTGTAGAAGAAGATGCTGCGGGTCTTCGTGTATTCGCGAAGCACAACTCAGAGATTCTAGTGGCGAGCTCTTTCTCCAAGAACTTCGGCCTGTACAACGAACGTGTTGGTGCATTTACTCTCGTTGCCAAAGAAGAAGACGTTGCTGCAACTGCTTTCTCTCAAGTGAAAAGCATCATTCGCTCTATCTACTCTAACCCACCAGCGCATGGCTCTGCGGTTGTAACTCACATTCTTAACGATGCTGATCTTCGTGTTGAATGGGAAAAAGAAGTCGCTGAAATGCGCGACCGTATTCAAGAAATGCGTGAGCTTTTCGTAGCCACTTTAAAATCGGAAGGTGTAGAGGCAGATTTCAGCTTCATTGAACGTCAGAATGGCATGTTCTCATTCTCTGGTTTATCCAAAGAGCAAGTGACTCGCTTGAAAGAAGAATTCGCTATCTACATCGTGGGTTCTGGTCGTATCAGCGTTGCTGGTATGACAAAAGAAAACATGGGACCACTTTGTAAAGGTATTGCAGCGGTTTTGTAATAGATTCGCTCTGTATTGTTTCGTTGGATTTGTCTTTTTAATGAACTAGATGGATTTAATGAACAACTCTGATTCAAAAGACCAGCCTCTTGGCTGGTCTTTTTTATTGATTCCTATACGATGAATATATCCAAGGCATCCCTAGGTCTGGGTTCAGAAAAATTTCCATCATTAGACCTCGTTACGCACTCTAAAAAATCAGCGACACCAGTAATAGAAGGTCAGCCAAGAGCGAATCATGCAAGCAGAAATTATAGAAATAAAATCCTTCATCTCTCAATACCCTCCGTTCAACGTATTGACAGAAGACCTGCTCGACAGTGTTGCAAACAGCATTGAAATCTCCTATTTCAGGCAAGGCACACCTATTATTCATTTTGGCGATCACATCCACGATTTGTACCTAGTTCGAAGTGGTGTTGTCGAAGTCTACCGCCGGAATGGTGAACTTTATAACCGCCTCGATGAAGGGGATGTATTTGGGCAGATGGGTTTGCTAACCAACAACAAAGTTCGCTTCCCAGTCACCGCGATTGAAGACACCCTTGTGTACTGCATTCCGGAAGATACATTTCAAACACTTTACGATGAAAACGATAACTTTGCGGATTTTGTTGAAGTAGAGGATTCAGCAAGGTTGCGCCAAGCGGTATCAAACAACAGTGACGCGAACGATCTTACAACCTCTAAAGTTAGAACGTTGCTAACCAGAGAGCCCGTAACGATTTTCAGCGACCAATCCATTCAAGAAGCCGCGCAGCTCATGGCAGCAGAAAATGTTTCCTCTTTATTGGTGTTCCACCAAGAAACCGCTGAAAACGAAGAAGATGACAGCCCCTTAAAAGGCATTATCACCGACCGCGATCTGTGCACAAGAGTACTTGCTGCTGGGCTTTCTCCTGATTCCCCCGTAGCTGATGTTATGTCGACCGATGTTGTCTCTCTCGATCACAATGCTTATGTGTACGAAGCCATGTTGACCATGCTCAGATACAACATGCACCATCTCCCGGTTGTGAAAAACCACCAGCCACTCGGTATTATCGAAGCAACAGATATCGTGCGCTACGAATCCCAGAACTCTCTCCTACTTGTGAGCAGTATTTTCCAGCAACAAACTTTAGAAGAATTAAAAAGCCTTTCTGAGCAAGTTAAAGACAGCTTTGTGAGGCTCGTGAACGAAGACGCCAATTCTCATATGGTGGGCAGCGCTATGTCGGTCATTGGGCGAAGTTTCAAACAAAGAATCATTGAAATGGCAGAAGAACAGCTCGGCTCTCCCCCTGTTCCCTACTGTTTCTTGGCTCTGGGATCCATGGCGAGAGATGAACAACTCATCGTGACCGATCAAGACAACGCCATCATTCTCGATGAAAGCTACGACGCAGAGAAACATGGTGAGTACTTCGAAAACCTTGCCACCTTTGTGTGTGATGCGTTGAACGAATGTGGTTACAACCACTGCACAGGCGATATCATGGCAACCAACCCAATGTGGCGCATGACACGCCGAGAGTGGGAAGAGTGCTTTAATGATTGGATCGATGATCCCAACCCTAAAGCACTATTGAACAGTTCCATATTCTTCGATCTGGATGGGGTTCATGGTCGCACTAAATGGGCTGAGCAGCTCAACGGATATATTGTTCGACGAGCAAGGAAAAACAACCGCTTCTTGGCGTGTTTGGCTCGTAATGCCATCAATCGCACGCCACCATTAGGCTTCTTCAAAAGCTTTGTGATGGAAAAAGATGGTCAGCACAAAAACTCCATTAATCTAAAAAGGCGTGGTACCGCTCCTCTTGCGGATCTGATTCGAGTGCACGCTCTCGCGGTAGGCTCACGCTCTCAAAACTCTTTTGAACGCCTAGACGACATTATTGATGCCGGCATCCTACCTAAGGGGAAAGGCGAAGATCTCCGTGATGCAATGGAGTTTATTTCAACCGTTCGTATTCGACACCAAGCACTGGATGTTGAAGCCATGATAGAGCCGGATAACAATATCGAACCAGACAATATGTCTGATTTCGAACGCCGTAACCTAAAAGATGCATTTCAGATTTTAAGCAACGCTCAGAATTTTTTGAAATATCGTTACCAAGCAAACACCTTTAAATAGCAGGTAGCATTTTGAATCCATTTAGAAAAAACCGGCTCGGTCATTCTGAGAACTGGGTGGGTCGGTTTAAAGATAAAGCAAACACCGTAACTGATGAACGGCTACGAAGTTTCTATGAAGCGGGCATTGTTGATGGTTCGACACCGCTTTCAGAGGTTCCAATGGTTGCATTGGATTTTGAAACCACTGGGTTGAATGCCGAAAAAGACGATATCATCAGCATCGGATTGGTTCCCTTTAACCTAAACCGAATTTTCTGCCGTCAAGCAAGACATTGGATCGTTCAACCCAACACCCCACTTGAAGAAGAATCGGTTGTGATCCACGGTATTACTCACAATGACATATTGGGCGCACCCGACTTAAAACGCGTTCTTGATGAAGTGCTGGATGCTTTAGCTGGTAAAGTCGTGGTTGTGCATTACCGAAAAATAGAGCGTGAGTTCCTTGATATCGCATTGAAAGAACGCATTAAGGAAGGCATCGTTTTCCCAGTCATTGACACCATGGAAATTGAATCTCAGGTTCAAGATGACTACACCGCTGGCATCATGAATCGCTTTAAAGGAACGAAGCGACAATCGGTTCGGCTAGGGTCTTCTAGAGAACGATATGGGTTGCCGACCTACCCTCCGCATCACGCACTAACCGATGCAATGGCAACGGCCGAATTGCTCCAAGCGCAAATTCAGCATCACTTTTCAGGTGATACACCAATCGAAAAGATCTGGCTTTAAGCGCTCACTCAAGTAGAAACAGATCCTGCTTAAAAATACCCATAAAAAAAGCTGCCGAAGCAGCTTTTTTTGTATCTTATACCGACATTTTACATCAGCTTATCGATACGTCTTTTCCGTTTTCATACCCATCACAAGGCTGACACACATCAGCAATAGGATAAAGGTAAACGGTAGAGCAGTAGAAATCGCACCAGCTTGCAATGCTTGAATGGCTTGTGTACCACCCACCCAAAGCAATGCAGCAGCAATTGCGCCTTCCATAAATGCCCAGAACACTCGTTGCATTACAGGAGCATCCACTTTACCACCAGCGGTAATGCTGTCGATAACCAATGAACCTGAGTCCGAAGAGGTAATAAAGAACACCATGACAAGGACAATCGCAATCACAGAAAGCACAGTACTAAATGGAAGCTCTTCAAACATCTGGAACATTGCTAATGGCACTTCTTTCAAACCATCTGTCCCTAATGCACCTACACCGTTGATCACTTGATCAATCGCTAAGCCACCGAAGACTGACATCCAAATCAAAGTCACCACGGTTGGAACGATCAATACAGCGGTCATGAATTCGCGAACCGTACGACCTTTTGAAACACGAGCGATGAACATGCCGACGAATGGCGACCAAGAGATCCACCAAGCCCAGTAGAAAACAGTCCAACCTTGGAACCAAGCTTCATCTTCACGTCCGTGCGGGTTACTCAGTGGAATGATGTTTTCAACATACGCCATAAACGTTGTTGGAATAGAACCAAACGCTACAGCATAACCTAAAAGAGCCACAAAAATCAGCAGTACAAAAGCAACAATCATGTTGATGTTACTGATAACTTTTACGCCGCCATCAATGCCACGGAAAACAGAAACAACAGCAAGCAGTGTAACCAATACGATCACAGCAATTTGCAAGCCGATACCGCCATCCATGCCAAACACATGATTAATACCACTTGCAGCCTGTTGAGCCCCTAAACCTAGCGATGTCGCCAAGCCAAACAAGGTCGCCAGTACGGCAAGAATATCAACAACGTGACCAGCCCAACCCCATGCTCTGTCGCCTAAAATAGGATAGAAAATTGAGCGAATAGAAAGAGGTAAGCCTTTGTTGTAAGCAAAGAAAGCTAATGAAAGAGCTACGATACCGTAAATAGCCCAAGGGTGAAGCCCCCAATGGAACATTGTGGCACCTAGCGCCAATTTAGCCGCTTCTGGTGTGTTTGGTTCAACGCCAAGAGGTGTTTCATACCAACCGGTAAAATACGCGACGGGTTCTGCGACACTCCAAAACATCAAGCCGATGCCCATGCCTGCTGCAAATAGCATCGCTAACCAAGACATGAAGGAGTAATCTGCTGAAGCATTTTCACCACCAAGACGGATCTTACCGAATGGCGAAACAATCAATGCAAGACAGAAGACTAAGAAAATGTTGCCCGACCAAATAAACAGCTTGTCAAACATGCCGATGATTTGCCATTTCAAACCATCTAGTGTTGATTTCGCAGTTTCGGCATCAGAAACTAAAACAGCAATTAAAAATAGAATGATCAATCCGGCACTGGTGCCGAAAACTGGATTATGAACATCAAATCCCCACTTCTGTACGTTATCTTGACCAACGGTATAGTCGGTACTGTCGATACTGTACTTGTCGATTCCTTTTGTCATATCTCCTCTTTAACCTTGTAACAGGTTCGTTAGATTAGAACGCAATTCACCAACATTCAGAACAGGAATGATTAGTGAACAGAACAGTTCATTGTTTTAAATCTCACAAACCCTAACCAAATTGAACGTTCAAAACCAGAGATAACTCGAAAAACCTGCCAAAATCTCAGATTTCACATTCCGAATGCTTATTTTTAAACCAATCAATACAGCTATTTGTTTTGTAGTCTAAACATTCGTACTCGTATCACATTATGCAGGGTTCAGCACTTTATCTCCAAAAAGAGTGTTCTATCATTTATTTTGGCGTACCCAAGCGACGTAACTTAGGTATACTCAACACAATTATGCTAAAAACCTTAAGGTGTCATCGCCTTTAATAACGACGAATAGACGTCGCAAATAGATATATCTCACCGTATAAATTTGGGTGATAATGCAGTTTACTCTCCTCTACAACACTGGAACGGAAAAAATAAGTTGGAAAAACACGAAGAAGTTCTGATAGCGATGCGCCAAATCATTCGGGCGATCGACTTACATTCAAAAAAACTTGGTAAAGAGTTGGGGTTAACCGGACCACAACTCATTCTTATGCGTTCTATTCGCGAGCTGGGTGAAGTCACCATTCGCGAATTGTCGAACAATACCAACATGAGCCAAGCTACAGCGACGACTATCCTTGATCGCTTAGAACGTAATGGTTATGTAGAAAGGAAGAGAAGTGTGAGTGATAAACGCAAAGTGCATGCGTACCTCACAAATGAAGGCAATGAAATTTTAGAAAAAGCCCCTCTCCCATTGCAGGACAACTTCATTGATCAGTTCCACAAGCTGGATGAGTGGGAGCAAAGCCTACTGCTATCTTCTGTTCAACGCATCTCATCAATGATGAATGCTGAAAGCTACGACGTAGCCCCAGTTCTTGAATTAGGCAGTATCACAAAAAACGAACAGCCAGTCGGTTAATCAGAATTATTTACAAAGTCGAAGCGAGTGATTCCACTCGCTTTTGTATATCTAAATGTTACCTACGCAACCTAGTCTACCAACCCTTTCTCTAACGCATATTTAGCAAGCTCTGCTGTCGAGTGAAGATCCAGCTTGTGTTTAATATTTTGCCTATGCGTTTCTACAGTTCGGTAACTAATGTTGAGTGCGGATGCTATTTTCTTACTGCTCTGCCCTTCCGCCACCAGCTTAAGTACAGCCTCTTCTCGTCGACTTAGAGGGTTGGGTTTTTGGTTAGCAGGCATAATAGGCTGGGTGAATAACGTTTGAGTAACCGACTCACAAAAATACGTTGAACCTTGAAAAACCGTTTTTATCGCCTGTACCATCTTTTCTGCCGAAATCTCTTTCAGCATGTACCCCACCGCACCAGCTTGCATGACTTTCATGATGTATTCACGGTTATCATGCATGGTCAGCATCAGGACTTTTACATCAGGATATTCTTCCTTAAGTAGCATGGTGGCTTCTATGCCGTTCATAACGGGCATGCTTACATCCATCAAGACAACATCTGGTTTTTCGCGCGAGACGGCTTCTATCGCTTCAACGCCATTACTTGCTGTCGCAATCACATTAATCTCTTCTTCCATTTCTAGACGCGCCAAAAAACCATCCAATACCACTTGGTGGTCATCAACGATTACAATATTAATAGCCTTACCTTGGCTTACTGCTTTTTGCATTCCATTCATCCAGATAAATTAAAGTTGCTCTGATATCTCTTAAAGGTAGTTTCACGGTTAAAGCTATACAGTACTTAAATCAAGACCAACACAGTAATTTCTGTACCGTAATTGGGTTCGCTAAAGAGCTCAAAATCCCCACCAATAAACTCAACCCTTTCCCGCATATTTCGGAGCCCTATCCCTTTAGCTCTCATCGTATCGCTCACCGAAAAACCGCGTCCATCGTCACGTATCATTAGCTGAATTTGATCGCCAATTTGGTGGACAATCACTTCAACTTTAGTGGCAAACGAATGTTTCTCAATATTCATGAGTGATTCTTGCACAACACGGTACAAGGTTGTTGTTACCTCAGAGTTCATTCTCGACAAAGAATTGTCGATATTGTATTCCACGTGAATCTCAGAATGATCTTTAAAATCCTGAAGTAAAGTAACTAAAGCCGCTTGCAGCCCTATATCATCCAGAGAACTCGGGCGCAGGTTATGAGATATACGGCGAACTTCATTAATGGCAGTGACCATCGAGAGCTGTGATTTTTCTAAGTGTGCCAGAGTTTTATCATCAATATCAGGGACTTTTTGTTTTAATTTGTGCGCTAATAACTCTAGATGACACTTACAAGACACCAAGAGCTGGTTAATACCATCATGAAGCTCTCTAGCTAAGTGCTTTTTCTCGTCCTCTTGAAACATAACGGTTTTATGCGCCAGCTCTTTTAAGTTTTTATCCGCTATTCGGTGCTCATGCCAATTAACCGCAAGCGTCAGCACAACAATCACGGCTACTGTGACACTCAAGATAGAAATAGTACTGATAAACGTTGCTTCTATATTTTCATTTATAGATGCCTCCATTTGAGCAACTTCCAAATGGATATCTTCAATATATAACCCTGTTCCTACCATCCATTCCCACTTCGACAGCCAAGCGGCGTAGCTCAGTTTAGGGACAATTTCATTAGTGGAAGGCTTCTGCCACAAATAGTTTGCAAACCCACCTCCGTTGCGAGCTTGGTCAATCAAAGACACAATCAGCAAGTTTCCATTTTCATCTTGCATATCTATCAGGTTTTGACCGATCAACTCAGGAAGGATCGGATGAACTAAATTGACGCCTTCTTTATCGTATGCAAAGAAATACCCATCCGAACCGTATCTTAATCTGGTTAGGATTTTTTTTACCTGCTCTTTGGCATCGTCGTCGTCTAAGGATTCGTCGGTGTATACATGATGAATTGCATCAAACGCTAGGTCGAGTTTATCTTTCAACGCGTTTTCGCGAGAACGAATAAGGCTTGTGCGGAGAGTTTCTACCTCTTTCAAGCCTAAAGCTTTTGTTTGATGTATCGAGATCCAACTAATGCTGGCTGTAACCAAGATTAGTGGTAATAGAGTGAGCAAAATCAATTTGGCTCTAAGAGGCATTCCATTCCCTCTTTCACCCAAGCGTTGAAACTATTTGGGGATAACGTTTAACCTGCCTCTGACTGTATCAGAGGCAGGCATTAAGTCCCATTCTTTCAACGAAACTAGCGATAGCAATAATCGTGAGATCACATTCCGTAGAAAGAAGGGAAAGCAAGGATTGAACCTAGAACCGCAACTTGAATGGCGATAAAAGGCATCACACCGCGGTATATATCCCTCGTTGTGACTCCTTTAGGAGCAACCCCTTTCAAATAGAATAGGCTAAAACCAAATGGCGGAGTTAGGAAAGAGGTTTGTAGATTCATCGCTATCAAGATAGCAAACCAAACCATGTTGATGCCCATTAGCTCGGCAACTGGCGCCAATATAGGAACAATGATGAAACAAATTTCTACGAAGTCGATGAAGAAACCTAAAATCAGAATCACCAGCATAGTAATGATTAGGAAACCCCATTTTTCACCTGGAATTTGCAACATCCACTCTTCAACTAGGTAATCACCACCTGTATAAGTAAACGCCATAGAAAACGCCGTTGCACCGAGTAAGATAGCGAAAACCATTGCCGTAACTTTAACGGTTTCTTTCGACGCCTCGTACACCATGCTCCAACTAAATTGACGATATAAAAGTGCCAAAACTATCGCACCAGCACCACCAAGCGCTGCCGATTCTGTAGGCGTAGCGACACCAGCGAAAATTGAACCTAGAACAACAACGATAAGAGCCAAAGGAGGAACAACGGCTTTTAGCGCTTCTATCACCTCTTCACGGCGAGAAACAGATTCATCACGATCAATAGGCTGCGCTGCATCTGGGTTCATTTTTGCGTAAATTAAGATGTAAACAATATACGCGCCCACCAGCACTAAACCAGGAATCACAGCTGCTTGGAATAAATCCCCTACAGGAACCCCTAATACATCACCAAGAAGAATCAATACGATAGAAGGTGGGATAATTTGACCTAACGTGCCCGAAGCACAAATGGTTCCGCAAGCTAAGCCCTTGTCATACTTATATTTAAGCATGACAGGCAAAGAGATAAGCCCCATAGCCACGACAGAAGCACCAACCACACCAGTAGAGGCTGCAAGCAACGCACCGACTAACACTGTCGATATCGCGATACCACCGCGCACCGTACCAAACAGGCGCCCCATGGCTTCAAGCAGCTGCTCAGCCAATTTGGTCTTTTGCAGAACAAGCCCCATGAAGATGAACAGTGGTACAGCCATCAAAACCGTGTTCTGCATAATGGATTCTATGCGATACGGCATAAAGGCAAACATTTCTGCCCCTTCAGCCCACACGCCAAAGAGCAGAGCAATACCACCAAAGGTAAACGCGACAGGAAACCCTAATAGCAAAGCCACCAGCGCAACCAGAAACATGACAATTCCAATCATAAAAATACTTCCTTGTTATCTGGTATGAGCTGGGCTTGGGTTAAAAATCTTATTCAATGAGTTAAGCAGTAAACCAATGCCGCTAACCGCCATGAAGAAGAAAGAAACTGGGATCACTGCTTTAATGATCCATCGATACGGCAATCCGCCGGGATCGCCTGATGTCTCTCCTAGAGCATAAGATTCTTTGGCAAAGTCGATGCCATACCACGCAACAAGAAGACAAAAGGGAAATAGGAAAAAGAGGGTGCCCAAAATATCGATGATCGCTTTTGCTCGGTAAGAAAGGCGCTCGTAAAAAATATCGACACGAACATGCCCACCCGCTTTGAGTGCGTAAGGTACACCCAGCAAGAAAACAGCAGAAAACAAATGCCATTCCATCTCTTGGAAGGCAATGGATACATCGTTAAAGGCATACCGCATTACAACGTCGTAAACAACATTAAGCAGCAGTAATAGAAATAATATACTGGAGATCCAACCCAGCACATCGCTGATACGGTTAAAGAATCGTTCCATGTAAATGAGGCTTCTCATTCCATACTCCTTGGAAAGACAAACGAGAGGTCAGGGTCTTACTCAGTACTACGTCGACAATCTAAGGGGGGCGTAGAATCGAAGTAGACCCTGATGTTTCTTGGGCTTATGTACTCAAATCACTAAAGCATTTCAACTGAAAATGACTGAGCACAAGCTGGGTGATGACTCACCCAGCAGCAGGTTCTTTGACCTATTTATCTTTAGGGTCTAATGACCGAATTATTGTTGTGCCTGACTGTTCAGGTAAGCACGGTGTGAAATGTCAGTCCATGAGCGAACTTGCTTCAAGTAATCCGCTTGAGATTTTTGAATCTCTTTTGCAAGCTCATCACTTTCAGCGTGTTTCGCTAACAAACGATCATTCGCTTCACGTAATGCACTCATTACGGATGCAGGGAAATCTTTCACCTGAACGTTTGGATATTCAGACTTGATTGTTGACCAGTTTTTACCACTTTCATGGGTTGCTTGCGTGTACATATCGTACGCCGCTGTTTTCATTGCCACTTGAAGGATAGCTTTCAAGTCATCTGGTAGACGTTTCCAAGTACGCTTGTTCACAAGGAATTGAAGCTCTGAACCTGGCTCATGCCAACCTGTGTAGTAGTAAGGTGCAATTTTGTGGAAACCCATTCGTAAATCTAACGATGGACCAACCCACTCTAACGCATCAATGGTGCGGCGCTCTAATGAGGTATACAGTTCACCTGGTGCAATGTTTGTAGGCTTCGCTCCTAGCTCTGCAAGGATTTCTCCAGCAAAACCTGGGATACGCATTTTCAGGCCTTTTAAGTCATCAACCGAGTTGATCTCTTTTTGGAACCAACCACCCATCTGAATATCTGTGTTACCACCAGGGAAAGACATCAAGTTGTGCGGTGAGTACACCTTATCCATCAACTCCATACCGCCACCATGGTAGAACCAAGCATACTGCTCTGCTGGTGTCATACCGAAAGGCATAGACGTAAAGTAAAGCGTGTTAGGCACTTTGCCTTTCCAATAGTACGAACCAGAGTGACCCATATCATATTGACCCGATTTCACCATATCGAAAACACCAAGAGGCGCTTTGTGCTTGTTCGCGGAGTCAATACGAATCTGTAGACGACCGTTAGACATTTCTTCGGCCATCTTCGCCATGTTCTTAGTCGCATCACCGAATACTGGGAAGTTTGGTCCCCAAGTTTCAGCCAGTTTTAGTCGATACACCTTGTCCGCCGCGCTTGCGGAAGCTGCCACCATTGCAGCACATGCCGCAGCAGCGATTAAAGTGCCTTTTAGAGTGCGTTGAATTGATTTTTTTAAGAGACTCATTGTTTCACGTCCTATGTTGTGTTTGCTCACAAACCATCCCTGAATGGTGTTGCGAATATACCCAAGTGACCTCTACATCCAGATATTCTTGTTACCCATACCTTCTCTTCACCAAAAACGTTAAGAAGTTAGGCTAGAACCTTTCCGGATCTCACTTGGATTACACAACAATGCCCTATTACAACCCATTAACCTATTAGGGTGAGCACGGACGTAATTATTTACACTGAGAGCATATAGAACTTTAGTCTTACGTAGATATACGTAATCCAATAGATATCTGTAATTATTAAACTTTTTATTTCAACAGGTTGAGCAAGGTAGGATTTGAAGCGTTTAGGAAATGTACGTACGAACTGTTGCGTTTTTTACGTTAAATTAATTGAAAAAAAAGAAAGCAAAAAGCCCCAAAACTGGGGCTTCATCACGATTCGAATCGCTAATTAGTCTCTGCTTTGGATAAGAACAGCGTAATTTATGGCGCTAAATCGACACTGAGTGTATATCCAGAGTTGAGGTTATTTATACTGGCTTGTAAACAACTTTGTTGCCTGCCAATTGCTCTTTCACTACTAGGCTTTCTTCTAGAAGTTTTTTTAGAGCACCTGTTGCCCAAGATGCCGCTTTCGCGTCTTCTTGACCAGCTTCTAGGCCAATCCCTTTAGGGTTAATGCCTTCTGGATTCTTTGCAACGATATCCAAAACACTCTGTTGTTTTGGCGTTAAGCTAACAGTGGATTGCGCTTTTACAGCTGGCTTTTCCACTTTTGCTTCAACGGCTTTCTTAGCAGCAGGCTTCTTTGCTTCAGGAGCTGCTTTAGCCACATTTAAAGTCGCTTTGATGCGTTTTTGCAGTTTAGCCTGCACTTTACGTTTGTGAGCGAGTCTCATTGGGTTTTCTCCATTTCACTGCTATACCGCGCAGTGGTGAAAAATTTGAAGCGCGATTTATACCAAAATCTGACACTAATTTGTAGCCTATCGGGAACTTTCAACGTAAAAATGGGGGAAGACCCGCCGAAAGGCTATTATTTAAGCAGAACCTGAAGCCGGAGCTATCACTCAAAGGGATTGAATAGAGCAACATTATGAATACCGTGCACCTAACCAACATACCGTTCAGTTACTACTCTTCTACTGGAAAAGTAGTGATGGCACTGGCAACACTGATTGCCTTTTTTCTGCTCGTGCTGTCACCAGGTATTCCACAAGCTTTACTGTCACTTTTTGGTCTTCTAACCTTTTTTATTGTCACTCACTTTCTTATTGAAAAGAGTAAAGTATCTTTCACCCTAACAGCGACCCATTTTCAACAACACATGTTCAAAGGGGGCTGGGTTGTTAAATGGAGCAACATTAGTCAGGTCGATATTTGCACTTACGAGAAAGAGGGGTGGCACCAACCCATTCCTTGGATTGGTATCAAGTTAAAGGACTACGAACCTTATCTTGATAACATTTGCCCAAGAATCAGTACACAGCTGCTTTTGGAACAACGGTCTTTGCTTTATTTAGGAATGAAGCAATCAGGAAAGGAGAATACGCCCTTTGAAGATGTGGTTTTGGATTCCAAGCATTTTGTCACCCCCAGCGGCTTTAAGTACAAAGGGTTACAAGCCATGCTGGCAAATAGAATGGCGTATCAACGAGAAAACTTTGGATACGATATTTTTATTTCTACGTCGGATTTAGATAGAAGTGGCGATGAATTTGTCGGCTTAGTTAGACGATATCTAGCAGCAGCCGACAAGGAAAGCGTGTAAGCATCATCACTCTTAATAGAGCGGCATTTCATCTGCTACGAACGGGTTAGTTGCTCTTTCACGACCAAATGTTGATTCAGGACCATGACCCGGTACGAATTTCACATCATTGCCAAGCGGCCAAAGCTTCTCTTTAACAGAACGAATGAGAGTATCGAAGTCACCTTGTGGGAAATCCGTTCTTCCTACACCACCATTAAACAACACGTCGCCGACGAATGCCGTCTCGGATGCGTAGCTATGGAAAATAACGTGCCCTGGACTGTGACCAGGAGTATGGAAGACATCAAGCTTCTCATTACCAAAGGTGACGATGTCACCCTCATTTAACCATTCAGTTGGTTCAAACGCTTCAGTTAATGGAAACCCAAACATTTGGCTTTGCCCTTCTAGACCTTGTAACCAAAAGTTATCGGCTTTGTGCGGTCCAATGATGTCAACCTTATGGGATTGCGCTAGCTCTTCAGTGCCACCAACGTGATCTAAATGACCATGAGTGAGAACGATCTTTACGACTTTAACGCCCAATTCACTGATTGTCGCTTCCAGTTTTGGCACGTCGCCCCCAGGATCAACCACAATGGCCTCCATGGTTACATCACACCAGACAATGGAACAATTTTGTTGGAAAGAAGTGACAGGCACCACTCTATATTGAAGGCTCATTTTCCTTACCTTGTATAGACTTAAACTGCCAAGAACTATGACATTTACCTTAAATTTTTACAAGCAAAGAGACGGGCTGAAGAAAGCTACCAAGCCCGAACGGGACCAGTATCAATATGGATAAAATTACTTTTAGGGTAATACCCTACTCCGCCCGCTTTTAAGGATAGTGCCGCTTTTTTAACTTCGGACAACCGAACGCCATCCAATCTAAAATCGATCGCTCTTCCTTGCATGTGGTAACTTTTTTTAGCGACCGCTTTGGATTTTTTACGTAACGCTTCATTCGTTGTTGGCGATCGGTATCCGGAAATGATTTGAACTTCCGCTTCACTGCCAATGATGCGCTGAATGGCATTTATCTGATCGAATAAAGCTCTATCCATTGCATGCACTTCATTTCGACGATGATCGCGGCACAAACGGTTTATAAGAGCCATCTCGTCTGACACATACTGTTTGCCATCGAAATAGCAAGACTCAAGCAATTCACCCGTATGTAGGTTATTGAGTACCAATGTTCGCGGCTGATTTGCATATGTTGCAAGTACTGAAGGAGTAAAAGGAAGAGTTGCCATAGCACCAACTAAAACGGTACTGCGTAAAAAATCTCTGCGAGTGAGTTCTCGTGTTGTCATCTCAATGGTCTAGCGCGGTTTGCAAAGTCGCGACAGTAACCACAATTGATATAACCGTCAATTAGCCAGCAGCTCAAATTATTGACGGTTGGACCTAATAGTAGTGGTTAGTTATTGAGCAGAAAGATTTTTATTTAAATTGATCAAATTTGTAAGTTTAGCGTCAAAATTTGAACTACGACTCAGTTGGTCGTATTTGTACACATCACTGCGATATTGAACTTGCCCGTTTTCCGTCCATACCGTTTGGTAAATAATGGAAACAGGTATCCTCTCTTTTAATGCCACCGCAACCGTTTCTTTTCGGCTTATTCTTTCATGATGGCTGGGGCGCATTTTGGAATGGGTGTTTAACAAAAGGTGCGCAAAATTCTCTGCAGACTCAATACGAATACAGCCAGAACTGAATGCCCGTCGAGATTGAGTAAACAACGACTTAGCCGGCGTATCATGCAAGAAGATCGCGTTCTTATTTGGGGTATTGAATTTGTATTTACCTAGCGCATTAAATGGCCCGGAGGTTTGACGCATGCGATAAGGAAATTGCTTAGGGTCAATGCTTGCCCAATCTATCTCTTTTGGGTCGATCAACGTCCGATTGTGCCAGCTTTCTACAATCTCGTAGTTATGGCTGGTCAAATACGATTCCTCGTTGATGACCTTGGGTAATATGTCTTTCTCCATGATTTTACGAGGCACATTCCAACTCGGATTCACAATCACTGAATCCATTCTGGTATCGATCAAAGGCGTCTTCCTAGAAGGGCGACCGACAATCACATCAGAAGAAAAGGTTTCTTTCCCATCTAACCAGTACGACATGGAGTATTGAGGAACGTTGACCAGCACAATGCGATCTCTTTGAAGCGGCCAGATACGCAACCGCTGTGCATTCAACGCGATGAGACGAAGGCGTTCCTCAATTGACACATTAATCCATTTGATCGTTTTAGGCCCAATAATGCCATCAGGCTCTAAACCATGCTGCGTTTGAAACTGTTTGATCAGCACTTCAAGGTTGGCATCGTATCGTTTATCTGCATTGTTTTGAGTTGAAAGATCTACCGACGACACGTCGTACCTCAACACCTCAAGTCGATTAAGCAATACACGTTTATGTGAAAGCTTATCTCCACGACGAGCGTATCGTTTCTTTTGGGTGTAATCGCTCAAATAGATGTTAAGCCATGGCTTGAGCTCACGAATCGCAAATTGATAGTTGGAATATAGAGGGGATTGCGGTGCCAGAGCTGAAATAAACTCAACCAGCTTATCCTGAGATAACGCTACACGAAACGCATTCAAGTTGATTTCAGAAGGAAGAGACAGGGTTGCAGGTACTCTTCCTCCAAAAAACCACCCCTTCCCCATAGATTGAGCTAACTCTGTATAGCTGATGTAATTCAAGAGAGTGTCTGTCGCCAGAACATCAAACTCTTGCCAGCGATTGTGATAACGAGCTTCTTTGAGTGCCATCAACCTTTTATAAAAAAGCTCACTTACGTCCGACAGTGCTAGGTTTTCTAACTGAGATTCAAACGCAACGATCGCATCATATTGAAACCAAATAGGTTGATATTGATATTCGTGGTAAAGCGAAGTGATGGCGTCTTGATGCGATAAAGTCACCCCTATTGGGGTTGAGCTGTTTACCCATGTTGCAGCGTAGTAATTGTTCGCTGACGAAAAATACGGAAGCATAGCTATAAGTATGAAAAAACAGCACTTCTTCAATCCCATAGCCAGCCTCACTTACTTTAGTTTCTAATATATGTGTTCCTAAAGTATGGCAAAAAATACTGTAAAAACTTGTATCAGTTTTTAGATTATCGCCGACCAGTGGTTATCCCAATGAATACCGGATGAATATTTTTTTTCATCACCTTGAACTGGTCGTGAAATCACCTTTCCTGCACCTGAGCTTATTTTGAAAGAATTGTTATTAACAACAACCCCCGAAGCATCAGGAAGTGATTCAATTTCCAATAATTCTCCAGTTGATATGCGCCATATTCCATAGCAATTCCCTCTTGGAGATGTGGCTAGCACCCAATCACCCGCAACAGCGATGCTTGCGATATAGTGATTAAAGCGCGCCCACTGCTCAGGTTCTGCGTTAAATTGAACCATAGGTTGCCCTAATCGATGGGCAGCGAGCAGAGCTGGATAATCATCTGGTGAACCACGATACTGCTGCCCACAAAAAACGAGATCTTGAGTGTGAGTGGAATCATCAATTCCATAGGCTAAATGGCGAATACTCAACTTGTTATCTGGAAGAGATACTTGCTCTAATATTTTACCTTCAGCACTTATATAGGTGAGGGATGGCGACATTGTTTCGAGGTTTAACGGTGTGCGCCCATTGGTGTGAACCCCACCGACTCCCACCGCTAAATTGCCGCTAGGTAACATGATGATTTCGTGAGGGCCTAAGCCAAACCCTGTGAACTCAGAAACCTTTTCGAAATTTCTAGCAACGTCATAAACGCCAATGATCCCCCGACTTGAGCCTTTTTCCCCTTCCGTGGCATACAGTAATTGCCCATCAGGAGAAAATACGCCGTGCCCATAAAAATGACGCTCAGGTTTCGCTGCTACAATCGGCAACATGTCACCAGTATGAAAATCAAAAGGCTGGAAGAAAGCACCTGGTCTTCGACCAAAGACCACTGCCAGTGATCCATTTTTGTGGATTGCCACACCATGGCCTCTTGCAGGAAGCGGGATCTGGTGGATTGGGCTGCCTTCTATATCTGCGACCGTCGCAAAGTATTTATCGCGGTTTAGAATGGAGCATCCTATCAATGCAGGCGAATTCAGGGCATATGAAGAGTCGTGCTTTTGCCCTCTTGATGAGCAAGCGACCGTTAAAAATGGCGCAGAAGCACCAAATAAGGCTGCTTTGAGCAGCCTTCTACGTGTGTGATCAGTCACCATCAGTTGCGTTAAACCCTACTACTACACCCAATTCAATCGCAACCTCTTCATGGATCAGATATTTCAAATGATCCAATTTATTGTATTGCGCCAACGTGCTTTGATAGCCTTCTTTCGACTTCAGTTGTACAAATAGGCTTGCATCTTCCGGCCACGTATCAAGAGTAAGTTCAAACTGCTCAACAATGGCATTTGCCAGTGCCTCTCTTCCACGTTGTCTCAATTGATTGTCGAGACCATACCCATGAGCCAAGTGCAGAGACTGCAGAGCCTTTACGTTTGCTTTTAGGTTTGATAGCGACGTTTGTGAGCGCCAAGATTCCGAAAAATACGGTCGAGGATTGCCAATCTTAGCAAGCGGTCTGCTCATCTTTTTCAAGCTATATTCCAACTGGTTCGACAGTAGGCTGAGGTATTCAGAGTTCCACTTGTTGCTATCCAATGATCGCCACGGGTTTTCTTCCCATGCCTGCGCAATCACTTGGGCTCGGTTAGCAATGTTTTCACTGATCGCCAAACCACTCTGACAAGTCTTGCCTTTATCCGTTGAAATTGGTGATGCCGAATCATACAGCAACCACTCAATGGCTCCTAAACCTTGAACAGTCACGCTTTTTGTAGAGATTTCTTCAGCGGTCCAGACTTGGTTTGACTTCACTAATGCAGACATTTTTCTGCCCGTCGTGTTCTTTTTATCTGGCCAAAACTGCATATTCCAACTTTCATTTAATGCATCTTCAGGACCTCGTTCTTGTCCTTGTAATGCCATCCAGCTGATCATGGTGCTATGCCAAACAGACTTAAGCGCTTCCTCGCTCAAATCCTGAGAAAGACAGTATTGTTGCCATCTGAGTGCTTGAAGTTTACTTTCAGCAAGCAGTAAAAATGCCGCTTCTTTTTCAACTTCATAAACGGCTTCACTAGCATGGCTACCCGCGTAATCTTTTGTCGCTGGGTCATAGGCAACGGCTGAGCCGTTATCGCCGCTCTGAACCATAACCGCTTGAGGGCTCTCAGCATCGTTGGACTGACACCCCGCCAAAGCGAGTAGACATAAACTCAATGTTTTTTTCATGTTTCGCCTCAATTACAGTGAGTTAAGGAACGCGACCAAAGCTTCACGCTCTTTTTTCGACATGCTTAGAACTTTCTCTTGCGCTGGTTTTGCTTCACCACCATGCCAAAGTACAGCTTCCATGACATTTCTGGCACGACCATCATGTAGGAAATTCGTATGCTTATTCACTTCTTGTGTATAGCCAATACCCCAAAGTGGTGGTGTTTTCCATTCACGACCATTTGCAAGATACTCTGGTCTGTTATCTGCAAGCCCTTCGCCCATATCATGCAATAACATATCAGTATAAGGGTGAATGGTCTGTTCTGATAATGCAGGCAGGCGATCATTTTTGGCCGTTTTAATGTTTACAGCATGGCAAGATTGGCATCCCGCTTCAACGAATTTTGCTTGACCTAATACGACTTGAGGATCTTTTACATTTCTTCGAATCGGTACAGCTAAGTGTTGAGAATAAAATTCGACGAAGTTAAGGATCTTCTCACTCACTTCTGGTTTTCCACCATGAGGTAAGTCGGCACAAATAGACTGTGCACTGGTGCAGTTTTCATTTGGGAATAGCGCGCTCGTTAGACCTAAGTCTCCGTTAAAAGCGGCCGCATTCTGCTGCATAAGATTAGGTTGACCCGCTTTCCACCCAAATCGACCCAGCGCATAATCGTTTGCTGCGACATCCCATACGCGGTTTGCTTTCCCTGAAATTCCATCTTTATTTTTGTCTTCAGGATCAGCCATCGCTTGGATAGTCTCTTCCGGAATCGCCTCTAAAAGCCCTAGGCCAATCATTGGAGGCGCAATACGAGCAGAAAGCTGCGTATCTGGGTGCATTGGACCATAATTCAGGTTTGTAATACTTAGATTGGGTTTTCTTAACACCACTTTTTCACCATCGGAAAACGCCACTTCTACATCACTGTAGGTGAGTTTGATTCTCCCTTCTGGCTTGGCGTCAGGAAGACCAAAATCTTGTAACTGCCCACCGTATGTAGGTTCAGGAACAATACCATCACGTATGAACTGTTGTTTTTGTTCTGGAGTCATCGCCGGAATACTTAGCCTAACTAACATGGAAACGGCATTTTCTTCGCCAGGCTCTGGCGGGTGACCACGTCCATCTTTAATGTGGCAATTTTGGCAACCATTGGTATTAAACAAAGGACCTAAGCCATCCCGAGCATCTGTTGAAGCTGGCGCTTGAACCCATGGGTTACGGAAAAAACTGTTACCGACACTGAATTCTAGACGTGATGTCATGGGTAAATTATTAGCAGGAAGTGAAAACGCGTTAGAACCGTCTTTTTTTACGCTGGTTCCACCACCGGATTTGGTTTCATAAGCGTGAGTACTGGCTGAGATTAGCGTGGCGATAATGGTAGGAATTAGAAACTGCTTCATTCTTGTGCTTCTCAAGTGTAAAAAGGGCTCATATAGAGCCCTTTAATATTTTTATAATAATGTGCGATTAAAACTCGTGGTCAGCAGTATCTGGGTTAAGGCTATCGATGCCAATAATGTTAGCAGCACGCTCAATAGAACCAGTCTGCGTTACAAGAGACATGATGGTGTCGTTAACCAATGCATTACCCTGTGGGTTATTAGATGCAATCAACTGATCAAAGTGTTGGTTGTTTTTCTCTGCAGAAACAACCAATTGACCAACCTGAGCACGCGCCATATCAAATTGCTTCTGAATTTCTTTCGCTGCTTGTTTGTCTTTTTGAGCAACTAAGTCATAAATACTCGGACCTGAAACAAGCTGACCATTTTCACGCTTGTACAAGCCAGTGAAAACATTATAGATACCTTGTTCGTTATAGTAATGAGAGTTATGAGTGTTATCAGAGAAACAATCGTGCTCGTCTTCCGTCGAGTTTGCTTCTAGTGCAACTTTCATACGCTCACCTGCGAGCTCACCAAGAGAAAGTGAACCCATGCCGAATAGCATCTTGCGCAAGCCATTGTCTGCTGAACCCGCTAGAAGTTCTTTACGGTAGTTGTCTGATTGATTTGGAGCCCACTGCTTTTCCATCCACTCAAGATCTTGGATTAGAAGCTGAGAGGCTGCTTTCAAGTAATCGCGGCGGCGGTCACAGTTGCCGTTGGTACAACCGGAACCGTCAACAAAATCGGTGTATGAACGTTCGCCAGCACCAGAGTTAGTGCCGTTTAGATCCTGACCCCAAAGCAAAAACTCAATGGCATGGTAACCAGATGCAACGTTTGCTTCAGATCCACCAATCTCATTCAGATCGGCAATCAGCTGAGGTGTAATCTCACTCGCGTCAACGACTTGAGAACCTACCTGAATTTTTGTATTCGCAACGATGTTAGCCTGCGCACCTTCGTTACCTAATTCATATTGGTAGTCGCTTGTGACGTAGTCGATCAAGCCTTCATCTAATGGCCATGCATTCAACTGACCTTCCCAGTCATCAACAACAGCGTTTCCGAATCGGAATACTTCTGTTTGTTGATAAGGTACGCGAGAATCGATCCAAGCTTGACGTACAGATTCCAAAGAGGTTTTAGAAGGGTTTGCTAGGAATTGGTCAATGGATTGATCAAGGTTCTTGGCAGTAATGGTCGCATCAGAAAAAACAGCGTGAGCGAGGTCTGCGTAATGCTCTACTACTTGGCCTTTAGTGACAGCCGCAATTGACGCACCACTGGTCACAAGAAGTGAAGCAGTAATGGCACGAGCAATGAGTCGTTTTGAGATCATGGAAATCGTCCTTGTTGAGCAAAAAATTGTTATATGTGATTAGTAGTGCTAATTATTATCATTTGCACCTAGATTTCGATCATACAAATTTACATTTTAATTTCAAGCGACAAAAACGAAAAAACCCCACATCTGTGGGGTTTATTTCAAACAAATAATAGATCTATCACAAATCCAGTAAGTGCTTACCATGCGAGACTTTTGCTTTCAAATAGCTCTCGTTTCCATGTTTGATATGAGCATGGGTGTTCACCACTTCTTCTATCTCGATTCGATGATCTTGCAGCTCTTTTATCTTCTTTGGATTATTGGTGATCAGGCGAATCTTTTTAACGTCTAATGCATCAAGCATTTGGGCTGCTTCCGTGAAATCTCTGAGATCATCACCAAAACCTAAATGATTGTTTGCTTCATACGTGTTCATACCTTCACTTTGTAAACGATAAGCATCAATTTTGTTGTACAAGCCAATGCCACGCCCTTCTTGACGCAAATAAAGAATGATGCCGCCTAGCTCACCCATTTTTTCAATGGTTTCGTCTAGCTGTTCTCCACAGTCACAACGTGACGAGTGAAAAACATCACCTGTTAGACACTCGGAGTGCATTCTAACCAGCGGTGTTTCACTCTCTTTATCGGCTGATTTGAAAATAATCGCGACATGTTCTTTATCTGTTTCTAATCCGTGAAAAGACAATAATTCTGCGTCGATGTGACTTTTAGAACCAACTTTCAACTCTACTCTGGCTCGTACTTCCGCCATAACTCTTCCCATTTATGATGAATGTGCTCTGCACACTCTTATATTCGCTCTCTATATTGTATGACAGAGGCATTCTGACTACTAGATGGGGATACGAGATATGATAATCAACCGATCACTCCCTATCTCCCCGATTAACAATTGCTATATTATAACAATTAACACCAATCACAAAACTTCCATCAAATGAAATACGAATAAAATGAAAAAAGCCCGCAATGTCTGCGAGCTTAGAGGATAATTAGAATAGGTTGTTCACAAAAAACCACCAGCTTTGGGTGGTTAAAGCGGCATTAGATCGACAATAAACCGCCTAATGTTGCTTCTTCTGCCAAAGGATAAGCTGAACCCAAAGGTTTTCAAGCTCTGAGAGCTCTTCTTTTGTTAAAACAGATAAGGTAGATGCAGAACCGGAAACGGAAGATTGCGCGCCAGAAGCGGAATGGACCTTATTTTGAAAAATTTGCCGTAAACTGGAGATAGTTGGTTCCACGAAACATCACCTTTATTGCGAAACGTTTTTCTATATAACTACAATAATTTATAAGAATGATAGTAACATTTGCTATACAGTACAAGGAACGTTTAGCAGTTTTTCTGGCTTAATGTCACAAAACGATTTTGACACAATGAGCCATTTACTAAAATATGAGACAACTCAAAACTTTATGAGCTTTTTAATTAATATAAAGAACCAAACAAAGATAACGCCTAGAAACACTGCCAACTCGACATACTCTCAGTGAGCTTTTTGTTAAAAACCAGCCTCTCTTCTTTGTATCATTAAAAAAATCATCAAACACCCTCGCTTTTTTTATTCTTTTCTTTCACTACTAAACAAAGCTACCCCGTTGTTTAACATGGTAAATATCGAACTTGTTTCATTTTTCTTAAAATCTGACAACTTGCGATGACTGAGTTTAAAAATGAAAGCAATTACCCAAGTTCTATCGATGATTTGTTTGTTTGCAGTAAGCTTTACATTGCAGGCAGAGCTAACAGATGAAGACAAATACAACGACACCTTTCACATTGGTTTTCTCAGTGATGACCTCTCTCCATATTCGCTGGTTCAGAATGGTAAGGTCACCGGTCTTTTGCCAAGTATCATCCGTGAATTCCAATTCTATATGCTTGGAAACGTAGAATTTAGAGTGTACACATCCCCAAAAGCACTTCATCAAGCACTTGTTAACAAAGACATCGATGCAATTACGACACAAGGTACAAACTACAAAGACACGTCGCTTTCGTATTCAAACCCCATTATTTCTTCTAGACAAATTGGTTTAGCACGTGAACAAATTGGGTATCACCATGAGTTAAATACTCACACTTTGTCTTACATGAGTGGGGAAGCTTTTCTTAAAGGGTTGTACCCAAATGCAAAATTAATTAGGTCCGACTCGGTCTCTGATGCCATTTTCAATGTGGCAATGGAAGTATCCTACGCAACGGTTGGTGATGGTCTCATGCTGTATCAACAGCTCCAATCTGGTCCTTACTCTGACTTTTTGTCAATTTCACTGTTCGATGATCTTCCTGTTCAAAGCCACTATCTGGCAGCGAGAAGTGGTAATAGCCAACTGATCGAAGATTTCAATAAAGCCATTGCCAGCTTCAAAAGGAGTACTCGCTATTCCGAAGTTCTAAAAGAATGGCTAGATGAAACACAAGAACGTTTCTTACTGGTTAAAAATGACACGCTTGCGCTCACTGAAGCGGAGCAAAAATGGTTAGCTAGTAACCCTCAATTGTTAGTCATCACCAAAGGCAATACGCCCCCCATCGATTTCTTTAATTCAAATGTGGGTCATCAGGGTATCTCAGCGGAAATCTTGCAAGAGATATCTCGGCTCACAGGAATGCAGTTGGAATACTTAAATCTCGATTTCTCTCAAAACGAGCCCATCGATTATCATCATTCCAACACGTTGCCCCTTATTCACGCCGCAAGCTCTTCGGAGCAAGCCAAATACGCCGATCATTTATTTTCCCACCCTTATATGCGGGAGCCATGGGTGCTCATTGGTCGGAGTGAGAACTACAAAAGTGACCTAATTTTTTCAGATTTGGATAACGCTAAGATCGGCACCGTTAAGGACACTGTGGGAATAGACAAAATTCGAGACTATTGTGCCGCATGTAACGTCGTTCTTTACGACAGTAGCGACCAACTTCTCGAAGCTCTTGATCAAAAAGAAGTCGATAAAGCAATGATGTCCCTCTTCATTGCCTCCCCCAAACTTCAATCCAAGTACGCTGGTCAGCTACGAGTTGTTAGCCTGATGAACAAAAACGCGGAAGTACCCATTTCACTCTCAGTCGAGAAAGATCAGCAGCTTTTAATCAACATCATCAACAAAGCGTTGAACGCTATTCCTCCACAACGGATTCAAGACATCCATAAAAAGTGGCGTAATGCGAACTACGAAACTGGAATCAACAGTAAAGATGTTGTTTATGGGTTTCTCACCGTTGCAGGGATTGCTGGCTTTATTATTTTGCTGTTTATCGCGTGGAACTGGAAACTCAAAAAAGAAGTTTTCCATAGAAAGAGAGCAGAAGAAGAACTGCAAAAACGTGTCAACTATGAGCGTTCGCTGTTAGATGCGATTCCCTTTCCTATCGTTGTTCGCGACGCTAACGGCATTATCCAGAGCACCAATAAGTCCGCGAGCGATCTCAAGTATCTCAATTACCTAACCGAGTCTCTTGTTAACAACAAAGATGAAGATAACTTGATTTTGAGTGGCTATTCCCTTCCTAGGCTAGAAAATGAAGTGGTGATTGATGGCGTCGAAAAATATTACGCTTACTGGAAATGCCCCTATGTCACCCCAGATCATCAGATTGATGGCACGGTAACCATACTCGATGACATCACCGAGCTGCACCTAACAAGAAAACGAGCGCGTGATGCCGAACAAAGGGTTCAAAAGCTCGCAGACAATGTTATTGGTGCTGTACTCCAACACACTCAAAGTAAAAGCAACCTTCACTCCATCCATTTTACATTTGTAAGTGCCGGTATTTGTGAGTTGATTGGTATTGAGCCAGACCAACTAATGAACTCCCCTCGAACCTTCTTTAGCCCAATGAGGCAAAAGGACAAACGGGAATTGATTCACAAGGTTCGTCAAGCCATTAATGAAGGCTATATGTCGCAGGATGTCGGATTACTTATCGATAATGAAGAGAAGTGGCTCCACATCCAAAGCAAGATTACTGAAACCGATGACAGCTACATTTGGAATACCGTTCTTACCGATATAACCGAACTTAAGCAACAACAAAAGGAATTGCGAGAAGCAAGGCAAAAAGCCATTTCTGCTACAGAAGCCAAATCTCGTTTTTTAGCGAATATGAGCCATGAGATCCGGACTCCAATCGGAGGGATTGTGAGCTTATTGGAACTTTGCGAACAATACCCTGTTATTGAAGAAGTTGAAAAAATTCACGGTAGCCTTTCGCAGTCTGCTAATAACTTATTGCACATCGTGAATGACATTTTGGATTTTTCCAAGATTGAGGCTGGAAAACTGACGTTAAGCCCTCAACCCTGTGTATTCGAAACATTAATCATCCGCATCACGCAACTTCAAGCGAGACATGCTCACGCCAAGGGGCTTAAATTTGGTTTGTGGCTCGATCCAGAACTTGCTCACACCATAAGCATTGATGAAGTTCGCTTGGGGCAAGTCCTCAATAACTTACTCAATAACGCTGTAAAATTCACCGAGCATGGAACGGTTAGCTTATCCGTTAGCCTGGTAGAAGAAACGGCTCATCAGCAATCAATCATGATAAAAGTGACAGACAGCGGAATAGGCATTGAAAAAGAAAATCTCAAGGGCTTGTTTCAACCATTTGTTCAAGCTGATGAAGGCACAACACGGAAATTTGGCGGCTCTGGGCTCGGGTTAACCATCAGCAAACAACTCATTAATCAAATGGGCGGCGACATTGCAGTAAGCAGCAAGATTGGCAGCGGCTCTCAATTCAAAATCATTCTGCCTGTCGAAGTCATTCAAGCAGCCGAGCACTTGGATAAAGCCCCGCTACAAGGGCTCATTATTAATGATTTCTTTCAATCAAAGGTGCTATGTGCGTACTTAGAAGATTGGGGGATATCAACCAAATTTGGAGAAACGGAAAGCAAAGAAAAATTGGATTTCTTAATCAGTAAGCATCAGTGTGACTTCCTATTCATTTCTGAAATGGATTATGCTCGCCTAGATCTGACTGCTGATTGGTGGACTTCAAACCATGACTCTGTTCAATGCTTGGTGCTGTCTGAGAAAGGCATGCTTTCACCGACCCCAAAAGACGACCACTGGCTACTGTCTTCAAACCCGGTCATTCCATCACAACTCAAACATTGCATCGACTCTCAGCCTGTTCGCAACGAAGTAAATGAAGTGGTCCACGATGTTCTTAGCTGCACCTCCAAGCAAACCCGAGAAGAAGCAGTTGATTCAAATAGGTTGATACTCGTAGCAGAAGATCACCCGATAAATCGTCAAGTCATTGCTAGCCAGCTCAAGCAACTGGGGTATCACGCGGATATTTTTGTTGATGGCAAAGAAGCATTTAACGCATTTCAACAACACAGCTACGGTCTTATCATCACAGATTGCCATATGCCTGAAATGGATGGGTACGCCCTCACTAGTGCGGTTAGACAATTGGAGTCCCAAACACAGAAAAAACGGACACCTATTATCGCTCTCACGGCGAACGCTATTCAGGGAGAGCGTGAAAAGTGCCTTGATCTTGGGATGGACGATTTCCTCTCTAAGCCGACCAAAATGCCCATTATGGATGAGGCTATAACTCGCTTGCTTCCTGCTGAACCCTCCCCTCTAGAAGCCTCGCAAGAGGGTTTCGAAAACACCGAGTTGGACTTTGGATTTCTAGATTTCTCTGATGAAGAGACAGTCTCAAGTGACACGTTACCGAGCACAGCAACACCCGAAAAAGAAACGCAGGTTACAGCTCCTCTTATCGATATTACGAAAGTGTGCGACATATTTGGTGATATGGATGTTGCCATGCAAATCGTTAAAGAATTCATCGACAGTCAAAACAAAGATCTATTAGAACTCAGCGCTGCAATGGAAAACGACAATCACAACGAAATAAAGCATGTGACCCATAGAATGAAAGGTGCCGCAAGAATGCTGGAGTGCCATGCACTATCCGATGTGTTAGCTGATTACGAACATGCCGCCACACATGAAGAAAGCCAAAAATACGACATGCTGCAGACAGAAGTTATCGCCATTACAAATGCTCTTAACCAATTTGAGTACACATAAAAGCACCCATGAATACCATTCAAAATAAAAAGATTCTCGTTGTCGACGATTGCGAATTAATTCGAAATACGTCGCGGATTATGATTCTAAAGATCGGATTTTTGGCAGAAAACATTTTCATGTGTTCCAGTGCTAACCGTGCACTCTCATTATGTAAAACCCATATTTTCGATGTCATCATCATCGATCAGAACCTAGGCAACGGCGCTAGCGGATTAGAGTTTTTGCAAGCCTTACATCTACAGGAGCTTCGATCTCACGATACCATTGTGATTGTTGCGACAGCAGATAACTCGGTGAATGTTGTGCAAAGGTTTTCATCATACAACCCCAATGCCTACATCATAAAACCATTGAGAATGGATACACTCTCGACAAGTATCCAATCCAATCTCAACCTACAAAAGTTGAGTAGGAATGCTATTCATGCCTACCAACAGGCTGGGCTTAATGGATTTATGACTGCGCTAAAGTCCACGTCATCCTCCAAAAAGGCAATCCATGTCATTGAGCAGTTTTCTCACTTTAGCGTGGTACCACTTGAACATCGTCTGATCGTTCTTAAGGCATTTTTCAAGTCACACCCGACAACAAAGATCGGGCTTATCTATGCTTTCCTGCTATTACAAAAAGGAGAGATTTCACAGTCTGAATCGATATTGCACTCACTTGTTCAACGGGCGGATTACCGCCCCACTGACTACTACCCTTTCAAGCTCGCATTGTCGATGGCAAAAGGAGAGATAAAAGTCAGCAAAGAGCTGACTAATTCTATATTGAGTGGAAGGAACTGTGACCCATCAGCGATATCCAGCCTTTTGTGGACCTCATTGATTATGCCTAACCTTCTTTGTGACAACATGCTGCACCGGCTAAAACAGCGACTTGGGAAAAACTTATGGCTCGATGAAGAACACAAACTCTTGCTGTGTGCCCAACTAGCAAAAAATGATTGGAGTAAACCCAAAGCAACATGGAATTCGATTCCACTACCAACAAACAATCGGTTTTCCAGTACTTATGAAATGTTGTTTACCGCTTGGTGTGAGAGTAAATCCGGTAGTAATACCAGTCATCCGATAAATACTTTAATTAGCTCACCGTTATTTGAACATTCGTCATTAGCAAACTTGTTTCTTCTTGATGTATTAGAGCAATCCCCAAATGATACCGAACTCAATAAAGTTCATAATCGAATTAACCTTATAAGTAAAAAGGTCTTATGCTTTTTTAAAAGATCAGTCGTTATGTGCGCAACAGAAAAGCGCTCAATAGAAACACAAAGTATTCAGCTCGCATAGCTTCCGGAGTCGTAATGAATAGACACGTACTAATAATTGAAGACCATGATTTCCAGAGAAAATTCTTGCATTTACAACTGGAAAAGGCTGGGTTGAACCATATCTCTTCAGTGTCTTGCGGTACCGAAGCTCTCGATTACATCGCAAAACATCATCCTAATTTACTAATTTGCGATTTGAACATGCCAACAATGGACGGCATAGAATTGCTTCAAAAGCTCGGAGAAGAGAGTTATCAAGGTGAAATAATCATTTCCAGTGCTCAGAATGAAATCGTGATCAATTCTGCTGAAAAAATGTGCCAACAGTATGGCTTAAAACTCATTGGATTAATGGAGAAACCCGTTACATCTGAAAAGCTTTCTCTACTGCTCCATACTTCAGGTCAAGACTCATCACAAAAACCTTCAGAGCCTATTTCAATCTCTGTGACTGAAAAATCGGTCCTTAAAGGAATCGCAAATAATGAATTCGAGCTTTACTACCAACCACTTGTTAGCTTCAAGACCGGAGAATGGCTAGAAAGTGAGACACTCATTAGATGGAACCATCCAGAATATGGTGTGCTCACTCCCTACTTCTTCCTAGATAAAGTACAAGAGCTCGGGTTGTTGCATCCCATCGCATTACAAACCTTAAACCAAGCCATTCAGGATTTACCCAATACTGAATTTCGGCGGTTTGCATTTAACATCACTGCGAATGAGTTGATGAATGACGAGTTTACCCAGCATTTGTTCACACTAATTGACGACAGAACCTTGTCAGCTTCTTCCATTCGCCTTGAGCTCACAGAGTCCGACATTATACAAAACCTCGGTAAAGCACTCGCGTCTGCCACTCGAATCTGCATGAAAGGGGTAGCACTAGCAATTGACGATTTTGGCACAGGATACTCCTCTCTCAAACTATTAGAGGAGTTGCCCTTTTCAGAGCTAAAGCTCGATGTCAACTTTGTTAAAAATGTGAATAACAGCAACGTTTCGAGAGCGATTGTAGAAGCAAGCCTCTTCCTTGCTGAACGACTCAATTTCAATACGGTCGCTGAAGGAATCGAAGACAAAGCACTTTGGTCATGTTTACAAGGGCTATCAGGGGAAAATGGGTTGGCACAGGGGTATTTTATTGCTAGACCAATGCCAGTATCTCATCTAAATGAATGGCATAAAAACTGGAAAAAAAGAATTATCATCGAGGAATTATTGTAGTTTAAGAGGATAATATTCAAAATCTAAACAATGATAGATGATTGTTTAATGTAACAACTCAATAGAACTCGCCTAGCGCGATAAAATGATCAGAACTCATAAATGGTCCGATGTGATCAGCGAATATAAGTCGAAGTCATGCTACTGTCCCGCTACATTTCAATCCGCTATCAATTTATCTTGTTGCTGCTTATTGTATCTGCAAGTTTGCTGACCATCATTTTCATGAATGTCAGTATCCATAAAGAAAGCAGTGAGCGCCTTAATGCCTTAGAAAGTCGATACTACCCTGCACTAGAGCGGGCAGTAAAACTGAACTCTTTGCTTCCGAGCTTAAAACAGCAATTTGATGCCGCTGTTGTAATGGAAGATGAATCCGCACTGATCACAGCAGATGAACTCACCCAAACGCTACTCAACGATGCACAAAAAGGGGCACGTGTACTGCCTGAGTATGCCCAAAACTTTGAGAACTTCGCTTCTTCTCTACAAACATACTCTCAGCAAGCAAAACAGCTCAGCCTAGATTTTATTGAGCTGAATAGCACTTTCGACGAGTTGAGCCACCGCGCTACGCTCATCGATAAACAACTTAAAGCGCTGCACTCTATCTCCGATCAGCTTCGAGAAAACATACGAAAGCAAGTTGTAGAGACCATTCAAACGTCTGAAGCGGAAGCGAACCAAGCTTCGTCTGTTTCCATACTATTGGGTGGTATCCTTATTGTTTCCCTTGGTGTCACTTCATTTGCCATTCAACATTCCATTACAAAGTCGATTTCTTTAGTGACACAAAAGATGAAAGAGATTGCCAGTGGAGATGGCGACCTAACTGCGCGCATTGAATACAACGGTAAAGATGAAATCTCACTATTGGTTAGTCGAGTCAATCAGTTCATCGAGAAGCTACAAGTCATCATAAAAAGTACACTTAACAGTAGCAACATGCTTGAAAAAGTCTCTACTCGCATGGAATACAGCGCTCAGAACACGCTGGCTTTAAATAACCAGCAACAAATACAAATTGAAGATGTTACCCGCTCTATTGGCGAAATGCTGGGCTCTATCAAGCATGTGGTTGATTTCGCCTCACAAGCCGATCGACAAGCTCAATCTGCCAATCAAAAAGCAGAGCAAGGGGCAGAAGTCGTGACCAAGACTTCCAATCAAATAGAGTTACTCGCAGAAAAAATTCGAACTACCGCTGCCAAACTAGCTGAACTTGAATCGAATACAAATAACGTGGGTTCTATCTTGAGCACCATTCAAAATGTTGCGGAGCAAACAAACCTGCTGGCACTCAATGCCGCTATCGAAGCTGCCCGAGCGGGTGAGCACGGCCGTGGGTTTGCTGTTGTAGCTGATGAGGTTAGAGTGCTTGCCAGCAATACGCAAAGCTCAGCAACAGAAATAAATGCCCTTCTTGTAGAGCTGCAAAACGAAGCTCATGGCGCAGTTGAAGCGATGTCTCAGGGCTTAGAGAGCTCGTCGCTCGGTGTACACAACGCGCGAGAAGCTGGGCAAAGTCTGTCTGAAATCACCACGCAGGTTGCAAGTATCACTCAAGTGAATAAGCAAATTGCTCAGGCGACTGAATTGCAGCATCAAACTTCCAATCAGATCCAACAACGGCTGGATGACTTTACTGATTGTTCTCAACAAGTCTCGCATTCCACTAGCGAACTCGAATCTCTCAGTCACGAGCTAAGTAACATTGTCGCTCAACTGAGCCAATCCACCTCTCAATTTAAAGTCTAATCCCTTTCGGAGAATAAAAATGACGAACAAAACTTTTCGCCTGCTACCATTAGCGGTGATTTGCGCTGCCACGTTTTCAGCTCAAGCTGCAGACGCTAATTCAGAAAAACGTATTGAAGCACTAGAGCATCAAGTTAAGCTATTGGAAGCACAAAAGTCGTCTTCAATCGCTGACAAAATTAGCTTCAATGGCTTTGCCTCAGTCAATATGCAGGTTGCAAACAACAATCATGGCTTCGCCTACTCGACAGACAAAATCAAGTTTGACGAAGGCTCCCTAATCGGTCTTCAAAGTAAGTTTGCAATCAATGACTCAACATCAGCGACAGTACAGCTGGTTGCGCGTGGAACCAAGAAAGAGAGTTGGAGCCCTGATATTGAGTGGGCGTTTGTTAGCCATCAATTTACGCCAAACCTGAAGGTTCGAGGCGGTAAACTTCGCCTACCTCTATTTATGTACTCCGACTATCTAGAAGTGGGTTATGCGCAAGTTGGTGTTCGTGTTCCTACCGAAGTTTACGGTCCTGTCGTTGTCACGTCGCTGACGGGTGGAGACTTCATTTACGATATCGAGTTAGAAGATAGTACCCTTTCGTTCCAAGGCTTTGCGGGTTCGCAAAAGCTAACTGCGAACAAGCACTCTTATAATGCGCCAACGGAATTCAATGAAATCTTGGGTGGTGTGGTTAACTGGACTGATGATACGTGGACGTTGCGTGCTGTATATGGCCAAGCAAAAGTTTCTTCTGACGTTGATTGGAACAGCACTAGTGCAGCACTGAAACCACTTGGTGGCGTCATCGCAAACACCACCTTTGATAACGATGCTGCTAAGTTTTACGGCTTAGGTGCCCGATACGACAACGGCAGCCTAATGTTGTCCTCTGAACTGACTCGCACAGAAGTGGAAGGTTTTTACACAGATGTAGATTCAGCCTACCTAACCGCGGCATACCGCCTTAACGAAGTAACACCGTATTTCACTGTTTCGCATATGCGTACAAAAGATAACGATGTAAGAAACAAGCATTACGCGTCGGTAAAAGGAAGCACTGCTAACCTTGCTGCTCAAGCTGAAACACTATTCACTCAAGCCAAAGCGATGATGGCAATCAATCCCGGTAGGGCAGCAATCCTTATGGCTCAAGCGCAACAAAAAGCAGCTGCAGCAAAAGCCGCTGGAAGTGTTGAAGGTTCCGCAAAGGCAATCCAATCGACTCAAAACATCCAACGCACTACCTACAGCATTGGTGCTCGCTGGGATGTTATGACCAACGTGGCGCTAAAGGGAGATGTCAGTTACATGACCGATTTTGGTGACACATTTGGCGGGTTAAACTCGGAAAGCCAAGATAAAACTAACCTACTCTATACGCTAAAAGTTGACGTTGTATTTTAAGGAAGAAATATGTTGAACAAATTAATCGTTGTAGCGGCATTGGCTCTGAGTACAAGCGCAAATGCCGCAGTAGTTGTTGTTGGTAACCCTTCAATGGACGCCCTTAGTGCTGCAACCGTCAAGAAACTCTACCTTGGCAAAGCAAAATCTCTCAATATTGACGTTGTGGATCTCGCTGATGGCGACGCGCTCAAAGAGGAATTCCACCAAAAAGTCACTGGGAAAACAGAAGCGCAGTTGCAAGCTTATTGGGCAAAGCGTGTGTTTACAGGTAAAGGGCAACCACCAAAAGCTCTACCTAATGCTGATCTGGTAAAAAATACGGTTCAAACAGGCAACAACATCATCGGTTACATTGACGAAACCCAAGTTGACAGTAGTGTGAAAGTGTTGCTCAAACCTTAGTGAATTGTTGGGCAATTTGTAGGATTTCGCCAAATTGCCCTTCATTCTACATACCATTACAAATATCATTAATCACCTTACAAAACTTACAAATATTTCCTTCCAACTATATCTCACTGAATTTCATTACTATTTTTTGTTAACAATTAGTCACAAATCAATATATTTCCATACATATATATTTTGAAACGTATTTTATAGGTATTCCTGTGCATAGGGTAAATTGACATCACTCGCATCCTCAATAGAATCAATCATATCAATAAGGGGGAGCGGTATTAATTATGCCAATGAATGAAAATAGAGAAGCGATATTAAAAGCAGCTGAAGAGTTATTTTTCACCCATGCATTTAAAAGAGTGACATTTAGATTAATTGCGCAAAAAGCCGGCGTGAGTCCTGCGCTAGTTGTTTATTATTTTAAGAATAAAGAACAGTTATTTGATCAATTAATTGAAGAGCATACTCCTAGGCTTGCGAAAGAGTTTTCTTCTTTCAAATCAAGGAGCCAAGTTCAGCTATCAGAAATTATTGTAAAGTATGTACAGTTTTGGCAAAACCACCCTAATATCCCTATTCTTCTTACGCGCGGAGGATTAAGCCAAGACTTTGAATCTAGGAAGAAATTAGAGGAATCGCGCTTTAATCATGTCACCAAACAAACTTTGTATTCCGCTCTTAAAAAGGTGCCAGGTTGTAATGATATGAATATCGACTATTACTATATGTTGGTCTCTTCTCTGAGTACGCAGCCATATTTAAATATCGATAACAACGAAGCTTGTAGTAAATTTAACATCACGGACTATACCCGAGTTTTGGAAGACTTGAAATTTTCTGCCCCTTCAATGTGCTAATCAAGATTTTTTAAGAAAGGCATAGACATAATACATTGTTATGCCTTCTTGTATTAAAAATTATATGAAAAGTCGACTGCAATATTAGGAAAAATAAATAAAATAAAATAAAATAGAGTAATGTGCAGTAAAAAAATGCCTAAGTGAAAATAACATCAATGGTTAGTTCACTTAGGCATTTTTATATCCCAATAACCTAAATCCAAATAACCTAAATACTTAGATATACAAAAAAGCCATCAGCGTAATGCTGATGGCTTTCAACTTATTGGATACTGAGATTACTCTTCAGAATCTTTTTGTTCTGGTGCATCTTGCTCTGAAGCTGATTCAGGCTGCTCAGCATTACTTTCAGCTGTCGCTTCTGTCTCTTCGCCTTCAGGTACGTCAGACTCTTCGATTTCTTCGATACGTTGCAAACCAACAACGTTTTCGTCTTCAGCCGTTCTAATTAGGGTTACACCCTGAGTATTACGACCTACCTGGCTTACTTCAGATACGCGAGTACGAACAAGAGTACCGGCGTCGGTAATCATCATAAACTCGTCGTTTTCTTCCGTTTGTACGGCACCGACTACACAGCCGTTACGGTCTGAAACTTTGATAGAAACAACACCTTGAGTCGCACGACCTTTCGTAGGGTACTCAGCAAGAGGTGTACGTTTACCGTAACCATTTTGCGTGACTGTTAGAATGTCACCTTCATTTGAAGGAACAATCAACGAGACCACTTGGTCGCCTTCAGCCAGCTTCATACCGCGAACACCCGCAGCAGTTCGACCCATTGCACGTACTTTACCTTCTTCAAAGCGTACAACTTTACCTTGCTGGGAGAACAACATAATGTCGCTTTCGCCGTCAGTAATGTCTACACCAATCAACGAGTCATCGTCACGTAGGTTAACAGCAATGAGACCGTTAGAACGTACATTGGCAAACTGGTCTAGAGACGTCTTCTTAACCGTTCCGTCACCCGTTGCCATAAAGATATACTTATCTGCAGAGTATTCAGATACCGGTAAGATCGCGGTAATACGCTCGCCATCCTCAAGAGGAAGAATGTTTACAATTGGTTTACCACGCGCATTTCGGCTCGCTTGAGGTAATTGATAAACTTTCAGGCGATATGTCTTACCACGAGTAGAGAAGCACAAGATATTATCGTGCGTATTCGCAACCAATAGACGTTCGATGTAATCTTCATCTTTCATCTTAGTTGCACTCTTACCTTTACCACCACGGCGCTGCGCTTCGTAATCGCTTAGAATTTGGTACTTAACATAGCCTTCGTGAGACAGAGTAACGACTACGTCTTCTTGGGCGATAAGCTCTTCCATATCGATATCATGGACAGCCGCAGTAATTTCTGTACGACGCTGATCACCAAAGCCTTCACGCACGGCTTCAAGCTCTTCGCGGATCACTTCCATCAAGCGCTCTGTGCTCGCAAGGATGTGCATCAATTCTGCGATTTCTTCTAGAAGCTCTTTGTACTCGTCTAGAATTTTCTCGTGCTCAAGACCTGTCAACTTATGTAAACGAAGATCTAGAATCGCTTGCGCTTGCGTTTCAGTTAAGAAGTACTGACCATCACGAATACCGTATTCAGGCTCAAGCCAATCTGGACGAGCTGCATCATTACCCGTACTTTCAAGCATGGCAGCAACGTTACCCAAATCCCAACCTCGAGCAACAAGACCTGCTTTCGCTTCTGCTGGTGTAGCCGCATTTCGGATAAGCTCGATGATTTCATCGATATTAGCCAACGCTAGAGCAAGTGCTTCAAGGATGTGCGCACGATCGCGAGCTTTACGCAATTCAAAAATAGTACGACGAGTCACAACCTCACGGCGGTGATCGACAAAGCACTTAAGCATGTCTTTCAGATTGAACAACTGTGGCTGACCGTTGTTCAGCGCAACCATGTTGATACCGAAAGTTGTTTGCAACTGAGTTTGAGCGTAAAGGTTGTTAAGAACCACTTCGCCTACCGCGTCACGCTTACATTCAATAACAATACGCATACCGTCTTTATCGGACTCATCACGTAGTGCACTGATGCCTTCAACTTTCTTATCTTTTACTAACTCAGCGATCTTTTCGATAAGACGCGCTTTGTTCACCTGATATGGAATTTCAGTGACAATAATGGTCTCTTTACCATTTTTGTCTGCTTCGACCTCTGCTTTTGATCGCATGTAGATCTTGCCACGACCGGTCTTGTAAGCGTCAACAATGCCTTTACGACCGCTAATCAATGCTGCCGTAGGAAAGTCTGGTCCTGGAATGTAATCCATCAACTCATCGATTGTGATTTCTTCATTATTAATGAATGCCAAGCATCCATCGATCACTTCGGTTAAGTTGTGAGGAGGAATATTCGTTGCCATACCTACTGCGATACCAGAGGCACCGTTTACCAGCAAGTTAGGAATCTTTGTAGGAAGTACTGCAGGGATCTGCTCTGTACCGTCGTAGTTTGGTACGTAATCCACTGTCTCTTTGTCGAGGTCAGCAAGCAGTTCATGGGCAATTTTCGCCATACGAACTTCGGTATAACGCATTGCCGCTGCAGAGTCGCCATCTATCGAGCCAAAGTTACCTTGACCATCGACGAGCATATAGCGAAGTGAAAACGGCTGCGCCATACGCACAATCGTATCGTAAACTGCACTATCACCATGAGGGTGATATTTACCGATGACATCACCTACCACACGGGCAGATTTTTTATATGGTTTATTCCAATCATTGCCTAGTACATTCATCGCGAATAAAACGCGGCGGTGTACTGGTTTTAGGCCATCACGCACATCTGGAAGAGCACGACCCACGATAACTGACATCGCGTAGTCTAGGTATGAACCTCTGAGCTCATCTTCAATGTTTACGGGCGTGATCTCTTTAGCTAGATCGCTCATAGAGCCATTATCCCTCTATAGTTTGATCGTATGTTAGATACGTACAAGGTTCAAAAATATAACACACAAATACCCCGTTCGGCATCTCTTTCCCCTTCGTTTTATCAGGTTGTGACCTTGGTTGTGATTCAATCGTTGAGAAATCGTACAGAAAAACTTTATCTGTATGAATTATAGCCATATTGTGATGCCTAATTTCACAAAATTGGAATTCAGGTGTTCTCCTGCTTTTCAGTCGCTATAATGCTTCAATCCTAATCCTGAGTATGATTGTTATGACCAAACAACAAAATGTCGATCCTGCGGAAATCAAAAAGTTTGAAGATATGGCTTCCAGATGGTGGGATTTAGAAGGCGAATTTAAACCTCTCCACCAGATCAACCCATTAAGACTGAATTACGTTCAGGATAATTGCCAGGGTCTATTCGGAAAAAAAGTACTCGATGTGGGTTGTGGCGGAGGCATACTTGCCGAAAGTATGGCGAAAGAAGGTGCTGAAGTCACAGGTTTGGATATGGGTAAAGAACCACTCGAAGTGGCTCGACTCCATGCATTGGAAACGGGTACAAAACTGGAATATGTTCAAAGCACTGTAGAAGATCATGCGGCAGAACATCCAGAAAGGTATGACGTAGTAACTTGTATGGAGATGCTGGAACACGTCCCCGATCCACTTTCTGTTATTCAGTCCTGTGCTAAACTGGTGAAGCCTGAGGGTAAGGTCTTTTTCTCCACTTTAAACCGCAATTTCAAATCTTACTTATTTGCAATTGTTGGCGCAGAGCACCTTTTGAAACTCGTGCCTAAAGGTACGCACGATCATGAGAAGTTTATCCGCCCAGCAGAACTTCTAAAAATGATCGATAAAACTGACTTGTTTGAACAGTCGATAACCGGATTACATTACAACCCGCTGACCGATACTTACTCTCTCGGCAGCAATGTCGACGTAAACTATATCGTTCACACAGCACGCCTTAGTTAGTATCAACACTGCCTGTTCCAACTGGTGCAGGCAACCATTTTTGAAACTGTCTTTTCCTTACTTAGATTCTATATCTCTGACTTCCTCTACTTCGCTATACAGCGACTTCTTTAGCCATCTCTTCTGCCAACAGAGATCCGCATTGTAGACCTTTAAGTTATTCAAATTTTCTTTAATCTACTGAGTTTTTTTATACGCCTAAATCATCCTAATTTGTTTTATAAGCAACGTATTTTACTGCGCTCTAAAAATTTGAGTTTCAGATATAGTTTTCATTCAATTTCTGAAAAAATGAGACACCAAACAAGAAAGTTAAAATTTTGTCAAAAGTAGAGATTCATCGCCTTTTCGCACAATATGACAACGACTTGTGTGACCTTTGTACAGCTTAATTTTAGGGTCGATTTTTTCCTAAAGATCAAGAAAAATATTTTTTCCTCTGCTCATAATTAAAACACTCTGGAATTGGATCTTTTTTACAGGTAATCTCCGCCTAAAATGATAGGTTAGTGCCTACTTACGATTTTTTTTCTCCCCCCAACTTATCCACAAGTCTTTCAACTTATCCAACTTGAAAAATCGGTCACCGCGCACTATCTTGTAACTCGTTCAACCGAACAACACCACATATAGTGTTTTGACGCACAATATGTAGTGGATATAGATCACAAAGCCGACTACATTTTTACAAGAACTACCAAAGAAATACGGCTTTTAGCAGTTTCGTCAGGGAAATCTACCAGAATGAACCAACAACTAACTGTGACAAAAAGGGACGGTCGCAAAGAAAACATTGATTTGGAGAAGATCCATCGCGTTATCGCATGGGCTGCAGAAGGACTAGACAATGTTTCCGTTTCTCAAGTTGAATTAAAGTCACACATTCAATTTTACGACGGTATTACAACGTCGGACATACATGAAACCATTATCAAATCTGCTGCTGACTTAATCTCTGAAGAGTCTCCAGATTATCAATATCTAGCTGCTCGACTCGCTGTATTCCATTTGCGTAAAAAAGCGTACGGACAGTTTGAGCCACCAACACTTTATAAACACGTTTCCGAGTTGGTTGATGCTGGCAAGTACGATAAGCACCTAATCGAAGATTACACGCAATCTGAGTTTGAAGAATTGAACAGCTTCATTGACCATAGCCGCGATATGAATTTCTCATACGCAGCCGTGAAGCAACTTGAAGGTAAATACTTCGTTCAGAACCGCGTAACCAAAGAAATCTACGAGAGCGCGCAGTTCCTTTACATACTGGTTGCAGCATGTTTGTTTGCGAAGTACCCGAAAGATACGCGACTTGATTACATTAAACGCTTCTACGATGCGGCTTCAACATTTAAGATTTCCCTACCTACACCGATTATGTCTGGTGTACGTACGCCTACTCGCCAGTTCAGCTCTTGTGTGCTGATTGAGTGTGATGACAGCCTCGATTCTATCAATGCGACTTCTAGCGCGATCGTGCGTTACGTTTCTCAACGTGCAGGTATCGGTATTAACGCTGGTCGTATTCGTGCGTTGGGTTCTGAAATACGCAACGGTGAAGCTTTCCATACTGGCTGTATCCCATTCTACAAATACTTCCAAACAGCGGTTAAATGCTGCTCTCAAGGTGGTGTTCGTGGTGGTGCAGCCACAGTATTCTACCCACTGTGGCACCGCGAAGTTCAATCTTTACTGGTATTAAAGAACAACCGTGGTGTAGAAGAAAACCGTGTACGTCACATGGATTACGGCGTACAGATCAACAAAATGATGTACTCGCGTTTGATTAAGGGCGGAAACGTTTCTCTGTTCTCTCCTTCGGACGTCCCTGGTCTATACGATGCGTTCTTTGAAAACCAAGATGAGTTCGATCGTCTATACGAAAAGTACGAAGCCGACGAATCTATTAAACGTGAAACAGTGAAAGCAGTCGATTTATTCTCTCTTCTTCTGCAAGAGCGTGCTTCTACTGGGCGTATCTACATTCAAAACGTAGACCACTGTAATACTCACAGCCCGTTTGATCCGGCTGTAGCACCGGTTCGTCAATCTAACCTTTGTTTGGAAATCGCGCTTCCTACTAAGCCTCTGAACAATGTTGAAGACGACCAAGGTGAAATTGCACTATGTACGCTTTCTGCGTTCAACCTAGGCGCTATAGAAAGCCTTGATGATTTTGAAGAACTGTCTGACTTGGTTGTTCGTGCTCTTGATGCATTACTAGATTATCAAGACTACCCACTTCCGGCTGCTCGTAAGTCGACCATGAATCGTCGTACGTTGGGTGTAGGTGTGATTAACTATGCTTACTACCTTGCTAAAAACGGCGTGAAGTATTCAGATGGCAGCGCAAATGGTCTAACACACCGTACATTTGAAGCGATTCAGTACTACCTATTGAAAGCGTCAATGAACCTAGCAAAAGAGCAAGGCGCGTGTCCTCTGTTCAACGAGACCAACTACGCGAAAGGTTTGTTGCCTATCGACACATACAAGAAAGACCTTGATAAGGTATGTGACGAACCACTGCATTACGATTGGGATACGCTACGTAAAGAAATCGTGGAACATGGTCTTCGTAACTCGACGTTATCGGCGCTAATGCCATCTGAAACATCTTCGCAAATTTCTAACGCGACTAATGGTATCGAACCACCACGTGGCTTCGTTTCTGTAAAAGCATCGAAAGACGGTATTTTGAAGCAAGTTGTACCTGATTACGTCAATTTGAAAGAAAACTACGAATTGCTTTGGACTATCCCGTCAAACAATGGCTATTTGCAGCTTGTAGGCGTTATGCAGAAATTTGTGGACCAAGCAATTTCTGCGAACACTAACTATGACCCAAGTGTTCAGCCAAACGGCAAAGTTCCGATGAAGCTTCTGATGCAAGACTTGCTAACCGCATACAAGTACGGTCTTAAGACGCTTTACTACCACAACACTCGTGATGGTGCGAGTGATGAACAATCAGAAGCAGCGAAGGCTCAAGAAGATGATTGTGCAGGCGGCGCTTGTAAGATTTAAAGCTTTGGGCATCGACTCAGAGTAAAAGTTAAAACAGCCTCTTTGATTTCAAAGAGGCTTTAATGGATTTGAGGCATTTATGGCTTACAGTACTTTCTCTCAAAAGAAAAATGACCAACTAAAAGAACCAATGTTTTTTGGTCAGTCAGTGAACGTAGCGCGTTACGATCAACAGAAGTTTGAAATTTTTGAAAAGCTGATTGAAAAACAGCTTTCTTTTTTCTGGCGTCCAGAAGAAGTGGATGTGTCTAGCGATCGTATCGACTACAACAAACTGCCGGAGCATGAAAAGCATATTTTCATCAGTAATCTGAAGTACCAAACACTTCTTGATTCTATCCAAGGTCGTAGCCCAAATGTTGCGTTACTTCCGCTTGTATCTCTACCTGAAGTAGAAACGTGGATCGAGACTTGGTCTTTCTCTGAGACCATTCACTCTCGCTCATACACTCACATCATTCGTAATATCGTGAATGACCCAGGTTTGGTGTTTGATGACATCGTAGAAAACGAGCACATCTTAAAGCGCGCGAAAGACATTGCTCATTACTATGATGATTTAATCGAACTGACAAACGATTATCACCGCTATGGTGAAGGTAAGCACGTCATCAACGGAGAAACTGTAGATATCACTCTAACCGAGCTTAAGAAAAAGCTGTACGTTTGTCTGATGTCTGTTAATGCGTTAGAGGCGATTCGATTTTACGTAAGCTTTGCATGTTCCTTCGCTTTTGCAGAACGTGAACTGATGGAAGGTAACGCTAAAATCATCAAGCTTATCGCTCGTGACGAAGCACTGCACTTAACGGGTACTCAGCACATGCTGAACTTACTTCGTAACGGTCAAGATGATTTAGAGTTCTTACAAATCGCTGAAGAGTGTAAACAAGAATGTTTCGACCTATTTAAAGAAGCTGCAGAGCAGGAAAAAGAGTGGGCAGAGTACCTATTCAAAGACGGTTCTATGATCGGTTTGAATAAAGACATTCTGTGCCAATACGTTGAGTACATCACGAACATTCGTATGCAGTCAGTAGGTTTAGGTGTCGCATACCCAGACGCAACGTCTAACCCAATTCCATGGATCAATGCTTGGTTATCTTCAGATAACGTACAAGTAGCGCCTCAAGAAGCGGAAATCAGCTCTTACCTTGTTGGTCAAATCGATAACGAAGTCGATGCTGAAGATTTCGGAGATTTTGAGCTGTAATGCAAAAAATTAAAATCAACGAACTTAGCCCTATTATCGCCAGCAGCGAAAAGACGTTGCTGGAGGAAATGGAGAGCGCGGGATTTGAACCTGAGTACAACTGTCGAGATGGTCATTGTGGCGCGTGCCGCTGTGAATTGAAGTCAGGAGAGGTCGAATACGTTGGTTTTGCGATGGCATTTACACAGCCAAAAGAAATTTTGCCCTGCATATGCAGGGCAAAAACCGATGTCGAATTAGAAAAAGTAAACTATCAGCTCAAGGTCAAAAGCGCTTGATATCTCGTAATATCACCCTTGTTACCCGCTAATTTCCTGCATCTCAAACACATTCAGATCTGCTTAAATTTGCATATTTTCCGAGTAAATATTCAGCCGTCTTGAACGAGATATCCTTCTCACCTATTGATTTGCCATCGTCGTCAAACAATGACATTCGATAACCACCATTCGGGGTATCGTTGTCCGCTATAGGTGCTGCTAACCAAGTCGATACTAAATCGCTGACATGTTCGCTATGTGCTTCTCCTAACAACACTTTTTCACCGGATACTCGGTACCAAACTTTGATCATTGATTGTGTAATCATGGGTCCCTCCAGATCATAAATGATGATAACAGTGTGCCATTTAATTGTTCTGACCCTTCTTATATTAGCTAATTCTCAGCCGATCCCAAGCCTCAAATTAAAGAAAATGGTCAAAAAACACCTTGCATAAAAAATGAAACATACTTGGTGTTTTTTACTCGACTTTACTCTTTGAGAGATAACGACAAATTAAAAGTCAACGAATTCTCTTATAACTTTTACACTGCAGAGTTAGGTACATAAAGCTCTTTTTTTCTAACCAGAGAGCTGTAATGTCCAAAGACAGCTTTTTCCTCTAAATGACGCCTTAACATGTCCAGCATAACTGCGGCAATTAAGCTACGTTTATCCTGCTTTCCATAATTTCGCGCAAACTCGAGCACTTGCCCCCACTCGCCATTTCCAGTGGATAAAGCAACCGCAAACACATTGTCCTTCAACTTCCCACAAGATAACCCAAACGTAGCTTTACCGTTTTCTCGGGTTGCAGCCGCCAAGGCTAAAGAAGCGGCCAGTGGATCTTGCTCAACCAAATTTTTATCCATTTCTGTATTCATCACCCAGCTTTGTTTTAGCTGTTTTGCCATTGGCTCACTTTCGTGCAACCAACTCGTCAGAAAACCACCGCTAGCCTGCTCTGCGAGTGATAACGTCGTACCGCCTTCAACCAAAAGAGCCGCTACATTGTCAATCATGGGTTCATCCACACTCACGACATTGTCTTTCAAGTGCCCATACACAATTTGAAGGAGCTTCAAACGCCTTTCCATGTCTGCAGCAGGGCCAAATATCTTCACTTCAATGAAAGGCAAATAAGAGCGGTATCCCAGTTCATACTGATCGGGCAGTTTTATCAGGTCTAATTTATCCGATATACCTGACTCAGAGAGCCCAATAGTATAAAGTCTGCTGCATTCGGACGGTAGGATATCGCGGTATGTCTCGCTTAGTATCGGAATAATTTGCTCCTCTACCATGCGCTTAAATTCGCTCGGTACACCCGGCGTAAAATATAGCTTGGCTTTATTGAGTGTCATCGAAAAACCGCAAGCCGTCCCGATTGGGTTATCGATAATGGTGGCTTTTTCAGGGAGCATCGCCTGTTTGAGATTACTGTCCGGCATAGTGAGCCCACGACGAGTAAACTTCTCTTCCATAACGGTTAACCACTCTTGAAACAAACTGAGTTTTTGTCCTGATGCTTTCGCCGCTGCCGACGCTGTTAAGTCATCGGTAGTCGGACCTAGCCCACCATTTACAATTACAACATCGAAGGACTTGCTTAAACGCAAAATCTCGTCTTTTAATACGTCAAGCTGGTCGCCAACCGTAGAACGTGCCGAAAGCTGAAATCCACTTTGATACAGGATTTCACCTAGCCATGAAGCATTGGTATCCACGATATCTCCGTGAAGCACCTCTTCGCCTGTACTCAACATTGCCACTTTCAACATAAACTTAACCTTTGCTTTTTTCTTCTGATATCACAATTGTTCGATGCAAAATAGTAATTCATAGTCAACTACATTCAGCTCAACTATTCTAATTAGACCGCCCTACAAGCTGATATTTTTCAATTTTTTAACGATTAAAGGGATTGCATCTATCATTCGTAAAGAGAATAATGCTCAGCTCACTATTTTTGGTTTTTCTCAATGGAGATCTCTGTGCGACTGAAGTCACTGTCTACCGCATTGCTTGCATTTGCTACGTCAACCCAAGCTGCTGATTTTGATATCAACAACTACTCTTATGACTTATATAGCGGCGATGATCAACAAAGCTACAGTCTTAACATTGAAACAAATGTAAATCCATTCTATCTCTCTTTAAATGACAATATTGAGACGGAACCAAAACTCGAAGCGCCTCTTCCATTGTATCTTCAAGTTCAGCCTGAAAAAGACTGGAATTACCTTAAAGAACAAACCTATACGATTTTGGGTCTCAGCGTTGCTACAGTGGGCTTAATGACACTTCTGCCTGAGAGTATTACCAAGTGGGATGCAGAAGCACGCGATATGAGTAAGCTTGGGAAAAAATGGTCTGATAATGTCAGCCAAGGTCCTGTATGGGACAGAGACGAGCACTTCCTCAACTATATAATGCACCCATACTTTGGTGGTGTTTACTACACGGCTTCTCGTCATGCAGGATTTAATGAATTTGAGTCTTATCTCTACTCAATGACAATGTCGACGTTGTTCTGGGAATTTGGCGTAGAAGCGTTTGCTGAGATCCCATCTTGGCAAGATATTTTCATCACACCTTTCTTTGGCGCTGTTGTCGGTGAACTGATGTTCGAAGGCGAACAAAAAATTGTCCACAATGGTGGTGAAGTATTAGGGTCTGAAACCCTAGGTGACGTCTCGCTGTTTTTCCTAAACCCAGTTGGTCACATTCATTATTGGGTGACAGACGCATGGGGTGGTGATGCGAAGTTTAACTTCCGAACTCAGCCTTGGACAGGTTACCAAACCGAAGTCGATATGGCAGTAAACCCGCAAGGTCCACTAGACAAACAGTTCTACGGAATGGAACTGACGTTAACCTTTTAACGTTGTTCTTTACCTTGTCCAAAGCGCCCTTCGTGGCGCTTTTTCAATTTTTAGAGCTTTATTCGATTTTTAGAGCTATATCCACTGCGCTTTTAATAAACTTGATTCTTATCATATTTCCCTACCGCTAATTTTCTATACTCACTTATACCCAAGCGACCTCAAGGTGCAGAGTTCAGCATCTTGAAGTTACTTGGGTATAGTTAATAGCCACCCTGCGATCAGGAGGATGTAATATGTACACGACTTTTATTGTAAATTTTGTCGGCACTGCAACCCCTACCACTATCAAAAAATTAGCGTCAACGACACACGATAATGGTGGAAAGTGGCTTCTTAGCAAAGTGAATTTCATTGAACACCAAGTCGCAGCCGTTATAAAAATTGAGTTGCCATCTGAGAATGAAGATACCGTCAAAGATGCTTTCTTAAATACACCCGACCTCATCGTACAATTCAGCCAAGCGAGCGATCTGAGCTACGAAGCCGATACCATCCACCAAATCAGATTGGACTCTAATGATAGAGCCGGTATCGTGAATGAAATCAGTCATGTGCTGGATGGACAGGGAGTTAGCATATTAGACATGGACTGCCAGCGCGTATTTATTGCTGGCGGAGGCGGTGTTAGTTCCAGTCTCTTCAGCTCGACCATGGCATTAAAAATACCTAAAGAATCCAACATCAACGACATCATTAATGAGCTGGAATCGCTGAGCGAAGACACGCGTGTCGTGTTGGAGGATTAAAACAAGATGAGAGTATCACTTGATACTCTCATCATACCCATATTGAAATACTCTTTTCTGCTTACTTACGTTCGCTAAACTGCGTGAATTTCTTCTGGGGTTTGCGCATAAATATTGATCGGCTTGCCGAGTGGCGGAATGTGTTTTTGGTTTTCTGCCATTTGTGCGACCACTTGATCAAACTCTTTGTCCGACATACTGCGCCAGTATTTGGGATCTCGCCCGATTTCTTTGTCGTAGGCGGCGGTTGTTGGGTCTTTGCTACGGAACGCTTCTAATAAAGGCAAGTCGGGCAATGGTTGGCTAACGTCCATATATTGCTGAATCACGTTCCACAGGCGTTTATGATCGTCTGGGTGGGTTGAACCAATCATTTCTCCAATGGTGACGTGCTGGCTGTAATCGCTGTAACGGTGCACAAGAGCGATGCCAAAAGAAAGGTGACCGTATTGGTTGGTTGAACTGAATAAACAGCAATCAAATTCAACAAAGGGGTGGCTGTATACCACATCTTCATCATTATCATAAAGGGTAACCATGCCTGTCTGGCGGCTCAGCGTGTATTTTTTTCTTAGCATTATATGGGCAAAGTATTTAAATGAAAGGTATGTAGTCAACCACCCCCCCCCCCTCCGGGCAAAAGAACGTAACATACAGACCAAGCTACAAGCTCAGCAATACCATAAACAGTATCCATAAGCGAATGCCCACCGAATATTGGTAGGAACGATACTAATAGAAAAACGGGGAATAAGAATATAACCACTCCTTTTGAAATCATATAAATGAAATATACAGCCTGATATATATTTATAAAATCCGAGTTTGATATGCTTTTCTCATTCCAATAATTAGAGTCGTCACCTTTTATTTCAGAAGGCTTCAACTTTTCAATTAAATTTAAGGGTGCATCGTCCTGAGTTTGGGTGTAGTCAAAATTTTTCCCTGATATATTTAATCGACCAAATCTATTTTTTCTTGTTTCTGGGCGATCTTGGTGTTGAGGTTGAGTACTATCAAATACTGAGAGCTCTTTACTCATTGTTATTTACCTACCGATGATGTTTGCAACCAGCCAATATCATCGCTGTCAAAGAGTGGAAGGTCGCGAACCGCACCCCTACGCAGGTCGATTGCGACAAAGCCATCAGCCATTACTTCTGAGCTACCGCTAAACAACATGGATTTCTTCTGGGGTTTGCGCATAAATATTGATCGGCTTGCCGAGTGGCGGAATGTGTTTTTGGTTTTCTGCCATTTGTGCGACCACTTGATCAAACTCTTTGTCCGACATACTGCGCCAGTATTTGGGATCTCGCTCGATTTCTTTGTCGTATGCTGCCGTTGTTGGATCTTTACTACGGAACACTTCTAATAACGGCAGGTCGGGCAGTGGTTGGCTAACGTCCATATACTGCTGAATCACGTTCCACAGGCGTTTATGATCGTCTGGGTGGGTTGAACCAATCATTTCTCCAATAGTGACGTGCTGGCTGTAATCGCTGTAACGGTGCACAAGAGCGATGCCAAAAGAAAGGTGACCGTATTGGTTGGTTGAACTGAATAAACAGCAATCAAATTCAACAAAAGGGTGGCTGTAGATCACATCTTCATCATTGTCATAAAGGGTAACCATGCCAGTTTGGCGGCTTAGCGTATATTTCTTCCTGACCATTTTATGAGCGAATTGGTGAAATAATAATAATGTCAGCCCCCAAGCACTACCGAATGGAATAAGTACATAATTTACTCCCATCATATTAATATCTATAAAAATATCTAACCCTTCCTGAAATGGTTTAAAAAGAGACCCCCACAGTGACAACATAAACACTATAGGAAAAAAAATATAACCATTCCTTTGGAAATCATATAAATATAGTAAAAAACTTGATATTTTGTTATGAAATCTGAATTCAAAAGATTATTTTCATCCCAAAACTCTACATCGTCACTTTTGATTGATGAAGGTTTTAACTTTTCAATTAAGTTAATAGGGGCATCATCCTGAGTTAGCGTGTAGTCAAACTTTTGCCCAGATGTATTTAACCGACCAAATCTATTTTTTCTTGTTTCTGGGCGATCTTGGTGTTGAGGTTGAGTACTATCAAATACTGAGAATTCTTTACTCATGTTATTTACCTACCGATGATGTTTGCAACCAGCCAATATCATCGCTGTCAAAGAGTGGAAGGTCGCGAACCGCACCCCTACGCAGGTCGATTGCGACAAAGCCATCAGCCATTACTTCTGAGCTACCGCTAAACAACATGGATTTCTTCTGGGGTTTGCGCATAAATATTGATCGGCTTGCCGAGTGGCGGAATGTGTTTTTGGTTTTCTGCCATTTGTGCGACCACTTGATCAAACTCTTTGTCCGACATACTGCGCCAGTATTTGGGATCTCGCCCGATTTCTTTGTCGTAGGCGGCGGTTGTTGGGTCTTTGCTACGGAACGCTTCTAATAAAGGCAAGTCGGGCAATGGTTGGCTAACGTCCATATATTGCTGAATCACGTTCCACAAGCGTTTATGATCGTCTGGGTGGGTGGAACCAATCATTTCTCCAATGGTGACGTGCTGGCTGTAATCGCAGTAACGATGCACAAGAGCGATGCCAAAAGAAAGATGCCCATATTGGTTGGTTGAGCTGAATAAACGGCAATCAAACTCAACAAAGGGGTGGCTGTAGATCACATCTTCATCATTGCCATAAAGACTCACCATGCCTGTTTGGCGGTTTAGCTCATGTTTTTTTCTTACTAGCTTATGAGCTAAGCTAGCAGGGAACTTTTCAAATAGTAACCAAAGGAAAAACCAAGTACTTCCAAATGGCATTAGTACATATAAAGCACTCATAGTATTAAGGTGTACGAAGACCTCAAGTGCATCATTAAATGGATGAACAAAAAATGCTCCTAAAGATATAAAGAAACTAATAGGAACAAAAAAAATCACCGTGCCTCTTGCTATCAGGTGGGTGTAGAATAAAATATAACTAATGGTAATCAAATCTGTAGCAGCTAGCCTATGCTCATTCCAAAAACTTATATCATCATTAATCCCAGAAGATCTTAATTTCCTTATCAAGCTAATAGGAGAGTCATCTTGAGATTTAGTAAAACTTAGATTTTCCCCTAATGTATTTTTTAACTGAAAGCGATGTTTTTCTCGGCCTAAATTGTCTTGCCTCTGAGGTTCACGGCTATCAAATGCTAGATTTCTTTTATTCATTTCATTTACCAACTGATGATACTTGCAACCAACCAATATCATCATTATCAAACAATGGAATGTCACGAGCCGATGAGTCTATGGGTTTGTCCATCGGCGGAAGTGGGAAAATGTACTCATCTACCTTTAGCTGTGCACGCACGGTAACGGCTCGTTGGTAACTGAATTCATATATCTTGTACGTCTGTGGAATAAGCTGCTGTTTGGTTTGGGGAACAGGTTTGGTGAATGTAACGAAATAGAGCTTGCCATCCAACACATTATGCTCGTATTGCACTGCCATATTGTCAGCGCTTAAAGGGAAAAACTTAGGAGAAGCATAGAGATTTCCTGAATCCACTTCTCTAATTTCTTGCAATGCCGATTCGCGAATATGGAGCGATTCGTTGATCAGATCCGTATTTAAAATATGGTGAAGGTTGCTTCTTAAATAAATAACATGTGTGCTACCGCTGCTATGTATTTTTGACAGTGCTTCTTGCGAAATCTCGATACCAGAGTTGCCCATAAAACGACCCAGTGTATAGAGGTTGACACCAAAATTTAAAAGCAAATTCACTAAATGCCGATAGCCAATGTCTGAATCTTGCAATTGCTTTAGCTTTTCTGGTGGCGAGTCAGAGAACGGACCATTCTTTAGCCAGCGTTCCATTTCACCGTCTTTCAGCCAGATGTAAAGTAGCCCGCCGACCACAGCAAAACCTAACCCCCACCACCCCAGCATGGCTAATAGTGAACCTTTCGCCCCTAAATAAGCAAAGCTGGATAGGGCGGAACCCATCGCCACCAGCCCCATGGCCACCCCAGCATCATGATCATTTTCAGAAAAAGAAACCAAAGCATCTCTTAGGGCTATACCTGATGTTACAAGACCTGCGATATACCCTGCGTAAGTAAGCCTTGATATGTTCGTAGCTACCCCAAATTTTTTTACAAACAATTCAGGTGTTTTGTGTGTCTTATTCATCCATTGCAGCGCTTGGGCATTTTGCCCCATCAACAAATTCGCAGAATGACCAAGCGTAATAGCAAAATCAAGTGCTGCACTTCCTGCGCTAACGATATTGTATAAGCTTCTGTCTGAACTACGTAATTTCTTAAAATGCTCTGCATTGGCATGTAAATTAAACACTTCAATAACTGTTATGGCATAAGGCAGCCTAAGTTTGTAATAGGTGTTACTCAGTTTGTTGCCGGCTATACCTTCGCTTTCAAGATCTTTAAAGGCCCGGTTGTATTCTGGGTCTTGTGCCAATTTAGCTAAATCCGACCCTTCTGGTGCGATGTTCACTAACCATGTTTTCTTGCTAGGCTGAAAATCCATGTTATGTTGGCTAGCGATATTTTTAATCGTGCGTTTCTTACTTGCCATGACCAGTTCTTGCGTATCTTCGAATTGTTGGTACACCTCTTTATTCACATGATTCGATGAACGACTAGGCAAACGCTCACCATTGGTGGTTCCCCATTGATTTCGAGGCATACCGTCTGCCCCCATTTCTGCCGTACCAACGACCACGCCGGAAAGCTGGTGTTGCCCTGCTTCATAAAGATTGATATGCCCCATCACAGGTGGCGCTCCATGTTTTAACATGGCTAACGGCGATAGATACGCTTTAATCAGGAATGAAGTGGTTTGGGTGCCAACCATTGAAGCGGTCACCGCATTGAGTGATTCAAAATACCCTTGGAACAACCCATTAACAGCACCAGTCACGCGCCTGATTGTGCCATACTCGCCCTGCTCATTATCCATGCCCATCATTTCCCCAGTGAGGGCATCTTTGAGTTCTTCCGATTTGATCTCTTCAATATTCAATAGCAGGTTTTCATCTGCCCACTGAGCAATCAGCGCTAAGGTGGTGAACCCAGATCCATCGTTATGGGGAACAATGCCCTCCACACAAGGTTTGAGGTGCACCATTTTTTCATCACCTTCCCCCTTTATTTCAACAATGTCATCTAATTCGGGGAACAGTACACGGTGGAGCTTGTGGCTGTTGTCGTTTCTTAATATGCGCTCCGCACTTTCGATATAGGGATTTCCGAAATCTTCATTGGGCATACCAATTTTATCAACACCACGTGAATGCAATGAAAGCGCGCTTAGCGCTCTCCCAGCTAGTACGTGGACCAATGTTGGATCTTGGTTGTCACCGGAGTTCACATCTCGCGCCGCATGATAGAAGTCATTCTGCTCCAGTGTGTGTTGCAATTTTGGTTTGATATCTTCAATTGCCATACGAGCAGAAAGCCGCTCAGCTTCCCTTAGCGTTCGGCTATATTTGCTACTGTACCCATAATCGAGTGCTTTTTTGTATTGGTAGTATGGATTCGGCTCTTTGCCGAATTTTTCTTGCATAATAAAGCTTTGCACCAACTCAGCACTTCTAAAATGCGGTTGATGAGTCGCATTTTCACTCACTGCCATCAAAAACAGAGAAGCGTAGTTGATCAAGTAAGTGTGCTGACGCAATTCAAATAACGGATCAGGCAGCAATACGCCTTTAATGTTTCGGCTCTTGGCATCCTGCAATAGATCTTGGCTTGACGGCATGGAAAAATCGGGGCGTTCAGCGCCTTCTCTATTCTCGACCACTCCTTCTTTTTGGTTGAGATGCATGATCGCGTGATACTTTAAGTAGAGTTCTAAACGCTCAACATAGAAGGGGTTGGTTTCTTCTCGAAATTGCTTGTTAGCAAACCATCCATCATCCAAGGACTTTTGAAGGTTTTGCTCTATGGTGTTGTATCTAGCTTGGAACCATTCACCGGATAAGTCATGCACCAATAAGCTTGGGTCTGGCAGTAAGTATTCCAAATCCGCTTGTCTTGCTCTCATTTCAGGCAGCGTATCCAGATCTTCTTCCAAGAATTCTGGCGGTTGTAGCCGTTGTTCTAACTCAGATTGATCATTTTCTAAATAGTTAAGGCGAGCCGCACTCCACTGCACTTCTGAAAACGCGATTCGGACGTCGGTTACGTTGCCCGACTCTCTTGACGGATACCAAATTTCTTTAATGGGCTTTCCTGTGACTTCTCGGCGCTCTTTCAATCGGAAGGGTTTGTCCCGTCCTTCCCGGTATTGGTATAGGTGAACGTCACGGTAAACCATTTCGCCATTATCATCGGTAGAAATTTCTATCTCGCGCCAGAACTTGCCGCGATATGTCAGGTACACATACCCTGAGCGAGACAACGCTATGCAATCTTGTTGCTTTTTTTCTCTATCAAAGCTTGGGAGCGTGGTGAATGGTAAGAAAGCGCACACTTGAAAATCTTGTTCATCTGAGCGCTCTGGTGTGTTGGAAACATCGTTAAACAGAGGCAATTTAATGGGGTCGCCTTCGCTTTCAACCTTTAACCACACATTGGCGTTGTCTACTTCTGGTTTCCAATCCCACCCATACACTGTCGAGATTTCATTTTCACTATCCACCAATTTTCTACTTTCAATGGTGTTTTTTTGGTTCATGTCCGTTAGGTCATAAAATTCAAAGTCTTGTTCTGATCCATGCGATAACCCGATGGTTTCGACTAAGAATTTTTCCTTTTCGCTTTGTGCGTTAAACCCCTTAATTTCGAAAACATAACTCTGATTAGTTTCAATAGAAAAAGAGCCTTGCGCGCCCTTTTGGTGTTCATCAAAGGCGTGAAATGCTTCTACTTTATTTGGGTTTTCTTGCTTATCTTCGTTACTAAGGTTTTGTTCTTCTTTTTCTAGGTTTACAAAATCCCCTGTGGTAGCGAAAATATAGTTAACAGGGTTAGACTGTACGCCCACAGCCCCATCCCACGCTTGTTTTACGTTGGAGGATGCGCCTTCTTCACGAGGCTTTCTCGATTGGACTAACGGTACCCATTCGTCAAAATCGAGCTCAACCTTGTAGCGACCTGCCGTTAGATTACTCACTAAAACAGGAGATTCTGCAAGCATAAATGAGGTTTTCTCACCGCTGTCGGCGATATGATCTGCTCCAGCAAGACTGGACACTTCATTAAGCGACATTTTGCTGTTCAAAGTTAACTGGGCTTAGATACCCAAGAGCACTGTGCCTTCTCATCCGATTATAATCAACCTCAATGTACTCGAAGACCGTTTGGCGCATCTCATTTCTTGTCATGATCGGTTCGTATTGGATCGCCTCGACTTTCATAGAATGGAAGAAGCTCTCAACACACGCATTATCCCAACAGTTTCCTTTTCTACTCATACTTTGTTTTAGGTTATAAGCACTTATTATGTCCCTATAGTCTTTTGAGCAATACTGGCTACCTCGATCACTATGGACAGTAACATGCTCAGGGAACCCTCGACGGAACAGAGCCATTGATAATGCATCGCAGACCAGAGTTGCCGTCATCCTCGTATCCATTGACCAACCGATCACTTGTCGTGAGTAAAGGTCGATGATGACAGCCAGATACAACCAGCCTTCGCTCGTGGCAAGATACGTGATATCTCCCGCCCATTTTTGATTCGGAGCCGTTGCGTTAAAGTCTTGAGCTAGCAAGTTCGGCGCTACGGGCATCTTATGCTTGCTATCCGTCGTACATTTAAACTTGCGTGCCGCTTTCGGCGTTAAATCCTGACGCTTCATACTGGCGGCAATGGTTTTAACATTACGGCTATCCCCATTCTCAGCTAGCTCTTTCTGGATGCGCCTTGAGCCATCACGCCCCTTACTATTGTCAAAAGCTTTTTTGACTTTTTCATCAAGCTTTTGGCGTATTGCCTCACGCTGGATGGCTTTGTGGCGATGCTTAATCCAGTAATAGAACCCACTTCGTGAAACTTCGAACACCTTAGCCATGCGGACCACATTGAAACACAGAAGGTGTTCTAGCATAAATTCATAGCAATCTACTTTAGATTTTTCGCGAAGTAGGTGGCGGCCTTTTTTACGATATCTAGCTCTTCAGCTTGCTCAGCCAATTGCCTTTTGAGCTTGGCGACTTCGGCAGCGAGATCTCTTTCACGCTGACTGGTACTGGTGTCTTTTTTAATTGCCTTACGCCAACCGTAGATCTGGGATTCATGCAACCCGAGCTGCCTCGCTGCCGCAGCAACTCCCACTTTCTCTGATAGCTTCAAAGCTTCTGCCTTAAATTCAGGGGAATGTTTAATTCTAGTTTTTTTGTTAGTTGTCATTGTTCACCTCGTTAGTGATTGTACTCACTTAACTTGGTGTCCAAAACTGTTGGGGCGGATCAATAAGGTTACCTGATACCCAACTCAGAGGTTGATTGAATTCATCACGAAACGTCAGTTCTATCCAATATTTCTTTTGCATACAAGGTGCACAAAACTCAAACATGACTTTGTCTCCACGAGTTCAACTTGGGTAAATAACTTTCATCCAACATCATTTTTTCTATCAGTATTTCCGAATTAACCTCTACAGGGGCGAGACGGGAAAATACATACAACTCGCTGTCTCTGGGTTGCAAACCTTTAGAATGAGCAAATGTTAAAAGCTCTGTGATTCTTAATTTGGGGACTTCAAACCTTTGAACGAGTTCAGGCATCCATTGCCAACAGGCTTTCTCGATATTGGGGGCATGTGCTGTAAACGAATAGCAATGCTTTAGATGATGTTTGCGTATTCTCCACCAAGGCTCATCTGTGGGTTGCCAGCGCTTAGGTGGAAGATGTGACCTATTTATCACTCGCCCTTCTCTGGTTAACGAAATGGCGTGATTACAGCCGAGAAACTCTGCAAGTTCTTCTTTACTGAAGCTAGGAAGCATCCCACCCAATACTTCCGGATCGTAAAAACGGAAGAAAACTTCTTCACCCTCATAACCAGAAACCAATAAGCTTCTTAAATGCTGGAGTAAGTCTTCCGAACTGGAAGATGTCGCGAAAAGGATACCTGATCCGCCCCAGCAGTTTTGGACACCAAGTTAAGTGAGTACAATCACTAACGAGGTGAACAATGACAACTAACAAAAAAACTAGAATTAAACATTCCCCTGAATTTAAGGCAGAAGCTTTGAAGCTATCAGAGAAAGTGGGAGTTGCTGCGGCAGCGAGGCAGCTCGGGTTGCATGAATCCCAGATCTACGGTTGGCGTAAGGCAATTAAAAAAGACACCAGTACCAGTCAGCGTGAAAGAGATCTCGCTGCCGAAGTCGCCAAGCTCAAAAGGCAATTGGCTGAGCAAGCTGAAGAGCTAGATATCGTAAAAAAGGCCGCCACCTACTTCGCGAAAAATCTAAAGTAGATTGCTATGAATTTATGCTAGAACACCTTCTGTGTTTCAATGTGGTCCGCATGGCTAAGGTGTTCGAAGTTTCACGAAGTGGGTTCTATTACTGGATTAAGCATCGCCACAAGGTACCATCCAGCGTGAGGCAATACGCCAAAAGCTTGATGAAAAAGTCAAAAAAGCTTTTGACAATAGTAAGGGGCGTGATGGCTCAAGGCGCATCCAGAAAGAGCTAGCTGAGAATGGGGATAGCCGTAATGTTAAAACCATTGCCGCCAGTATGAAGCGTCAGGATTTAACGCCGAAAGCGGCACGCAAGTTTAAATGTACGACGGATAGCAAGCATAAGATGCCCGTAGCGCCGAACTTGCTAGCTCAAGACTTTAACGCAACGGCTCCGAATCAAAAATGGGCGGGAGATATCACGTATCTTGCCACGAGCGAAGGCTGGTTGTATCTGGCTGTCATCATCGACCTTTACTCACGACAAGTGATCGGTTGGTCAATGGATACGAGGATGACGGCAACTCTGGTCTGCGATGCATTATCAATGGCTCTGTTCCGTCGAGGGTTCCCTGAGCATGTTACTGTCCATAGTGATCGAGGTAGCCAGTATTGCTCAAAAGACTATAGGGACATAATAAGTGCTTATAACCTAAAACAAAGTATGAGTAGAAAAGGAAACTGTTGGGATAATGCGTGTGTTGAGAGCTTCTTCCATTCTATGAAAGTCGAGGCGATCCAATACGAACCGATCATGACAAGAAATGAGATGCGCCAAACGGTCTTCGAGTACATTGAGGTTGATTATAATCGGATGAGAAGGCACAGTGCTCTTGGGTATCTAAGCCCAGTTAACTTTGAACAGCAAAATGTCGCTTAATGAAGTGTCCAGTCTTGCTGGAGCAGATCAACCCTCCATCCAAATTTTTGAATCTGTTATGTTGTAAACGCTAGATACATCCCATAGGACGGGGGACATAGAAACAAGATCAGAAAAATGCTCCCCATCGAACAAAGAGAAATAGGGCACATCCATGTTTTGCCATTTCTCACTTTCTGGGGACTGATGGCCACTAAGCCAATAGATATTTAGATGCTCGTTTTCGCTAAACCACTCCAACATATTATTGCCCCATCGAACACAGTTTTAGCATGGGTAAATGTAACTCTTCAGCTTCAACTAGGCTCTTGATAGGAACAAACTCCGTTGGTTGATATCCTGCTCTGGCTTCTTCTTTATCTCGTTCTTTGATTGCCGCAACTTCGGAGCTTTCAGAACTTACCATAATACCTGCATCTCCAATTAATACATTGCCGCTACCACTTGCAATAACGCCGCCATGAGCCGTCCCATCTCCCATTCGAGCAGCCGGTTTTCCGTTAATGAAAACGCTTGATGAACCAGCAGATATGGAATCTGGGGGACCAATACATGGAGCCATATCACCCTGACGGGCTGCAGGCATAGAATTGACCAGTACATTTGGTGAGCCAGCTGCAACAGGACACCCCACATGAGGGATTTTCCCCGTTTTATCCGGACAGGCGTGCGCATCTCCAACACGTGCGGCAGGTTTAGACATGGATACAACACTTCTTGAAATTTCAAAGTGCCTGAATTAAAAAGCATTTATTGTCATTAATAGAAATATAGATTGCACAATATGCGAAAGATCTCACATTAAGAATTTAATGCTTATCCAGATAGATAATAAGAGGGGTAGATATAGAGAAATTAAGTCAGCGCGAGGTTCATTGCCTGATAGCGATTATGAGAAGCCCCCTTTTAATTAAGTAGACGAAATCACGCAAACGCAGATCGGGATTTCTAGCTAGTCACTGTAAATTAGTATTTTTCTTGAATACTCTGAATAGACACTAACGAATCAACCGTTGTATACCCTTTCAAACATTCGGCGGCATTTGCGTTAGCCAAATGAAGTGTTTTTTCTGGGCTAACTTCATTATAGATGCCCCAAAGGCAAGCACTGCAAAACGCGTCTCCCGCCCCTACGCTAGAAACAATATCTTCAGGGCTGAGCTGTAGGCTTTCAACCCAAATATAGTCACCAAATTTAGAAACCCACGCGGCGCCTTCTGGCATGTGGATGATGACGTTTTTATTTACCCCTTTCTCAAGCAGTGCCTTCGCGGCTTCCAAGATGTCTTCTGAGTCTATTGTTCCGTTTTTTCGCAGCTTTTTTTGTAAGCAGTACCCTGCTTCGAGTTCATTTATGATCAAGTGGTCGACGTATTTGAGGCAAGGAGTAACCTGTTTTTCAACGTTTTCAATTTCCGTCGAAACCATGTCTAAACTGGTTTCTAAGCCCAAGATCTTTAACTGTTTTAGCGCTTTGGCAGCGTAAGGTAAACCGTTTCTGTCTAAGGTATCCATGGTTTTGAGCAGCAATAAATACCCAAAGTGTGCAATTTTTATGTTTCGCATACCAATGGCGGTATAAGGAATGTCGACTGGGGAAAAGCCCGCCGATACTCCATCCTGATAAAAGAAGGTCCGTTCGCCGGTGCTTATATCCGTCATAACATGAGTGTGCGCTGTAATGCCTGGGACCGACTTGATCCACGAATAGTCGAACCCGTATTGATGGCAGATATCCAAAGCAAGCTGACCGTATTCGTCGTCCCCCACCACACCACACCCATAAACAGGTAAGGTGTCGTCTAGAACGCTTAGGCCAATCGCCACATTAAATGCACAACCACCGGGGCCTTTGACTTGTCGCTCAATAAGCCCTAGACCCGATTTTTCGGGCCAAGGGGAGACAAAATGAACCAAATCGATGATCCAATTCCCGATGCACAGAATGCCTTTTCTACCTGCCATACTCACCTACTTAAGCTCATTCCAAAGTGGATAAATCGCAGGTTCGTCTTCAACAATGTCTGAAAAGCGGCCAAGTGGCTGATCAAAATAATTGTCACCATTGTCGTCGTTCGCCATCGATACTTCGCCAGTCAGTACAGGACCTTTGCCTTTTTCACCGTAAAAGCGATGCATTAATCCAGTGGGGATTCGAATGCTTTGACCTGGTGTAAGAATGATTTTCTCGAACGGTTTCGCCCTTACAACCTCCCCATCCACCGTTACTTCGATGTCTTTGTCTAAGTGCTCACCTTTACCATTCACTTTCACACATTCCACCACTAAGTTACCGCCACCGCGGTTGATGATGTCTTCTACTTTTTTCTTGTGATAATGAAGGGGGGTTTCCTGCTCTTCTTTTACCATCATGATTTTTTCAGCATAAGGTACGCTGTTTTTATCCGACTGATCGCCATTGCGAATGCAAAATAAAACCAACCCTCGTTGGTCGAATCGGTCTTCGTTGAAGTCGGTCACATCCCACCCTAGCTGGTATTTATGATTGTAAGCTGCTAGGTCGCCATTACCTTGCCATACCTCTTTATTCCAATTCCCCCAACGCGGAAGTTTAAAATGAAATTTTTCCATCAATTCTTCAGCGTCGCGTATGGCTTGATTGACCTGAGATCGTTTCATTGTATTTTCTCCACAGATTTATTTTGATGAGACAGCAAGGCTGCCGTGAAAATTTGATGCTGGATCATGGCTTCTTGAGGTGTAACACATTGAAAGCCTGATACGCTGCCAGACGCCAGCTCGTCGATAAAAGATGCCCACATTTGTAATACAGCATCGGTAAAACCAAACTCCATGATTCCACCTGAAATGGTCGGGTAAACGGGCAAATACCCTACGGGTACGGTTTGCCATATTTGTGCACCACCAGCCTGATATTCCATTTTTTCGTACTGATTTGGGTTTGCAGTAGAAAATCGAAAACTGCCATTGATTCCATGCAGCTCAAAATACCAAGAATTATTGTGACCTGGTGCTATTCGGTACGTTTTCAAACGTGTTGGAAATACCTGACCTTGCCAACTCGTCATACAATGTAAATCGGCATTTTCAAAGGTATCGCAGTCTATCCACTCCCCTTGTGTGTTCTTTCTTCTCTTCACCACATCGCTTAATTGGGCATAAACGCTGTCAAATGCCCAACCCAGCTTTAGTGGCACATGCAGAATGTGCATTCCCAAGTCACCCATACAACCGTATTCACCACAAAATTGCTTCTGCCGTTTCCAGTTAATTGGTTTATCCGGATTGATATCACTGGAGTGAAGGAATCCAATATCAGCATGTAGAAAGGTATTCTCGCCGCTGTTTTCCATGTCCCGAATCATGGCTTGCATCGCTGGGTAAAATGGAAATTCTGAAGTACAACGAACAAACACCTCTGGGTGATCGTCAATGCACGCTAAAATCTTTTCAGATGCCGATTTGTCGATGCCGAAAGGTTTTTCAGCAAGTAGGTGCTTCCCTGCTTTGATGATGTCTATATAGAGCTTTTCATGTAAGTGATGTGGCACCGCGCAATAAATCGCATCGATGGATTCATCGCTAAGTAGCTCTTGGTAATTTTCAGTATAAGTTCTGATGGATGGAAAATTGTCTCGATACCAGCCATGTATTGACGTGTTGGTATCACACAGCGCGACGATTTCAGGCTTGCCTGCAACATTCGTTAAATGACACCAACGTGAGGCTGCCGAGGCAAATTCTTTGCCCATCATCCCACCGCCAATAATCCCAAATCGGATGGTTTTCATGATGCGTCCCCAATCAGCAATTTTGCCTCTTGTGGCGTTACGCCTTCATGGACAATTTTCATTAGGGCGCGCGTAATTCCGGCAGGGTCGTGGTGTTGAATCACATTGCGACCATACACAATCCCCTTTGCTCCCTGCTCCATAAGCTCGGATGTTCTTTTCAGAATTTCGTCATCACTCACCCGACCGCCCCCTCTGACCAAAACAGGCACTTGCTGCGCAGTTTCGATCACTTTGTGGTATTGGCTCACATCGTCGCAAGGATCCGCTTTAATGATATCCGCCCCCAGCTCACTGGCTTGACGAACCAAAGGGACAATTTTACTGATGTCACCATCGACCATATAGCCGCCAGCGCTGCTATTGGGCTGCATAACCAAGGGCTCGACCATTAAGGGCATGTCGTAAATCTCGCATTCTTTGCGCAGCACGTTGATTCGTTTTAAGCACTGACGATACAAATCGGTCTCGTTCGGCAATTGCAATAGGTTCACCACCACGCAAGCCGCATCTAACCTAAGTGCTCTTTCCACTGGATTTTCGATCATTTCAGAAAAAATAGGCGGCACCAACTCCGTGCCATAGCAGTTCGCAATGTCTGTTCTCAATACCAATGCTGGTTTCTTAGACTTGTTCATGCCTTGTAGTAAGCGAGCACTGCCCGGCGGAAGTTGGATGGCATCCGGGTCGGCTTTCACAATGGCAGAGATGGCTTGTTCCATATTCTCGATGCCTTGTAGAAACGCGCCCTGATTAAACATTCCGTGGTCTATCGCCACATCAAAACAGTGACCTGACTCTCCAAACAATCGGTTCATTCTTGCTGATAACATGATATTTTCCTTAGCCTGCAACCATTAAATGGACGAGTTCTTCGCTGTTGGTTTCTGAAGCCTCACGCACTCCAACCACTTGACCACGACGAAGGACTGTAATTCTGTCGGATACGGCAAACACGTCATTCATGTTGTGAGAGATAAGAATGATCGCAACGCCTTGTTCTTTGAGTTTTAAAATCAGTTCCATCACCTTTCTTTGCTCTGGCACTCCGAGCGCGGCTGTCGGTTCATCCATGATCAGCACTTTGGCTTGCCAATACACTGCGCGACCAATGGCGATCGCTTGCCTCTGACCACCAGACAAACTCAATACAGGCTTTTTCAACGAAGCTTTAGGGATGATAATGTCCAGTGGCTTAATCACTTCTTCTGCCACTTTGGTCATGTACGTTCTGTCGAGAACAGGGAAAATACCAAGGCGTTTGGTTTTAGGTTCTCGACCAAGAAAAATATTGCTGCCCACGTCCAAATTATCGGCGAGTGCCAAGTCCTGATAGATGGTTTCGATACCTGAACTTCGAGCTTGTGACGGGTCTTCAAACGCAATTTGTTCCGCTTGGTACGTCATGGTTCCACTATCCGGGATATAGACTCCAGACAGTGTTTTAATTAAGGTAGATTTTCCTGCTCCATTATCCCCCACCAGCGCCATCACTTCGCCTGGCTTAACTTCAAACGACACATCTTTAAGGGCTTCAACACCACCAAATGTTTTGCAAATCTTTGAAGCAGAAAGAATCGGTTTCATTTCAGAAGTACTAATCACCGGAGCCTCCTGTCAGCTTAGATTTAGATTGGTCAATAAACACAGAGACAATAATCACGACCCCGACGGCGACAAACTGCCAAAATGGTTCCACGTCTATGAATACCAGACCAAACTGGATCACCGCGATTATCAGAGCCCCGATTAATGTACCAACCACAGTGCCATAGCCACCAAATAGACTTGCACCGCCAATAACAACTGCTGCAATGGAATCCAAAAGCATCGGTTCACCCGCCTGTGCTGCACCCGCAGAAAACCTTGCCGTATACGTAGCCCCTGCCAACCCTGCACACAACGCCGCGAGGATATATACCCAAGTCAGCTGTCGTTTTACTTTGATTCCTGAGCGGATAGCCGCATGCCTGTTACCACCTATTGCGTAGGTGTATTGACCAAAGCGAGTTTGAGAAAGGATGTAATGCGCGACAATCAAAACCGCGAGGGCGAGAAGAACGGGGTAAGGGATTCCAAGTAACTTGCCATTACCAAACGCGTACAAGTACGTATTGTTGACAGGCACTGTGGTGCCATCGGCAAAGATGAAACCCATTCCTCGCGCCACGCCATACATGCCCAGAGTTCCGATAAAAGGAGGAATAGCGAGCCGAGCGATCAAGGTTCCATTAATAACCCCGGGTATAAAGGAAGCAAATAGCGCAGCAGCAAACCCAACCACAATGGCAATGAAGGTATCCGCAGGCATTAAGTTCATCGTGGTAGCCATTATTACGGACGCAAAGCCCATGATGAAACCCAACGACAAATCGATTCCCGCCGCGATGATGACAAAAGTTTGACCAATTCCAAGTAAAAGTGGCGCAGCAGCAAACAACGCGATGCTTTGTAAGGTAAAGCTGTTACCCAGAAACGTCGTTTCAAACATAATTTGAGACCACACTTCGAAAAAGATCAGCAATAAGCTCAAAAACAACCAAGGCCACGCTTTACTCAACCATTCCAGCCAAGAAAATCCCGTATCTTGAGATGAGCTGTCCTCTGCCTTTGTGGTAGTTGGAACACTAGACATAAATAACACCTATTTTTGGAGTTTCTGGGGCAGAATCCTTCTGCCCCTTAGTTTCAAGCGAATGCTTAGGGTTGAAGACCCTTACTGAATTCTATGGCTCATCACTCGATGAACCACTGCTCTGTGACACACCTATTGATGAGGCATCGCTTTGAGGTTTAATCTGAATACACGTACTTCAGGATGTCTGGAGAATCGATGTTCGATTTATCCATCACCACAAACCCTGTACCGATCTGGTTAGGCACTGCTTGCCCAGTCAGAAGTGCGTGAGCCGTCATCACTCCGTAATACCCCATCGTGGCAGGTTGTTGAGCTACAGCGATATCGACCAAACCAGACTTGATGTCTTGCACAATTCTTGGCAGTGCATCAAATGCAACAACTTTGATTTTTCCAACTTTACCCAGTTTTTTAACGCCTTCCGCAGCACCCAAAGCAGAGAAAGTATTTGCGCCAAACACACCCGCTAAATCTGGGTTGCGTGCATAAACAGCTTGAAGTTGAGATGCGGATTTATTGGAATCATCTTCGTTGTATTGAATTTTAAGAACTTCAACATCCGGCCAGCGTTTCATTTCATCCATAAAGCCTTCAGCACGCTGGTCTGTGGTAGAGATACCTGGTTTCACGCTGGCAACGTACACTTTACCTTTGTGTCCAATGGATTCAGCAAGTGCGCGCGCTGCAATTCGACCGCCTAAAACATTGTCTGAAGCGATATAGCTATCAACGAAATCACCCGGTCCCGACCCATCTTGGTAGTTACCATCGTCAATGAAAGTATCGACAGTAATGACGCGAATGCCCGCATCTACAGCCTGTTTCAGTGGGGCGATGAGTTGTTGCTTATCCACGGGGGAAATCAGGATCGCATCAGGTTTTTTTGCAATGATCGCATTCAGTATTGGTACTTGAGCGGTGGTATTCCATTCTCTTGGAACTTGGAAAGCCAAATCCGCGCCAATGGCATCAGCAGCATGTTGGGCACCGCGATGCATGGTGAAATAAAACGGGTCAACCACACCCGGGATAAGGGCGAGTTTCAACTTTTCGGCGGCATTGGTCATGTGGCTAAACATCGCAGACAAACCAATGATTGCCGTCATGGTGGCAACTTTTACGGTATGTTTCATCGTTTTCCTTCCTTGTTTCAGATGGGATGACATGGGCATTACTAGCAATGCAAAAACGTCACTAGAGACTGGCAATTCGTCCGATTTGCCTTTACCCGATTTTCAAACCGAACCGTTAAAGTTAACCCTATGTTACTTTTAGACACGTGTATATAATCAAAAATGAGAAAGGTGATTTAGTGAACAGTTTGGAAATAAGCGGAAAGATGGACTCTTTAAAATACAGTTAGTTATGTAGATTTAAATTCCACACCGAAAATGATCATGTATGAAATTCAATCAAAAAATAGGCTCGAAAGGTCCATTTTATGAGTAAGGATTACGCCGAAAGTCTTTTCACTAATCTTGAATGGATCGTCACTTCGCGAATAATTTCTGGCTCCAACACGGCATCAACAACGGCTCTTGCCATCTGATTACAGCTTTGTTTCACCGTGGTCAATGGTGGGTGTAAGTACGGCGCCAATTCAATATCATCATGACCTGCGAGTAAAACCTGTTTACCGATTTTCACACCTGCATTATTCAGTGCACTCAAAGCCCCCACCGCAATGTTGTCGTTCATACAAATAATGCCGCATGGCTGTGCCTTCCAATTGGTCTCTTTTAGCCATTGGTGAATCATTTCGTAGCCGTAATTGGCATCTGGCCAAGTAATATCCGACGTTTCATCAACGATGAAGCGCGGCTTAAGATTGGCTCTTTTAAGGCAATCTTGATAGCTTTTCCGCCGAGCTGTAATCGACGGTTTTTCCAGAATTTTAGGTACATCCAAATAGTATGGGTGAATGTCTTTTTCTAGAAAATAGTCAGTGATGATCTCCAAACTGTGACGATTGTCGTTAACCACATAACTGGCGTTTTCGAGTAAGCAGTTATCCAGCCAAACGATATGGATATCGTGTCGAAGCGCTTCAAAAAACTGAACGGATGTTTCATCATTTGAGGTTGGAACAAGAATCAGCGATCTCGGCTTTAAACTCCGGAGCGATTGAATGATTTTGCGTTCGCGTTCTGGATCGCCATGAGTACTTTGTACAATGAGATTCAAGCCTTTTTCATTGGCAAAATCTTCGATGTATTTGAGCGTGCCGGAGTAAAAGCTGTCTGTCGTAGAAGGGACAACTGCGGCAATTAACGAACTCTGCCCTTTCACTAGGTTTACCGCGTGTTGATTCGGCACATATTGCAACGCTTCGCACGCTGCTTGAATACGCGCAATGGTGGCTTGTTTTAGTGACATATCACCATTGAAATACTTAGAAGCCGACGCCCGAGAAACACCCGCCAACTTGGCAACATCAGACATAGTAACGGTATTGGACGGCTTACTGGACATAGGTTTCCTTTCTGTGTGTGAACTCTCTAGGGTTTATTTCCCCTAACTCCTACGAATTTTTCAGTATTCTCTACACGAGTCAATAGATAAGATATGAAAAGGGCGAACACACCACGTATTCGCCCGTTATTGATTCTCTTTCGAATGTTACGAAACCGACCACTGAGATAGTGAGCGTTTGAAATCGGAGTAATCAAATTCATTCAGCTTTTGAATTTCCCCGTCGGAGCGCTCACAGTAAATGGATGGCATTTTAAGCCCATTGAACCAATTTAGCTTAACCATGGTGTAGCCTGCGCTGTCTAAGATGTGTAGCTTCTGTCCAATTTCTAACGGTGCATCAAAGTTCGCTACGCAGAATTGGTCGCCAGCCAAACAGGAGCATGAGCCAATCACGTATTGGTGCTCGCCACTTTCATTCGCTTCAAGGATCGATGCGGGTTCATCGTAGATAAGGGTATCCAATCGATGCGCTTCCGTTGCAGAATCGACGATGGCCGTTTTCATTTGGTTTTCAACCACATCGACGACAGTAACCACTAAATCGGTCGTTTTGGTGATGATGGCTTCGCCTGGCTCTAGGTACATCTGAACGCCGTGCCTCTCAGAGAATGCTTTCAGCGCCAGCCCCAGTTTTTCTATGTCGTAACCCGGCCAAGTAAAAAATACACCGCCGCCCATACTGACCCAATCCAGTTTGTTTAGGTAATCACCAAACTGCTCTGAAATGGAATCCAGCAAACCAATGAAAGCGTCTACGTCTTTGTTCTCACAGTTCATGTGGAACATTACACCGTCAATTGAATCGAATACGTCTGGGTTAATATGATCGGCTTGAACGCCCAAGCGAGAAAATTTTCGGGCAGGATTTGCTAAGTCTTGCCCCGCATAACTTACACCAGGGTTTAGACGTAAACCAATCGAAGCTTTGCCTTCAACCATATGGCGATAGGCAGCCAATTGATTTTGGGAATTAAAGATCATCTTGTCGCAAATTTCAGCGACTTCGCGAACGTCTTCTTCGCTGTAGCCAACGCTGTATGCGTGAGTCTCGCCACCAAAGGTTTCATGTCCGAGTTTAACTTCGTATGGACCGGAGCTTGTTGTTCCATCTAGATAGGGTTTGATGATGTCAAACACACCCCAAGTGGAGAAACACTTGAGCGCCAACACCAACTTCACACCCGAAATCTCTTTCAGTTGTTTTGCTTTCTCTAAATTTGCTATCAACTTATCTTCATTAATCATGAAGTAAGGCGTTTTAAGTTCGCTTTTTTGCATTGTTAGTACCTTGAGAGCCTTCGCTAGAAAGCACTGCCAAATCGTACAAAGCCGACGCAGGAGCATCGGCTTATATTTATTTTGTTTGGAATTCGTTGAGATTTGCTTTTGTAGCTATGAGACCGAGCGTTGTTTACGAATGTAAGTGAACGCGATGGACAACGCTACAGCAGCAAATAACAAGAATTACTTCAAAGTATGGATAACCGGTAGCCCTTGACCAACTTCCAACTCTTGAACATGCCAATCCAGACCAATAGAAGGCATGGTTTCTAGGAACGGATCTGGATCTAGTTGCTCCATGTTGAACACACCTTTGTCTGCCCACTCACCGCGGAAGAACTGAAGTGCTGCGGTAATGGCAGGAACACCCGTCGTGTAAGAGATGGCTTGATGCTCAACGTCTTCGTACGCCACTTCGTGATCGGCATTGTTGTAAATGAACACACTGCGCTCTTTGCCGTCTTTCTTACCTTGAACCCACGTTCCGATACACGTTAAGCCAGTGTAGCCTGGTGCCAAAGAAGTTGGATCTGGCAACAATGCTTTAAGAACATGCAGAGGCTGAACGACTGTTCCATCATGCAAAGTAAGTGGATCTGGGCTTAGCAAGCCGATATCACGCATACAGTTGAAGTAGTTTAGGTACTTGTCACCGAACCCCATCCAGAACTCGATACGCTTAGCAGGAATGAATTCTTTCATTGAGCGAACTTCATCATGCGCCATTGAGTACACTTTGTGTGTCCCACAGTTCGGGAAATCAAACTCTAGCATACGAGAATGACATGGTACTTGTTTCCACTCTTCGTTTTCCCAGTAGAAAGAATCGCCTTGAATTTCCAGCATGTTGGTTTCTGGGTCAAAGTTGGTTGCGAACTTCTTACCGTGGTCACCCGCGTTCACATCCATAACATCGATGGTGTCGATTTCATCGAACAAGTGTTTCACTGCGTAAGCAGCAAATATCGATACCACACCAGGATCAAAACCTGCACCCAGAATACCCGTGATACCCGCTTCTTTAAACTTCTCGCGGTAACCCCACTGCCAATCGTATGCCTGTGGAACTTGCTGCCCTTCAGAGCACAGATCGACAGCGACTGACGTGTCTAGGTACGATACTTTTGCTTGATAACACGCTTCCATGATGGTCATGTTTACCCATGGAGGACCAGCGTTAATAACGAGATCCGGTTGAACGTCTTTGATTAGCGCCACTAACGCTTCCACATCATCAGCGTCTACAGCGCGAGCTTCCAGCTTCTTAGATGGATCTTTCAGGTTGTTTTTCTTCTGAATAGATTCGATGATTTTTTCACACTTACTGACCGTACGTGATGCAATTGTGATATCACCCAGTGCGTCGTTATTTTGCGCTGCTTTATGCGCGACTACCCAACCTACGCCGCCTGCACCAATTTGAAGAATTGCCATTATTCTTGTTCCCTTATTTCGCTAGTTCAACCGCTAACTGGTCGATATCATTTAATAGTTGTTCAAAATCTGACAAAGCCAGACATGGATTTAAAATGGTAAATTTAAGTGCAGACTGCCCATTAACCGATGTTTCACCTAAAACGGCAATACCGCGAACCAGTGCTTCTATGCGCACTTTTTGGTTTAGTTTGCACAAGTCCGTTACTTGTGAATTGGTCACTCGGAACAATACCGTTGATAACGCAGGCTCGGTCAGCAATTCAAAACCTTTGCGTTGATGCACCAGGTCTGCCACCTGCAGTGTTTGCTCAAGCAAGTGATCATACATATCGCCCAACGCTTGCGGACCTACATTTTGCATTGTCATAAACACTTTCAGAGCGTCAAAACGTTTGGTCGTTGCGATGGACTTATCGACCAAATTCGGCAACTCATCGTGTTCACGATTTAGGTAATCTGCATGATGAAGTAAGTACTTAAAATTCGCTTTGTCTTTTACAAGCAGTGATCCGCAGCTGATTGTTTGGTAAAACAATTTATGAAAATCCACACTCAACGAATCCGCTTTTTCAATACCGGATAACCGTGCTTTATGGCTACTTAAAATCAGAGCGCCACCGTAAGCACCATCAACGTGCATCCAAAGTTCATGTTTTTCTGCAACATTGGCGATGGTATTCATATCGTCGATCGCACCATGGTCGGTAGTGCCCGCTGTGCCAACTATGGCAAAAGGAATCAAGCCTTCGGCTTTTGCCTTAGTAACAGTGTCGTTCAGCTTCGACGCGTCCATAGTGCCATTTGGCAATGCATCTACTGTGAGAATGGCTTTCTCGCCTAACCCCATCCAAGATGCCGATTTTTGCACTGTAAAGTGTGCTTTTTTTGAACAAACGATGCGTAGCTTATCGGCATAGTCGGGTAGACCAAGCTTTTGAATGGAATGACCGCTAAGTTTGTCGGCAATCCAATCGCGTGCCAACATCAAACCCATTTGGTTACTTTGCGTACCACCGCTGGTGAAGATGCCGTCCGCTTTTTCGCCTAGGTCGTATTTCTCACATAACCAATCCACCACTTTCTGTTCAACATAAGTAGCGGAAGACGCTTGATCCCACGAATCCATAGATTGGTTCAGTGCTGCAATCATGGCTTCTGCCGCTACAGCTGGCATCAATGGAGGAGTATGCAAATGCGCAATGCAATTGGGGTGCTGCGTAAAGATGGCGTTTTTAGCGACCAAGTCTGTTGCACTGCTAATGACATCAGCCAGGCTTTCATTGGACGAGTTCAGGTTGACGGCATTGATTTGAGATTCAAGCAGTTTAGGATCCATCCCTGAATAAGGCTTATCGACTTGTTCAAAAAGTTGCTTCATCGCTGAAGTTGTGTGGTTCATTACCGATGCAAATTCATTCGCGCCTGCTACACCTGTGTGAATGAAATGCTTTTTCCACTCGTCTGATTCTGGCAACGGTTCTTTAATGCCACCGCCAGCGACAACGATCGCTTCTTCAAGTACTTTCAAAGCAAAGTCAATTTGCTCAAATGAAATGATTAAAGGAGGCAAGAATCGAATAACCGACCCGTCGCGTCCACCTTTTTCAACCATTAAGCCACGTTCTAGTGCAGCTCTTTGAATAGCAAGCGTCAGTTCTCCATCGGACTCTGGCTCACCAAATTTATTCTTCTCACCGGTTGGTTTTTGAATTTCCAAACCCAGCATTAAGCCTCTACCGCGAACTTCAGCAATGCAGTTCACGCGCTTCTGGATTTTCTCGAAACCCAATCTTAAGTACTGACCGGCAATATTGGCGTGTTCAACGAGATTATCTCTCTCGATAATCTCTAACGCTTTCGCCCCTGAAACCATCGCAAGTTGGTTGCCGCGGAATGTACCTGTGTGCTCGCCTGCCTTCCAAGTGTCGATGTCTTTACTGAACACCAACAAAGACATAGGAAGACCACCACCAATGGCTTTCGATAAACATAAAATATCAGGCGATATACCCGACTCTTCAAATGCAAAGCGGTAGCCCGATTTACCTACGCCACACTGAATTTCATCGAATATTAATAATATGCCATGCTCATCACAGAGGCGACGAAGTTCGCGCAGCCAAAAAGCAGGTGCGGGAATCACTCCCCCTTCACCCTGTACGGGTTCAACAATGATAGCGGCAGGTTTCATGATGCCTGCTTCATCGTCATTTAATAGCCTTTCCATATAACGGATACTGGCTTTCGCGCCTTCATCTCCACCCAAACCAAATGGGCAACGCAAGTTATATGGAAACGGCATGAAATGTACGTCAGACATCAGCCCAGTACGGCGAGCCTTGGTACCTAGGTTACCCATCATACCCATGGTGCCGTTTGTCATGCCATGGTAAGCACCGCGGAACGCAAACATGGTATTACGACCAGTCGTTTGTTTTGCCAGTTTGATTGCGGCTTCAACCGCATCGGCACCAGAAGGACCACAAAACTGAATCGCTGAGTTTTTAGCAAATTCTTCAGGGAGAAACGCTTTAACGCGTTTAATGAAAGTGTCTTTGGCTTTGGTGGTGATATCTAGAGTTTGATATGGCAAACCAGAATCTAACTGTTCTTTTAATGCTTGGTTAATTTCTGGGTGGTTGTAACCCATTGCCAGCGTACCTGCGCCAGCCAAGCAGTCTAGAAAAATCTGACCACGAGTGTCTTCTACTAAAGCACCGTATGCTCTTTTTATTGCTATAGGTAAACGGCGTGGATAAGAACGTACTTCAGACTCGTGTTGTTCTTGATCGAGTAAAACTTGATCGGGTGTGAGGTCATAAACCCCTTCAATGCCCGGGACAAGAGATGAAAACGGGGATTCGGAGCGTGACGCGTCCATTTCAAAAGCTGTGCTCATCGCAAAAAACCTTTAAATAGTGCCATTTCAAGAAAACGATCTTTGAATAGCGATATTTATGCCTTCCTCGCGCTAACGAGAAAGCAAATAAAAGCGACCTGTGTTTGTTAAACAAACAAGGAAAGAAACTAGCAGAGAATGCTATTTAAGAAATGTGCAGACGGATCAAGGCTCGGTGATAATACCGCAATTCGGAAGTACGAAGCTGATTTTAAAAAATGAAGTCAAATTAGTCATGTTGGGCTTCCTATAATAATACCAGTCCTGTGGCATTCTTCTTCCCATCTACTAATCGAAGCACCGATTAGTACCTACCCTACACAATGTCACAATCAGCTTGAATGGTCATTGTGCGTATCCCCCAAAACGCTCTTCGAGATTAGCGCGGAGAATATCTTAGATTATTAGGGAGCGCAACGGTTTTTACATTTCACTATTAACAATTATATATACTGTTAATAGCCCATCTATATCAAATACCATAAAATCATTATATTTCAGAAAATTAATATATATCCAATTCCGTTGTATATAGGCTTAAATAAGCGTCTTATGCATGATGTAACTGTCGACAAAACCCAACTTTTTGTGTTGATATGCATCGGGAATAATACCCAATATTTCAAACCCTAATTTCTGCCACAACTTAACGGCTATATCGTTAGAGGCTACAACAGAATTAAATTGCATAGCTCTAAACCCCATACTTATTGCTTGTTCTTGTGAATGAATACACATAGCCGTTGCGACTCCTTTTCCTCTGGCGAATGGAGTGACCATATAACCACAATTGCTTATATGCTGACTTGGGCCACCCGTATTTTTCTTTATGTAATAACTTCCTAAAATTTGATTATTTTCTTTAAAAACAAAGCATGCCTCAGGTAATTTAACCCATAAGGTATAAGCTTCATCAAATGACATATTAGGATCAAACGCATAGGTTTCTTGCGCTTGAATAATAGTTTGAAATGTTTCCCAAAATTCAACAAAATCCTGCCGAGACATCAATGAAATGTTCACTGTTTATATACCCAAGTAACCTCAAGATGCTAGGTTCAGCGAGAGTTAACTGGCTTTCAGGCAAGGCATCGATTTGAAGATCTAGTTATTCTAAATCAAGAATCGGTAACGCAGTATGAAAGCCAGTTAAACTCGCCCTTGGGAGCCCATATTCTGTTTCATTTCATCGTCAAAGAACTTGGAAAGGACTCGTCATTCCACTGCGTTCTTATCCTTGAACTGGAACAGACTATGAGGCTCTGAATCCTGCATTTTGAGGTCACTTGGGTATATATCCTTGCGCACTCAATCAGATGAATGTACCGCAATTCATAGGTAATGAGGTTAACCTTTGTTAACAAGCCGCACCATGCTCTTTCCAGCCCGCTTTATTCCGACTTGAAATGTTGTTTGGCAACTTGGTTAAAGACATTAACCCACTTGTCGTCAAACTGGGTTCCTTTGTAGTTGTTAATTTCTACAATGCAGCGAACCAGTGGGCGTTTAAGTAGAGTGTGATGTGCTCGCTCGTGAGTACGAGCATCGAAAGTATCAACAATACTCAATATTTTCGCACCGTCAGAGATTTGATCTTGATTTAGATGATTTGGGTAACCCGTTCCATCCATTTGCTCATGATGCTGGAAGATCATGACCGCAGCGTCGTGCCACCTGATGGACTCATTTAACAACAGGTACCCTGAATAAGGGTGATGGTGCAATATTTCTCTCTCAGCCGCCGTTATGGTGCCTTTTTTATTCAGCATTTCTAGCGGCATAAACGACATACCAATATCATGTAGCATTACCGCAACGGCTAGTTGAGAAGCCTCAACAGGGCTACCTGCTGATTTGTTCATTTCTAAGCTTAAGAATAGCTGTCTTAATGTTCGCCCATGCCAATATTTACTTCTGTCTTCCAGAGGTTGCACCAAGCTAGAGTAAAACCGGATGTCATCATCGGTTTCAACGCCGTAATTAGACAACATGGCTAAAAGCTCATTTTGGTAACTTTCACCATCAGACCCCTTCCCTATTTCTTTTAGTATTGGGGCATCGGTATGCTGCTCAGTTAACTTAGTTGTAGGGTCGAGCAAAAGTAACACATCGTTAATGAGCGCTACCTGTCTTTCTGGGGAAACATCGGCAACTAAACTTATGTCTTCGCAAATTTTATTAAGTATGTCTTCTGCTAGAGGGCTTTCTTTTTCGTCTAACCTTGCCTCTACCATTTGCTTCGTTTTGTCTAAAGAAAGAAGAATAACGTCACACAGGATACTGTCGTATTTCAAATGCCCTTTTCGAATATAATCCAGCAAATCTTCAAGGCTTTGCATAAGTGGCGTGATGGACACTAAGCCAACATAGACTAAGTTTCCTTTAATGGTGTGCACTACCCGAAAAAGTCCGTTTAGCAAATCCACATCGTCTGGTCGATGTTCAAGATCAATTAAAATAACTTCACATTTTTCATGAGCTTCTCGAAAATCTTGAAAGAAGTCTCCGAGCGATTCGTATTGGATTTCTTCTTCAGATATTTCTTTTGGGAGTGCCATCTTTTTTACCTGCTATGTTCATGTCTAATAGCAGTATAGAACACTGATAGATTTATTAAGTTTCGAGTGGCTAGATTAGTTAGGTTTTCTCTTTATTTCGCTCATGTGCTTGTCATGAAAATCACCCATAACCAAGTTAGCCCGAGTACCAATGACCAAATCACTACTCGGATTAAACCACCGTATCGGCTTTTCTTCCGTTTTGGTGCTGTCGGTTTATGTGCTTTCTCTTGAGCTTCCGAACGCCCATGCAACGCGGCTTTTTGAGCCCGTCTTTCAGCTGCTTGGTTAGCTATTTCAGTAAACCTATGTCTTTGATCATTATTAAAATCCTGTTCGGGATTATAATGTTTACCAGTGTCACCTTGTTTGCGAGTTACAGCCATGTTCACCTCCCCGAAAATCAAAGATAAACTGCTCCATAAATAACTTTAAGACACATTATACGAATTCGCCAACCAACCTATTCATGTATCTTATTTTTGATACAACCAAGTCAAAACCACAACTTTTGGGACTGATAAAACCCTTTGTATGGTTTGGTTTTAGAAGAAAATAAAGGTAGGATGAAAAAGCATTCCAACATTAGCCAGTTCAAAGGGTTACAACAATTTTATGACGAAAACCATCGCAGAAGAACTTGTATATGACTTTACCGACGGATTAACCTTAGTATTGAAAATCGCCCTAAAGCCAAATCAATCTGAGTTCATCAGCTCCACAAAAAAGATGTATACATTTAAAGATGGTTCAAAGATCTTACTCGACAGGGATGATCCTAAATATCATGAAGTGATTGTTTAGCCTTGTCAGCTCTCCATTTGGATAACAGCGGTGATTTAATTAATTCGATAAAGGCTCAGATTCCTTTGAGCCTCCTATACTTTCAAACCATCGTTTGTATCAACTAAGAAGAGCAATAAGCTGATTTAGATGACACACTCTTGCGCAGCTTTTGCTTTTTCTACACCTTCTTCAATAAGAGTTAGCATATCTTGGTTTGCTATAGAGCCCATGACCTTTTCAATCAGCTTTTCAGCAGTTGACTCTGAAGACGCGTCAACTAGACAGCTATACGCATTAGAAATGTGTTCTGTGGCTTGAGTAAGTGCTTCAGAATCGTTGAAATCCATATTCGTAATTTGTTCAATTGCTGATGTAAGGGCTTGAGCCGACTCTGCTGCACTGCCAAACTGCTCCAAATCTAAGTCAGCGAAATTCGAAAAATCCAGTTCTTCTTGGAAATTATCAACGGCGCTGTTTGCAGCTTCTTGTGCTTGATCGATAGCATTGGCTGCATCTTCACACCCAACTAGGGCAAGTGTTACAACCAATGCAGTAAGGGATTTTTTCATATTACCTCTTAAAAATCGGATACTTATTTCCTTACATAGTAAAGCGAACGACTCATTCTAGAAAACCGAAGTAACGTAACAAAGTGTTGATGTTCTAGCTTAAACTCAGTTTTTTCAACAAACTTAGGCTTTTTTAACAAACTTAGCAGTAACCATCATTTCTCCAGCACCATCTACTTTGCAGTCCAGTTGATGATCTTTACCTTCTACAATTCTTCTAATGACCGCTTTGGTACCTATTTTAAGAACCAAAGAACTGCCTTTTACTTTTAAATCTTTCGCTAGGGTTATCTTGTCTCCCTCTTCGAGTTGAGTTCCATTTGCATCTTTAACAGTGAAGGTATTTTCTTCATCAAATGCTTCTGATGGATTCCATTCATGTGCACATTCAGGGCAAATTAGATGATTCTGGTCTTGGTATACAAATTCAGACTGACAATTTTGACAAGGAGGAAAGGACATATTTCAACTCTTCTAAAACTTAACATCGCAGGTATGTTAATCACTCTTTTTATCTATAGCGAGGGGAATCTGAAAATTGTTTTTAAGTCTCTCAAATTAGATTTTCCTAGACCTGCATTACTCATGTAATTCAGTGACCTATCATTTCTTTCCATGTGCTCTTTGTCAGGAAAACGATATCCGAACAAGCTGGTTTCCAATTAATATGCTTTTATAAATAACTGTATATAAAAACAGTAAGGCATTCACTAATGAAATCAGCATTTATAAGCTACATAAAGGAATTTATGCACCTTAGGCGTTATGCCATAAGAACAATAGATGCGTATACAACGTGGATCTGTAGGTATATTCATTTTCATAATATGGTCCACCCAGCGAAATTAGCAGATAAAGACGTAGAAGCATTTCTCACTCACCTAGCATGCGATCAGAAATTAGCCGCAAGTTCACAATCGATCGCGCTAAATTCGTTGGTGTTTTTGTACAAAGAAGTTCTTAAGTCTCCCCTAGCCATCGACATTAAATTCAAGCGCTCTGCAATTAAGAGGAAACTGCCTGTTGTCCTCACAAGAGACGAAGTAAGAAGACTGCTACTTCATATAGATCCGCCGTATCAACTACAAGCGCAACTTTTATATGGCTCTGGATTACGGTTAATGGAATGCATGCGGCTAAGAGTACATGATATCGATTACCACTACGGGGCGGTGAGGATCTGGAACGGGAAAGGAGGAAAAAATAGAACGGTCACTTTAGCTAAGGAATTGGAACCGTTTTTAAGATCACAGGAACAAAATGTTCATCAGTTCTTTAATAGAGATATGGCAACGCCAGGCTATGGTGGCGTGTGGCTTCCTGAAGCTTTACATAAAAAATACCAAAATGCGCCATTCGAATTGAACTGGCATTACCTGTTTCCTTCTGGAAGGCTATCAGTAGATCCTGAGTCTGGTATGTTAAGAAGACAGCATATGAGCGAATCGACCATTCAGAAAACCGTAAGAAAGGCAGCCAAACGAGCCAATGTAAACAAGAATGTCAGTTGCCACACTTTGCGGCATTCTTTTGCTACACACTTGTTAGAAAGTGGCGCTGATATAAGAACGGTTCAAGAGCAACTAGGGCATACAGATGTCAAAACAACACAAATCTATACTCATGTGTTAGACAGAGGTGCAAATGGTGTTATTAGCCCTTTATCAAGGCTTTGAACACCGAAGATAAAGAGTTTGTATTAACGACAGATAGGTGTGAACGAAGACTTATAACCATATATAGTTAAATACCAGAAATGAAAAAAGGAGAGCAAATGCTCTCCTTCTATTAAACCTTACACTACTACTTAAAGAGCAGCTTTCGCTTTTTCAACTAGAACTGCAAATGCAGACTTGTCGAATACCGCGATATCAGCAAGGATCTTACGATCGATCTCGATAGATGCTTTCTTAAGACCGTTAATGAAACGGCTGTAAGATAGACCATTCTGACGAGATGCCGCATTGATACGTGCAATCCAAAGTTGACGGAATTGACGTTTCTTGTTGCGACGGTCACGGTAAGCGTATTGACCAGCTTTAGTAACTGCTTGGAAAGCTACGCGGTATACGCGAGAGCGAGCACCGTAGTAACCTTTAGCTTGTTTTAGAACTTTCTTATGACGTGCACGAGCTTGTACACCACGTTTTACGCGAGGCATTATGCTTCTCCTAAACTAAACGATTGATAACTAAAAAGAATTAAGCGTATGGCATCATACGAACAACTGCAGCCACTTCACACTTAGGAAGGATTGCATTTGGACGAAGCTGACGCTTGTTCTTAGTAGTACGCTTAGTCAGGATGTGACGTTTTGTAGCGTGCTTGTACTTAATACCACCAGCAGTTTTCTTGAAACGCTTAGCAGCACCTTTGTTGGTTTTCATCTTAGGCATGATGAAGAACTCCGCATTGTTGAGTTATTAAACAATAGTAATTAGGGCGAATAAAAGCCTGCCGTCTATACCTTTTTTCAAAGAGAAAACGACAGAATTTAATTACTTGTAAGCCGTTAATTACTTCTTCTTAGGGGCTAGAACCATGATCATCTGGCGACCTTCGATTCGAGTAGGGAAAGATTCCACAACAGCTAGTTCTACTGTGTCTTCTTTCAATCGATTCAAAACGTCAACACCGATTTCTTGGTGAGCCATTTCACGGCCACGGAAGCGAATTGTTACCTTCACTTTGTTGCCGTCTTCAAGGAAACGCGTCAGGTTGCGTAGTTTTACCTGATAGTCTCCGATATCAGTTCCAGGACGGAATTTTACTTCCTTAATCTGAATCTGTTTTTGCTTTTTCTTCTGCTCTTTCGCAGCTTTGCTCTTCTCGAAGAGGAACTTGCCATAGTCCATCACACGACAAACTGGTGGCTCGGCGTTAGGGCTGATCTCTACAAGATCCATACCAGCTTCAACAGCTGTTTCAAGCGCTTCATTAATAGAAACGATACCAACGGGTTCACCGTCAGCGCCTGTAAGACGAACTTCACGAACGCCGCGAATTTCACCGTTTAAACGGTGCTGGTTTTGTTTGGCCGGCTGTTGGCCACGTCTTCCGCCTTTAATAGTTTATTCCTCCAGATTGAGCTTACGGCTAGATACTTCGGCTTGGATGTACGAAATAAAATCATCCACTTTAAATTTACCGAGGTCTTTGCCTTTACGTGTTCGGACTGCAATTTCTCCAGCTTCCATTTCTTGGTCGCCGCAGACTAGCATGTAAGGAACACGCTTCAATGTATGTTCGCGGATTTTAAAGCCTATCTTCTCATTTCTCAAGTCCGCTTTAGCTCTAATTCCACTTTTTTGCAGTTTTTGTGCAACTTCTTGAACATAATCGGACTGTTTATCCGTAATATTCATGATAACCGCTTGCTCTGGTGCCAACCAAGTTGGGAAGAAACCAGCGTATTCTTCAATAAGAATACCAATGAAGCGCTCTAATGAACCAAGAATTGCTCGGTGAATCATTACTGGTACAAGACGTTCGTTGTTTTCGCCAACATAAGTAGCGCCCAAACGGCTTGGTAGATTGAAATCTAGCTGAACTGTACCACATTGCCATGCTCGGTCGAGACAATCGTGCAATGTAAATTCAATTTTAGGTCCATAGAATGCGCCTTCACCTTCCTGAATTTCATATGGAATCTCCATATTTTCAAGAGACTGCTTTAGGGCTTCTTCAGATTGATCCCAAATCTCATCACTTCCCACACGTTTTTCTGGACGAGTCGACAGTTTCACAACGATGTTATCGAAACCAAATGTTTGATACGTGTCGTAAACCATCTTGATACAGCTAGTGACTTCATCTTGAATCTGACTTTCTGTACAGAAGATATGTGCATCATCCTGAGTAAAGCCACGTACACGCATGATGCCGTGTAATGCACCTGAAGGTTCATTACGGTGGCAAGAACCAAACTCAGCCATACGCAATGGTAAATCGCGGTACGATTTCAGACCTTGGTTGAAGATTTGAACATGACCAGGGCAGTTCATCGGTTTTAGGGCGTATTCACGGTTCTCTGAAGCCGTTGTAAACATCGCTTCTGCGTATTTATCCCAGTGACCAGAACGCTCCCAAAGCACTCGGTCCATGATAAGTGGACCTTTTACTTCTTGATAACCGTATTCTGTCAGTTTTTCACGAACAAACACTTCTAAATCGCGGAAAATAGACCAACCATTGTGGTGCCAGAACACCATACCCGGTGCTTCTTGCTGCATGTGGAACAAGTCCAAGTGCTTACCAATTTTACGGTGGTCGCGCTTCGCCGCTTCTTCTAAGCGAGTAAGGTGCGCTTTTAACGCTTTTTTGTCGTGGAACGCGGTACCGTAGATACGTTGAAGCATCTTGTTATCGCTGTTACCACGCCAGTATGCGCCAGCGATATTCAGCAACGTAAAGTGCTGACAAAAGCCCATGTGCGGTACGTGAGGACCACGACACATATCAATGTATTCTTCGTGATGGTATAAACCAGGACGGTCATCACGTGCGACGTTTTCGTCTAGAATTTCAACTTTGTATGGTTCGCCACGCGATTCAAACGCGTCGCGAGCTTCCTGCCAGCTTACTTTTTTCTTGATAACCTGATATTTGGTTTTCGCCAGCTCTTTCATACGCTTTTCGATCTTTTCAAGATCGTCTTGCGTAAGTGATTCCTCTAGATCAATGTCGTAGTAGAAACCGTTGTCGATGGTTGGACCAATCGCCATTTTAGCTTGCGGATAAAGTTGCTTAAGAGCATGACCAAGAAGGTGAGCACATGAGTGACGAACGATCTCAAGACCGTCTTTTTCGTCTTTTGCTGTGATGATTTCAAGGCTCGCATCGTCTTCGATAAGATCGCATGCGTCTACACGGTTACCATCAACACGACCCGCTATGGTTGCTTTCGCAAGACCAGGACCGATTGATTGAGCAACGTCTAGAGTAGATACAGGGTTGTCGAATTCGCGCTGACTGCCGTCAGGAAGAGTAATAATAGGCATGTTTATTCCTTTACAGTGGTGTTGCATACCAAGCAACACATGTTTAATTCACTCGCTCAAATGATTGGAACATCTGTCGATGTGAAATGTAAGTATGTATGTTTGTCTATCAAACAAAAAAATCGTCATCTGACAAAATACAAATACAGATGCACTTTGCTAAATGAACGCGCAATTCTAACGAATATTTACAGAAGAAGAAAATGATATTTTCCTCACAGCTCAATAGCTAATTGCTATTCTTCGGATACAAAAATAATGGGTAGATACTCTCATCAAAATCATTTTTTTCTAAGTTATTGAACTCATAGTGATATGTAATTTAGCAACATAAAAACATTGCACAGCGCACACTTTTTAGGCATCATCACGCCGATTTTAATCACACCTGAAAATGAGTTACGAAAATGTTATCAAAACTACGTTTTGCAGCAGGTTTCCTGCTAATGATGGCAGTAATGTTTGGAATTACATTATCTAACGCCCTATTTTGGGCTGGCGCGCTGTAAGCCGCACTGCAAAATCAATGGAATTGAGAAAGCCACCTAACTATCAGCTAGGTGGCTTTTGCATTTTATACTCTTCAGAAAACTAGCCTATTACGATTAACGTATTGGCTTTGGACAGAACTCCAAACCACCTTCTACTACCATAACACAATCCATTCCAGCGGCATGCGCAGCCTGCTTACCAAGTGCTGTGTCCTCAAACACAACGCAATGTTGAGGTGCTACGCCGATCTCTTTTGCTGCAAGCAAAAATGTATCTGGGTTGGGTTTATGATTGGTCACATCAGACGCCGTTACAATTGCATCGAAATATGGTGTAAGTCCTTTTTCATCAAGCATACGAGACGCATTTTGTCTTACGCTCCCTGTCCCTACTGCCATTTTCTTACGCCCAAAATAACGCTTAACGATATCGCATGTATCATCAATAAGGTCACCAAAATCCGTCGTGGACTCAAAATGATCCATTTTCGCCTTGGCCACTTTTAACGGGTCCAATTCAAGCCCGTATCGCTTATTCACCTCTAGCGTAATTTTGGCACTTGGCATTCCCCCCATGGAAGCAATCCAGTTTCTGTCAAATGGAATAGAAAAATCTTTTGCCGCTCGCTCCCAAGCGTCTAAGTGAGCAGGCATAGAGTCAATCAACGTACCATCCATATCGAATATCAACCCATGATATTGCTCTAAATCTAACGTCATCTGCTACTCCCGAAGTATTTCAGAGACTTAAGTAAAACTTCACTATATAACAAACTCACCTAGAGTTGCAGAACTCTCCCACTCCATAACGCAGCATACTTCTCACAAGGAAAAGCTTTGAGCTAAGTTGAAAATGTTCAAACAACAACCATACTCTAATCATAATGTCAGGATAAGTTAGACAATGATAAAAATATCTAGAATATGGTGGCTTTGCTTAACTGTATCGTTTGTATTTTCGGCTTACTTTTTTCACCAGGCGAGTCTATGGTCTGGAGAAACACTGCGCTTTCCTGAAAAGAAAACGTACAACACAGATTTTGTAAAACCAGTTCCATCCTCAACTCAGTTTGATCGAAAAAAGGTCGAACTTGGGTTTCACCTGTTTAACGACACAAAACTGTCTTCAAACAACCAAATTAGCTGTGCCAGTTGCCATCATCTAGACTCTAATGGTGCTGAGAAAACCCGAGTGTCTCGTGGTGTTCACGGCTTCGGAGATCGCAACTCCCCTACTGTATTCAATGCAAACTTAAACACACGATTTTTCTGGGATGGACGAGCATCTAGCTTGGAGCACCAAATAGATGGTCCCATACATAACCCTTTAGAAATGAATTCAAATTGGGCGTCCATCGTTGAACGTATCCAAGCAGACGAGAAGTACCAATCGCTATTTCCCTCAGCCTACAAAAGCGGTATTTCCAAAGACACCATTAAGGATGCGCTTGTCCTCTTTATGAAGTCTCTAAACACACCGAACTCTCCTTTTGATCTGTTTCTTGAGGGCAACGAGAGCGCGTTATCAACTGTTGAAAAGAAAGGGTGGCTCAATTTTCAGAAGTTAGGCTGCGTAGCGTGCCATCAGGGTCAAAATCTTGGTGGAAACCTTTTCCAACGTTTCGGAAATATTCAAAACATCACACCAGATCAAAAAGTATCGGATCTAGGTCGCTACAACTTAACTGGTAACAATGAAGATAAGTATGTTTTCAGAGTCCCAGGGCTTCGTAATGTCGCCACGACGCCACCCTATTTTCACGATGGCAGAGCCAAAACGTTAGAAGAAGCCATTTTAACCATGGCGAAAGTACAACTAGGAATGGAACTTGACGCGGTTACCACCTTGGAGCTGAGTGCGTTTCTTAATAGCCTTACCGCGCCAAAGCCCCCTGTTCTTTTGGAGTTGCTTAATGAAAATCAGTAGCAAGATTAAGGAACTAACATTGGTCAGCTTACTGGCTTTGGTGATCGTGTCACTGAGTTTCAATCTTTATAAGCACTATGTTCACACTCAACTACAAAGTAACTATAACTTGCTGCACAGGAATGTTATTGCACTTCAAGAGAGCTTATTTAGCTTTCAGTTTCGCAGTTTTAGCCGCTACGATGAACTGTCTGAAATGTTGGTGCAAACAGAACTTTTTGCCGAAGAATTGAATAGCTCTATCCATGAGCACTTTTTAGAAACACCCTTTATATTCCAACCTTTTGATGCCAGTGCTTTGGAAAAAACCAAAGCGACAGAGCTGAAAGTTAAGGCATTTGTAAGAGCAAAAGAATCCCTTCTTAGCGCAAATGTCTCACTTAACTACGCAGGTAAAACCATTAATTTGCTGCAGGAGGAGTTGTTTAATCGCTACACGTCTGTAACAGAAAAACTGGTGATTTCGACAGCAACACAGGGCGGTTTGTCTGATAGCCTTTACCTCGAAGATTCTTCTTTATCTCAAAGTACAGCCTATCAATCGTTGATCAGTTACGTTCAACTTCAAGACAGAGTGCAGCATCAAATCGATAGAAAGCAGGTCGCTTTAACGAACTTAGGTGTATCAGAACATCTCAAAAAAGTTGATGCCTATTGGGCTAACGAAGTGAGTAACTCTGTTGAAAATATTGCCTTTCTCATTTTCTCCATGATTATCTTAGTTTGTACTTATGGTCTCCATCGCCAAAAACTGGCTTTTGTTGAACTGTTAAAATTAAAACAGACGGTCATTGAATCGGAAAAACAACGCGCAAGCCACGCACTCATCGCGGAGCATGCGAAAGATGCCATTATAGTAACGGATCCAAATGGTTTGGTTACTTGGGTAAACAAAGGGTTTGAGAGGCTTTCAGGATATAGCTTACAAGAAATGGTTGGTAAGTCGCCTGGTAGCGTTTTACAAGGTAAAGAGACTTGCCCGTATGCCGTTCAACGCATTTCTGACGCCATAGAAAAACAAAACAACATTGAGTCAACAATACTCAATTACCACAAAAATGGAACACCGTACTGGATTGACATGATCATTACTCCCATTCTAGATGAAGATGATCACTTAAATTGTTACATCGCAGTAGAGCGGGACATCACCAAGAAAATACAACTTGAAAAGAAACTGGAACAATCCGTAGAGCGTGCGAACGTGGCAAATGATGCAAAATCCACTTTTTTGGCAACCATGAGCCACGAGTTAAGAACCCCGCTCAATGGCATTTTGGGTATGGCTCAAATAATGCGTGGTGAAACCACCAACATAGAGCATAAAGAGCAATTAGAAGTTCTACTGGAGTCCGGTGATCACCTCACTTCGCTGCTTGATGATATTCTCGACTTTTCAAAGATAGAACAAAATAAACTTGAGCTTGATGCCGTTCCTTTCCATTTTAAGCAAATACTGACCCCTATCATCTCTACATACCAATTACTCTGCGATGAAAAAGGCATAGAACTGGAAATAGATAACCAGATTCCTGACCATTTAGTGTTTTTGGCAGATATTTCTCGGATCCGACAGATCATCTTTAACTTAATGAGCAACGCTGTGAAATTCACGGCAAACGGCAATGTCCAACTTCGCTGCTCTTGCAAGTCAGAAGCGTACAACACCTATGATATTACCGTCGAAATAGAAGATTCGGGTATTGGTATCGCACAGGATAGGTTGGTTTACATTTTTGACCCATTTATTCAAGCAGAATCCTCGACAACAAGAAACTTCGGGGGAACGGGATTGGGGCTAGCCATTGTAAAACAACTCGTAGAACTCATGGGTGGCACAATTAGCGTATCGAGTAACTTGGGTATCGGAACCTGTTTTACCTTTCATATCAGTGCCGAACAGACACAAGACCGCCCCATTCAACAAGAGCCGGAAACAAAGCAATTCAAGTCACTGCCCATCGGGCTAGATATCCTCATCGTTGAGGATAATCCGGTAAATGCAATGGTAACAAAGAAATTCTGCCATTCATTGGATCACAAAGTGTCCATCGCTAAAGATGGCTTGGAAGCGATAGAGCTAGTGCAGGGAAACGCATACGACATAATTATTATGGACAACCACATGCCTAGGCTGGATGGCATCGAAGCGACGCAATACATCAGGAATGAGTTAAAAATAAATACCATTATATTTGGGTGTACGGCTGATGTATTCCAAGAAGCCCATGACCGTTTTATTGATGCTGGGGCAAACTATGTTCTCACTAAACCTTTGCAAAAAAACAGCTTTAACGATGCGTTAGCTGAACACAAACCCTTGATAGAGCAAAGAAGAGCGTTAGAAGGCAAAGTCGTAGAACTGGAACCGTTTACGCAATCGAATGAAGCCAATTCGACTTCGGAATCAGAGGTCGATTTGAGTTTTTATATTAATGATGTTTGTGCTGGCGATAATGCTCAGCTCGCAGAGATAATCACAACACTTAAAGAATCCATGATTGAAAGCATAGATGCTTTGGTCGAAGCTGCTGAAACGAAAGACATCGATTCAATAAAGCTCCACACCCATACAATGAAGGGCATTGCGAGTAGCCTGAACGCCAATAAAATGCTTAATAAGTCTGAGCAAATCTTTCAAATGACTAGCCAGGGTCAAGTTCCTGATCTTTCTATGCTGCAAGAGTTAATTAACTTACTCAAGGTAAACTCGGATCAAACGTCACTGCTGTTGAAGCAATATTTGGCCACTCACTCGGATCAAAATTCAACGTTTATGTAATCTCAGATGCCATGAGCAAAACATGATACCCTAGACTCAATTTCATTCAGTAAGATCTCTCTGAGCTCGGGCTTATTTTCATATGGCTCTACCTTATAGGGATCCAATGGCAAAGCTTGAGAGTACAGGTTTGATCAAAATATCAAATTCAGTGGTTATTTCATCATGGGAAATACACACAGAAGCCATCCGAGCCCAAGGCGCTGGCGGTCAAAACGTGAACAAGGTATCCAGTGCCATTCACTTGCGGTTCGACATCAAAAAATCTGCTCTGCCCGACTTCTATAAAGAGCGTCTGTTGCAATTAAAGGACAGCCGGATCACCAAAGACGGCGTTATTGTTATCAAAGCGCAACAATTTCGAACTCAAGAACAAAATAGAGAAGATGCGCACAATCGACTTGCCGAACTCGTCCGCTCTGCCGCAGTCATCGAGAAAAAACGGCGGGACACAAGACCTACCTTTTCTTCCAAGATGAAGCGTATGGACAAGAAAACACAACGCGGACAAACCAAAAAGTTACGGGGAAAAATTTCGTACTAAGAAACGTTATTGGCTTGCAAGCGGTTTGCTTTCGAGTTCAGCCGTTACTTTAATTTACCGTTAACTTTAAGTACAAACTGCTTCAATCTTGTTGCCATCCAAATCATGAACATATGCAGCATAGTAGGCATCACCGTACTCGGGCCTTGGACCTGGCTCTCCTGCACACAGTCCGCCATTTTCTATCGCAACCGCATGAAATGCCTTTACTGATTCTTCGGTAGGGGCATTAAATGCAATGTGTGTCCCCGTGCCCGAAATAGAATGTTTTCCGCAAATACAACCAACCCAAAATTCAAAGTTGGTACCGTAGCTTATCGCTTCGCCTTCAATAGTATGAGAGCGGGATATCCCTAGCGTTGCCAGCACTTTGTCGTAAAAAGCAGCCGACTTTTCTACGTTGCTCGCCCCCACTGAAACATGGTTAATTATCATTTACTTACCTAAATCAAAGAAAAACAAAACGGCTACTATTGCTCAGCTTTGTTGAGAAAACAAGCAAATATGGATAACTATTCAGCGCATTTCAAATAGGTCGAGGGCATTTTTTCGACCTTTTCAGCGGAATATCGCTCACACACATCTAGATTCATTTAACATCAACAGGGCTAGAAGATATTTTTGACCACCTTGCCGCTCGCTTTGAACAAGCGCTTACCCTGTTTCAATATGCCTGCCGATCCTTTTGCCTCATTTCTTTGGCGGTTGAGCTGGACATTTTTGGCTTCATCGCATTTATGCTGAATTTCTTCTTCTAACTCTAATAATCCATACATGAGTTTGTTTTCCGGGATAGCTAGAGGAAGTACTTGATCAAATGGCAGAAGATTTTGGTTAAATGCCATTGCCGCTTGAATGGTCATTGATTTGGGATTATCAGTGTCGTTGAGATCATAGGGTGGATACCATTCTGATGTGGGCTTGAGCTTATCTACCTGATTCACGACACCAATTAATTTTGGTCTTTTGAGAGAAATGTTTTGGGGGTGCTGATAGAACGCTTCAAACTCTTTTGCTAACGCCAAATCTAATTGACGAGAAGATTGATTCGCTTTTAGTACCCAAAGAACAAGATCTGACTGAGTCATTTGTTCCAACATATTTTTAGTGCTTTTCTTATCTCCATCCAAACCTGGCATATCCACTAGTTTTAGTGTTTCATCACCATCAATGTTGCACTGATACACCGTAATATTGTCTGTCGCAGGAAGCATATCGACTTCTGCATTCATTTCATTTGTTATCGCATTGACTAAAGAAGATTTACCTGCGCTGAGCTGCCCCACCAAGGTAATTCGAACCGGTTCGATCGGCGGTGCTTTATGTTTTTCATCTTCTTTATTGATTTTGCTTGTCGATATTTGATCGTCTTCTATCGTGTAGCGGCCGCTGTATAGGTCAATACACACTTTCGCCACTTCCTGAAGGAGCGCTCGTTTGGCATTTCTTTGAAGATTGTCGGATATCTGGTCTGTAATCGAACCCAGCATTTTGCTCCTCACCTCATTGGCAACCGCAGCAGCGGGGTTGGCTGCTCGGAGTATTCTCCACGCGATCATTCCGCGTTTACCAACTTTTAGGGCTGTTTCACCATACTTATCACCCGTTTCGTAAAGCCATTTGATCTGAGATACTTTCACCATATCGACGGCAGGAACATGGTCATTGAGTACTTGACGATAACGCCTGCTAATTTCTTCCATTAGCTGTAGCCCTTCGGGTACAGTGAAGTCCAGTTCTTTTTTTCCAAACGACTGAGCGACCAGTTCTGCGATATTAAAGCCGTGTGCTTTTAACACACCCCAGTCATCGTTTTGATCAAGTAATCTCTCGATAGCCTGATTACTGCTAGACCATATTTCTTGTTCAGAATCAGACCAATCATTCGACGGTTCTACAAAATCTTCTCTATCTTCTTGCGGTTTGTTTTCCTTGGCTTTTTTCCAAATAAGGCGAGGAATGAAAATCATCAATGTCGAAACCAACAAAGCGATAGCAAATGGCACAACGTACCCATGCTCAATGACGGCATAAAGACCAAACCCACTTAACACGAGAGCAGGGAAAATGATGCCTATCAAAGAAACCGCAATCAGCCCGCCAGTATATCGATTTAAGCTCTTCAACCCTTTCTTAACTCTCGTCATCACTTGCGACCTTTTTGCCTTTTTTGAATGCGTCTTTGTACAATTGTTGCATGGTTTCGCTACTGACCGTTTCACCTTTGCTTTTGTGATAAAAGTAATAGCATGCCGCTCGACCAAGACCATAAGTAGTTGCAAAGCTAATGGCTGCAGCGGCGACAGCCCCCACGGTTTGTCCAAAGCCAGGGATCAACTTAACCAACTGCCTCGCGCCAAGTTTCACACCATATTGAACGCCAAAACTGGTGCCCAATGTGCCAACCAATTCACTAAACGTTCTTTTGTCCCATTCCACGCCATACTGATTTGCCAAACTATGCAGCATCTTTGCTTGAATAGCAGGAACAGATACCAACCCAACGGCTGGAACTAAATCTGAAGCGCTTGCACTGCCAGAATACCAAAGCACTTCATTTTCTAACTTATCAAAATTCTCTTCCTCGAAAGAAGAGAACTCTTTATCTCTCACCATTAACCCAACAATCGGCAACATTTCAGTCAGTGCATTTATCATTTCATCAAGGTGGAAATAATTCTCAGAGTCGCATTCAAAATCTACATCAATTGAAGGCAGCTTTTTACCCCAAGCTTTTTCAAACTGAGCTTGATTATGAGACATCATTCGTGCCCTATCCTCTTTCTCAACTTGATTTACGGCAGAATGAATAACGAGAACATGCTTAATATCAGACTGTTTACGGATTTGCTTTAGTGCTTCCAATACTGAACTTTGTTCAGGCTCATCAACTTTCGCCACAACCAACAAAGCATGACCTTTCTCAGCACATACACGGATATCGTCTGTCGGATCGTATTCTGCCTCACCAAGCCCGCGCGTATCCAAAAATCGCAGTACGGGTTTATCTTGCGAAAAGTCATAGGAAGAAGAAGTCATGGTGCACGGTGCGAAGCCATTACCGACTTCTACAGAGGTCAGCCCTGTTAATGCTTGGATCAATGAGGATTTTCCGGCACCCGTTTTTCCAAGCATCCACAAAGTAGGAAGATGTGAATTTTGGTACTCATGCGCTGAAGAAAGATCGGGGTTTTTCCCGGGGTTGATAAAGTCTTTAATGGCATCAAACATCGCTATTCCGAGTTACAGATAAAGAAGTGGAATGAGAATATCATAAAAAGATAGAATAAACAGAATGCAATTCCGTTTATTCTATCTTTTAAGAATGTAGCGAAATAGAGATGAATGGAAGCTTAACGTTCTGCGGAGTACGGATCCTCCGCCGTCAGATAAGCCTGCAGTTCATGCTTGTTTGGTTGTTCCGCCAGCCACTTACGGATCTCTTTCAATTTGATGTAAGTCTCGTCACCAAACTTTTCGTTATACAGTGCGACAAAATTTTCCGCAGAGTTATTGGTGCGGATATTTTTTTGCCATTGTGTGGTAACGACTGCATTCAAAGAGTTCGCTAATCCGCCTTCACGAATAATGCTCCATTCACCTTTGTCCAACCAAATGCCGCCTACAGCCACGCTGTAATCTAAGCGATGTGAGATATTGCTGGAGATGCGAAGCTTGCGCATGATAGTACCCGTTTGTGGGCATAGAAGCGCAGTTTCGGTATCACTTATCTCGCATGTTACGGAATCTGAAATCGGGTATGCTGGATTATCCTCTTTCCATGCAACATAGTCTTCAACCAATATCCAATTTCCCTCACACTCATTGCAGATGTGAGCAGGAAACATACCATCAATAAATTGAGGCTCTAAAACGCCTGTATTACAACTTGTGCAGTTCATTTTTTGTATCCTTAGCCATACAGTGACAAGTGCTATTTTCAGTCTGTTGACTGGCACTTATATCTCTAACCTAACGTCAGGTTTTTCATATAATTCAAGGATTTTACACAAGCAAGACAATTAAATGCATATCGATTTAATGACATGAACCACATAAATTACAAAAAGCCCAAATAAGGGCTTTTAACAAAATAATGAAAGTGGTTTTTAACTTGGAAAAGCAAACTGGGCACTTTCGCGTAAATCTGCCGAAAGCCATCTTTGAGTGATGGTTTTTCTCTTGGTGTAGAAACGAATGCCATCAGGACCATACGCCGACAAATCACCAAATAGCGAGCGCTTCCATCCTCCAAAGCTGTGGTAGGAAACGGGAACTGGCAAGGGAACATTAATTCCCACCATTCCAACTTCAATTCGATCGGAAAAATACCGAGCGGCCTCGCCATCACGCGTGAAAATACAGGTGCCATTGCCATACTCATGGTCATTGATAAGTGACATTGCGTCTTCCATCGATTCCACACGCATCACTTGAAGTACTGGTCCAAAAATTTCCTCTTGGTAACTGGTCATTTCCGCTGTGACATTATCGATGAGTGTCCCGCCAATGAAGTAACCAGATTCATACCCAGCCACTTCAATATTTCGACCATCTACCACTATATCTGCGCCTTGCTCTTGAGCACTATCAATATAGCCCGACACTTTTTGTTGGTGCTGATACGTGATTAAGGGGCCAAAATCACTTTCGCTTTGCTCGCAGCTTCCTACTTGCAGCTTACTCATTTCTTGCTGAAGTTTTTCAACCAATTGGTCTGCAATCGTATCACCGACCGTAACAACTACAGACAGCGCCATGCATCGTTCTCCTGATGATCCAAATGCTGCGCCGAGTAGCTGATTTACCGTACTATCAATATCGGCATCAGGCATCACAATGGCGTGATTTTTCGCCCCACCTAATGCTTGGCAACGCTTGCCATTTTCGGACGCTTTCTTATAAATCGTCTCCGCGATGGCTGTTGAACCGACGAAACTGACAGCTTTGATTCGTTCATCTGAAAGCAGTACATCCACGGCTTCTTTGTCGCCATTGACGATATTGAACACACCATTTGGTAACCCTGCTTGTGACAGCAATTCACCTAACAACAAAGTGGAACTCGGCACACGTTCAGATGGCTTCAAAACGAAGGTATTGCCACATGCAATCGCCAGAGGGAACATCCACATTGGCACCATAACAGGGAAATTGAATGGTGTGATTCCGGCGACCACGCCCAACGGTTGAAATTCACTCCAGGAATCGATGCCCGTTCCTACATTTTTACTGTGTTCGCCTTTCAATGCATCTGCAATGCCACATGCAAATTCAATGTTTTCCAGACCACGCTGAAGTTCCCCCATCGCATCACTGACGGTTTTACCATGCTCCTCTCCAATTAGAACAGCCAATCGCTCCAGATTTTCTTCCACCAGCTGCTTAAAGCGGAACATGACTCTTGCTCTTTTGGTTGCTGGGGTGTCTCGCCAGCTTTGGAACGCCGCTTGTGCCGCGAGAATCGCATCTTCGACCGTGCCTCGTTCTGCCAACTGCACATTTCGTCGTATTTCTCCGTGGGCAGGGTTGTATACCCCCTGCTCTCGCCCCTGTGATTGTACATATCTTCCATTTATCCAATGCCCTATCGTTTCCATGTTTTAATCCTTCGTTTCTTCTATCGCTTCGCCCAACGCATTAATTAATGTGTCGAGTTCTTTTTCAGTTGTTTGAAATGGCACACCAAGCTGAATCGTGTCGCCGCCATAACGTACGTAAAAACCCTTTTGCCAACAGGACATGGCTATCTGGTATGGTCGTAGCAGTGGTTGTCCTTCTTTGGCTAAGAACGTGAGGCCGGCTGCCAATCCAAAATTTCGAATATCGAGTACAGAGTCATGAGGATGAAGGCTATGGACTTTCTGCTCGAAGAGTGGCGATAGATCACGCACTTGAGATATCACACCCTCTTGTTCAATCACGTCTAATGTTGCCAAAGCGGCGGCACACGCAATTGGGTGTGCTGAATAGGTGTAGCCATGAGGTAATTCCAGCAAATACTCCGACCCACCCGTTTCCATAAATGTGTCGTATATAGACTGCGATGCGACCACAGCTCCCATTGGAATAGCACCATTAGTGAGCTGCTTAGCGATCGTCATTAAATCGGGTTTGACTCCGAAGAGTTCCGCGGCGCTGTTGGCTCCCATGCGCCCAAAGCCGGTAATCACCTCATCAAAAATCAGTAAGATGTCGTGCTTGGTGCATAAATCTCTTAAGCGGGACAAATATCCTTTCGGGGGCGGTAGCACGCCAGCACTCCCAGCAATGGGCTCTACTATCACAGCAGCTATATTATCTGCGCCATGCAACAGTACTTTTTCTTCAAGTTCATTCGCCAATGCAGCCCCAGTTGCTGGAAGCCCTTTGGAAAAGCGATTCTCCTCCAACAAGGTATGAGAAAGGTGATCACTCGCCAGCCCTTCACCATAGAGGCTTCGGTTCGCACCAATACCACCAACACTGATTCCACCATAATTCACACCGTGGTAACCCTTGGCACGTCCAATCAACTTTGTCTTACTGGCTTTACCGCGTTTCTTCCAATACGCTCGCGCTATCTTCAGCGCAGTATCAACCGATTCTGACCCAGACCCTGTAAAGAAAACTCGGTTTAAATCTTGTGGCATCAGCGAGGCAATACGTTCTGCCAGCTCAAAGGCTTTTGAATGACCAAATTGAAAAGCAGGGGAATAATCGAGCATGGCGGCTTGCTCAGATATCGCTTCTGTTATGCGCGGATGACAATGCCCCAATCCGCAGGTCCACAATCCCGATAAACCGTCAAAGATCTCGCGTCCTTTATCATCGGTATAATATCGACCGTTTGCAGACTGGATGATTCTGGGCGCACGTTTGAAATCTCGGTTCCCTGTAAACGCCATCCAGTGCGCATCCAACTGTTTCTTGGTTAACGAACTGCTGTTAGAGGTTAAGGAGCTGTGTTGAGAAGATTGAACTTCCATATTCTGATCGCCTTATTGGTTACACACTTCCTCCAATGTAATGTTCAATTTAGGCAACTTAAATACAGAGTTAGTTACGCTAAGTTAACCATTTACTTGCGCAATTAATTTCCTTAATTCCATAAAAAAACACCCTAACGTCTTTTGAATAGGACGTCAGGGTGTCTAGACTTTTCATTACACTAGATTTTTCAATATCTGAGTTGAAGCAATGGTTATCTCTATGATGTTTGGAGCTCTTAGCTCGCTGTCTCTACTTTAAAAGCTTCCGAATTACGTATCAATGGCAGTACCGCAATCGCGCTCAATACAAGAGCGACAATTGCTATAGTATTGACGATAGATAAACCGAAGCTTGGTAGCAGTACCCCCACAACTAAAGGGCCGGCTGTTAACCCCGCACCTAATGCGGGGATGCTAAGTGCCACCGCTCGACCTGATGAGTCTGAATCTGCCACGACAGCAAACAAATATGGCGCGCAGTAATTCCAAAGAAAGTTAAATATTGAAGCGAGATACAAAAACGGCATGGTCTCCAAATTGCCTTGTAAAAGTATGACAACAACAACTTGAATACCAATGGTCAGCAAAATAGGAAATAATCGACCTAGTTTTTCAGCTTGAACCACCGCACACGCAGCGCCCGCAAGACCTGCTAAGCCTATCGTCCCAAGCAATGCCCCAATATCGCTGTTTGCAATTCCGCCTTCTTCGGCAATGACCTCTAAAAACGCCCACACCGCATTCTCGCCAGCGTAGAAAAAGAACATTGTGCACACAGAAAGCAGAATGACGATACTGCGCGTCGATGACGTATCAGAAGGTGATGTGACGGGCGAGATCGAAATAGACAGCTTTCGAGTCCATATAGGTGCTGCAGCAAAAACCAATACGCACAATCCTGCGAGCACATAAAAGATGACATTAACACTGCCAACAGAGGCAATGACATTCGGGAATAAGTATATGCCTAGCGCACTGAAAGAAAGTTGAGCAAACAACAAATAAGCAAACGCTCGATCGCTATTTTGTGTTTTGCTTAGCGCAATGTTAATGATGGCAGCCAAACTTCCGCTCCCTAATCCACACATCACGCGTACCCACATCAACACCTCATAACTACTTTCATGACTGCCAGAAATATAGGCACTGGCAAGATTCCCAGAAATCATCATCCACAACGCTACGAATACGATTCGGGTCCATTGGGTATTTTTCAAACACAGTGTTGCTATTAGCCCACCAACAGCAAAGCCCCCTAGCTCTGCCGACAGCAAGAAGCCAGCTTGATCAACCGCCATTCCCGTTTCAACCAACCCACCGACGAAGACAGGGGCGACGAGAAACACGAAAGCAGGTAATACTCCCGCACACGCAAGCATCATGATGGACAGTAAATTGGGATGTTGTATCGAATTATTCATTGCACTTCTCTCTTCAGTCCTTTGTCAGATAAATGTGTATTGGTTCTAGGGTCTGTAGACCCTAGTGCCCGTCAACTAAACGGTTGTGCTTCTTTAACAGCGAACGCAACTTTTGATGGTCAATTTCATCAAATACCAATCCTTTTGGTTTCACGCTTAACGTCGTTTTTGCTGCCACCATGGCATTCAAAATCGCTTCTTCCACGGCTTGAACCGTCGCCATATAGAACTCATCCAAGTAATGTTCATTCACATGCTCTAAAGGCAGAACTGCGTCCAAAACCGTGCCACAACTGAACGACATGCCATTGTCGTTTGCTGTCGAAAATGCGAGAAAGATATCACCAGAATAGTGACCACCAGATGTACCCGTTCTGCCTAACCCTATCGCTGCCCGCTTCGCCAAGCTTTGCAGTTGCAAAGGCAGTAACGGGGCGTCCGTTGCTATGGTTACAACAATGGACCCTGTGTCTCTTGCATCGCTATCCATCGCTTGAAGGATTGGACAATTTTCGTTTAAGTATTGACCTACAGGTACACCAGCTACGTTAAACTCGTGCCTCAACCCAAAATTGGACTGAACGAAAACTCCTACTACAAATTCATGTCCGGGGATGCTAACCAAGCGAGATGAGGTTCCCGATCCACCCTTAAATTCGTATGTTTGCATGCCCGTTCCACCACCCACATTGCCTTCTTCTATTGAACCAGACTGTGCTCGGTTGATTGCATCAAGTACATCCGATTCAGTGACAAACTGAGCCGTAATGTCATTCATAAAACCATCGTAAGTCTCTGCTACAACGGGCATTGCCCAAGCGTGACCATCTTTGAAGTGCGTGTCGTAGGTGTCCATCATCCATCGGGTCGCGCCATGGTGCACCATACCGACAGAGTGCGTATTCGTAATACAGACAGGACCGAGAAAATACCCTGCTTCATTGATCCAGTGGGTACCCGTCATTTCTCCATTCCCATTCAGATCGTACTGCCCGGCCCAGACAGGGCTTGGGGATTTTCTTTTCCCTCTAGGAAGAATAGCGGTCACCCCTGTACACATTTTTTTCAACGGATCAATCAAGGTGGTGTATCCAACTTCCACCCCTTTTACATCCGTGATGGCATTAAAAGTGGCGGTTTCACCTTCTAATGGTATACCCAAGTCACGAGCGCGAGGGGTAAAAGAGTGATGGGATGTTTTGGAATTGGAACGAGTGACTGCCATGAAACCTTCTCTTAATTTGGATATCCAAGAACAATTGTGAAATTCACAACTTGTTAACAACTCAAATTAAGATAAAGGGGTAAGGAGCCGCTGTATTGACTTGAAGTGACAACTTAGTGGCACATTAGCAATGTACGGCAATTCAAGAGTAAACGCTCTGCGCCTGAAGCGAAAAGAAAGGAAAACAACTTAAGGTAAGCCGCTACTTGGGAAAAAATAACTCGCGATATTGTGTAGGGGTAATGCCATGCCAGCGCTTGAAGGCCCTGTCGAACGCAGCAAGTTCTGAATAACCTAAAGTTAAAGCGATATCGATCATTGAGATAGCAGCTTCATGTAACAACTGACACGCGAAATGACGACGAACGTTGTCCACTAAATAGGAAAAGCTCACATCGTGATCCGCTAATCTGCGCTGAAGAGTACGACGGCTCATGCACATGTGCTCTGCAGCTTTATCAATTCCGCACTCTTCATCAGACAAGAGTTGAAAGATGACATCTTCCAGCTCTTGGAAAAAAGACAGTGTTTCAGATTGTTGGTCGATTTTTTCAGTCAAATTGCTGCACATAATGTCATACAAGCGCTGATCCGATGCGGCAATCTGCGCTTCCAGAATGTGGTTTTCTATCGTGACAAAATTGAATGGCTGCTCTGCCAGAAGCAAAGACTGAGTCTTCTCACTGATGTTTTGTTTCCGCTCACTGTGCGTTAAACCAATGAGTACTGGGCTCCAATCTGGATTACATAAATATTGTATAAGGCGGATAAAAAAGCCTAGAGACATATGGGTATCATGCGTCGATGCTAAACCTTCAGAATTCACGCGGTAACATAAGTCCATACAATCAGGGTGATGGAGGCTAGTTCTTAGAAATACTTCTGTGTGGCTTTGCACCAATTGAACATAGTCGCAGGTGACCGATATGGCATCTTTGAGATGAGTCGAATTGACTATCGCATACCCCATGATGCCCATGTTTCGAAAATCAAAATCTTGATAGATGTCCCAGCCAAAATCAGGGTTTCCTGTCAAAGTTTCCACCCGATTCAGGAACTGATAGAAATCACTCAGATAAAGGTAGCTTCCGTCTTCCAAGTATTGAACAGCTTCTCCTGGTTCTGGTAATAGATCGTCAGAAACCTCTTCATCCAGCGTGCGAAGATAAGCCAAAACCTGATCAGAAAAAATTCTCGAAATCGTACCTGAAACCATGAAATTCTACTATTGCTCAAACAGCCTTTATTTCTAACACAAGCTAACTCCCATATAAACGGAAAGCGTTAACCAAATTGACCACTTCGGAAAACTGGCGAGGGTATGTTGACCTTTACGGTTAAATTTCGTTCATACTCTATGCCATTTAAGCGCGACGTAAACTTTGACGCTTAATTAAGCGCAGACAAAAACGTTTCTAACACTAAGTTTGCTCGACGCTCTTTACGTGTAATAGAGGCAAAGGGCTGGGAGTAACCGTATTGCTGAGGCAGAATGGCTTTCATCACACCATCATCAACCCACCTTTGAGCAAAATGATTCGGTAAATAACCTAAGTACTGCCCTGTAAGTAAGAGAAACGCGATACCTTCCCTATCTGTCGCCGTGGCTGAGCTTTTCATTGTGTTATACAACGACTGAATTTTTGGCGTTTGTGCATAAGCAGGCACAATTGCATCCCACTCGGTGAGATCGACGGATTGAACGGTCTCGGAAAACAATGGATGCCCTGAACCGCAATAAAGTAGTGACGTCTCGTTATACAAAGGTTCATATTGAAGCCCAGATAACGTGCGGATATGCGGAATCATTCCAACGTGCAAAGTGCCATCCAGAACCCCTTTTTCGACATCATTCGGTGGGATCATTCGAATATTAATAGTGACGTCTGGCCCGGCTTTTTTTAGTTCCGCAAGAGCATTAGTAATGCGCATTTCCGTCATCGATACCATGTTATCCGTAATACCAATGTTTAATTCACCGACGAGGCTCGAATGCAACGTATTAATCTGAGTTTTGAACTCCTCCAACGACGCCAGTAATTGAAGGGTGTACTGGTAAACCTGCTGTCCTTCATCGGTCATCGAAAACCCCGACCGCCCGCGATGGCAAAGCTTAAACCCCAATCGGATCTCTAAGTCTGCCATTGCTGCACTGATCGCTGCACGGCTGATATTTAACGCGACCTCTGCCGCTGAAAACCCTCCCGATTCCACCACACAACGAAAAATACGTAGTAGGCGTAAATCGATATCACTGAGTTGACCCGTTAGCGATTTCCTTTTCATAAAAACTGTCCGTTATTGCGATACTCTTATTACTCTACCCAAGTAACTAAAAGTAGAGCTTTGAATCCTACATCCTGAATTTGTTTGAGTACAGTGTGCGTTCGAAATGAAAATATGGAACAAAAAACGCCTCCAGAAAAAGAGGCGTCATTCGGCTTAGCGAACTCTATTTGCTAATAACAGTGAAGGCTTGGAAGTTAATCGACTAAATCCGCTTCTTCCAATGCTTCTTGAGCGGCATCACTTACCTTAGGCGTGTCACCAAACCCTCTTAGCCCTACAACATGCACGTGCTCGTGGTCTTTAAATACCTTACGAACCAGTTTATAGGTGGTCCCTTTTTCTGGGCTGATATTTTCTGGCGCCGCAATAAGCAGTTGCATGCCCAAACGATCACAGAGTTCAAACAGTGTCGAGATCGATTTCGCATCAAGACGAGCGGCCTCATCTAAGAAAAGAAGACGACAAGGCACGATATCTTTACTGCGTAAGCGTCGAGATTCCTCTTCCCAGCTTTGTACCACCATCAACAGAATGGATTGACCGGTACCAATGGCTTCACCCGTTGACAAGGCTCCCGATTCTGCTTGCAACCAACCATCTGAGCCACGGTTAACTTCAACACTCAATTCTAGGTAGTTTCGGTAATCTAACAGCTCTTCGCCCAACACTTGCGGTGAGCGCTGCCCCATATCAATGTGTGGGTTAACACGCTGGAACAATTTGGCCATCGCTTCAGAGAACGTAAAGCGTGTACTTTCGAACAGGTCTTTATGTTGTTCTTGCTGTGTTGCTAAACCATTGAGAAGAATTTCGTGGCTTTCACGAATATTCACGTTCAAACGAACGCCTTTTACCTGACCAAAGTAGATGTTCGATAACCCTTGGTTAAGCATACGAATTCGGTTTTGCTCTCGTTGAATCGTCTTCTTGATGATCGCAGCTACCGATTCAGAGCTGATTGCCAAACGGTTTTCACGTTGAGTCAGCTCTTCGGTAAGACGAGCCAGCTCCACTTCCATTTCTTCAATAGCTTCAACGGGATCGTCTGTACGAATAATATCTTGACGAATACGCTCACGAAGATGCTGATACACCGCAATGTAAAAGAGCACCTTTTTCTCTGGTCGAGAGTTATCTTCGGACGATCGTAATGCATCGCGTAGGTCTTCATTATCCGCAACAGCCAAACGCAACGCGCCAAGTGACTTATCGGACATAGAGCGTAATTCACCTGCCGACATGTAAGCCAGTTCACGTCGATGTAAACGACGCTCTACATCATTTTCTCTTGCAAGTCGAAGAACAGAACACCATCCCGCTTTCGCGGCTACCACAAAGGTACGAAGTTCAATGTATTCTTTCTGAACTTTCTTCAAGCGCTTCGCTAAAGCTTTCATTTCCAGCTCTGTCGATGTGATTGTGCGCTCGAATTCGCTCTTGCGATTACGGGAAGCGTGTAAGCGTTCTTGTAACTCATCGCGACGATTACGCGCACGCTCCTCTGCCCCAGTATCCGCGTTAACACCAAACTCTTGCAATTCTGCACGGAATTCTTGCATCGTCTCCGCTTTCGCTTGGTGTGAACTTTTAAGTGATGCAAGCACCTGATTATACTGGCTGAGCTGTTGTTGGGACTGCTTTGATACTTCACGGTGACGCGTGCGCGCTCGCTCCGCTTCCACTAGCTTTGATTTCAACTGCTCGCTCAATTCACTGCTTTTATTCAGTAATTCAACCGAGTCGGAATAGCTAAAGTGATGACGACGCTCTACCAAATCCGCCAAAGCAAAGAGCGTCGTTTTCAGACCTTGAAGTTCAATATCTGCTGCTTCGTGCTCCGCTTGCAGCGCATCGAATTGCTCTGGATCCGCTTCTAGAGCAGAGGCAATTTTTTCAAGTTGAGCAACCGCTTTACCATGCATGCTTTGGAAGTGCTTCGCTTCACTTAAACTTGCGAGTTTTTCTTCCAATTCTTGATGGCGTTCTGCTAAGGTTTCATCTTCTATCACGCCCATCATTGGCGCTAGCTTATCAAGCAGTGACAGTGCCTGTTTAGATGCCGTAAGCTGGCTGCGCTGTTGCTGTTCGCGGTTTTCCAAGTCAGATAACTGGCGAGCAAATTGGTTGCGTTTATCACGTGCAACTTGAAGGGCTTGCTCTGGGTCTGCTTCAAAAGCGACACCAATATGTTTCGCCACAAATTCGTTGAACGCTTGGTAAAGGCGCTGAAGCTTCTGCGAATCAAACGACGCTTTCGCATGCTTCTCCACAACTTCGTCTCGTTCTTCTCGCAGCAGCGACAAACGTTGTTCACGCGCAGCGCGTCCAAACAACGGAATTTCTGGGAAACGAGAGTAACGCATTTGGCGATCGTTCAGCTGAACACAAACCGCGCCTTCAAGTTCATCGGCATTGAATGAGCTGTCGTCGAAGGCATCTACGTCACCTTCGATGATGTACAAATCTTCAGGGCAATCGTCTAACTCTATGAGCTTCTCTTTAATACCTGAAAGGTCAGACACCACAATGGCGTGACGTGCTGGACCGTACATCGCACTAAAATACGGCGCATCATCAATCGTGATGTCGTCGTAGATTTCAGAAAGCAGTACACCGCCTAACGTATCCGCTAACCCTTTAAGACGTGGATCGTTAGAGCCACCCGGTGATGCCAAGCGTTCAATTTCATGATCCAGCTGAGTACGTCGTTCACCTAGCTTATCTTTAGCCATCGATTGAGATTTCTCTCGCTCAAGGACTTGTTGCATCTCAGACATCACTGCCTGACTGTCGTATAAATCCGATTCGGATTGCTCTTTCAGCTTTTCAAGTGCATCGTTAGCAGCAATCCAAGTAGGCGCAATAGCTTCAAACTTTTTGATTTCAGCGTCTGCATCTTGCTGGTGACGGCGAAGTTCACTGCGTTGTTCACGTAATACTTCTTTATCATGTTCAACAGATTCAATCGTTGCACTGTGGCGTTCGTGTTCTTGCTCGAGAGTTAACTCATCAACCAAATCTACACTGTGCTGCTTCTGATATTCCGCAACACTTTGCTGCGCGACACGCTGCTGATTAAGGCTTCTCTCTAAATCACGATACTGCGCTTGCCATTGTGATTCATTTTGCAGCAGTTGTTGATTCTCACGGGCTTTCTGTAGGCTAGCTTTGGCGGCAGTAGAAGCCTGAGTGCGTTCTACCTCTCCTACAATGCTCTTAATAAGCGTATACGCTTGCTCAAACTGCTCTGCGGCAGCAGAAGACATATCCAATTTGTGTTTGATGGATAACAACGCGGTTGTTTTGTCTTGCTCTGATTGCTTTAACTCGCTCAATAGAGTGGTGGCATTGTCAGAGGTGAGGCCATCGAATCCTGCCAGTTCTTTCGCTTTTTCCAGTGCCTTAACGGCTTGCTGATACTGCAATGCACGAGTCTGCTGAACATCCAGCGCTTGCTGGTAATCCGCAAGCTGTGTTTTCAAGCTGTCTACTTCTTCTTCTGAAATATGAGCCTGCTCTTCTGCTTCAAGCAAACGTTCTTGAGCTTCTTCAACCACCATGCTCTGTTCTTCAAGGCGCTCGCTCAGCTCTTCTAGATCTTCTTGGTAGCGTTCGATTTTTTCTTGTTGTCGAAGGGCATTTTGAACTAGCTGAAGGTGGTCGGACGCGGCTTGATGGTCTTGCTCCAACCCGCCTTCTTGCTCAACCAGTAGTTCGAGCTCTTCTTGCACACGGTTGAGTAAGTTGTTCTGTTCGATTAACTGAGAACGCGATCCAAACAACTCTGAGCGCAAAGACATCGTTGATTCAAGCTTGTTACGGCGATCATTCGCATGACGCATATAATCAGCTGCAACGTAATTCGTCGACTCCGTGATTAAATGCTTAAACAAATCCCTATCAGCTTGAGTGGTTTTAATGGCTTCCAGCGTCATGCGGTTTTCACGCAGTGCGGATTCCATGTCTTGGAATGCTTTCTTTACTCCACCATTTTGAGGCAGTAGGTAGTCGCGTAACGAACGTGTGATAGCACTAGAAATACCGCCGTATAGAGACGCTTCAATCAACCGATAGAACTTAGAACGGTCGCTGCTGTTGCGAAGTTTCTTCGGCAACACACCAAATTCGAACATTTGCGAGTGGTATTCAACAACAGAAGAGAATGCTTTGAAATGAACTCCTTCATGCAGGAGCACCGTTTCTTTTACTTCATTGATTTGGCGAACACGTGCATGTTTTTCCGATACACTTTCAATAAGCACATCGGTCGGTTTGATGTGACTTGGTAAACCCTGAATAACAAACGGCTTAATATCGACTTTTTTGTCTCGCCCAGCCACTTGCTGTAATTTTACGGCAAACAATAGTCGCTGGTTGCGTGAGTTAACCACATCAAGAACCGCATAACAGGTACCCGGTTGTAACTTACCGTACAACCCTTTATCGCGCGAGGCTTGAGAGCTACCCGCTTCTGTCGTATTTCGGAAATGCAGCAAGCTTTGGTCGGGAATTAGTGCGGTAATAAACGCCGCCATCGTGGTCGATTTACCCGCACCGTTACCACCAGAAAGTGTCGTAACCAACCCATCGATATCAAAAGTACGTGCGAAAAAACCGTTCCAGTTGATCATGGTTAGTGATTGATATTTACCTCTTTCAATCATGCTTCACCCTCTATTTCTTGTTCTTCTTCAGGCTCTTCTAGCAAGCTGACTTGGCTAGGTTCTTGTTGGTGAACAACGGCTTCACCATCGCGGATTAATCGTAATTGCGCTTCACGCATGTCATCACCCACACGCACATCGGCACCAAATCGGAATACCGCTTCACTGATTCGGAATTTCCCGTTTTCGCCAATAGAGATGATCATGCCTAATCGGCGTAAGCGTCGTAATGACGTACGGACTTTATCGAACAGTTTTTCACGATCGAGATCAGAACCCGTCGCCCGATTGGTCACCAACTTCATGAGCTTTTTCTCATCCGCTAGCGAGATCATTTCGTCGTAAAGCTCTTGATTGGTAAAAATACCTTCATGAGCCAGCCTTTCAGGGCTCAGATATAGGAAACACAGTACCTTTCCGACCAGCATATCTAACTCCGAAAGAACACTTCGACCAATCAAAGAGGTAGAACGTGGTCGAAGATAGAAAAAGCCTTCAGGCGCTTTCACTAATTCAGTGTTATAACGTTGATAAAACAGGGCAAGTTCGGTCTCGAAATCACTCAGCAATGCGTGGTTGTCCATATCTTCAGAGGAGATATGTCGCCCAGCTCTAAGTGCACTATCCAGCGCGGGAAACAGCGGGTTGGAAATCGCTTTTGCCAGTTTCTCTGGCATATATTCTTCAGTATTTGTCAATGACATTTGCTTGTACCTTAGCGCCAAAATCGTTGATAGCCTGCCAATCAGGTTGAATCGCCTGATAATCAGATTCTGAGTAACCTAAGCGCACGGCTTGGTCGACAACAATTCTAGCTAAATCAAAATGATGCGTTTGTGGATGTGTCGAAAGGTAATCACGTAGAACCACCCCCAAATCGATGGAGGCGCCTCGCTCTTTATGAGCCTTGAGCATGTCGTTTATTCTTTCTGATAACTCATCATTTACTTGCTCAAACTCTTCGTATTCGACATCCATTGGTACTTGCCCCATGACTTCATCATCACGCAGAACCAAAGCTTCATCACGCATATCTCGCAGCCTTTCAGCGTCGGCATACGTCAACAACCAAGGAGCGTCGAGATAGTCTTTTACAGACTGTCGCAATCTCTGGCTGAAGGCGCGGTTTTTGTCCATGTCGATAGCGGTGCGGATAAACTTGTGCACGTGGCGGTCGTAGCCGATCCATAGATCGATGGTCTGCTGACCCCAGCTTACAATGCGGTCTAGCTTCATTTGCAGCCCGTAAAGCGCTTCTTCTACGAATTGCAAATCATCTTGTCCGTAAACAAGCCCTTGAATATCAAGGATCTGAGTTTGCATTTCATCGCCAGCGGCTTGCAGCGTATCTTGTAGCTCTTTTAGGGTATCGGATGTTTCACTGAGCAGTGCTTCACAACTATTGATGGCCTCACGCCAATCTTGGTTCAGCAGCTCCGCTATTTGGTCTTTGACCAATTGCTGCTGTTCGTCCATGACTCGTTGATTGAGGTCGATTTGATCGAAAATCTCACCCACTGAGTATTTCAAAACGCCATAAACATTTTTTTGCCAATGACCTGGTGTACCGCCTTCTTTTGCAGCTGCGATCGCTTTCTCCATTTCACCTGCCACCATGGACAGCTGAATGGACAATCGTAACTTTGAAAACTCTCGGTGGCGCACATAATAATCGGTAATGCCAACCGCTAATGGCGACAAGCGATAGATGCTTGCGCCGTCTGTAATTTCACTGGTAAATCGGCTTAATAGCTTCTGGTTAACCATTTCATTGATGGCGTTATTCGCCCGAAATGCAGAAGCTTCCCCCGTTTCTTCAAACAAGCGGGTGACGATAGAGAACGCATCGTGCAACTCTCCCTCACCCAACTCTTCATCAAATCTCTCGTTACTTAAAACGGCTAACGCAATCAGAAAAGCCAGACGTTCAGTAGACAAGTTCAATGAGAAATCGTGTTGTTTTACCCAGCTAACCAATTCATCGATTGGTTGCTCTACAACATCTTGAGTTACATCACTCATTGTTCATCCTGTTTATTATTCCTTTCTTTTCGCCCAAACATGAATGTAGCGACCTAAAGAAAGGTAAGGCTCCTGACGACACAGTTGTCTTTCAAGTGCTAATACATCTTCAAATTGATAATCGCCCATGTACTCCATATTACCTATGTAGTCGTGGAAGGACCGAATACCCGATTTACCACAGATTTCAAACCCAGCATCCTCTATCCATTGATAGACTTCTTCCGGCTTCAAACCTTTTTGGGGCTGAAGTTTAAAGCGTTTTCTATGCGGCATTCCTTCTAAAATGTGTGGAATATTGCCGCATATCACGTTTTTCAAAACCAAGCCGTGATGGTTATAAAACATGATAGAGCCGATACCACCTGGCTTTATCTGCTTTAAAACCGTTTCTAACGCCGATTTCGGGTCTGCTAACCACTCCATCACCGCGTGGAAAAGCACCATATCAACTTTCTCGTGAAGGTGCTGTTCAATTTCTTGAACTGGAGAGTGAACTAGCTGATATTGGGAAAGCAAACCGTGTTTTTCAATGTCTACTTTTGCCAGTTTTAGCATTTCAGAAGATAGATCACAGAGTGTGACATTGTGTCCGCGTTGGGCAATTTTTTGCGACATTTGCCCAAGCCCGCCACCTGCATCCAAGATATTTAAACGGCAACATTCATCGTTTAGCTCACTTAATGCTACAATTAAATCTTCCCAAACAATGGTTTGACGTATATCACCTTTCTCAGATCCGTAAATATTTTTTGCGAATTTGTGGGCAATATCGTCGAAATTACGATCTTCTGTCACTGTGGCTTAGGTTATTATATCTATTCGTGCCGCTTATTCTGTCACAGGATAAGAAGTAATAAAGGCTTGTTAGCCTTTTTCATAATCAAGTGATGATTTTTCGGACTATTTAAGTATGTTTGAGCTGAAAAAAGTGTTTTCTGCGCTGCTGATGCCACTCCCGGGGTTTTTAATAATTGGTGTGGTGGGGCTATTGTTGGTCATGTTCACCTTAAAAAGAGGAACTGGCTGTTTTTTGATTTTCGTGTCTTTCACTGGCATTTTCCTTTCTTCTTTCCAACCTGTTGCCAGTGGACTATTGATGCCGATGGAGCGTCAACACAAAGGCTTTCTACCTATAGAAGGCACTGTTGACTATGTGATGGTGTTGGGAAGCGGCCACGTTGTTGATGATGATATTCCACCAACATCGGAATTAAGCCGAACGGCATTAATGCGGTTATCCGAAGGTATTCGCATTCTTAGGATGTATCCCGGTGCAAAATTGATTTTGTCTGGCTACGCTGGTGGCTCTGAGATCAGTAATGCTCGAATGATGGCGAAAGTAGCACTCGCATTAGGCGTCGCAAAACCCGATATCATTCTTTTGGAGACAGCAAAAGATACGTGGGAAGAAGCAAGACAAGCTTCCGTGTTTGTAAATAACAAAGAACTGGTACTTGTCACTTCGGCAAGCCATATGACACGTGCACTGCGTGAATTTAATGATGCGGGTATTGACCCCGTTCCAGCACCTACGAACTTTCTGGCTTCCAATGGCACGATGCAGCCATGGAACAAGTATCGCCCTCAAGCTAAATACTTGGAATGGACAGAAACGTATTGGCATGAACGTTTGGGGCTTTGGTGGCAAACCCTTCGAGATTTTGCGACTAACTCCAACGCACAGCTCAATGAAGCTTCTTAAATTGATTTAGCTTTTGAGGTATCAAATTACCAACAAAAAAACCGAGGATGCTACCCTCGGTTTTTTCTATCTTAATAATCATTTACTGCTGATTAAAGTCAATATCAGCATCAATCTCCAGCAAACATGTAACCTTCACCGTGCACGGTGACAAAAATCTGTGGATTTTTCGGATCGAACTCCATCTTAGCTCTCATTCGACGAATCAAAACATCAATGGTTCTATCATTAGGCGCATCAACACGATGGCTAATCATGTTTAATATACGTTCTCGGCTAAGAACCTTGTTTGGGTGTGAAGACAAAGCCACAAGCAACTCGTACTCGGCTTTGGTCAGTTTAACAGGTTCGCCATTACGGCTAAGTGCACGACGTTGGATATCAAACGTCCACTCTCCAAAACGGATTAGTTGCCCAGATTCTTCTTTTCTGTCTTCTTTCGCTGGAGCATGACGTGCAGCGGAAATTCTCCACAACAAATTTTTTACTCTAACCAGAAGCTCTCTAAGCTCAAAAGGTTTTGTCACGTAATCATCGGCACCCATTTCTAGGCCGACAATTTTATCAATGCTATCCGTGCGTCCTGTGACGAGGATGATCCCTATATCAGATTGACTGCGTAGTTCACGAGTCAGCATTAGCCCGTCTTCGCCTGGTAAGTTAATATCCAGCATGACTAAATCAACAGATTGCTCTTCTAAAATTGCGCGCATTTGCTCGCCACTTTCAGCTTCGCTAACTTGATAGCCTTCGTTCTGGAAATAGCCCACCAGCTTGCTACGGGTAACCACATCGTCTTCTACGACTAATACGTGATAGCTCATCTACACCACTTTCTTTTGTATTTATAAGGATATATAAGGTATTTGTTCGACTTTAATGTAAATATAAAGACAAACTTGCCACAGTCTATTTGCGACTCTTTATATTCTATTCACAAAAAGTTACATTTCTAGCGAATTCGTTAAAAAGAAGGCAATTTCCTAACTTTTATTGATTCAAAGCAACCAATTTGGCTCCTATTCATAACCTGATTTTTATTTTCATTTCTTGCCATACTTTAGATTAGTTCTGTTCATCTTAATTCGTTAGAATTGCGCCAATAACCTCATACGGAGCGGCAACGCTATGCAAGAAACAAAAGCATTCAACGAAAAGCGCGCAGAGATTTACTGGTGGCTTTCTAGCCTTTTTGCTCATGAACTGAAACAAGAAGAGTTGGAGCATTACCACACGGCTGAAATCAGGGGCTTCATTAGCGGTCTTGCAGAAAACGAAACCTTAAAACCGGCGGCTCAGCAACTTATCGAATCCCTGAATAAACTCCAAGATAGAGAAGATGCTCAGTTAGAACTCGCTGCGGATTTTTGTGGCCTATTTCTGACCACAGATAAAAAAGCGGCCTTGCCATACGCCTCAATCTACAAATCTGGTCTGCTCAATGATGAACCAGCGAAACAAATGGAATCATTGTTAAGAGAAAAAGGTGTCTCTTTGCTAGAGGGGTTTAACGAGCCAGCAGATCACCTCGCCATTCAATTGGACTTTTTGGGTAACCTCATTATTCGCTCAAACGAATTAAAAACGAACGAGCAGTTTGAAGATGCACTGCGAGAACAGCTGTGGTTCATAAATACGCATCTCATGACTTGGCTTCCAATATTTAACAAGAACTGCAAAAATTATGATGGCTTTGGGTTCTACGCAGCTTTGTCACAATTGCTTGTGAGTTTTGTCGAACTAGACCGCCAATATATTTCTGGCGAGTAAACCGGCAAGGTGGGATATCTTGATAGTATTGAGCTCGAAGACTTTACTTAGGTATTGAGCTAATTTGTTTTAAATATAAAACAGCACCCTTAAAAAATATTAGGATTCCTCATAAATGTGACACTTGGTATAATTTTTTACGATTCACTCCATTGTCACATAGGAAATTAAAGACTAAGATCGTGATCGCAAACGATAAAATATGAAACGCTGAAAAGCATTAACTAAGCCGCTGTATTAATAGCGGTTTTTGTGTTTTTAGTCGATTTTAATAACACAATGAAATCCGCCTTGCTGAAAACATTAGCTACTTTAAATTTAGCACCTTACCCCTTAGCTCGGCTCTACAGGATATTTGTTTTATGGCCACTATTAAAGATGTCGCACGACTTGCCGGAGTATCAACTACAACGGTTTCGCATGTTATAAATAAAACACGCTTTGTTGCTGAAACTACACAAGAGAAAGTTAAAAAAGCAGTAGAAGAACTAAACTATGCACCGAGCGCTGTTGCACGTAGCTTAAAGTGCAACACGACTCGTACTATAGGTATGTTAGTTACACAGTCTTCTAATCCATTCTTTGCAGAAGTCGTCGATGGCGTTGAAAGTTACTGTTATCGCCAAGGCTACACGTTGATCTTGTGCAACACCGGCGGGATATATGAAAAGCAACGGGATTATATTCGTATGCTTGCTGAGAAGCGTGTAGATGGCATCTTGGTCATGTGCTCAGATTTAACTGAAGATCTTCGTGAAATGCTTGATGCGCACTCATCCATTCCAAAAGTGATCATGGATTGGGGTCCAGAGAGTTCCCAAGCCGATAAGATAATAGATAACTCTGAGGAAGGTGGTTACTTAGCGACAAAATATCTTTTAGACAATGGTCATACCGATATTGCCTGTCTTACTGGCCATGAAGAAAAAGTGGCTTGTATTGAACGGGTCATTGGCTACAAGCGAGCGCTGAGAGAATACGATATTGAATTCAAGCAAGAACGCATACTTGTCGGCAACTTCGAATGTGATACCGCTGTCTTAGCGGCGGACAAGATCCTTGCTATGGAAAACAGACCAACAGCCGTTTTCTGCTTTAATGATCTTATGGCACTCGGGGTCATTAGCCGTCTTCAAGAGAACGGTGTCCGTGTTCCTGATGACATTTCGATCATTGGATACGACAATATTGAGCTATCAGGATACTTTTCTCCTCCTCTGACAACCGTCCACCAGCCTAAGCGCCGAGTGGGTAAAACGGCATTTGAAATCCTTCTCCAAAGAATCAAAGACAAAGAACACGATAAACGCATCTTCGAGATGCATCCTGAAATCGTAGAGAGAAGTTCTGTTAAAAAGTTAAATTAAATTAGTTAATTCTAATTAAGCCTGGCTATATGTCAGGCTTTTTGCTTTATTGCCCAAATAAGAAACAATATTTATATCTGTACATTTATTTTTTGAAGGCAGATCACACATAAAGCATTTTGATGTGATGCTTGTTCCGGTTTTTCTCTATGATTTTATTGTCACGCACAGGGCAAACCATTTGAAAAAGTGGGACGCAAAGCTTCCGGCCTAAATGGATTTATTTGAAATCAATATGGTAGCGGGGTTGCCGATGGTAAATATGCATACTTCTTTTCCAGAGTTAACCAAACTCTGACATCTGACTGCATCACTTTGCTATTTTTTCTCGGACCTGAACTTAGTAGTGGCATAACTTCTTTAGCCGAGACAGTACAGCATGGATAAACCAATACTTAAAAACTCATTGAAGCTATTTGAACCATTAGGGACGATAAAATCACGTTCTATGTTTGGTGGTTTTGGCGTTTTCGCCGATGACACTATGTTCGCCTTAGTCGTTCAAAACACTTTACACATCAGAGCTGACTCAAAAAGTGCTCAAAAGTTCGAACAACAAGGTTTAAAACCTTATGTGTACAAGAAGCGCGGGTTTCCGGTTGTCACCAAGTATTTTGCACTCCCAGAAACCAGTTGGGATAATACCAATGACATCATAGAGAAAGCTTCTCTAGCGCTGAAAGTTGCAAGAACAGAGAAACAAAAGCAAGCCGAAACCAAACCAACGCGTTTGAAAGACTTGCCTAATTTACGTTTGGGTACAGAAAGAATGCTCAAAAAAGCAGGAATCTCTTCCGTTCAGGAGTTACAAAACTTCGGTTCTGTTGAAGCCTTCAAAGCCATCAAGCAGACTCATTCAAGCGATGTTGGCTTAGAGCTACTATGGGCTCTAGAGGGTGCAATTAATGGCACTCACTGGTCCGTGATTCCTCAAGATAGACGTGATGAATTAATGAAACGCTTAAGTTAGTTAAACCTTCATGCTAAAAAAGCCTCCTTTGGAGGCTTTTTTATTGCTGAAATTCACAGTTTATCTATCCTGCACAGACCCTTATGGGCGACTTGCTGTCATAATTAAAACTCATTGACTATATTGGACGAACTATGAAGGTGTACTCTACTGCGCTCCCGACAGAAGCTCATATTGTATGTGAGCTGTTAAAGGCACAGGGAATCGATGTTGAAGTTCGTGGTGAAGGTCTATTTGGCTTGCAAGGTGAGCTTCCATTTGGTCCAGACACCGAACCATATATTTGGTTAAACAACGAATTTCAGTACGACAAAGCCAAAAAGATTGTGAAGTCTTATACCGATCAAACCGCTAACCAATCAAAACCAAACTGGTGCTGTCCGAAATGCGATGAATGGATAGAAGCTCAGTTTGGTGCCTGTTGGAACTGTGGGCACCACGTCAGCGAGCATGCTGACGAATAAACCCTATCGATTTTTCATTAAAAATATCTGGTTTTTCCACATTGCACACATGACCACAATCAGGAATTTCAATCAACGCACTGCGTTTATGAATCCTCACCATTTCTTTGACTGGACGAAGAAACATATAATCTCTATCTCCCATCAGATATAACGTTGGAATCGGGATTTCTTTTTCACGGAAATATTTCATCAACGGGTTTACATCTGCTGCCAAGGTGTACCAACGCTTAAATTCTTTTTGACACAGCTTTTTCGCTTCTCTAACAAATAAATGCCGCGATTCTTTTTGGTTTTTTTGTGGCATGACTATGTAAGCAAACAAGCTGTACAACCACATGTAAGGAATGAAGTGTTTGCTCCAATCTCCCACCTTAACCAACACCTGTGAACGAATATCAAACCGAGTTACCGCCCCACCCAATACCATGGTAGATACTCGATCTGAGGCTATCTCGGCAAGGTTTCGCACAATGATGGTTCCTAAAGACATACCAACAAAGTGAGCAGATTGAATTTTTAAATGATCCAATACTTGCAAGATATCTTGGCAGATATCTTTGAACGTATAGCCTTTTTTAAGGAGATCTTGAATAACATTGTTCGACCGCCCATGACCTCTGAGATCAATAAGCAATAAATTAAAATGCTGCTTGTAGGCTTTAATCTGCTTAAACCAAATGGAAGAGCTACCACCAGCACCATGAACAAAGACCACCCACTCATTACTGGTGGGGTGGTTATAAGTCTTGTGAAATAACAAAGGGTTCGACATCGCTTAACAAATATTATGAATCTTTCTAGTTCTATTAGGTAAAAGCTTACCACAATATGAGTAAATTGGGTGGTCAAGCTCCTCCTACCATAGAAAAGCCTCTCAATTTTCATTGAGAGGCTATTGTCATCAGAGGTTTTACGCAAACAGGCTACACTCAACCCGCTCTTGTTTTACAGCAGCGCAGCCTGATACATATTCACATACTCGTTAGCCGATGCTTCCCAACTAAACTCCGTATTCATTGCATTCAAACGAACGCGCTGAACCTCATCGGGTTGCTGCAAGTATAGAATCAACGCTCGTTGCATCGCGATCAACAATGCTTCTGGTGTTGGGTCTAAGAAACTGAAGCCAGTCGCAAGTTTTTCATCCGTGTCGTAATCAACCACAGTATCTTTTAAACCGCCCACTTCGCGTACAATCGGAAGCGTTCCGTAAGCCATACTATAGATCTGGTTCAACCCACATGCTTCAAACTCTGAAGGCATCAGGAAGAAATCTGATCCAGCTTCAACCAAGTGTGCTAAGCGATTGTTGTAAGCTTCAATAAACGAAAATTTGTTTGAGTATCGACTCGCGGCCTCATGAAGTTTTGCAGCCACTTGAGGCTCACCCGTGCCTACGATAACTAGCTGAACGTCATTTCGCAAAAACTGCTCTATGATAGGCAAAAGGTAGTGGAACCCCTTTTGGTGTGTTAAACGACAAACCATCCCAAAGACAGGCAGCTCTTTTGTTGGCAACCCAACCTCTTCCTGCAATTGGCATTTATTGAGTTGTTTACCCTTCACCATACTCGAAGCTTCAGCCTCATAATGGTGATCTAGGTATTTGTCCGTCTTCGGATCCCATTCACTATAATCGCAACCATTAAGAATCCCGTATAGGTCTGCACTGCGATGAACAAAATCGTCCACCATTCCGTGTGACCCTAACGTGGTCATCAGTTCTGCGGCATAATTAGGGCTAACAGCATTCACTTTGTCCGCAAACGCAACACCTGCGCGTAGCATACTGATGCGATCTTGACCGTATTGCAGTCGCTCTAAACCAGACAGGTTCAACTCAGGAATAATTTCCAAGTCGTGATAGGTATAGACCCCCTTAAAAATCGCGTTGTGTACAGTTAAAACACTTCTAATGGAGCGAAAGCGCTCATCATGTTCATAGCGAGTTTTTAATAAGAACGGTACTAACCCTGTATGCCAGTCATTGGCATGGATAATGTCTGGTTTTATTCCGAGTTTAGGGAGAATATCGAGGCAAGCGGAGGCAAAAAAACCGAAACGCTCTCCGTTATCTGGATACGCCTGATTGGATTCCGCATACAATTCACTGCGATCAAAATACTTATGGCATTCAACGGCATATACAGGAACACCATCTAGCGATAACTTCTTTACTTGATAGTGAACATGTGGCCAGAAATCTAACTCTGTATTGAGTACAACTTCGGCACTTTCTAACCCAGGTAAGGTTCGATAACCCGGAATAACTATCGATACATCATGCCCTAGAACTTGAAGGGCTTTAGGTAGGGCTTTGGCAACATCTGCCAAGCCACCACTTTTCACCAAGCCTTCGGCTTCAGAAACCGTAAACCAGATATTCATTCGATCCATACTAGAACCCAACTTTCGTTCCTTTCTTGATGACGACTACACCGTCAGGGGAAACGTGGAAGCGCTGAGCATCAAGCTCTAGATCTTCACCAATAATCGTCCCTGGAGCAATTTCGACATCTTTATCAATAATGGTTCGACGTATTTTACAACCTGCACCAATTTTTACATCACCTAAAAGGATAGATTCACTAATAATCGAACCACTCGCAATGTTACTACGATAGCCTAGAACAGATTTGTGAATAGATGATCCTTGAATGTAGCTGCCGCCAGACACTAAGCTGTCATTGACACGTACACGACAATCGTCATTAGTATCAACAAACGTTGCTGGTGGCAAAGGGGGGTAATAGGTATGCAATGGCCAGCTTCGGTTATACAGAGAAAACTCAGGATCTTTTTCAAGTAGATCCATATGCGCAGCCCAATAAGAATCTATCGTGCCGACATCTCTCCAGTAAGTAGAACCCTTTTCACCATTTATTTTGTTGGTAGAGAAATCGTAAACATACACTTCTCCGGATGGAAACATCTTTGGAATAATGTCTTTACCAAAGTCATGGCTGGATGTTTCACTGTCTGCATCTTCACGTAACTCTTTGCACAATGAGTCTGCGTCGAAAATGTAGTTCCCCATCGAAACTAACGCTTCCTCGGGGCTACCTGGAATGGACTTTGGATTTTCTGGTTTTTCTTCAAAACCAATCATTTTTCCATTTTTATCTACCTCAATAACACCGAATTGCGACGCCTCTTTGAGCGGCATTCGCAAAGCTGAAACCGTAAGTTTTGCTTCCATTCGCTTATGAAAGTCAAGCATTTGCCTGATATCCATTTTGTAGATATGGTCTGAACCAAAAATGCAAACTTGATCAGGTTGCGCTAATTCGATAAACCGAATGTTTTGGTAGATAGCATCTGCCGTACCCTCATACCAACGTTTACCGTCACGCATTTGAGCAGGAATAGGGTCGATGAACCTGTCTGTAATACCCGACAAATTCCAACCTTTCTTCATATGCAAATAAAGGGATTGAGATTTAAATTGCGTGAGAACATAAATTCTCATTAAATCTGCGTTTACAAAGTTATTCAGAGCGAAATCTATCAGGCGATAGCTTCCTCCGAAAGGCACCGAGGGTTTACTGCGTGATCCTGTTAGGGGTCTTAGTCTAGAACCTTCCCCACCCGCAAGAATCATTCCTAATACACCAGCCATTATATATCTCCATATCTTATAGTTTTATGCCCGCACTAACGAAATACGTGTGTTTCGATTGTTGGGTCATACGTCCATGTGCAGAGACAGTGTTCTGCTCCGAGTTGAACCACGACATTACATGCGTCGCACTTTGTGTAACGTATGTGCAACCCCACGAAAATCTCTTGGAGAGATAACTGCCACTCACATAGTGAGCCTGATTCGTAAGCTTTAAGAAATGGAAGCTATTAATAACTTTCTCATTCCATCAGGCAAATCAAGCGAAAAATACTGATATTGTTCATATTTATTATTTTGCACTTTTATATTTATACTTTACGAAGTGCGATTTATGAGCTTATTTTTAACTCAATGCATATGCAATTACAATCATTATTTTGCGATCCATGCCAACAATTGTGCGACAACAAGCAAACGTTTGCTTTCCGTTGGAGATTCGTTAATTAATTGTTTTTAACTGGTGCATTCATGCACTGTTTTTGTGCAAGTAACGCTTGGAACGAATTAGCATCAATAGGGGGACTAAAATAAAAACCTTGGCTAAATTCACACTGTTTTGCTTCTAAATACTCGTATTGAGATAAGGTTTCGATTCCCTCGGCCACAATACTTAAACCCATGTTATGTGCGATAGAAATAATCGCATCTAACAGTACGGTAGGCTCTTGAGGTTCATCGATTCTTGCCACAAATGAGCGGTCAATTTTTAATTTTGTCAGTGGTAATTCATTCAAATAGCTCAAGCTCGAATAACCCGTTCCAAAATCATCAAGTGCAATTTTTATTCCTAAATCTTTTAGTTGTCCTATTTTCGCAATAACATCAGTATAACTTGCCAATAATGACGTTTCGGTGACTTCCAGTGTGAGGTGTTGTGGAGGGAGTTTGTAGCGTTCTAGTATTTCTTTAATATTTGACACAAAGCCTGCATCATTAATTTGAAGAGCGGATAAGTTAACAGCAATGTCTTTGATCCCTAGCCCTTCATCTAGCCAGACTTTCAATTGAGATATGGCTTCCTCTAAGACCCAGTTCCCTATTTCTAGAATTAAACCTGAATCTTCAGCCACTGGTATAAAGTGAGAGGGCGGAATCAAACCTTTTTCTGGGTGATTCCATCTCACTAAAGCTTCGGCCGACTCAACCAATTGCGACCGATTGTTTAAGATTGGTTGATACACCAGCTTGAACTCATTATTGGTAATTGCGCGCCTTAACTCACTTTCTGTTTCAAATTGGGCGCTTCCAATTTCTGACATGGAGGGTTGATAAAAATTAATCGCTTTGTTTTTCTCTTTTTTACCAAAGAATATGGCCAAATCAGCAAGACGTATCAGTTCAGAGGGGGATTCGACGGGTTTGTCCGATAATGTTACCCCACAATTTATTTGAGTCGAATAAGTGCTGGTTCCGAGTTCAATTGGGCGTGCAATTTCGCTTATCAACTCTTCCAGCCTCGCACTCACTCGCGCCTCACCAACAAATGGAAGAACATAGATAAACTCATTACCTCCCCATCTTGCAAACCCTTCGTCTCTTTGTAATTTTTCACTAATACGCTCAGATAACTCGACCAAAAGCATATCGCCATATTCGTGCCCGTAATGGTCATTAACCAGTTTAAACCCTTTTATATCTAGAAGCGCGACTGAGAACTCTACTTCCTTCGTAAGGCGGTCAGAGATAAGCTGTAAGGCAGAATAGCGGTTAGGTAACCCTGTCAAGCTATCGTAGCGTGCGTGATACTCAAGTTCTCGTTGATACTCGACATGCTGCGTTACATTTTCAAATAGCCCCAAAATACTCGATAGGTCACCAGCATCGTCATAGATTGCGGAAAAACACCACTTGAGGACTTTTTCTCCACCAAGATCATCACGATAACCAATCTCTATACGTTTACTACTGTCTTTACCGTGTTGATAGAGCTTCAAAAATGGCTCAATTGACCACATATGCCGCTTTAGAAGAACCGGCAGTTGGTTAATTTTTCTACCTTCCACTTCATCCTGCTCTAGCTGGAATATGGTTTCGCAGAGCGTCGACCACCTTTGAATTCTGAGGTTTGTGTCCCACTCAACCACCCCAAACGGTGAGTTATCCAATAAGCTATTTAAGCGATTATAAGCCTGATTAAGATGGGCACCTTGCTCAATAAGTTGGTGTTTTAATTCATCCTGCTCTATAAGAACACGGTCAAATTGCTCACAAAAACCTTCTAATTCATCAAGCTTTGCTGGTGCTCCTGAAGAAAAGTCATCAACATACTGTTTACTTCTTCTCAGCAGCTCAAAAACAGGTTTTAAAACCGTACTCGAAAAACCCCACCAAATTATGGCGATAGCCATCAAATAACCAAAAACCAGAAACAAAATATTTCCTACCAAGTTTTCAAAAACAACTTGAGAGAAACCCCTAGAAGAAAGGGATATGACTATCTTTGGGGAAGAAGGAATATTAGGAAATAGTACCCGTTTTATTTCGATTTTCAGCCGCTCATCAGAAATAACATTTTCGGGCTTTAACCCATTTGTAGCCAATACGTTTTTGTGGACATCGACCAAGTTAATGGATGCGCTGTAAGGGATATCCATCTGTAGCAATTTACTTTGCCACCAATCAAATGAAAGCTCACCAACAATTGCTGCTCGGCTACCTTCATTAAACACCCCTAAAGGGTATGCTACTTGTAAAAAGGGTTTATCTACACGAGTGCCAGACAACACTTCACCAATTGATAATCTCTGATTCAATATGGCTTGCTGAACATACACTTGATTCACGATGACATCGACATCATTGCGCGTGTTTGTCGCTTGGCAACTTTGAGCATTGTTAGGTGAAGAAATAATGAGGTTAGAAAAATAAGGGCTCAATTTTAGCCAATGGCGAAGTACGTCTTGGCATTGCACCTTGTTATCGATAAGTGTTTCATAAGAATAACTGATGGTATTCAAGAAACGCTCTGATTCTGACAGAGTTAGCGCTTGCTCCCTGACTAGTTGCTCAGCAACACCAGAAGCCCAGCGTTCCACAGCCGACTTTTCTTGAATAAATTGCCACCAGGAATTTGCCGCCATAAGTACAATAGCAGGAAACAGTCCAATTGCTGTGATTAACAACAACCGTGCTTTAAGCCTCAATATCTTCTCCCAACCAACAGTGAAAATTAATGGGTCATCAACTTTCTCTAGAGTTTGATCTTATTTTTATATATGTACATGTTGCATATAGCCATTAAGTAATAAGTGTTGGCAATAATCATACTTTCGTCAAATGAGGAAACAAAAAAGGCAGCCAATAGGCTGCCTTAATATTTAAGCTTTTAACTCATTAGGATTTTGGTTTTTTACGTTTATCGGTAATTTCCCATTTCCCATCAATGTATAAACCCGTCCAACCAGATGGCTTACCATCCACTTCAGAGCGCACGTAGTTCTCTTTCGACTTTCGACTAAAGCGCACAACGGTTGGGCGTCCATCTGGGTCGTGAGTGGGTGCTGTCGTCAAGTATTTGAACTTAGGAGACAGGCGATCCTCAAACCGAACTAACTCTTCAACCAAAGGCGCACGCGTTTCACGCGATTTAGGGAAGTTGCTCGCAGCCATGAACAAGCCTGAAGCCCCATCACGTAAAACAAAGTACGCGTCAGAGTTTTCACACGGCAGTTCAGGGAAATGAACAGGATCTTCTTTCGGTGGTGCCACTTCACCATTTTTCAGAATCTTACGAGTGTTCTTACAGTCTTCACTCGTGCAGTCCATATATTTGCCAAAGCGACCGTTCTTAAGAACCATGTCTGAACCACATTTGTCACATTCAACAAGCGGTCCATCGTAGCCTTTCACCTTAAACTCACCGTGCTCGACTAAGTAACCATCACAATTTGGATTGTTACCACAAACGTGCATTTTACGCTTGTCGTCAATGAGGTATGCATCCATCGCAGTTTCACACTTAGGGCAACGCTTTTTAGCGCGCAATGCTGCAGTTTCAACGTCCTCTTCTAGAACATTGATGATCCCTTCTTCGTCACCTAAGTTAATGGTGGTTTTACAGCGCTCTTTTGGTGGTAAAGCATAACCAGAACAACCTAAGAAAACACCGGTAGATGCAGTACGAATCCCCATTGGGCGAGAACACGTAGGGCATTCTATGTCCGTTAACACAATACTGTTAGGACGCATGCCCCCAAGATCTTCTTCCAACTCTGCCTTCTCAAGATCTCCAGTGAAGTCAGTGAAGAAGTTGTCTAGAACCGCTTTCCAATTCGCATCACCTTCCGCAATTTGGTCGAGCTTTTCTTCCATGCGAGCAGTGAAGTCGTAGTTCATCAAGTCGTTAAAGCTGTCGTCTAGACGGTCAGTAACGATTTCGCCCATTTTTTCCGCGTAGAAACGTCGTTGATCCACTTTGACATAGCCACGATCTTGAATCGTAGAAATGATGGAAGCGTAAGTCGAAGGACGACCAATACCACGTTTTTCGAGCTCTTTAACCAATGCGGCTTCAGTGAAACGAGCTGGTGGCTTGGTAAAGTGCTGCTTAGGGTCCAACGCGACAAGATCAAGGACATCACCAATTTGAACCGCTGGTAATATCTGGTCTTCGTTCTTACCCATAGGTCGTTGAACTCGGGTCCAACCATCAAATTTAAGGATTCGCCCTTTTGCTTTCAACGTATATTCTGCCGCTTTTACGCTCAATGTAGTCGAGTCGTATTGCGCTGGCGTCATTTGACACGCTACAAATTGATTCCAAATCAGCTGATAAAGCTTGTGAGCGTCTTTATCCATGCTTTGGAGGTCTTGCTCTTTCACTTCTACGCTAGAAGGTCGAATCGCTTCGTGAGCCTCTTGAGCCCCTTCTTTGCTACCATACACGATAGGTTTCGCTGGAAGATACTTATCGCCATATTCAGAGCCGATAAAACCACGCAAGGTATCTACGGCTTCTGAACTTAAGTTAGTGGAGTCTGTACGCATGTAGGTGATGTAACCAGCTTCGTAGAGACGCTGAGCTAACATCATGGTTTTCTTAACGCCGTAACCTAATCGGGTACTCGCAGCTTGTTGCAGTGTCGACGTAATGTACGGAGCAGAGGGTTTACTTTTCGTAGGGCGATCTTCGCGCTTGCAAACCTCATATTTTGCTTTTTCTAAATCAGAAACCGCTGCGCTAGCTTGTGTTTCATTGACGGGCTTGAACGCCTCGCCATTTTTCTGAGCCACTTGCAGACGAAAGTCTGTTTTATCTGCTGTTTTGGTATCGGCATGGATATCCCAAAACTCTTCAGGAATAAAAGCGTTAATTTCACGCTCACGCTCAACGAGCAATTTAACCGCAACAGACTGAACCCGACCAGCAGACAAACCACGCGCCACTTTTTTCCAAAGCAGAGGCGAGACCATAAAGCCCACTACCCTATCCATGAAACGACGGGCTTGTTGTGCATTGACACCGTCTTGGTTTAGCTCACCAGGTGTTTCAAATGCTTGCTGAATCGCGTTTTTTGTAATTTCGTTAAATACAACTCGCTTGTAGCGCTCTTCATCACCACCGATGATCTCGCGAAGGTGCCACGCAATAGCTTCTCCTTCACGGTCCAAATCGGTTGCGAGATAAACGTGTTCAGCGTCTTTGGCCAGTTTCTGCAATTCCGAAACAACTTTCTCTTTGCCCGGCAGAATTTGGTAATTCGCTTCCCACTCTTTATAGGGGTTGATACCCATTTTCTTGATTAGAGCTTTGCGATCTTTTTCTTTCTTGATACGCGCTTTTTCTTCAACGCTCATACCTTTTGTCGACACAGCTGCCGCTTTCTTTGTGCCAGTACTTTGCCCAGCTGTAGGGAGATCACGTACGTGCCCCACGCTCGACTTAACTATATAGTCTTTACCAAGGTACTTATTAATAGTCTTTGCCTTGGCAGGTGACTCCACTATAACGAGAGATTTACCCATAACTGACTCAAACGTCCTCAAATTCGATTGCGCATCGATTAGCGCACGCCATACTGGCTCATTGCTTCTTTTTTTACTATTGTGCGAGTTTATAAGAAGGTCAACCAGTTTTTTACATTTCAATTCTGAGTGGTCGACATCTGGCCAATCAGAAAACTGGCATCGCAAAGGGTCTCAAACGTTTTAAACGCATATATACCCCAATAAAAATGCGCACATAGTAATCATGAGATTAGTCATAGACTAGAGAAAATGGTGGATTTCTGTAATGGCTCACAAAAAAGAGACGATTTCACATTACTGTATCTCTACAACAACGCCAAAATTCGGTAGAAAAAAGAAAATTGTTCACCTCCTTTGAGCCAAAACAAGTTAACCTCCCCAAAATTCTTGCTAATTTATGCCATATTGATATACCCAAAGAACCTCAAGGTACTTGGTTATATCCTTCCCTCATCTATATTAGAGGTTTCCATGAGTTCAAAAAAAATCATTTCAGAGTTTGACTTGCTGCTCATCGCCAACAGCATTATCCAAGAGCACGAAGAATATATAGAAGGCATGCGCGCAAATTCGGTCATCGAAAAAGATGGCGTTTTGATCTTCAAAGGCGAATACTTTCTAAATGAACAAGGTCTCCCAAGTGAGCATACGCCTGCCGTTTTCAATATGTTTAAGTTACTCGCTCACCAATTGTCCAAAGAATTTACTTTAAAATAAAAAAGCCCCAGCAAGAATGCTGGGGCTATATAAATCACGCTCAATTTACTGACTTAAACCAGCCAGCTTATCGAAGTAATCTGGGAAGGTTTTTGATGTGCACTTAGGGTCGTTAATCGTCACTGGTGTATCGCTCAGTGCTACCAATGAGAAACACATAGCCATACGATGATCATCATATGTATCAATGGCTGCGTGCTTAAGGTTGGGCGTTGGTGTGATGATGATGTAATCTTCACCTTCTTCCACTTCAGCTCCTACTTTACGCAGCTCTGTCGCCATTGCAGACAGGCGATCCGTTTCCTTCACACGCCAGTTATAGACATTGCGAATAGCCGTTGTTCCTTCCGCAAATAGTGCTGCCGTCGCGATAGTCATTGCTGCATCAGGTATGTGGTTGAAATCTAAGTCCACAGCTTTCAATTCACCTCGTCGAGACACCACGTAATCGTCGCCCCACTCGATTTCAGCACCCATTTTTTCAAGCGCGTCAGCAAACTGAATATCACCTTGAATGCTGTTTCTACCAATACCAGTCACCTTAATTTCACCACCTTTTATCGCTGCTGCGGCAAGGAAGTAAGAGGCGGAAGATGCATCGCCTTCCACTAAAAAGTCGCCAGGTGCCTTATAAGACTGTCCTGATGGAACAACAAAGGATTGGTAATCATTGTTGATAACATCCACGCCAAACTGCTTCATAATATGCAGTGTAATATCGATATACGGCTTGGAAACAAGCTCACCAATAATATCAATTTTAATGTCACCTTCTGCTAAAGGTGCTGACATTAAAAACGCGGTTAAAAACTGGCTGGAAATCGACCCATCTATTTTTACGGTGCCACCTTTTAACCCAGTACCTTTAATTTTTAAAGGTGGGTAGTTTTCGTTTTCTAAGTATTCGATATCTGCACCAGCAGTCTTAAGCGCATCGACCAAATGACCGATTGGTCGCTCTTTCATTCTTGGTTCGCCAGTAAGTACATACTCTCCGCTCCCCAAACACAACGCTGCCGCCAGTGGACGCATTGCAGTTCCCGCATTTCCTAAAAATAGTTCCTGAGCATTTTCAACATTAAAACTTCTGCCCAGACCTTCCACTTCACAGACGGTGTTGTTGTCTGAAAGCTGATAACTCACACCTAACTTCGTCAATGCATTCAGCATATGGCGAATGTCATCACTGTCTAACAAATTGGTTAGTCGAGTTTTACCAGAAGCCAAAGCGGCTAATAGCAGGGCACGGTTTGAAACACTTTTTGAACCAGGTAAGTTAACCTCACCAGAAACGAGAGAAATGGGTTGTAACGTAAGGCTTTCCATTGATGTTGATTATTCCTGCATAGTCTCACACATCCGAGTGCGAGTTTTTATTTTTCGTACTCGCAGACTAACCAAAAACAGAGTGCTTTGCTAGCACCTGTTAGCCTTACAAACATGCTTTTAATTTCAGCGAACTTAAGAGGGAAATACCTTAGTAAGCAATGTCTACCCGAACTCCGTTATCAAAGTACAAAATTCTTACCGAGTCTCCGCGTTGAAATAGCATATTGGAGTCAACATCTTGTATCACATTGACGAGCTCCCCTTTATCTGTATCTATCAGAATTTCAACTAATTTATGCTCTATCCTATAAATCTGATTAGACCTGTCATGTGCGATACCCGCACCTGCAACCGCACCCACTACAGTGGCAACTTGCTTACCCGTCCCACCGCCAAATTGGTGCCCAATCAACCCACCTATTGTTGCGCCGGCCAATGTTTGCCAACCACTGGATTTTGATTCTACAATCTGCTGCTCGGTGATATAACGAATACTGTCTACTTTGCCATAAACCACTTCATTTACGGTTCTTGCCTGATTTCTTTGGTATTCAGCCTGCACAAAAACAGGAATAATTAATAATATTAGCAATATTTTTCTCATTATAATTCCTCCAAATTCTGCCAAAATAGTTGATATGAAGATTTTTCTACCTGAACTTAGCACCGATCGACAAAGCTTTCCCTCAACCAAAGAAGCATTGGACAACCCTGATGGCTTGATGGCAATGGGGGGAGACCTTCATCCCGACCGACTACTTTCAGCATACCAGCAAGGCATTTTTCCTTGGTATAGCCACAATGAACCTATTTTGTGGTGGAGCCCTAGCATTCGTGCAACCTTCGATCCTAAGACATTCAAACCAGCGAAAAGTCTCAAAAAATATTTTCGCAAATCAGGCTATGAAGTTTCCATTAACAAAGCCACCAAAGAAGTTATTACCTTGTGTGCAGAAACAAGGTCACCTGAAGAGACTTGGCTGGTTGAAGAAATGAGAGATGCCTATAAACGTCTGGCTTCACTGGGTCATGTTCATTCCGTGGAAGTTTGGCTCAAAGGTCAGATTGTAGGTGGATTATATGGGGTGGAAATTGGACAAGTCTTTTGCGGAGAGTCTATGTTTAGCATACAGCCAAATGCTTCAAAAGTGGCTCTCTGGCATTTTTGCCAACATTTTCAACGTAATGGAGGAGCGTTGATTGATTGCCAGTTAATGAACGCGCATTTGCAATCTTTGGGGGCTGCTGAATGTAGCCGAGCTGATTTTATTGATATGTTGGAAATTCTAAAAACAAAAAACGTATCTAAGCAATGCTACCAACCCCAAATACTTGAAAGTCCGATTTCAGGGGAGTTGTCGTGAACCAGAAAGATCAAACTCTAATCCGCATTGGGATGACAGAGTCCCATGATTGCAGCTATTTAGACGAGCATCAGGAACGCGTTGCAGTAGTTTTAGATGACGTATTGCACACTTGCTCCGGTTATGAGCTCCTTATGGCCAATGGGTTTCGCCGAAGTGGGAATGCCATCTACAAACCTCAGTGTGATCAATGCAATGCCTGCCAATCGCTCAGAGTCGCAGTCTCAGATTTCAAACCATCCAAAAGCCAGAAACGGCTATTAAACAAGGCGAAAAACGTCGAGTGGAAGATGAAGAACTCGCTCGATGAAGAGTGGTTTAATGTGTACGAACAGTACATTATTGAGCGCCATCGTGAAGGAAGCATGTACCCTCCTAAAAAACAGGATTTTTCCGATTTCGCACAAAATGAGTGGCTCAATACTCAATTTTTACATGTCTACGAAGAGGGCAAATTGATAGGGGTCGCTGTAACCGACGTGATGTCTAACTGTGCTTCCGCTTTTTACACCTTTTATAACCCCCACTCTGAACTGTCACTTGGCACATTATGCGTGCTCCTTCAGTTGGAATACTGTCAGAAAAGCGGCAAGCAATGGCTGTATTTAGGCTATCAAATCGACGAATGTCAGGCTATGAACTACAAAGTGCGCTTTCATCCTCATCAAAGGCTAGTAAATCATCGGTGGCAGGGGTAGAATACGCCGCAACTTTACTTTTTATTGTTTTAACGGCAAAATTCGTTCGTTGAAAATTTCAGCCAAATTTCTAAAGAGGATTAAATGGCCAAAGAAGACGTAATTGAGATGCAAGGCACGGTTCTTGACACTCTTCCTAACACTATGTTCCGTGTTGAACTTGAAAACGGTCACGTAGTAACTGCACACATCTCCGGTAAAATGCGTAAGAACTACATCCGTATTCTTACAGGTGACAAAGTAACTGTTGAGATGACTCCATACGACTTGTCTAAAGGCCGTATCGTCTTCCGCGCTCGTTAATTTTCGAGACACACAAAAAACGGAGCACTATGCTCCGTTTTTTGCGTTTGCCTCCACGGAATCTGATTCACAACAATTGAGACACCAATTGCGTCAAATCGAGTATCTGGTGACCTTGGTTATAGTTGCCCCCCGTGGTAACAATAACGGCCCTTTTACTAGGTATAACAATGATGTATTGCTCTCCATGCCCCATTGCAGCATAAGCCGATGAATGTTGGGGCAGCTGCCAAAAGTGCATTCCATAACCTAAGACACCTCGATTAAACTCGCTCTTTTTGATCAACTGAACCCATTCAGAGTCAATAATTTGTTTGCCTTCCCATTGACCATTATTTAGCAACATCAGTCCAAATTTGCCCATGGATTCGCTGTCAGTCATCAACCCCCAATCCGCTCCCGGCTCTCCTGAGCCCAATTGATTGATCCACCGATAATTGCTGATCCCAAGTGGTTCAAATAGCTTCTCGCGCATAACCGTCGCAAATGGCTTATCGTAGATACGCTCTATCACTTTTGAAAGCCCAATCGTAGATAGCCCGCTGTAACAGAATTGACTTCCTGGCTCAAACCGTAACGTCGTATTCAGAAACATTTCTTTCAAATCTTTTGCTGCATAGTGCCTCTGAAATGGGTTTCCAATACCGTAAGGCATCGCGTGTTCGTTGAGTGCGTAGCCCGTAGACATATTGAGTACATGCCTCACCGTTATCGCCATTTTGTCTTGCGTATCTTTGTTTTGGTATTCAGGAAATAAACTAAAAACAGGGACATCGAGACTGGCTAACCGCCCCTCATCAATAGCCATGAAAATGAGCGTTGCGACAAATGATTTTGTCACCGAATGAACATTGTGGAGCGCATCACGACCAACTGGCATATTTGAGGTCTGAATATGACCATATCGCCCTCCCCCCTCTCGAAAAATTTCAACCAACTTTTCATTGTTCTGCCATACCACTAAGGCGTGGATGCTGTTTGCTTGGTTGTTTTTGATTCTTTCAACGATGCCTGAGAAATTTTCTGGAGCCAAAACCACCTGTGTTTTATTTCCACCGCAAGCGGCAAGAACAAAACCCATCATACATATGTAAAGCCAACGCATAAGGAATTCCTTATTTTTCTTATCGTTACCTCAAGCGTTACATAAAAAACATAAAGATTGGATTAAAGACGAATGAAGTTTTTAAACAATGGGAGAAGGTTTGAAAAACAATGAGGAGGAATGAAAAGCAGAAAGGATATGGGAATAAAAAATGCGCCCTTAGAGGCGCATTTAGAGTTAACAATTTTCGTTCAATTAATGAGGAACTGCTTCTTTCTTGTTCTCATAATGGAACACCAACTCATCATCTTTTAGAGTTACCTTAACGGTTCCCCCATCAACTAGCGAGCCAAACAGCAACTCATTGGCAAGCGGCTTCTTGAGGTTCTCTTGAATCACCCTAGCCATTGGTCTCGCACCCATGGTCTTGTCGTAGCCTTTGTGTGCTAACCAGTGGCGAGCATCTTCTGACACTTCCATAGAAACACCGCGTGAATCAAGCTGCGCTTGAAGCTCAACAATAAACTTATCAACGACTTGGTGAATCACACTTTCATCTAGGCTGTTAAACCAAATGATGTTATCCAAACGGTTACGGAACTCAGGAGTGAATACTTTCTTAATTTCACCCATTGCATCATGGCTATGATCTTGCTGAATCAAGCCAATAGACTTCTTAACCGTCTCGGCAACGCCAGCGTTGGTTGTCATAACCAGAATCACATTACGGAAATCCGCTTTGCGTCCATTGTTGTCTGTTAGTGTACCGTTATCCATAACTTGTAGCAGCAGGTTAAAGATATCTGGGTGTGCTTTTTCAATCTCATCAAGCAATACAACTGAATGAGGATGTTTAATCACAGCATCAGTCAACAAGCCACCTTGGTCATAACCAACATAACCAGGAGGTGCACCAATCAATCGGCTCACAGAATGACGTTCACCGTACTCAGACATATCAAAGCGCAACAACTCGACGCCTAATAGCTTGGAAAGCTGAACCGTTACTTCAGTTTTACCGACACCAGTAGGACCAGCGAACAAGAACGAACCAACAGGTTTGTTGTCTGCACCTAATCCTGCTCGAGTAAGCTTGATTGCTTCACTCAATACTTCGATTGCAGGGTCTTGACCGAACACCAACATCTTCATTTTTTCATCAAGATTCAGCAGGATATCTTTGTCTGAAGAAGATACGGATTTTTCCGGAATGCGAGCCATTTTGGCAACCATATTCTCAATATCGGAAACACCCACCGTCTTCTTACGACGACTTGCCGGAGCCAGACGGCTACGTGCACCTGCCTCATCAATTACGTCTATTGCTTTATCGGGCAAATGGCGCTCATTGATGTATTTGGCTGAAAGCTCTACCGCAGCACGTAAAGCCTGCTTGGTGTAGCGAACTTCATGGTGAGCTTCGTATTTAGGCTTAAGACCAATCAAAATCTTAGTCGTATCGTCCAACGAAGGTTCTACGATATCGATCTTCTGGAATCGGCGTGAAAGCGCTCGCTCTTTTTCAAAAATATTGCTGTATTCTTGATACGTAGTGGAACCGATGCAACGAAGCTTGCCACTGCTAAGGAGTGGTTTAATCAAATTAGCGGCATCAACTTGCCCACCAGATGCGGCACCTGCCCCGATGATAGTGTGAATTTCATCGATAAACAGAATCGCGTCTTCTTCTTTTTCTAGCTGCTTAAGTATTGCTTTGAAGCGTTTTTCAAAGTCACCGCGGTACTTAGTACCAGCAAGTAAAGAACCGATATCCAAAGAGTAAATAACGCTGTCTTTGATCACTTCTGGCACTTGGCCTTCTACAATTCTCCAAGCCAGCCCTTCAGCAATTGCCGTTTTACCTACACCCGCCTCACCAACCAGCAGTGGGTTATTTTTACGGCGTCGGCAAAGTACTTGTATCGTACGCTCAAGTTCTTTATCTCGACCAATAAGCGGGTCAATATGCCCTTGTTTTGCAATCTGATTTAGATTAGTTGCAAAGTTTTCTAATCGTTCTTCAGAGTTGCCATCTTCCGATGAAGACTCTTCACCAAATACATTAGAAGACGAATCTTCTTCACCATTATTTTGCGGTGATTTACTGATTCCATGCGAAATGTAGTTAACGATATCTAAGCGGCTAATGTCATTTTTCTTGAGTAGATAAGCCGCGTGAGACTCTTGCTCGCTAAAGATAGCAACCAATACATTCGCACCCGTTACTTCACTACGCCCTGAAGACTGGACGTGGAAAACAGCACGCTGCAATACGCGTTGAAAACTTAGAGTAGGTTGAGTTTCTCTTGTCTCATCGTTTTCTGGAATGAGAGGTGTTGTTTGATCGATAAATGTATCAAGCTCCTGACGAAGAACGTCCAGATCAGCTTGGCATGCTTTTAGTGCTTCTTTTGCAGCGTCGTTGTCGAGTAGCGCGAGGAGCAGATGTTCAACGGTCATGAATTCATGGCGTTTGTCTCTCGCACGAGCAAAAGCACTGTTAAGGCTCGACTCTAGTTCTTTATTTAGCATAAGTACCTCCCCAAAAGAACAACCTATGTTGCTCAAGCAAGCTTTATGCCTGCTCCATTGTACATAACAGCGGATGCTCATTCTCTTTCGAGTGCACAGTGACTTGCGCCACCTTTGTCTCCGCAACTTCGGCAGTGTAAGTACCACAAATTGCTTTCCCATCGTAATGCACTTTGAGCATCACTTGTGTTGCTTTTTCTATATCCATTGAAAAGAAACGTTCGAGTATTTCAATCACAAAATCCATTGGCGTGTAATCGTCATTGTTGAGAATAACGTTGTACATAGCCGGTGGTTTTACTTGTGTTTTTTCTTTCTCCAGTAAATCCGAGTCTGGAGTGACCCATTGATATTGCTTGCTCATTTTTTTGTCGGTTTTTAGGAGGATTGAGACTCAAGGATGTTACTCAAATTTCACCCTCTACTTAAGACTAATGCACCAATTGTATCCCTGCAAATAAAACATTGCTATTGGAGTTATTCAAACTTTAGAGAGATTTTTTATTGAGGAAAATATCACTTTAAATATCCACAACAACATTATTGTCAATATGCACTCTAGTTATAATTTTGTTAATCTCAAAAATGAAATCTTTGTCAAATTGTTAGATTTTATTACTGCAAACTATTGACTGGGCTCATTCATTGACTAAATTGTGTTCTTGGTGGCTAAAATTTTAGCAATTGCTGAATTGATAGCCATAGCAGTATGATGCAACAATATTGATAGATACAGCTGCGTCGACGTAAACAACATCAGTTACTAAAAAATGCATGAGGGATGTATAGCATGGCTACAGGTACAGTGAAGTGGTTTAATAACGCCAAAGGATTTGGGTTTATCTGTCCGGAAGGAGAAGAGGGCGATATTTTCGCGCACTACTCAACAATAAAAATGGACGGATACCGTACTCTTAAAGCTGGACAACCAGTCAACTACGAAGTTGAGCAGGGTCCAAAAGGCTTCCATGCGAGCTCTGTAATTCCAATTGAAGGCGAACCAGCCAAATAATCGAAATTCGGAGTATAAGAAACCCGCTGACGCGGGTTTCTTTGTTTTTATACCCTAGCGACTTTAAACAGAGCATGGGTAAAAGCTTTAAATTAATGGCTGCAACACATAGGATTGCAGCCTTTTTCTCTCTTCGCTTTATACCGCGTCAACGATACTGTTCAACAATTCGCTTGGACGCATTAGTACAGATGCTTTCGCATCTACAGGTGCAAAATATCCACCAAGCTCACCCGCAACGCCTTGGGCATCGTTAAGTTGCTTAACGATCGTTTCTTCGCCTTCAGCCATTTGCTTCGCAATAGGACCAAATTGCGCAGACAACTCAACATCGTCTGACTGTTCAGCCAATGCTTTCGCCCAGTATGACGCTAGGTAGAAATGGCTACCACGGTTATCTAGCTCACCCACTTTACGTGAAGGTGATTTGTTCTTATCTAGGAACTCTCCTGTTGCCTTATCCAGAGCATCAGCAAGAACTTGTGCTTTCTTGTTGCCCGCTACCGTGCTCAAATGCTCGAGAGACGCAGCCAGTGCAAGGAATTCGCCCAATGAGTCCCAACGTAGGTGGTTTTCTTTTTCTACTTGCTGAACGTGCTTAGGTGCAGAACCACCAGCGCCTGTTTCAAATAGACCACCGCCGTTCATCAACGGAACAATAGACAACATTTTTGCAGAAGTACCCAGCTCTAAAATTGGGAACAAGTCAGTTAGGTAATCGCGAAGTACGTTACCCGTTACAGAAATAGTATCTAGACCGTCTTTAATACGAACCAAAGAGAATTGAGTCGCTTCAAGTGGCGCTAGGATCTTAATTTCTAAACCAGAGGTATCATGCTCAGGCAAGTAAGCATTTACTTTCTTGATTAGCTGCGCATCGTGAGCGCGGTTTTCATCAAGCCAGAAAACAGCAGGAACACCAGTAGCACGAGCACGGTTAACCGCCAATTTCACCCAATCTTGAATCGGAGCATCTTTCACCTGACACATACGGAAGATGTCGCCTTCTTCAACATCCTGTTCAATTAGCACGTTACCAGCCGTATCGACAACACGTACTTGACCCGACGCTTTCTGAACAAATGTTTTATCGTGCGAACCATACTCTTCCGCTTTTTGTGCCATCAAGCCAACATTTGGCACGCTGCCCATTGTTGTTGGGTCGAAAGCACCGTTTTCTTTACAGAAATCGATAACGGCTTGGTAAACACTTGCGTAGCTACGATCTGGGATCATCGCTTTCGTGTCTTTTAGCTTGCCATCTGGCCCCCACATTTGACCAGAAGAACGAAGCATTGCTGGCATAGAAGCATCAACAATCACATCACTTGGTACATGTAGGTTGGTAATGCCACGGTCAGAGTCAACCATTGCAAGGGCTGGGCGAGTCGCATAGACCGCTTGCAGCGCTGCTTTAATTTCTTCTTGTTGCGCTTCTGGTAGTGACGTAATTTTCGCGTACACATCGCCAATACCGTTGTTTACATCAACACCAATTTGTTCAAACACTTCTTGGTATTTTTCGAAAACGTCTTTGTAGTAAACACGAACAGCATGACCAAAGATGATAGGATCCGAAACCTTCATCATGGTTGCTTTCATATGAAGAGAAAGTAGAACGTCTTGCTCTTTTGCTTCTTCAATTTCTTTCTCGAAGAACGAAACCAATGCCGCTTTGTTCATTACAGAAGCATCAATGATTTCCTTGTCTTGCAAAGGAAATTCACTTTTTAGTACATCGATGTCGCCGTTAGCGCCAACGAATTCAATACGTACGCTCGTTGCACCATCAATAGTGACTGATTTTTCGCTACCAAAGAAATCGCTGTCGCTCATGCTAGCAACGTGAGATTGAGAGTCTGCACTCCAAGCGCCCATTGAATGCGGGTTTTTCTTTGCGTAATTTTTAACAGAAGCAGGCGCACGACGGTCAGAGTTACCTTCACGTAAAACCGGGTTAACGGCGCTGCCTTTGATTTTGTCGTATACCGCTTTAACGGCTGTTTCTTCGGCTGTTTTTGGCTCTTCCGGGTAATTTGGAAGTGCGTAGCCTTTGCTTTGAAGCTCTTTAACCGCTGCTTGTAACTGAGGTACAGATGCGGAAATGTTAGGCAGTTTAATGATGTTCGCTTCAGGCGTTTTTGCCAGCTCACCTAGCTCAGTTAGAGCATCGCCGATACGTTGCTCTTCCGTTAAGTAATCAGGGAAGTTAGCAATAATACGCCCTGCTAGTGAGATATCTCTTGTTTCGACGTTGATATCAGATGATGAAGTAAACGCGCGGATAATAGGCAGTAGCGAATAAGTTGCCAAAGCGGGCGCTTCATCAGTGATTGTATAAATTATAGTAGGCTTAGTTGTTGGCATGAAATTTCCCTATATATCTGACAGTCTCTATTGGATGAGAAATAGGTCTGCATGAATGTATCGCCAGTCAGTCCGTACTACATCCTCCTATGGCTGACCGCGATTGTTTTCCCAAACTCCTTTAAGAGTCATTGACTCTATAGTGTTTCTATTCTAGTTCAACCGATTACCTGTACCGGTAATTCTGACCAAACAGAAAACACTGGTTTGGTATCACGTACACATCCTCATTTATCGTAATAATGGAAAGGGTGTAGCGTCTGTATCCTGTAGCGGATACCGTACTCACGTAAAACTAAACAACTCTGATTGTTTAGTCTATCATTCAGTTCGTGATTCCTGTTTTTTGGCGCGCAAATCATAGCCTAATCACAAATGAAGTTAAACTTTCACCCACAGTTCGTTTACATTTTTGCAAGGTAGTTAACATGTCTTTTCGCTCTCGCAGCGTAAAATCAAAGAGTTCTGGTGCTTCTCGCACGTCATCTTTTAAAACAAATGCCAAAGTTCGATCAAAAAAATCGCATAAAACACCTCATAAAACCAACAGTGTGTCAGCAGAAGAGCGTAAGGTACTTCTGTTTAACAAACCGTTTGACACGCTAAGCCAATTTACAGATGGGGAAGGCAGAAAAACGCTAGCGGACTATATATCAGTAAAGGAAGTGTATGCGGCAGGTAGGCTAGACAGAGACAGTGAGGGTCTTATGGTGCTTACTAACGACGGAATCTTGCAAGCCCGATTGACGCAGCCAAAATCAAAATCCCCTAAAACCTATTGGGTTCAGGTCGAAGGCTCGCCAGCAGAGGAAGATCTCGAAAAGCTAAGAAAAGGTGTCGAATTGAAAGATGGCATAACATTGCCCGCAAAAGTAGACATCATACCTGAGCCCAATGTATGGGAACGCCACCCACCCGTTCGCTTCCGCGCTTCTATTCCAACGACTTGGCTTGCGATTACCATTGTAGAAGGAAGAAATCGTCAAGTACGCCGAATGACAGCCAATATAGGCTTCCCTACTCTTCGCTTGATCCGTTATTCCATGGGAGATTGGAACGTAGGCGACTTACAACCAGGTAAATGGAAGTACGTCTCCGTATAGGTCGTCATTTCGAGATATTGGTGAAGTTTTCAGCAAGTACACCGATTGCTTTTTGTGATTTAACTCTCGGATCTGTATCCAGCAAATTCTTTCTGTTAGAATCTGCCCCCAAGTAATTTATGTGGTAAAAACAATGTCAGATAACAGCCAAAAGAAAGTGATCGTCGGTATGTCCGGCGGTGTTGACTCCTCTGTTTCCGCCTACCTTCTGAAGCAACAAGGCTACCAAGTTGAAGGCCTGTTTATGAAGAACTGGGAAGAAGACGATAATGAGGAATACTGCACCGCAGCGGAAGACTTGGCAGACGCACAAGCTGTTTGTGACAAATTGGGTATCCACCTACACACCATCAACTTTGCTGCGGAGTACTGGGATAACGTTTTCGAGTACTTCTTAGCAGAATACAAAGCCGGACGCACTCCTAATCCAGATATCCTCTGCAACAAAGAAATCAAGTTCAAAGCATTTCTAGAATTTGCCGATGAAGTTCTGGAGGCAGACTACATTGCCATGGGTCACTATGTTCGTCGTACCTTCCCTACAGTGGAAGGCGAAAAGCCAAAAATGTTGCGTGGGCTGGATGGCAATAAAGACCAAAGCTACTTCCTTTATACACTAAGCTCAGAACAAGTTGCTCGTAGCCTGTTTCCTGTAGGCGAACTAGAGAAGCCTGAAGTACGACGTATTGCAGAAGAGCAAGACTTGATCACAGCCAAGAAAAAAGACTCCACCGGTATTTGTTTTATAGGCGAACGTAAGTTCACCGACTTCCTCTCTCGATACTTGCCTGCACAGCCTGGAAAGATTGAAACACCTGAAGGGCGCGTTATTGGGGAGCACCAAGGCTTGATGTACCATACTTTAGGTCAGCGTAAAGGCTTGCATATCGGTGGGCAAAAAGGCGGTGGCGGAAACGAAGACCCTTGGTATGTTGCAGAGAAAGATCTAAAACGTAATGTACTCATTGCGGTTCAAGGCGCTGATCACCCACTTCTTAAATCCACTGGTTTAATGGCATCACAGCTTCATTGGGTCGATCGCGAAGTGATCAAGCAACCAATGTCCTGTACCGTGAAAACGCGCTATCGCCAACAAGATATTCCTTGTACTATCATCCCGGTTAATGACGAAACCATAAAAGTCATTTTTGATGAACCGCAAGTTGCTGTAACACCTGGACAATCTGCTGTCTTTTATTTAGACGAAGTCTGTTTGGGCGGCGGCATCATAGAAAAACGTATTTGATAATTAAGGAGCACTTACGTGGCTAATACACTTTATGACCGTACCATCGCTTTTGCTGGCATGTGCCAAGCAGTAGCGCTGATGCAAGATATCGCGAAAGAAGGTCACTGTGATAAAGACGCGTTTGAAACCTCTATTAAAGCCATTTTGAACACCACCCCTAACAACACTATTGAAGTATTCGGGGATGAATCAAACCTAAAGATCGGGTTGGAATGCCTAGAAAAAGGCATCGACAGCACGCCTGCTGGCAGCGAAGTGACTCGCTACCTGATCTCTTTGATGGCACTGGAGCGTAAGCTAAGTGCCCGCCGTGACGCCCTATCTCAATTGGGCGATCGCATTCAAATGGCTCAACGCCAAACCGAACATTTTGATCTGTTCGATGACAACATGATCAGCAATCTCGCCAGCATTTACTTGGATGTAGTCAGCCCGATTGGTCCTCGTATTCAAGTTACTGGCACCCCTTCAGTATTACAGCAAACCGCCAACCAACACAAAGTCCGTGCTCTGTTGCTTTCAGGCATCCGATGCGCCGTACTTTGGCGTCAAACAGGCGGCAAGCGTCGCCATCTAATTTTTGGCCGCAAGAGCATGCTCGAGCAAGCCCAAATTTTACTGGCACGAATCTAACTTAACAAATCACTCAGATATTCAGGAGAATAACATGGAACTGTCAGCATTGACTGCTGTTTCACCGGTAGACGGCCGCTACGGAAGTAAAACGATTGCGTTACGCAGTATCTTTAGTGAGTATGGCCTCCTAAAGTATCGTTCAATCGTTGAAATCCGTTGGTTACAGAAGCTTGCAGCTACAGATGCTATTGCAGAAGTCCCTGCATTCAGCGCTGAAGCAAATAAATTCTTGGACGAGCTAGCAGAAAACTTCAGCGAAGAAGACGCTGCTCGCATCAAGGAAATTGAGCGCACGACTAACCACGACGTTAAAGCTGTTGAATACTTCCTGAAAGAAAAAGTTGCAGGTGTACCAGAACTTCACGCAGTAAATGAATTCATTCATTTCGCTTGTACTTCAGAAGACATTAACAACACTTCTCATGCTCTAATGCTTAAAGAAGCGCGTGAAACTGTTATCCTTCCTGAAATTAAAAACATCATTGATGCGATTAAAGCCCTTGCTGAAGAGTACCGCGACATTCCTCTTCTTTCTCGTACGCACGGTCAGCCAGCATCCCCATCAACGATGGGTAAAGAAATGGCGAACGTTGCTTACCGCATGGAGCGTCAATACAAGCAAATCGCCAATGTTGAAATCTTGGCTAAAATCAACGGCGCAGTAGGTAACTATAATGCGCACCTTTCTGCTTACCCAGAACTGGACTGGCACAAGTTTAGTGAAGAGTTCATCACTGAATCTCTAGATGTGACGTGGAACCCATACACAACACAGATCGAGCCGCACGATTACATTGCAGAATTGTTTGATGCGATCGCTCGTTTCAATACCATTCTGATCGATTTCGATCGCGATGTATGGGGCTACATTGCATTGAGTCACTTCAAGCAGAAGACTATTGCTGGTGAGATTGGATCTTCAACGATGCCACACAAAGTTAACCCAATCGACTTCGAAAACTCTGAAGGTAACTTGGGTCTAGCAAATGCAGTATTCAATCACCTAGCTCAGAAACTGCCTATCTCGCGTTGGCAGCGTGATCTAACGGATTCGACTGTACTTCGTAACTTGGGTGTTGGCGTGGGTTACGCAATCATTGCGTATACGTCGACTCTAAAAGGCATTAGCAAATTAGAAGTAAACCGTGAGGCATTACTAGCAGAACTTGACCAAAACTGGGAAGTATTGGCAGAGCCAGTACAAACGGTAATGCGCCGCTACGGCATTGAAAAGCCTTATGAGAAGTTAAAGGAACTCACACGTGGTAAGCGTATCGATGGTGAAGCAATGCGTAACTTTATCGATGGCTTAGAGCTTCCTGAAAGCGAAAAAGCACGTTTGAAAGAAATGACACCAGCTAACTACATTGGTCAAGCAATTGAGTTAACAGACAAACTATAACTTAGATAATACTAAGAATATTAAAACCAGCGGGGTTATCTCCGCTGGTTTTTTTCTGCCCTCAGAACTCCTCCTAGCTTTTATTTTCATCCAATAATCGATGTAAAAACCGCATTAACCCCGCCTAACTCGTGATTTAAATTCTCACAATTGAGCCATAAACATAATTAATTCAATTGCGTTTCATTAAAAGCTCAAACTTTGATCATGCAGCTCTTTTTTCATACACGAATAGTTGCGCATTTCATTAACCATTTGTTTTATAAGAATTCTCATTTCCGATAATGTAACTAAATATATAAATGTAGTACAAATCATTATTTATTGTGATATAAATCACACCAAATCAAGGATGGTTATAGAAATACAAAAAATACACAACACAAATCTGAGCCATAAAATAAAGAGGAATTTATGTTTCTTAAAAATCTCGCAATCAGCAAAAAACTTGCTTTGTCATTTTCCTTGATTGCAGTTATTAACATTATTTTTGCTGTCTTTTTCCTGAACGGTTTAAAACACATTCAAAACGAGCTGCTCAACTACGCTGACGACACACTACCAGCGGTCATGACCGTTGAGTCACTCCAACAAGATTTCTTAGAGTTACGCCTTTCTCAGTACAAATTGCTAAAGGTTCATAATAACCACGCTGAACTTCTGAGCGACATTCAAAGCAATGAGCTACTAAAAAAAGAGCTATCAAAAAACCTAGCAGCTTACGGCAAAACAGTCTGGCCAGGTGAAGAGCAGAACACGTTTGACCAACTAATGAGTGATTGGAATCAATACATCCTGCAAAGCAACCAATTCCACGAGTTACTGGTTGATGATAACAATCTGCAAGCTCAAAAATTGGTTCTCAATAACCAAGCGACAGCAGAGTCAATGTCCCGCTCTTTCACTACATTGAAACGTATTCTGAACGATGCAATGTTGAGTAACAGAGCTACGATTCTTTCTGAGATCGATGGCTTGGAGATGAAGAACCTAACAAGCAACGCTCTGGCACTTATTGTCATGCTTATCGTTACCGTTGTTCTTACTAAGGTGATATGTGGTCCACTTACCGCTGTCGCGACCTTGGCTAACGACATCGCAGACGGTGATCTTTCGCAAAAACTGGATCACAACGCTATCGGAAAAGACGAACTAGGCCAGCTAGCGACTTCCGTCGAATCCATGCAAAACAACCTTAAATCTCTTATTGAACAAGTTGCCTCTGCGGTTTCTCAAGTTAACCACTCTGCTGGTGAAGTGAACATGATTTCAAGTCAATCAGCGGAAGGTATGCAACACCAACAAAAAGAAACCAGCCAAGTATCGTCTGCAATGACAGAGATGGAATCTGTCATTCATGATATTTCGAAAAACACAGAAACCTCCGCTCAAGAAACACAAGATGCGATGAACCTGACTAAAAATGGCAACGATCAAGTGAAACTGATGATCGATGCCATGATGGAAGTCGCGGACTCTATTCGTCTTTCAAGTGAAACAGTCGCTGAATTAGAAAAGCGCTCACAACAAATCCATATTTTTGTCGACGTGATTCAAGATATCGCAGAACAAACGAATCTTCTTGCACTTAATGCAGCAATCGAAGCAGCACGCGCTGGCGAGAGTGGCCGTGGCTTTGCTGTTGTTGCTTCAGAGGTACGCTCACTTGCTGGACGTACACAAGATTCAACTGGTGAAATCAGCACTATCATCGAAGAATTTAAAGCCAGCACTCAGAAAGTGAAAAACGTATCTGATGGTAGCCAAGAAAGCACGTCGAGGTGTTTAGGGCTGGGCGATCAAGTTCAAGATATTATGGGTGACATCCAAAATGCTGTGACTCAAATTTCTGATATGGGTGTTCAAATAGCCAGTGCTTGTAGCCAGCAATCCGCGGTAGTTGGTGACCTTTCGGTTCGTGTTGAAAACATGCAAAGCTCGTCCGAACAAGTCGCACAAGGCTCTCTTCAAACCGCACAGTCTTGCTCTGAGTTAGAGCAACTGTCTCAATCGCTGCAGCAGTCAATGGCAAAATTCCGACTGGTGTAACTCTTTCATTACTTGGGTCCATTGACCCAACGTAACCCGATTCCGTCTGGGCGTTCAATTCGCCCAGCATATAAATTTAATGCCCTCTCCTATGTTCACTCGTTTACTCGGGAGGGGGATGCTTTGGAGAAAAAACATGAAAACTAAATTAACTCTTTTAGCGCTGTCTTTTGCTGCCGCGACCACTATTTCAACGCCTGCACTAAGTGCGCCACTGCTTTCGGGTATTGAAAGCGAATACAGCAATGAATACAAAACCAGCAATGCATGGCTTGAAGTAAACCTGTCTCAGTTCAACGATAACATTAATCAATTCCGAACTTTTGTTAATAAAGGTACGAGTATTTGTGCAGTTATGAAGGCGGACGCTTATGGAAATGGCATTCAAGGACTTATGCCGACTATCCTTGCCCAAGACATTCCATGCGTTGCTATTGCAAGTAATGAAGAAGCACGTATCGTGCGTGAATCTGGCTTTGATGGACAGTTAATTCGTGTGCGTGCGGCGAGCCGCAAAGAAATTGCTAACGCGATTCAATACGATGTTGAAGAGCTAGTGGGTTCGTTATCTAAAGCTCGCCAGATCGAGCGAATTGCAGAACGCTTTGATACTGAAATTAATGTTCACCTTGCGCTGAATTCTGGCGGAATGGGTCGTAACGGCTTAGATATGTCGACACAACGTGGACAACGAGACGCGTTGAAAATGGCGGACTTCGACAATGTTGAGATCGTGGGAATCATGACTCACTTCCCTAACTATGAAGTCGACTACATTAAAGAGAAAGCCGCAGAATTTGAGCAAAGTGCACTTTGGATCATTGAGAACTCAGACCTTGATCGCGAAGATGTGACTCTTCACGCTGCCAACTCATTTACATCACTCAACGTACCAGAAGCTCAGTTTGATATGGTGCGCCCAGGCGGTGTTTTGTATGGCGATCTTCCTGGACATGCTGAGTACCCTTCTATCGTTTCTTACAAAACAAAAGTGGCATCTTTGCATAGACTTCCTGCGGGCAGCACAGTTGGGTATGACAGTTCATTCGTCACAGAACGTGAGACCATTCTAGCCAACCTACCACTTGGTTATTCAGATGGTTATAACCGCAGCCTTGGTAACAAAGCAGAAGTTATCATAAACGGTCAACGTGTTCCTGTTGTAGGCAAGATTTCGATGAATACAACAATGGTTGATGTAACCGATGTTCACGGCATTCGCCAGAATTCAGAAGCGGTACTGTTTGGTACGCAAGGTGACAACAGCATAACCATTGGTGAGATAGAAACGCACACCGACATGATATTTCCTGAAATCTACACAATTTGGGGTAACTCGAACCCTCGTCGCTACGTTTGGTAACAGTGGGCTTACCCACCAATTGAGCTAATTACTATAAATATTGAGCTGCCTTATGGGCAGCTTTTTCGCTATATAGCCATGATTTATTTATAAAAAACCACGATAAAAGTAAGAAAATAACATTAGTAATTAAATAAATAATTTATAAGAAATCATTACTTCTGATATGAAGCTAATTATCAACTCAGTGAATATAATTAAATAGAATATTATTAATACAATGATCTTAATTTATAATAAGTAGAGAAAGATTCAGCTAGTGAACATTTAAATGAGACATTGTTCAACTTAACAATTTTACTTACATAATTTAGATGTACTTAGGCTTCTCCTAACCCCATCATACTAAGCCTGAGTTTAAAATCTAATTATTAACTTATTCGGTTTGTTGATGAGAGATAGCATTAAAATATCCTTGGTAGTTCCAGTTTTTAATGAAGAAGAGGCTATTCCTCTCTTTTATAAAACGGTAAAAGAAAATAGCGAACTTAGCCGCTATGACATTGAAATTTTGTTTATTAATGATGGAAGTACGGATCTTACCGAAAGCATTATTGAAGCATTATCAGTTAGCGATAAAAATGTCATCTCTTTGAGCTTTACTCGAAACTTCGGTAAAGAACCCGCACTAATGGCTGGATTGGAGCACGCTTCCGGTGACGCCGTTATTCCTATCGATGTAGATCTCCAAGACCCTATCGATGTGATCCCTGAAATGGTCGACAAATGGCAAGCAGGGGCAGACGTCGTGCTCGCCAAACGAGTCGATAGAACAAGTGACAGTGTATTAAAAAGAAACACCGCTGAAATGTTCTATAAAATACATAACCGAATAAGTGACTTGAAAATTCAAGAGAACGTCGGAGACTTCCGTTTACTTTCTCGCGACACCGTCGAGCATATCAAACAACTCCCTGAACGAAACCTATTCATGAAAGGTATTCTTTCATGGGTTGGTGGAAAAGTTGAAATAGTTGAATACACACGAAATGAGCGCGCGGCTGGTATATCTAAATTTAACGGCTGGAAACTTTGGAACTTTGCCATAGAGGGGATAACCAGTTTCTCGACTCTTCCACTTAGAGTATGGAGTTACATCGGGTTCTTTATTTCTTTTATGTCTCTGTGTTACGGCAGTTGGATTATTTTAGACAAATTCATCAATGAGAACCCTGTCCCTGGTTTCCCTACATTAATTGTCGCTATTGTATTCCTTGGTGGTATCCAGTTGATTGGAATAGGAATTATTGGGGAATATGTGGGTCGGTTATACATTGAAACCAAACAGCGGCCAAGATACCTCTTGAAAAGACGAGAATCGTCTAAAGAACAAAAGCAGAAAAAAGGCACTCTGAAAAGCGTCGACTTTTCCTCTTCAACTCAATCCAATAAAGCTTCTCAAAAGGTCAACAGACCCTAAATCCCGGCGGCGGTAAGATGACTATATCTTACCGCTCTTCATCTTTTCCTATTCAAAACCAAGACAAATATAGAATCCACATACTTGAGGGCTCGTATCCCACCAGCTTGACGGCACTTGGGTGTAGTTAATGTGGTTACTTAGGTATAGAATGTCGGCAAATTTTAAAGATGCGAATCCACCATGTACCAGCTCTCCTTTTCAATAGAAGAATTTCTTACTCATTACTGGCAGAAAAAGCCGACCATTATCAAAGGTGGTTTCTCTAACTTTTCGGACCCTCTTTCTCCGGATGAATTAGCCGGTTTAACCATGGAAGAGGAAATTGATTCGCGCTTTGTCTCCAATTTAGATGACAACTGGGTAGCCGAACACGGTCCTTTTCCTGAAGAAAAATTCGCGGAGCTGGCCGAAACCAACTGGTCATTTATCGTTCAAGCTGCCAATCATTGGCACCCAGAAGCGGCTGAACTTGTTAAAGCATTCGATGCGATGCCCAACTGGTTGTTTGACGACTTAATGATTAGTTACTCCGTTCAAGGTGGTGGTGTTGGTCCTCATATAGACCAATACGATGTATTCATTGTTCAGGGTTTAGGGAAACGTCATTGGCGTGTAGGCGCGCTTGATGAAGGGCAATATAAAGAGACTTGCCGCCACTCTGTGCTTAGGCAAATTGAAGGATTTGAGCCTATCATCGACGACGTGCTCGAACCCGGTGACATTCTTTATATCCCACCCGGTTTTCCACACGATGGCTACGCCCTTCAACCTTCAATGAGTTACTCCGTCGGTTACCGTTCTCCTAAGCAGCAGGAACTTCTCTCCAATTTTGCGGATTACGTATTGGCTCATGATATGGGTGATCACCATCTGCATAACCCTGCTCAAGAAACACAAGAAACAAAAGGGGTCATTCAGGATAAAGACCTCAGTCAGTTAAAAGCCATGTTAAAAAACTCATTGAACGACGAAGCGACACTCGATAAGTTCATTGGCTGCCTAGTGAGCCAATCTCGCCATCAATTAGATATTGTCTCTGCTGAAGAGAAATGGACACCAGAGGAGCTACAAGGCTATCTACAAGAAGGTGGGGCTATTGAGCGTGTTTCCGGTCTTCGAGCGTATTACCATGAAAACAATCCGCTCACCGCTTATGTAAACGGTGATGTTGTTACTGTAGAAGAATCTCAACAAGAGCTCATACATACTCTGTGTGATCAAAGCGTCATCATTTGGGACGATATTGACAACTCCGGTGATGCAGGTACAGCACTCGACATCCTTAGTGATTTCGTCAATCGTGGATATTGGTTTACTCACGAGTAAAGTCACGACATGTCAAATAGCAAAAGGGAGCGTGAAGCTCCCTTTAGTATTTTATGGGTAACAAACCTACACTTTAAACTGGTTGACCAAGTCTTTTTGTCGTGAGGATATTGCGGAAATTTCTTTACTGATTCTTTCTGATGATTCCGCCTGTTCCAAAATCTGTGCACTTAACTCACGGATATTAGACACGTTAAGATTCACCTCTCCAGACACCGACTGTTGCTCTTCCGCCGCTTTTACAATCTGAGAGTTCATGTCCACGATAGCCACAATGGATTCATCGATTGTATTAAGCTCTTTTACCGCTTTATCAACCTGATCATGTGTGTGCGCAGCCAGTTCATTTCCTTCTTGAATTGCGCTCACGACATTTTTGGTCCCAACTTGTACTTTTTCAATCACTTCTCGGATTTCGCCTACTGAATCTTGTGTTCGGCTTGCCAAGTTTCGTACTTCATCGGCGACCACCGCAAAGCCTCGCCCTTGCTCTCCTGCGCGCGCAGCTTCTATCGCCGCGTTTAGCGCTAACAAGTTAGTCTGCTCAGAAATGCCTTCAATCACCGAAAGGATTTCGGTAATGGCCGCATTATTCTTCGCTAAGTCTTCAACCACTGGCACTGCGCTGGTCATTTTATCAACCAACTTCGTCATTTCATCCGAAGAGTCGCCAATCACCTCTTTACCTTGAGAGACAGACATATTGGCTTCGTTTGCCGCTTGAACCGCAATTTCGGCATTTTGAACGACCAAGCCCGCCGTTTGCGTCATTTCTTCGGATGCTGTGGCAACTAAGTCAACTTCTTTAAACTGCGCATCGCTGCTTTGGCGAGTCACCGATGCCGCTTGCCCCGATTGTTCTGACGTCGAAGAAATATCGTGCGTCGTCGCAACCACCTCTTTGATGATCACTTGTAACTTATCTAAGAATTTGTTGAAGCCCGCCGCTAATTGACCAATTTCGTCTTGGGTTTGTACATCCAGTCTCTGAGTTAAATCCCCTTCCCCAGATGCAATATCGTCCAATCTAGTAACCACTTCCTTAATAGGCTTCACTAAGCGAGTAGCAAGACCGGCGATCAACACCAAGCCAAATAGAACCAGCACAACACCGACCATCAATTCGTTTGAAATGGAGCCATTAACCAATTCCGTTATAACCGAATCAAGTCGAGTCGCGTCGGCCAATACGCTCTCGCGGGGCACTTCTAACATGACACCCCACGTTTGGTTTGCCACAGAGACAGGTGAAAACACCGTGAGCCATTGTTTATCCGCACTCCATTGGGTTTGGACTTCGCTCGAAAATAGGAAACCCTCCAGCATAGAAGCGCTGACCCTATCGCTCTGATATTTTTCACCCAGTTTGGCGCTGGAATCGTCTGTTGCGATCAAAGTGCCGTCTAAACTCAAAATTGTAATGTGCCCTTTACCTGCAAATAAGGCTTGATCCGACTGCATCACCGTATCAATCAGAGCATTAAGAGATAACTCAACGCCAAGGAAACCAACCACTTCTTCTTCAGATACAAGTGGGACGGTCAGTGACGTTTGCAACACATCACCATTCTGGCTGTTGATAATGCGCGGTGAGGTAACGCAAGCTTGACCGGAATTTATAGGACATAGAAAGCGCTCTGCCTGAGACGAATCCATTAATGTACTTTCTTCTAGCGGCTCACCAAAAACAAGCGTTTCATCTTCAGGAGAAATCGACCAATAGCTGGCAAATCGCCCCTTTTCGTTGGAGCCTACATAGTCTGCACCATGATAGTTACTGTCTTCCCCATCAAGCGCATCTTCGTTAAAAACAAGGTAAGCCCCACGCACGGTTGGAAAACGTACTACCGTGTTATTCACCATTTCATTGAGCGCGGTTCGCAGTTCTTCACTTGGAGTAAAGTTTTCTAATGCATTGCGCTGCAGAAATAACGCACTCTCACCCAGCATTTCAGCGCGGTAGGTTGCTTCATCAAGATAAGTTTGAACTTCTGCAGCATTCAGTTTGGCCATGCCAGCTAAGATTTGCTGAGATTTATCGATAACGGATTGGGAACTATGGTCAATGACAATCTTCTGGTTACCCGTTGCATTGTAGATTGAAAAACCTATCAAGCTCACCGATGTAAAGAGCAGGCAGAGACCAGCCAGCAGTGTAATTTTCAAATGAACAGATAGCGTTCGCATATTCCCAACCTCCTTTTGCAAACTCGTATTTGTCACAACCAAGAGTTGGTGTTAACAAATATTTTACAGGCACAATCTATCAACAGGATTAGTAAATTACTAGCGACTGAGGACTAAGTTTTTCATGCTAATTCGTCAATCTAATGGCGAATTTTATCCGATACACCAACAGGTATGACGTACGTACCATTGTCAATATTTTGACTCAATTAGATTATTTACTAATTTCTTATTTATCGGACACTTGAGATTCATCTTTAGAAAAAAAATTAGGTTCAGATAGAACGCCAATTTTCCGTTTCTTTTCAGCTCAATTCATTTCTCTCGAGTTCAATTTAGGTCTTAGCCTTGTTAAAAGACCTTTTAACCGTTCAAAAAAACAACAAAACTCTTGCGATTTAAAAATTTCAGATGTAGATTAAATGAAACGTTTATTTCATAATTTGTATTTGCGATATGCCACTTTCATTCATAAATTGATTCAATGTATTACTTCGCTTCATGGCAAAGAAAGACATTAATAGATGTAGGTGAGTACGAAATACAAGTGGGTTCGAAATATCAGGAGCAGGGAATGAAAGAAGTAGATAAAAAGCTCGATGTTATCTGCATGGGCAGAGTGGCTGTCGATTTATATGGCGATCAAATAGGATCTCGCTTAGAGGACATGACCACATTTGCGAAGTATTTAGGCGGTTCTTCCGGAAATGTCGCCTATGGTACTGCCATTCAAGGGCTAAAATCTGGCATGTTGGCACGAGTGGGTGACGAGCATATGGGTCGATTTGTTAGAGAGGAATTGATTCGTGCTGGGGTGGATGTTTCGCATTTAATCACCGACAAAGACAGACTCACAGCGCTTGTTTTACTCGGCATAAAAGACGAAGACACCTTTCCACTTATCTTTTACCGTGATAACTGTGCTGACATGGCGATTACGCCAGATGATGTCTCCGAGAGTTACATTGCATCGTCGCGTTGTTTAGCCATTACTGGTACGCACCTTTCAAACCCCAACTCACGTGAAGCCGTGCTTACTGCATTATCTTATGCTCGAAAACACGGTGTAAAAACCGCATTGGATATCGACTATCGTCCTGTTCTATGGGGGCTCACCTCTTTAGGTGATGGTGAAACTCGATTCATCGAATCAGATAGCGTGACCCAGTCACTTCAGGATGTATTACACTACTTTGATTTGATTGTTGGGACTGAAGAAGAATTTCACATCGCAGGGGGATCCACTGATACCGTAGAGGCATTAAAAAGGATTCGAAACTACTCTAAAGCAGAGTTGGTCTGCAAGCGTGGTCCTATGGGTTGCAGTGTCTTTACCACAGACATTCCAGATACCTTAGATGAAGGTATTACCGTTAAAGGGGTAAGAGTGGATGTCCTCAACGTGCTTGGCGCTGGTGACGCTTTTATGTCGGGGCTGTTGCGTGGTTATCTAAACGGAGAATCTTGGGAGCAAAGCTGCAATTACGCTAACGCATGTGGCGCTCTGGTAGTATCTCGACACGGTTGTGCTCCGGCTATGCCAACAAAAGCCGAGCTCGACTATTACATTACGCACGCCGAAAATATTCCTCGCCCAGATGTGAGTCGCGAGCTAAATCACCTCCACCGCGTCACTAAGCGAGCAAGAGAATGGCAAGATATCTGCGTCCTCGCGTTTGACCATAGGGCTCAGTTCGCAGATATGGCGCGAGAAGCTAACCGTGAACTTGATACTATCCCTTACATTAAGTCGTTGATTTGGCAGGCTTACCGTCAAGCTACCGAAGAAGCAGGGCTACAAGGTAAATCGGGTATTCTCTGTGACAGCACTTTTGGTCAGCATGTTTTGAATCAAGCAACAGGGATCAAAGAGAATAATGACTCGATGGTTTGGATTGGCCGCCCTATAGAGCTGCCTTCCTCCCGCCCTCTCATGCTTGAGCATGGCAATATTGGTAGCCAGCTTGTGAACTGGCCACAAGAGCATATTGTTAAATGTTTAGTTTTCTATCATCCAAACGACGAGCAGTCTCTCAAACTTCAACAACAGCGAGATCTACAAGAGATCTACCAAGCTTGCTGTCAAAGTGGGCATGAATTGCTGTTGGAAATCATTTTACCTAAAGACTCAGCACCATGCTCTCCCGAGGAAGAAAGTCAGCTATATACTTCAGCGCTTTCACAGCTTTATGACTTAGGAATAAAGCCCGACTGGTGGAAGTTGCCATCGATAGATCAACAAGGCTGGAAAGACATCGATGAACTTATTGAGCAGCAAGATCCCTATTGCCGTGGCATTGTTTTACTTGGGCTAGATGCACCATTGGATCAACTTGAAAAGGGATTCCGAGATGCTGCTCAAAGTAAAAATGTACAAGGATTTGCTGTAGGTCGTTCCATCTTTGGAGAGCCCACGAAACAGTGGCTAAAGTGTGAAATAGACGATGAAACGTTTATTTCAAAAGTAAAAAGTAACTACCACCAGCTTATATCAGTTTGGCAGCAGCGAAATTCCTAACTTATGCGCTAACTTATCAGGAGAAAAACTATGGAAACCATTAACAATTTTATTAACGGGCAGCGCGTAGAAAGCCAAACCGATAGATTTGGGAAAGTGTATAACCCTGCGACAGGGCAGCAGACCAAACAGGTAGTACTTAGCCTAGCATCGGAAGTCGAAGAAGCTATTGAAGCTGCCGCTAACGCCTTTCCAACGTGGTCCAAAACCCCGTCACTTCGTCGAGCTCGTGTCATGTTTAAATTCAAAACATTACTTGAAGAAAACAGTCACACACTCGCAGAATTGATATCCAATGAACACGGAAAAGTATTTTCCGATGCCATGGGAGAGTTAACGCGTGGTCTGGAAGTGGTCGAGTTTGCCTGCGGTATCCCACATCTTCAAAAAGGTGAAAGCTCGGCAAACGTCGGCAGTGGTGTAGACAGCCACTCTATCATGCAGCCATTAGGCGTTTGTGCAGGTATAACACCTTTTAACTTTCCAGCGATGGTCCCAATGTGGATGTTTCCTATAGCCATCGCGACCGGTAACACATTTGTTCTAAAACCTTCAGAAAAAGATCCTTCACTTGCATTAATGCTGGCTGAGTTACTGAAACAGGCAGGGCTACCAGATGGCGTATTCAACGTGGTTAATGGAGACAAAGAAGCCGTCGATGTGTTGCTTACTCACTCGTCTGTACAAGCCGTTAGCTTTGTTGGTTCTACTCCTATTGCTGAATACATTTACTCGACAGCTTCAGCTCATGGAAAGCGTTGTCAGGCACTTGGCGGAGCAAAAAACCACTGTATTCTGATGCCAGATGCTGACATGGATATGGCAACAGGTGCCATTCTCGGTGCTGGGTTTGGCGCAGCGGGTGAACGTTGCATGGCGCTTTCAGTGGTTGTCGCAGTTGGTGATGAGACTGCAAACGCGCTAATTGAAGGGCTAACGAACAAAATAGCGGCTATGCGTGTGGGACCTGGGCTGGTAGATGGTAAAGAAAACGACATGGGACCAGTCATATCCGCAGAACATCGACAAAAAATCATTGGGTACATCGATTCGGGTGAAGCCCAAGGAGCCGAGCTCACGATAGATGGCAGAGGCTGCAGTGTCGAAGGACATGAAAATGGATTTTTTGTCGGTCCTACACTTTTCGACCATGTTACGCCAGACATGACCATTTATCAGGAAGAAATTTTTGGTCCGGTTTTGTCGGTTGTTCGCGTGCCCGATTATCAAACCGCACTTGAACTCATTAATACCCATGAATACGGTAATGGTACCGCCATTTTCACTCGTGACGGTGAAACCGCAAGACAATTCAGTGAGGATGTCTTGGCAGGTATGGTAGGCGTTAATGTACCGATTCCTGTTCCAATGGCATTCCACAGTTTTGGTGGATGGAAACGCTCAATATTTGGACCTTTGAACGTACACGGCAATGATGGCGTGCGTTTTTATACCAGAATGAAAACAGTTACCACACGCTGGCCAACAAGTGTTCGACTTGAGAAGCACAAAAGTGATTTCATTATGCCGACAATGGATTAAAAATTTGCTCTGCGCTGCTTTCTCCCCCCGTGATTGTGGCGTAGGGCACCTCCTTTATAAATAGAGCTCGCTCTATCCCTCATCAGATCCATCTCAGTTTAATCCAACGAGAAAACAATGTTAAAAGCCATCAATCATATCCAAATTACAATTCCGAGTGGTGCTCAAGAAGAGGCAAAAGCTTTCTATTGTAACGTGCTCGGACTCAGGCAAGTGACAAAACCAAATACGCTAGAAGGTAATGGCAGCTTTTGGTTACGCCTTGGCGACATTGCCATTCATTTTGCGATTGAAAATGAAAACTTTCGCGCATATACGTCTGCTCATATTGCCTACGAAGTCAGTGATCTTGATATGTGGAGAAAGACATTAGAAACCCATGATTTCATCATCAACAAAAGCGTTCAAATACCTAGCATGAAGCGTTTTGATTTCCGCGATCCTTTTGGCAATCTAATTGAGTTGTTAGAGAGAGTCGATTAATTGAGGTATAAAACGGCATGCAATCATTTACCTGCATGCCGTCATTGTTTACCTCAACGAGGAGGGCATAAACTTCTTCATCGCCTCTAAACCAATACGTGGGCGAGCTTGGTTATCGGAATGGGTATCCAAACACGCAGAGGTACGTGCCCATCTAACAGGTAAATTCCACCCACCATGTAAGCACTCAATGTACATATTAGTTTGTGGGTTGAGGGTAAGGACACTTGGACCATAGTGCAAATCAATGTCTTGTCTTGGCTGGTTTGCCGCTGAACGATTAATCGCAAATCTTAGTTCTGGTTTGACTGTTATCGTCGCGGGTACAAAAAACGTAATCCCACCATTAGCAATAGGTACCAAGCGCTTTTCACTGCGAGTGGCATTTGACGAAACATTCGTCTTGATTGGTGGTCGTGTGAACACCCACTGAGGAACAAACAGCCTTCTCTTGCTCAACACTTTATATACGGCATCAGTAATCAAGTTAACATCATTGTTTGCACTGAATGTGTGGAGATAAAAAGGGGCATTTTGTGTCGCGAGAGCAACTCTAACCCATGAATTTATTTGGTGTTTGATGTCACTCACCGTGAGTAACGCAGGGTGTGCTTTTTGAAACTCAATAAAACGATGTACCAGATCTGGCCAATTGATGTTGATTCGCGCTCTAGGTCGATTGTAGTGTGTGTCTAGCTCCCACACTGTCACTACCTGAATTTTATCGTCCCAGTTTTGTCCCACGAAGGGGTCATTGATCGCTAAGCCGTACCCCATTAGGTCTTTTAATGTGTCCTTCCAATAAGGGACCGTTATTCCTCTAAAACCGACATAATCACTCATAGTGTTTTCTGGCAGCGTCGATTCTAACTTTGCTACAAATTCCGCGGGGTGCTTTTGGCCTTGCTGATCGAAAACATAGCAAATTGGAAAATCCCCATATGACGTACTAATGCTTTCAGAACAATCCAAATCTAAACTTTGTACGTCGACACCATCAACCACAAAATACGTCTCAGCAGCTTTGGGTTGTGCCGCTAAGATTCGATACCCTTTTTGAGACGCGACCTGAGACAAATGCTCAATATCTTTTTCAAATCCTCTCGTATCAAACGCGCCACTGAACCAAACCAGCTCCTCTCCTGGGAAATAATTAGGATGTTCACTATAAGCACTGCCGATATCGAACTCTGGTTGATTAAACCCAGTGTTATCTCGTGCGATCGAACCAAATTTAGGCACAAACCACACTAGATTTGCGTCTACGGTATCACCGTAAAGGTAAAACTTATGCAGAATATCTGCGGGAAATTCGGCTTCTACATTTTTTAATGAAGGGTCTATGGGAGCGGCGGTCACGCCACTGTTGAAGACAGATATCAGCAATAAGCACTGAATAAGGGTGTTTACGATTTTATTGCGCATGGTGATTCCATTTTTCCTTGCAAATATTTTCGTTCTTTTCATTTGGGCAACCAGACTTTATCCAGATACCCAGTAATTTAATGAGTGGTTTAGGTAGTGGGCGCCCCGTTGCAGGCATCCCTGCTGGAGTCGCTCCCATACCAAACTCTTTCTCTTTTTCCCGTATAGCCAACCGTTGGTACAAAATGCTCGGGTCGTTTTCACTTAGCCACTGCTCTATATGCTCCTTGCCAGCCATGTTAAACACCTCTTTCGCCCTTCCCTCAATACCATGACAATGCACACAGCCCGTATCTCGCCATAAACGGTTCCATATATAGTTCAGCGCTTTAGGCGGAATGCTCCCTGTGGGAAGTTGTTCGAAATCAGCCGATACTTGCGAAACAGCCTTGGCTAAGGCTTCTTCATTTTCAGAACGTGAGTGTTGAAAATAAGCATAAAGGTCATGAGCATCGCGACGAGAGATTGGCAGTTTGGGCATGCTTCTCCCTTCCACCGCCTTACCATTGGCATATTGGTGGATCCAATCTGCAGAAAACAAACTCATCGCATTCGCGTTATAGCCTGATAACTGGCTATTGCCATGACACATAGAACAACTCTGTTTAAACAACGCCTCTCCCTTCTTTATCGAGCCTTTCACCTCCAAATCCGATTCATTGGGTATAGCGCCCAAATGCTCATTGATCGCTATCACTTCATCTTCAGAAATATTGGTGTAAGCCATCATTTTAGGGGCATTGCAGCTATTGCCGTCACAGGTACCATGTGGGGCGTTGAGGAATTTGACTAACGTTTTTCGGTTAACTCTGACCGTTTGTTTTTCAAACATCGGCCATATGGGTGCATGTAAATAAGAAAGGGGGTATTTCTCCATAGATTCAAGACGTTTGTCCTTCACTGGAAGTGCGACGTATCGTGGATCTGAGATCTTATTTCTGTAGTTGTACGCTATTTCGTCAATTTCTGTATGGCACGCCACGCACTTTTGATCTGTCCATTTTCGAGAACCATTTGGCAACGTTCCGACGGGTTTCATTCGGTTATCAAAATGGCAGCCATGGCATTCTTGCTCAATCGCCGTTTTGTAAGTGCGATTATCCAACTCAAGAGCGTATCCATTGAAAGACAGTAAAAACGTTGCGCCTAGCAAGGAAACTAGAACGCAACGAACCCACATACAACTTAAGTAGGTAATAAGAAAAGGCATAGAAAATCAGTACATAACCTCAACGAACGGGGTTGAAGGCATAGGCTCTGAAATAACGATCTTTTCCGATGCTGCTTTTTCTGGAATAACCCAGTATCCAGGCTGCTCGTCTACCACTAAGAAGAGATCTATGAACTGCGTCCAACGTTGAAACAGCAGCGACTTGTCTATAGTTGTTCCAACATCAAAGCCAAACAAAGTCGGATCGACATGTGAAGAGTAAAAGTTAATACCTTGACTCAATCCATACCATCCAATATCGACATGAGGGGGACTGGTTTCCCCTTGTTCGCCTGATGTTGGCTCAGATGACACTGGTGGGTCTGGTTGTACTGGTGGTTCAGTTGGCAATGGTAGATCGTGTTCCAGTACCTTTTGTTCAACCAACTGATTGACAATACTTGGTACTTCGATGAACACACCAGGTGCAGGCTGATCAGCAGGGTCTGACAAAGAAAACTTTGCATGCATTAACTGCTTAGTATCGATAAGTTCAAGTAATTGAGCTTCTTTGGCTGAGCTGGTGTTGTAACGAATCACTAAGCTACACAATTTAGGGTAACCAGGTTGACGTGTTGACACAGACGAGTACTCAAATGTGGTAAGCAAGTCGGTTAACGCTTGAGTAGGCTGACAAAGAATTGCATCGTCAGGAACGATGGTCTTTCTGTTTGGCCGGATGTTGTTTTCCCGAGCAAAAGTTGTAAATTCTCCGCTCTGAACACTTCTCGGAACAAAGCTGACCGTTATTGTTTTAGTTCGATACTCTCCAGCAACAGGGAGCCGATAGTCGTATTCATAATCTCTAAACCAAACGTAACCCGTGCCACGTGTGGTATTTTTAAATGGGGCAAAAACGATGTCGCCGTTGTCTATTGTGGAATTAAAATCCAACAAAGACAGCGTGTAATCGCTAGCATGCGCCGACACTGCTGAAACGAGTGCGGCACTAGCAAGTAAATGAGTCAATTTCATCATAGGTAGTCCTTGAATTAGCCCACGAACTTCGTGGGCTAAACACTGCATTAGCGTTACAAAGAGCAATAATCCAGATTATGACGAGAGCCATAACCTAGAGTTACTCTCCGTTACGGCGTAGTGACGTCATCAACAATCGCGTGACAACCTACTTCGGTGCTCCATTCAACAGGCATTCCGAATCCACCAACAACACAGTCCACACTCATTTCAGTTTGTACTGTTTCCATTGACATACCAGGGTTCCAGTTAATGGTTCTGGTTTCGTGACGTTTCAGGATTTGCTTCTCATAGTTAGCGCGTAACGTCCACATAGCGTTGGTACTAGTGTCTACTTGCCCTAGTTGTGATTGGCTGTACTCTTGAATTTGATCAAACAACTCTGCTTGCAGCTCTGCTTGAATGCCTTCGACTGCTTTTATGAATGCCGCTTGGTTTGGTGCTTTCTCTTCATACTGCCCAGTTTCAGGGTTATAGTATTCAACGTAAACGCCCTTTCCTTCCTGAACGAGTTTTTTAAAGAACGCTTGGATTTCAATATCGACACAAGCGTAGTTGTGGTAAGCCGCAAATGTATGCGCTTGTTCGAATGTCTGATTCCAGTCGACAGTAATACGTGCAGCACGTGTCGCTCTTTCTGTTTCCAGCTCCCAATCAACGACAAGGCTAAAGTATGGAGCTAAGCTGTTACCCACCATGAGGTCGTCTTGAATGACGTTGGTCATGTCGTTATCAGGCAACGTCACTAACTGGAAAGGAACATTCACAGAGGAGCTAGTTCTACCACTTGGTACCTTAGCGTAAGCTTTCTCTACAATAGAGGTTTCTTGTTGAGTACCATCAATGGCAGTCACGGAACACTTATTGATATTGACATTGACTGTTTCACCAAACGCATCTGTGATAGTCAGAGGCTCGTCCACACACTGCACGTCAATTCGGCCGTCTGCGTTAGCATCAATGCCATCAACAACAAATAACGCCGTGCCGCGATTGACTACTGCAGGAGAAACTTTAAAGCCTACTTTCTCAGCTTCAAGCTTTAAGAAGTTAACATCTTCCACACGTCCCATTGTATTGAATGCGCCACCCATACGGATTTGAGCTTCACCAGGGCGAAGTGCCGCCCAAGTACCGAACCTTGGCACGTAGCTAGATGCGTTGAAGTTTGGACGAGTGTTATTTCCTCGACCACGGTAGGAAACGTAACCAGATTTGGGCACATACCAAATAAGATCTTTCGCGTGCGAATCTTTATACAGGTAATACTTACTTTCTATCTCAGCCGATACGCTGGCTGGGAAATGACGGTATGCATTGTCATCATTTGGATCCATTGGTGCTGCAGTCGCAACACAACTAAGTAAAGCCGCAGCCATAGTGCTCAGCTTAAGAATATGAGTCCTTTTCATTTTTTCCTCGAATTGACAAAAGTAATTATAATTCAACGCGTTGAATGGAAATTATGCCCAGAGGATAAGTGTAAGAAGAAGACGAGATATACCGATATCACGTTTTGTTCTAAAATTCAGAATGAAATGATTATTACTCTCAAAAATTTATGAGAGTAAAGCCATATTTATTGCGGCTATTTGATAAGTGAAATTATAGCGTAAGGTATTAATAATTAAGGATATAAATAAAAAATAAATTGATATAACCAACAGTAAGATTGGCTCGAAAATGACTTAAAAACAGTATTCTAAAAGTGCTTGGAAACAGCGCCTAATAGCCATCACTTATAAGCTTTTATTTCTTTATCGAACCACGAATAACGGGTTCACAAGGTAGTGTAATAGATTGCGGTGGTAACTCAGAGTCTGCGATGTGATCAAACAATGTGCCTATCGTCTTTTGTATCATTTCTTCGTATGGCTGCCTAATCGTCGCCAAATTGTAGGCACGACTTTTCGCGAGCCTTATGTCATCCACGCCAACTATACCGACATCTTCTGGCACTCTTAATCCAAATTCGTATCGAATAGCATCCATACCGCCACACGCCATTATGTCGTCAGCGTAGAACAAGGCATCGGGTTTTTCACTGGAATTAAATATACGAACAGTCGCGTCATAACCAGCGTCGTAACTGAATTCCCCACCTTCCACGATTTGCCATTTATCGCAACCTCGCAATATTAGCTTACTTAGAAATCCTCGCTGACGCTCAACCGTTGCCGACGTGCCTATAGGTCCTGTAACAAAAGCGGGTCGATTGTATCCAGCATCCAAAATCATGTCTGCAGCCATCCCCCCTGCTTCTAAGTTGTCGCAACTCACGACAGTAACGCTGTTCTCATCTGAATTTCTCCCAAAAATAACGACAGGCGTATTTTGCGCCTTACAAGCATCAGACAACGCTTCAGGTAATGAAGCGGAAGTGATAATCAAGCCATCTACGTTATATTCCATAACCAATTCAACCGCTTCTTTGATATCCATTTCATCGGTCACTTTGATCAACAGGCTATGGCAGTTTCTTTTTTGAATTTCTTCTGTGAATTGGGAAAGGACAGGTAAATAGAATGGGTTGTTGAAATCGGTAACGAGAATGCCAATCAAGCTGGAGCGAGATTTAATGCCTCTTGCAAGTCGATTTGGCTTGTAATTCAGCTCTTCCGCTGCTGCCATGACTTTATTTCTCAGCTTTGAAGAGATACTGGCTTCGGGGTTGAAGGCTCTTGAAACGGCAGACAAAGAAACCCCAGCACGTTCGGCTACATGTACAACCGTAACTTTACGTACTTTTGACTCAACCTTTTTGCTGTTCTCACTATCGTCCATTCAAACTTCCATATTTTTTTAATGCATGTATTAGAGTCTGTTGCTCTTTCGCGGTTAATTTTGTTCCATTTCATGGCGACATTACAGAAACAGTATGTGACTCAGGTTATCTGTTACCTTGTGACACCGTGACATTGGAGTCTAACTGAAAATGTTTTCAAAATCTTTTGCTCGTATTTTTCTTTACTACTTTATTTAAAACGGCTCACAAACCGGATGTAACGATCCGCCATTCATTCCGACACATGCAACTGTTCCCTAAAACAGTCACACTGGCGCATCCTGCTCCCTACCGAACAGACACCCTGTGAGCCTAAACTTTAATCTCGATATCTAACCTACCACCACTCTTGGCTTTTGTTGGCAATAACCAAAAGAAGTGGTGATTTTACTATCGGTACTCACCCGCCAGTTTTTCAACAAGCGCCAAGTTCTCTTTTGTTACAAAGCCTGGTCCTGAATTGATATGGTTTGATGGTAGAACACCATAGCGATTGAATAGAGTCAGTACCATGACTGGTAGATATCCCTGAAGGTATGGCTGTTGGTCGATTGCCCACTTAATGTTGCCTTCTTTAATACCTTGCGCAATCTCGTTACTTAGATCAAAAGAACCGAAGTAAATTTTTCCCAATTGACGGTTTTTCTCTAATGCACGAAGTGTTGGGTGAGCAGATGTTGGACCTAAAGTCAGAATGGCTTCTATGTTTGGGTTTTTACGCATGTACGCCATGACTTTCTTTTCGATACCTGTTGGATCCTGTCCTGAATCAATCATCTGACCATCTAAATCTACACCCAGTGCATCAGCAAAACCTTGGCAACGCTCAACGGAAGCTGGGTTGGTGATGTAGTGGTTTACACATAGGAACGATTTAATGCCATCGGCTTTCGCACGTTTACCTGCACCAAATCCTGCATCATACTCCGGCTGACCAACATGTAACAATGCGCCAACACTTTCACTCTGTTCTTTTGTACCAGAGTTAATTGTAACCACTGGTATACCCTTTTTCTTTGCTTTCTCTAGTGGGCCTTTTAAAACATCATAGTCGGCGAGTGTTGTGATTATCCCTTGTGGGTTTGACGCGACGGCTTGTTCAATGATTCGAGCCATATCAGCCAGATCACCGGTTGGTGGGTTACGATATTCAACTGATACATCCATGTTTTGTCCCGCTTCTTTAATTGCGGTTTTAATCGTGTTCCACCATGAATCAGCATCTGGGGCGTGGCTAACTAAAACAAAACGCTCTTCCGCAGAAGCAGTTAAAGGCATGAATGCTATTGCACTTCCGCAAATGGCTAACGCCAATACAGATGCCTTTTTCGCTATGTTGCTCAATAGGTTGTTCATCCGGATATCTCCATGTGTTGTGAATGAAGTGAAAGTCATCCAGTTCTTCCACTTCTGTTGTTTTCTTATCGACAGAATGTGTTACCTAGCCCACACTCGCCACAGCATCTGCGCGTGCAAACTCGGCCAATTCCGCTTCCAACGTTTCTAATTCTTCGCCACCTGACATCATTTCCAGAATCTCCTCACGAGAGACTTCATCTTTTTTCCATGAACCTAAACTTTTTCCTCGATTTAGCAGCGTAAATCGATCCGCGACTGGGTAAGCATGGTGAACGTTGTGGGTAATTAAAATCACTGCTAAACCTTTACCACGTGCCCTTGCGACCACTTTAAGAACGTTCGCAGATTGCTTAACACCCAAGGCTGCGGTTGGCTCATCCAAAATCAGTACTTTGGCACCAAAGTGAATTGCACGAGCGATGGCCAAACACTGCCTTTCACCGCCCGACATCGTACCGATCGGATGTTCAGGGTCCCTTACGTCTATCCCCATATCAGCCAAACCATCACGCGCAATTTCATTGGCTCGTTTGGTATCAAATATTTCAAACGGTCCCCATTTTTTAGTGAGCTCCCGACCCATAAAGAAATTTCGAGTCACACTCATCAAAGGCACCAACGCCAAATCTTGGTATACCGTCGCGATACCTGCGTCCAGTGCATCACGAGGTGAGTCAAACCTCACGGGCGATCCGTTCATTAAAAACTCGCCTTCTGAAGGTTTGTGCACGCCAGCTAAAGTTTTGATTAACGTCGATTTACCTGCACCGTTGTCACCTAACAGACAATGCACTTCCCCCATTTTCACTTTCATATCGATGTCTTTTAACGCAATCACAGAACCAAAATAGCGACTGACGTTTTTAAGCTCGAGAATGTACTTATCCATAATTTGCTCCTTGAAAACGTATTAACGTGCGCTGGTCACTTTCTTGCGAATAAAATTATTGAAAAGAACGGCAATCAGTAACATCACACCCAGAAATACTCGGAACCAATCAGAATCGACACCGGTGAAAAAGATCCCCATTTGCACGACACCAAATATCAAAGCGCCAAAAAATGCACCAATCACCGAGCCATACCCCCCAGTGAGTAATGCACCGCCAATAACCGCGGCAATAATCGCTTCAAACTCTTTAAGCAACCCACGGTCGGCAGCGGCGGAGCCAAACTCCAACACCTGACATGCAGCAAAGACCGTTGCGCAAAACGCAGTGAACATGAATAGCGAAATCTTGACCTTTTCAGTTGGTACACCCACATTTTTCGCCGCGTTGGCATCGCCGCCAGAAGCAAAGATCCAGTTACCAAACTTGGTTCTTAGCAGGACAAATGAAGCGATGATGGTAATGATGAACCACCAGATCACGACCATGGGTATGCCGCTCACGATCGGCGTGCCGTCGCTATAGGCTTCAATCAAACCAACGTCTGCTAGCCACTGGAAAAATCCCATGCCTATTTCCCCCCCAAAGGCGGCGGCAAGAATATCCCCCTCTGCGACTTCGGACACACCAGAAAGGATGGTTTTATTGGTCAACATAATGGATAAGGCAATAGTTAACCCACGTAAAATAAAGAGGAAAGCCAATGAAACGATGAAAGAAGGCAACCCCGTTTTTACAACGATGTACCCGTTAATAAAGCCAATCGCCATTGCACCTACAAAGGCAAAAATAATGGCTAGCCATACCGGCCACCCCCAATAAACTGAGGGTATGGCTATCATCATTCCGGCGAAACCAATCATTGAGCCGATGGATAGGTCAAACTCGCCAGCAATCATCAGTAAACATGCACCAACAGCAATAATGCCTAGCTGTGCGGATACCGTTGTCCAGTTCATGATGCCATCAGCATTAAACATGCCTGAATCCCATGCCACTATGGCAAAGAACAGAAACACCAATATTGTTCCGGATACGGATCCTAACTCCGGTCTAGAAAGGAGTCGGTTCAGCACCGAGACCTTGCGCACTCTTTCATCATTACTGGAAACAGCTGGCGCTGCCTCTGCAGAAACTTTCCCCGTCATAACATTTCTCCATATTCTATTTCGCGTATCTATCCCCTGATTGACCTACTTTGCTGTATAGGAAGCCTCAAGATAGAATAGTTTGTTCAATGAACACCCGACTTCTTTCGGCATCGGTTTTTGCATCACTTTTTGCACTCGGGTCAGTATCTTGCTCAACAGTGACCCATCCTTTGAAATCAATTTCAATAAGAGTCTGTTTTACTTTTTCAAAATCAACACACCCTTCTCCTAATGGACAGAAAATATTGTTGCCAATGGCTTTGTAAAAATCGACGCCATTTGCAACAGAGACTTTGTGAACATCTGGATTTATGTCCTTAAAGTGCAGGTATTTAACACGATCTTGATAGGTAGTAAGTACTTCACACGGGTCCATCCCTGCGTAGATACAGTGGCCTGTATCGACGCAAAGCGACATTAAGTCTGGTGGTAGATCATTCATGGCACGATCTAGTTCATCTCGATACTCTATAAAGGTTCCAGCGTGAGCATGTAAGGTTGGAACAATGCCAAAGTCGGCGCAAATACGTCCTACCTCCTTCAGCGTATCCATCATGTATTTCCAGCTCTCATTTGAGAGGCGTGTCGCTGTTTCGACTTGACCTGCTTGGTCAGTGCGGGGGGAAGAAACGTGATCAATAATGACCAAATATTTAGCATTTTGCTGTTGCAGTATCTGACACACTGTCTTGGTTTGTTCCAATATAGCTTGTCGGGTATCCATGCGATGAAAATGAACAAATAACGTACCCGCTATAAGATCTAAACCTCTGTCTGACAGCTCCTTTTCCAGTGTTTCTTTTTCTTGCGGCAAATAGCCTAAAGGTCCCAACTCTGTTGCTTTGTACCCCGAACTACTGATCTCATTTAAGACCGTTTGCCAAGATGGGTTATCTGGGTTATCTGGAAATTCTATTCCCCATGAGCACGGGGCATTTGCAAGTTTCAATTCCACAATGTCACTCTCTATACAATATTCACATTTAATTAACAATTGGGTTACGATAATGGAAATGTTTTCATTGTGTCAATACAAATAGGATAAATAGTGATCATATTTGTTTGTTAAGATCTCAATTATGCACAAATTGAGCTCATTTCGATCAAATACTCAACAAATGAATTGAAAACATTTTCAGGTAAGAGTTATTATTTGGTCAATTCGAATAGTGAGTAGACAAGGAGTGTACAAATGACAACGGTAAGACTCACAACAGCTCAAGCGCTCGTTCGCTACCTGACAGCGCAATACATAGAAGTAGAAGGTAAAGAAGAATCCTTATTTGGGTGCGCGTTTGCTATTTTCGGTCATGGGAACGTGACCTGTTTGGGTCAACAACTCTTAGAAAACCAAGATGTGTTCCCGACTTGGCGCGGGCAGAATGAACAATCGATGGCGCTTGCGGCTATAGCCTATGCACGTGCTAACAAGAGAAAACGTATTGGTATTGCTACATCGTCGGTTGGACCGGGAGCCACGAATATGATTACGGCGGCTGGTGTTGCTCACACCAACCGACTCCCATTATTGCTTTTGTCAGGCGACACCTTTAACTCTCGCTTGCCGGATCCGGTTTTACAGCAAACCGAGCATTTCAATAACCCGACCCTAACGGTTAACGACGCATTCAAACCGGTGAGTCGTTACTGGGATCGCATTACCAGTCCCGCGCAATTAGTCGCCTCTTTGCCACAAGCTATGGCGACTTTGCTGGATCCTGGTGATTGCGGCCCGGTTTTTTTGGCGCTACCTCAAGATACTCAAGGTGACGCCTGGGATTTCCCTGAAGTATTTTTTGAGAAAAAAGTACACCGAATTCGACGCCCTCAGCCTGAATTCGAAGACTTAGAAGCTGCCGCCACACTGATTAAGCAGAGCAAGAAACCGGTAATAGTGGCTGGAGGTGGTGTGTTTTACAGCGAGGCGCAACAGCAGCTTCAAGAGTTTGCTGAAAAGTATGGCATCCCCGTAATTGAAACCATTGCAGGTCGAACTCTCTTGCCAGCCTCACATCCCTTAAATTGTGGACCAATTGGTGCGACGGGCTCCGACAGCGCAAATAACATCGCCGAACAAGCAGACTTGGTATTAGCTATCGGTACACGTTTACAAGATTTCACTACAGGTTCTTGGACCGTTTTTCGCGATGAGAACATGAAGTTGATCAGTGTTAACACGTGCCGTTTCGACGTTATTAAGCACCTTTCATGCCCGATACAAGCCGATGCCAAAGCAGCACTCGAACAGATTAGCCCGATGCTAACACACTGGAATGTGGACAAAACATGGTCAATTTTCGCTCGCCAAGAGAGACAGAAATGGTTGGATATCGTTGCAGAACGCACCCGACCTTCGGAGACAGCCACACCGTCCTATGCACAGGTTATTGGCAAAGTGAATCAGCTGGCATCGCCTGACGACAGAGTCATAACCGCAGCAGGTGGTTTACCTGCAGAACTCAACATGAACTGGCAAGCGAGCCAATCAGGTCAGTTAGATATTGAATTTGGTTTCTCTTGTATGGGTTACGAAGTGGCAGCTGGTTGGGGTGCGAAAATGGCTCTGGACAACAGTGACGCCATTGTTCTCGTTGGTGACGGCTCATACTTAATGCTCAATTCAGACATTTACAGCTCCGTTTTAACGGGTCACAAAATGATTGTGATCGTTTGTGATAACGGTGGATTTGCAGTGATCAACAAGCTTCAAAACAACACGGGCAACGAGAGTTTTAACAATTTACTGAAAGACTGTACGTCAATCCGACAAGAAACAGAGCTTCCAAGAGTTGATTTTGTTAAGCACGCTCAAGGCTTAGGGGCGATAGCAGAAAAGGTAGACAGCCTCAATGGCTTTGAGGCCGCTTTTAGCCGCGCAAAAGCAGCGGATCAAACTTACGTACTTGTCGTTGATATCGACCCAACGCTCTGGTCGTCGGTTGATGCGTGGTGGGAAGTCGGACTGCCAGAAATAACCGATCGAGAAGAAGTTGTTAAAGCAAAAGAAACTTGGGATGAAGGTCGGCGTTATCAACGACGAGGCATTTAGGAGTAGCCAGATGTTTAATGAAGAAAAACACTTTGACACCCCCATTCGTTGGGGGCTCATTGGGGGTGGGCGAGGCAGTGAAATTGGTCATTCTCATCGTGCAGCTGCCGCTCGGGATCGTCTGTTTCAATTTGTAGCTGGTGCATTAGATATTGACCACCAGCGCTGCATAGACTTTGGTACCAACCTAGGCTTAGAAAAAGACCGATGCTACCCCAGCTATAAGGTGATGTTCGAAGAAGAAGCCAAAAAAGAAAATGGTATTCAAGCCGTCTCCATTGCAACGCCAAACGCAACGCACTACGAAATAGCCAAAGCGGCATTAGAAGCTGGGCTGCACGTGATTTGTGAGAAACCTGTGACTTTTCATGCCACTGAAGCAGAAGAGCTTAAAGCGATAGCCCATCAAAATAATCGCATGTTGGCTGTTATGTATGGCTATACCGGCCATGTGATGGTTCAGCAGGCGCGTGAAATGGTGCATAGGGGTGATATCGGCGCAGTTCGTGTTATTCAAATGCAGTTTGCCCACGGGTACCACAACGTAGAAGTGGAAAAAAACTCCCCCGGAGCAAAATGGCGCATGAACCCTGAAGTTTCAGGACCAAGCTTTATCATTGGAGATTGCGGCACTCATGTTTTTTACTTAGCGGAACTGATCACGGGGTTAAAAGTGACGTCCCTTTTATGTGCTAGGCAATCTTTCATTGAATCGCGCTCGCCACTCGAAGATAACGCGCACGTCATTATGAATTTCGACAATGGCGCGACAGGCACTATGTGGGCAAGTGCAATAAACGCAGGATCGATGCATCAGCAAAAAATCCGCATTGTCGGTGAAAAAGCCAGCATAGAATGGTGGGATGAATATCCGAACCAATTGCGTTATGAAATTCAAGGGCAACCTGCGCAAGTCATGGAGCGAGGAATGCCATACCTTCATAACGACGCGGCTGGTGTGAGCAGTTCGCGTATTGGAGGAGGTCATGGTGAGGGATTCTTTGAATCGTGGGCAAATCTTTACCACCGCTATGCCTTGGCTATAGACGCCTTTGAACGCAAAGACACCGACTTTCTTTCCACCCATTGGTATCCAGATATTGATGCAGGTATCAGTGGCGTTAAGTTTGTCGAGTCCTGTGTTGAGTCTGCCGATAAAGGCGCAATATGGGTGAGCTACGATGACAACTAATACCAACCCCAAAAATGAAATACGTTTAAGTGATTGGACCGAACATTATAATCGCCCTATCGATGCACTTTGCCTCGGACGAGCAGGCATGGATCTGTATGCCAATGACTTCGGAGCAACTCTAGGAAGCACATCAACCTTCCACAAAGCCGTAGGCGGCTCTCCTGCGAATATCGCTTTTGCACTGTCTAAACTGGGAGCGCATTCTTCGGTTTTAAGTTGCGTATCAGAAGATGGGGTTGGGCAATACGTAAAAGACACGCTAGATACACATTCCATCGGCACAACGTATTTATTTGCCGTTCAGGGAGAATATCGAACCAGCCTCGCGTTGGCTGAGTTTGATCCTAACCCTGAAGTGGTCATATACCGAAATCTAGCTGCGGACCTCGCCCTGAATTTTGATCACGTCGATACCGTTGATTTTTCAGATGTTCGAGCTCTGATTGTATCAGGCACGGCACTGTCGCAATCTCCTTCCCGTGAATCGACTTTACGAGCGATGAAGTTAGCCAAAGCGCATGGCTGTAAGGTCGTACTCGACTTAGATTATCGCGCTTATTCGTGGGAGAGCGCAGAAGAAGCTGCCGATTGTTACCAAAAAGCCTCATCGATAAGTGATGTCGTCATCGGGAACGAAGAAGAGTATCAAGTTATGCAAGGCAGTGCGCTTCACCATAAAGACAG